>NZ_JBHVZO010000018.1:0-165137 GCF_042879855.1 Streptomyces sp. NPDC058326 | reverse complement strand
TGCACCACCAGCTCGACGTGCTGCGGACGGTGGTGCGCCTGCGCGAGGAGCGCGGGCTGACCGTGGTGATGGTGCTGCACGACCTGGCCCACGCCCATCCCAAGCCCTTTCGTCAGGAGGAACGTCGTGTCCCGCAACCGGCTCGTCCCCGGAGTCGAAGTCGTCGCCGTGCCCGGGCGGGGCCTCGCCGTCCGTACCGCCGAAGGAGAGTTCCTCAGCGTCAGGACTCCCGACGTGGACGAGGGCCCCCTGCTCTCCCTGCTCTCCGGCGCCCATGAGCCGTCCCCGCTCTCCGGCGCCGAAGCGGCCGTCGCGGACGAGGAACTGAACCGCCTCGTACGGGCCTTCGAGCAGGCCGGATACCTGGCGGATGAGCCGCAGCACCCTCAGTGGCCCGCCGCCCGCCGTGCCGTCCGGCTCCTCGGCGACCCGGCACTCACCCGTCCGCTGGCCGCGCACCTGTCCGCACTGGGCGCCGAGCCCCGCACGACCCCTGCCGCGCCCGTGCCGGACGGTTCGCCGGCGGCGATCGAGGACCTCCTCGACGGGGACCCCGCCGCCGTCGTGTGGTGCCTCGACGGACCCGTACCCGACGGCCTGTGGGACGCCGCCGACCGGCTGCCCGGGCACGGGGTCGCCTGGCTGCGCTGCCACCGCGAGGGCTGGCAGGCGTACGTCGAGCCCCTCGCGGCCGGGCCGGGAGACGTCACCGCGGCCCACGTCCGGGCCCGCAGGCTCGCCGCCACCCCTGCCCACCGCGAGCTCGCCGCCTACTGGAGCGGGCCCCGTACGACCGGAGCGCCGGTCCGGCTCGGCGTCCCCGCTGCCGCGCTGCTCGCCGCCCTGCTCGCCGACGACCTCAGCCGGTGGGCCACCGACGCCCCCCGGACCGCCGGCTTCCCGGCCCGGCGCCGGCTCCGCCAGGTGGACCTGCGCACGCTGACCGTCACCGAACACCCCGTCCTGCCGGTCCCCGACGTGGCACCGACACCGCTCGCACCGGTGCCGGGCGCGCGGAAGCCGGTGACGAGGGCGCCCGTCACGCCGGTGCCGGAGGCACGGATTCCGTCCGAGCGGTCCCTTGCCGTCCCGACCCCGGCCGAGCGGACCCCGGCCGAGCCGACGCCGGCTGAGCGGACCCGGGCCGTCCCGATGCCGGCTGACCGGACTCCGTCCGAGCGGACCCGCGCCGTCCTGACCCCGGCCGAGCGGACCCGGGCCGTCCCGACCCCGGCCGAGCCGACGCCGAAGAAGGACGGATGACGTCCTTCCGCGTGGCTGTCGACGGTCTCGTCGCGGACGTACGACTCCCCGACGGCGCCGGACCCTTCCCCGCCGTCCTCATCCGCACCCCGTACGACCGCGCCCGGCACCGGGCCGAGGCGCACGGCTGGGCACGCCGGGGGTTCGCCGCCGTCGTCCAGGACGTGCGGGGTCGATTCGCCTCGCCGGGGGAGTGGCGCCCGTACGAGAACGAGACCGCCGACGGAGCGGTGACCGCCCGATGGATCAGGCGGCAGCCGTGGAGCGACGGCCGGTACGTCGCCGTCGGCGCCTCCTACGCCGCCCACTGCGCCCTCGTCCTCGCTCTCGAAGCGCCCGGAGAGGCCCGGCCGGACGCCGTCATCGCCGCCGTGCCCGCACTCGGCGCCGCCGAGACGGCACGCGAACCCTCCGGCGTGGAACGGCTGTCGGCCCGAGCCGGGTGGTGGGCCGCCCACGGCGACCGGCGGGACTCCGACGTGAGCGCCCTGGACAAGGCCCTCGCCATGGACCCCGGTCTGCTCGCCCATCTGCCCCTCACCGGCCTTCCGGAGCGGCTGGGCCGGAGCCTCCCTTCCTGGGCGGCGCTCTGGGGGCCGCGTGAGCGCGGCCGGCTCACCTCGGGCGCCTCCCGCGCCGACGTCCCCCTGCTGGCCGTCGGCGGCCACCACGACCACTTCACCGAGGACACCGTCGCCCTCTGGCGCACCTGGGGCGGGCCCTCGGCCCGTCTGCTCCTCGGTCCCTGGGGCCACGGACTCGTCGCCGCGCCAGGCCCCGACGCCGGTCCCGCCCACCGCCTCAACCTCGGTGAGCTGTACGTGCGGTGGGCCCGCCGCGCGCTGAACGGCGACCTCGCTCCCGGCCGCCACGGCGCGGTGGCGCTCGGCGGCGCCGACCGGTGGCTGCCCGCCGGTGCCGACGGCGAACCGCGCACCCAGCGGCTGCGGCTGCTGCGGGGTGCCGTCTTCACCGCCGACCCCGACCGCCCGGTCCGCTCCGACGGCCTCACCGTGCCCACCGGGGAAGTACCCGACCGTTGCCTCCTCGCCACACCGCCGCTGCCCCGGCCGCTCGACGCCGTCGGGCCCGTCCGGCTACGGCTGCGGGCCGCCGCGGACACCCCGTACGCCGACTGGGCCGCCCGCCTCGTCGCCCTCACACCGGAAGGGACCGCCGAGCGGCTCGCCTTCGGCGTCCTGCGGCGCGAGGAACCGGCGGGCCGCCCCGCGGAGTTCACCGTCGAACTCGGCCGGCTCGCGCGCCGGCTCCGGGCCGGAACGCGGCTGCGGCTCGAGATCGCCGGGCACCATTTCCCGGCCCACGCCCGGAACCCCCACACCGGGGCCGACCCGGTCACGGCCGAACGGCTCCTCGCCTCCCGGCGGGAAGTCGACCCGAAGAGCGTGGCGCTGAGCCTGCGCGTCCTCCCGTCCCGTCCCACCTCCACCGATCCCGCCAAGGAGATCCTGCGATGACGGCGCTGCCGCTGGAAGTACTCGTCGACCCCGTCTGCGGCATCGTCCGCAAGGTCAAGCCCGTGGAACACCCCGCCGGCGCCCCACCCCGCTACACCGCGCTCACGGCCGAGATATCCGACGCCCGCAGACTCGGCCTGTGGCCCGCCGACCGGGTCTCCCTCGGCACCACCTTCGGCGACCCCGAACAGGCCCGCGTCGCCGCGATAGCGGAGGGGATCGAACGGTACTGCGGCAACCGCGTTCCGCCGCCCGGCCATCCCGGGGCTCCCCTCCGCGCCACCGCCGCCGAACTGGCCGAGAAGGGCCTCCGGCTGTACGGCCCCGACGACCTGCCCGCCTACGCGCCGTGGCAGTACGACCGGGAGAAGTTCCCCTACCGGCGACTCACCGCCGACACCCCGTCCCTGTGGACGCGGGGCACCGAGCGACTGCCCGACGGACGCACCGCCGAGGTCTGGGCACCCGTCGCCCTCACCCACCTCAACTGGCGCCAGGGCGATCTGCGCGCCCTGCCCCGTACGCACCACCTCAACTACGCGGGCATAGCGACCGGCCAGGGGCTCGACGACGCCGTCGAACGCGGCCTCCTCGAGATCGTCGAGCGCGACGCCCTGGAGCTGTGGTGGCACCTCGACGGGCCCACCCGCGGCATCGACCCGGCCAGCGTGCCCGGCCTCATGGACGACCTGGCCGGATGCGCACTCGACGTCCATCTCGTCGAAATGCCCTCGGAGTTCGCGCCCTGCATGGCCGCGCTCGTCCACGACCCGAAGCTCGGCCTGTACGCGGCGGGGTTCGCCTGCAAGTACGACCCGGCGGAGGCCGCCCGCAAGGCCGTTCTCGAAGCCGTCCACACCTGGGTCTTCACCCAGGGTCTGACAGACCCCGACGGCTGGGTCTTCCAGGCCGTCGAGGCCGGGCTGCTCGCCCGCGGGCTCTACCTGGAGCACCGCGCCGACGGCCGGTATCTCGACGCGTGCGGTGAGCGGTTCGAGCACGTGCGGGACCTGGGCGCGCACGTGCAGGTGTGGCTGGACGAACGGATGGCGGCCGAGGCCGTGCGGTTCACCGAACCCGCCCACGGGACCGTGTCCGTCGACGCGGTCGAACCCGGCAGCCGCGAACGCCTCGAGCGCGCGCTGCACGCCGGCGGACACCGCGTGATGACGTTCGACCTGACCACCGAGGACGTGGCGGAAACGTCCCTGCGGGTGGCCCGGGTCCTCGTCTCCGGCCTCCTCCCCAACGCCCCGGCCGCCTTCGGCTACTTCGGCTGCCCGCGGCTCGCCGAGACAGCCGTCCGGCGAGGCTGGCGTACGACCGCGCCGGAGGCACCCGAGGACTTCACCCTGGCGCCTCCGCCGCACATGTGAGGACCCCCATGGAACAACCCGATGGGGACCGGCTGACGGACCCGCGGGGCTCGACGGGGGTGCCTGAAGGACCCGCACAGCTCGACGGGGACTGCCTGACGGACCCGCAACTCCCCGACGGGGACCCTCCGTCGGACGGGACGTGGCATCCGGAGAGCCACCCCGTGGACCTCCCCGCCGCTCTCGCCCGCGCCCGCTCTCCGCTGCGCCCCGGTCCCGACACGCCCGCCGGCCCGGCCGTCCGTCCCTGGCCGGGGCCGCCGCGCCCGATCCCGGAAGCCGGCCCGGCGGAGCTCGACCTGCGGGCCCTGCTGCACCTCTCCCTGGCGGCGTCGGACGACTCGGGACGGCTGCGGCCCGCGGCCTCCGCGGGTGCGCTGCACCCGGTGGACACCGCGCTCGTCGTGGGCGCGGGCTGCTCCCTGCCGCCGGGCCGCTACGGCTACGACCCCCTGCGTCACCGGGTCCACCGCCTCGGCGAGCAGCCCGACCGCACGCCGCCGGGCGTGATCGTCGAACTCTCCGTCACCGCCCGGCGTACGGTCTCCCACTACGGACACCGCGCCTGGCCGCTGCTGCTCCTCGACACCGGGCACGCCGCCGCGGCGCTGTTCCTCGCCGCCCGGGCGCTGGACACGGGGGAGCCCGAGGTCCGGCTCGACGGACGTGCGGGGACCGCCCTCGCCGCCGTACGCGTCCCCCCGCCCGGCCCTGCGCGCCCGCGCGACGGCCTCCTGCGCGGCCGGCCGTCGGAGAGCGCCCCCACCTCCGAGGAGCTGCTGGCCCGCCGCAGCGCCCCTCCGCCGCTGCCGGGCACCCCGTCCCCGGAGACGCTGCGGGCCGTCCTCACCACCGCCGCCCGCGCGGGCGGCGGCGACCTGCGGTGGTGCGCCGCCGTCGGCCTCCCGCGGCCCGGCCTCGTCGAACCGGCATCCGACGGCGCGACACTGCGCCGGCGCGGCGCGGGCGAGGCCCGCCCGGCACTCGCCGCCTGGGCGGCGGGCCAGGCGTGGATCGCGGACGCGGGCGCCGTCCTGCTCGCCAGCGGCTGCCCCGCGGACGCCGACGCGCCCCACATCCGCCGCACCCACCTGCGGGCCGGCTTCGCCGTCCATCTCGCCCATGTCACCGCCCGGCGCCACGGGCTCGCCGCCCGGCCCGTCGGCTCCTGGCAGCAGGCGGACCTGGGCGCCGCGCTCGGCGCCCCACCCGGCCAGGACTGGATCGTCCACGGACTGGCCCTCGGCACCCTCCACGCCGACGAGGAGAACACCACATGACCGTCCACCCCGAGCTGCGCCGCGCCGCCCGAAGCGCACGGCGCCCGCTGCTCACCGCCACCCTGCTGCAAGGGGCCGTCACCCTCACCCACCTCGGGCAGGCCGTCCTGCTCGCCGTCGCGCTCGCCGGCCTCGCCCGGGGCCACACGGGACAGCTCCCGTGGCTGCTGACCGCGGTGCTCGCCGTCGTCGCCGCCCGGGCCGCACTCGGCACCTGGCAGCGCCGTACCGCCACCCGTGCCGGGGCCGAGGTCAGGGTGGCGCTGCGGGACGAACTCCTCGCCCACCTGGGCCGCCTGGGCCCCGCCCACCTGACCACCGCACGCGCCGGAGCCGTCCGCACCACCCTCGTCGACGGCGTGGAAGGCGTCGACGCCTACGTCTCCCGCTACCTGCCCCAGCTCCTGATCACCCTCACCGTGCCGCCCCTGGTGCTCGCCGCCCTCGCCGCGGTGGAACCGGCGGCGCTGCTCGGCCTCGCCCCCGCCCTGCTGCTCGCCCTGTTCGGCCCCCGCGCCTGGGACCGTCTCCTCGCCGCCCGCGGCAAGGAACACTGGGACACGTACGAGGGGCTGGGCGCCGACTACCTGGAAGCCCTGCAGGGCATGCCCGCCCTGCGTGCCGCCGGCGCGGTCGGCCGCACCCGGCAACGCCTGGAGAAGCGCTCGGCGGCGCTGCACCGGGCGACCGTCGCCAAACTCCGCGTCTCCCTCGTCGACACCGGCATCACCGACCTCGCCGTCCAGGGCGGCGTCGCCGCCGCCGCGCTCCTCGCCTGCTGGTCGGCCGTCAGCGGCTCCACCACCGCGACCGGCACCTACCTGGTGCTGCTCCTCGCCTCCGAATGCTTCCGGCCGGTCCGCGACCTCGCACGCGAGTGGCACGCCGGATACCTGGGTGTGTCGGCCGCGGACGGGATCGCCGCGCTGCGCACCGCCGAACCGTCCGTCCGGGACACCGGAACGGCGCGGGCGCACTGGCCGACGCCTCCGGAACTCCGCTTCGAGGACGTCCGGTTCACCTACGACGGCGCACCCGAGCCCGCGCTCCGCGGCGTCTCCTTCACCGCACCGGCAGGACGTACCACCGCGATCGTCGGCCCGTCCGGCGCCGGCAAGTCCACCCTCCTCGCCCTGCTCCTGCGCCACCACGACCCGCGGGAGGGCCGGATCACCCTCGACGGGCGCCGGACCACCGAGTACTCCCTCGACGCGCTGCGGCAGGGGGTCGCCGTGGTGTCGCAGGACACGTACCTCTTCCACGCCACGATCGCGGACAACCTGCGCATGGCCCGGCCGGACGCCACGGAGGACGACCTGACGGCGGCGGCGCGCATCGCGGGCATCCACGACGAGATCACCGCTCTCCCCGACGGGTACGGCACCGTCCTCGGCGAACGCGGCGCCACCCTGTCCGGCGGGCAGCGGCAGCGGCTCGCTCTCGCCCGGGCCCTTCTCGCGGACGCCCCGGTGCTCGTCCTCGACGAGGCGACGAGCTCGGTCGACGAACGCCGCGAGGCCGACATCGTCCGCGAACTGCTGAAGGCCGCGGGCGACCGCACCGTCCTGGTGATCGCCCATCGGCTGGCCGCCGTCCGGCACGCCGACCACATCGTCGTCCTCGACGGGGGACGCGTGGACGCCATCGGCGACCACGCCGGCCTGGCCGAGGCCGGCGGCGTCTACGCGCGACTCGTCGAGGCCGGCCGCACCCACCGAGGAGAACTCGCCGCATGAGCAACGCCGTCGACCCCGCCGCCACGACCCCCACCGCCGCCACGACCTCCACCACGCCCGGCACTCCTGCCACGACCTCCACCGCGCCCGGCGCTCCTGCCACGACCTCCACCGCGCCCGGCGCTCCTGCCACGACCTCCACCGCGCCCGGCGCTCCTGCCACGACCTCCACCACGCCCGGCACTCCTGCCACGACCGGCACCACGCCCGGCGCTCCTGCCACGACCAGCACTCCCGCCACGAAGCACACCCCCACCGACCCGGGCGTGCCCGAGCGAGGCGCCCTGCGCGCCCTGCTCCCCGCCCTCGCGGGGCACCGCGCCATGACGGCCCGCACCTGCGCCGCCGCTCTCCTCGAACAGGGCTCCCTCGTCACGCTCGTCACACTGGCCGCCCAGACCGTGGGATCAGCCGTCATCGATGGGCGGGCCCCGTCGTCCGGAACCGTCATCGCGCTCGTCGCGCTGGTCCTCGTAAGGGCCCTGACGACCTGGCGCGAGATGGACCTCTCGCACGACCTGGCCTACCGGGTTCTCGCCGCGCTGCGCGTACGCGTCTTCGACGGTCTCGCCCGCAGCGCGCCCGCCCGCGTCGCCGGCCGGCGCAGTGGGGACCTCGCCGCCACCGCCATGGCCGACGTGGAGGCACTGGAGTTCTTCTACGCCCACACCACCGCCCAGCTCCTCGCGGCGGGCACGGTCTTCACCGGCGGTGCGGCGATCCTCGCCACCGTCGAACCGTGGCTGCTCCTGGCCGTGCTGCCGGTCGCGGCCCTGCTCACCGCGGCTCCCTTCGCCGACGCGCGCGGACGTGCCGTACGCGGCGCCCGCACGCGGGCGGCCGGCGCCACCCTGTCCGCCGACACGGTGGAGACCGTCGACGGACTGCGGGAACTGCTCGCCTTCGGCACCCTCGACGGACGCAGGCGCCGGCTCGCGGAGCGCGGACGGCAGGTGGGCGACGCCCAGCGGGCCGAGGCCACGTGGGAGGCCGGCGCCGCCGCGGCCCGCGATCTGCTCATCGTGGTGGCGGTTCTCGGTGTGGTGGCGGTGGCGGCACAGTCCGTGGCCTCCGGGCGGCTGCACGGCGCGTGGGCCCCGGCGGCGATGGCGCTCTCCCTGGCCGTTCTCGGCCCCGTCGCGGAGTCGGCCCGGTCCCTGAGCCAGGCCGTGTCCCTGCGCGCCGCCGCCTCGCGCGTCGGCGCGGCCGTCAAGGCCCCCGCGCTCGCCCCGCCGCCCGCCGCGCCCCGCACGCTTCCCCCGGGCCCGCTGGGCGTCCGGCTGCGCCAGGTGAGGTTCGACTACGGCGGCGGTCCCGTCCTCGACGGCGTCGACCTGACCGTCCGCGCGGGGCAGACGCTCGCCCTGGTCGGTGCCTCGGGCGCGGGCAAGTCCACCTGCGCCCACCTCCTGGCCCGGTTCTGGGACCCGTCCGACGGTGAGATCCAGCTCGTACCCGCCGACGGGACCCCCTTCGACCTGCGCGAGCTCGACGATGCCGAGCTCCGGCGTGCCGTCGCCCTGGTGGGCCAGGAGACGCCCCTCTTCCACGGCACCCTCGCCGAGAACCTGCGGCTCGCGGCCCCCGAGGCCGACGACGGCCTCCTCGCCGGGACGGCCCGCGCGTGCGGGGTCGACCGGATCGCTCCGCTGAGCACCCTGGTCGGGGAGCGCGGCGCCACCCTCTCCGGAGGCCAGCGGGCCCGCATCGCCCTCGCCCGCGCCCTCCTGGCACAGCCGAGGGTCCTGATCCTGGACGAGTCCACCGCCCACCTGGACAACGCGGGCGACGCCCAACTCGCCACCGCGCTCCGCCAGGAGGGCCGGACGACCGTCGTCATCGCCCACCGCCGCGCCACCATCCGCCGGGCCGACCGCATCGCCGTCCTCGAAACCGGACGCATTGTCGAGGAGGGCACCTGGGAGGAGCTCACCGCCCGCCCGGACAGCGCGCTCAACCGCAGTCTCGCCGACATCGCACAGGGCTCCCCCCGTCACCGTGACGGGTGATGTACGGGGTGTCGGCGCTACCTCGGGCCCTCTGGGGACGTTGAGGTGCGGTGACGTCGGTGCAGTGACGGTTCTGCAACCAGGACCTGCGGGTTTCCGGAAGCGGTGCCTGCCGGGCCGGGCTCGTGGCGTCGCGGCCGAGAAGGTGATCCGACCGATGGGAGCGACAAACGTGCGGGCAGCAGGCCAAGGAGACGGTGTCCGGCTCACGGACCGTCCCCGCGGACACCCCGGGCTTGTCGGACGGGACGCCGAACTCGCCGCCCTCAGAGCCGCGCTGGCCACGCACCGGCTCGTCACCGTGACGGGCGCGGCCGGGGTCGGCAAGAGCCGGCTCGCCCTGGCGGCCGTGGCCTGCCCGCAGGACAGTCCGTGGCAGGCCATGGTCCGTGTCCGCTGGCACGACGGCGTCCCCGCCGGCCCCTGGGCCCTGGCGGCGCGGATCGCCCGGGCCCTGGACGCCGCGACAGGCGAGAACGGCCGCTCCGGGACCCCGGACCTCGCCGCCGCCGTGAGGTCCCTGCCCGACGGAGAGCTGCTTCTCCTCCTCGACGACATGGACCCCGTGCACGCCGACTGCACCCGGCTGGCGCAGTCCCTGCTGACGAGCCTGCCGACCCTGCGGATCCTGATCACGGCGCGCCGCCCGCTCGGGCTCGGTCATGAGCACGTGCTGCGGCTGGCCCCCCTGGCGACCGACACCTCACCCGACGGGCTGTCACCGGCGGCGGAACTCTTCCACGCACTGACCGCCCGACGGGCTCCGGCCACGGCGGCCGGCCGAGAGGCAGCCGACGCAGAGGCACTCGACCGGGAGGCGGCCGACCGGGCGGCACTCGACCGGTCGGCGGTCGACCGGGTGTGCGCGCTGGTCGAGGGCGTGCCCCTCGCGCTCGAACTCGCCGCCGCGCAGCTGGAGGGCACCACCATGAGCCGGCTCGTCGCCCGCCTGGAGAGCGGGCAGTGCTGGCTGACGGGCCCGGGACCCGGTGCGGCCATCAGACGGCACCGGTCGGTCAGGGCGTCGATGGGCGCCGTGCACTCCCTCTGCGAGCCGGCCGTACGCAAGGTCTGGCGGCGCCTCAGCGTGTTCGCGGACACCTTCACCGAGCAGGCCGCCGCCTTCGTCTGCGAGGGCACCGACCTCGCCGCCGCGGACGTTCCCGCCGCGCTCGCCGAGCTGACCGCGATCGGCGTGCTCGTCCGGCGGGGCGAACCCGGCGAGGTACGTGAGCCGCGCTACCGGATGGCCCGTGCCGCCCGCGACTTCGGCGCCGAACGCCTCGAAGCGGCCGGTGAACCGCCCGCGGCGCGGGCGCGGCACGCCCGCCACTGCCGGAGCGTGGCCGCCGTCGCCGAGACGCTGTGGAACACCGGACTGCAGCAGCAGGCCGTCCAGCTCGTCCACGACGCGTACGACGACCTGACCGACCTCGTACGCCGGGCCGCCCGCCCCCGCGACCACGCGGAGATCGCCCTGGAGACGCTGCTCCACCTGTGGTTCTGGTGGGCGACCCGCAACCGCGGCGAGGAGGGCGCCCGTCATCTCCTCACCCTGCTGCCCCTCCTGCCCGCGGGCAGCCCCCTGACCGCCCGGGGCCAGTGGCTGGCCGCGTGGCTCGCCGCGGGCCAGGACCCGGCCACGGCCCACCGCCTCCTGGACCGCGCCTGGCCCGCCGCCGTCCTCGCCGGCGACGACGCCCTCGTCGGCCGCATCGCCCACGCCCACGGCACACTCGCCTGGCGGCGGCACGACCTCGCCACGGCCGCCGAACACTACCGGCAGGCCGCCGGCACCATCCCCGAGGACGCCCCCGGCGGCCCCGGCCCCATGGTCAGCCTCGCCGCCCTGGCCGTCGTACGGACCCACACCGCTCCCGCCCTGGCCGCCCGCACCGCACGCCGGGCCCTCGCCCAGCGGGCCGGGGGCCACGACAGCTGGGCCGCCGCCCTCGCCCACTACGCCCTCGCCGTCGCCGACCACCGCGCCGGACACACGGGCCGCGCCCGCCACCGGGCACGCCGTGCGCTCGGGTACCTCGACGCCCGGCTGGACGCCCCGCAGGCACGGACCGCCCTGCGCAGCCTGCTCGACCTCGTCGACCCGCGCACCGCGCCGTCCCCGCGTCCCCGGGTACGCCTGCCCGCCCCGCGCACGGAGCCCCGGCCCCCCAGCGAGCACCGCCGCCAGGAGGGACGCCCGGCAGGGTGACCCGGCCGGGCCCGCACCAGGCCGCGCGTCCGGCCGCCGCCGGTGGGGCGTGACACCGGAGTCGCCGTCCTCCGGGATGCCCACGGCCCCGTCGAGGGCGCAGCATGGAGGGAAACGTTCAGCCGGCGGCGTTCCGCGCACCGCCGGGTCCGGGGGTGGAGGGAGCAGGGGATGGCCCAGGACGCACCGCCGGAAGCCGACGGCGCCGAGCCCTTCGGGACGGGCACGGCCGCCGACGGTGCCGGGACCGCCGAGGGCCTTGCCGGTGCGGGCCGGCAGGGCGCGGGGAGCCTCCTGGACTTCCTGAACGTCGCGGCGGTCGTGGTGGACGCGAGCGGGCGCATCGTGTTCTGGAGCCCGCAGGCCACCGTCACCTTCGGGTACACCGCCGCGGAGGCGCTGGGCCAGTACGCGGCGCGGCTGCTGCTCAGCGAGGAGCACCGCCAGCTCGCGGCGGAGCTCTTCGCCGGGGTGATGGCCACCGGACAGAGCTGGGCCGGAGTGTTCCCCGTTCGGCACCGGGACGGCGTGACGCGGCAGGTGGAGTTCCGCAACGTGCGGCTGCTGGACGACCTGGGCGACGTGTACGCGCTGGGGATGGCGGTCGACCAGGCGACGCTGCACGAGGTGGAGAGCCGCCTCGCGCTGTCCGAGCAGCTGGTGTCCCAGGCGCCGGTGGGCTTCGCGCTCCTGGACACGGATCTGCGCTACCGGCTGGTCAACCCCGCCCTGGAGAGGATCAACGGCGTGCCGGCCGCCGAGCACATCGGCCGCCGGCCCCGGGACATCCACCCCTACGACGGGGTGGAGACGGTCGAGTGGGCGCTGCGCCACGTCCTGACGACGGGCACGCCGCTCGTCGACCAGTACATCCTGGGCCGCACCCGCGCCGACCCCGACCACGACCACGCCTGGTCGGTGTCGTACTACCGGATCCACGGGCCCGGGGGCCGGGTGATCGGCGTGGCCTCCTCGGTCGTCGACGTCACCGAACGTCACCTGGCCGCCTCCGAGGCCGAGCGGGCCCGGCGACGGCTCGCCCTGATCGCGGACGCCTCCGCCCGGATCGGCACGACCCTCGGGGTCGAGCAGACCGCCCGGGAGCTGGCCGAGGTGGCGGTCCCGGACCTCGCCGACCTGACCGCGGTCGACGTCCTGAACGACGTGCTGTCCTGGCGCACCTCCACCCGGGACCCGAACGGCCCGGAGGTGTTCCGGGCGCTCGCCGTCGCCTCCGCCTTCCCCACCGACATCACCGCCGCGGCCGACCCGGTCGGCGAGGTCGCCGCGTACGGCCCGGACCGGCTGATCACCCAGTGCGTACGCACCGGACAGCCCGTCCTCGTGGCCCACTGCGACGCGCAGGACCTGCGGCGCATCGCCCGTGACGCGAAGGCCGCCGACACCCTCGCCCGCGCCGGCGCCCACTCCTACCTCGCGGTTCCGCTGATCGCCCGGGACGAGATCCTCGGCGCCTTCGACCTCCTGCGCATTCGCAACCCCCACCCCTTCGACGCGGACGACGTCCTCCTCGCCCGAGAACTCGCCGCACGGGCCGCCGTCGCCATCGACAACGCCCGCTGGCACCAGAACGTGCGCACCGCCGCCGAGACCCTCCAGCGCAGCCTCCTGCCGCCCGCCACGCCCCAGCGACCCGGCCTGAGGATCGCCTCGCTCTACCAGCCGGCCCAGGCGGCCAACGAGGTCGGCGGGGACTGGTACGACGTCATCCCCCTGGCCGACGACAGGACCGCCCTCGTCATCGGCGACGTCATGGGCAACGGCATCGACGCGGCCGCCGCCATGGGCCAGCTCTGCACCGCCGCCCGCGCCTACGCCGCCCTCGACCTGCCGCCCGAGGAGATCCTTCACCACCTCGACCGGCTCACCCACGGCCTGGAGCACTACATCGCCACCTGCCTCTACGCCACCTACGACCCCGCCACCGGGCAGTGCCGCATCGCCAACGCCGGACACCTCCCGCCGGTCCTCACCCGCCCCGGACATCCGCCCGAACTGCTCCACCTGCCCACCGGAGCCCCGCTGGGCGTCGGCGGCGTCGCCTTCTCCACCACCACGGTCCCCTTGGACCCCGGCGACCAGCTCCTCCTGTACACCGACGGACTCGTCGAGACCCGCGGGGACCCCATCGACGAACGCCTCGCCCTCCTCCTCGGAACCCTCGGCAAGGCCACCCCGCACCTGGACGCCACCTGCGCCCGGCTTGTCGACGCCATGCGCAGGCCCGACGACCCGGACGACGTCGCTCTGCTCCTCGTCGAAGCCCGGGGCCCTGACAGCTGATGCCCGACGCCCGACGCCGTCACGGTCCGGGCGCCGGCTTTGCCGGACCGGCAACAGCGGTGGCGTGAGCGGGCCGCCGTGGGTGACGGTGGGCCCGTGACAGACGACATCGCAGCGGGACCGCCCGCCTCCGAAACCTCCTCGCCCAAGGCCGGAGATCCCACTGCCGGCCACCCCGGACATCCCACCGACGGCTACCTCGGAGACCCCGCCGTGCGGGCGGAGTGGGACGACCGGTACGCCGAGCGCGGACAGCTCTGGAGCGGGGAGCCCAACGGCGCGCTCGTCGCCGAGGTCGCCGGGCTCACCCCCGGTCGGGTGCTCGACGTCGGCTGCGGCGAGGGCGCGGACGCCGTCTGGCTGGCGCGCGGCGGCTGGGACGTGACGGCTCTCGAAGTGTCGGGCGTGGCCCTGGAGCGGGCGGCCGGACACGCGAGGGACGCCGGCGTCGACGTGCGCTGGGTTCACGCCACCCTGACGGAGGCGGCGCTCCCGCCGGCCTCCTTCGACCTGGTCTCCGCCCAGTACCCGGCGCTGCTGCGCACCCCCGACGCGGCGGCCGAGCGGGCGCTGCTCGCGGCCGTCGCGCCCGGAGGTGTGCTGCTGCTCGTCCACCACGCGGGGATGGACACCCAGCAGGCGCACGACAGCGGCTTCGACCCCGCCGACTACGTCTGGCCGTCGATGGTCACGGCCCTCCTCGGCGACGACTGGGTGGTGGAGGTGGACGAGCAGCGGCCCCGCGTGGCACCCGACGGCGGGGCCGGCGCGCACCACACCGACGACCTCGTGCTGCGCGCGCGCCGACTGCGCTGAACGCTCCGCGCTCGGCGTCGGCGACAGCTTCGTCCGTGGCGAATGGATTCCTCATCACGGAGCCGACGGCACGTCAACCGATAAGCCTTGCACGGCATTTCACCGAGTCTCACTGATCTTTCGACGACGGTTGAGATCTGCCTTGCCCCTCTTTTCCGTCTCCTGGTGTCCGTCGATTCCGGTGGTGTATGAACCAGGCCGATCCGCTTCGGGGGCTACGAGGGTGACCTGCGAGGTTCTCCGCCGGAGTTGAGCGCTCAACCGGTCAACAATCAAAACAATCACCCCGGTATCCACGCGTTTTCCTCGCTGGGAGGCGGTAAGTCGCGCAAGTACCGCGACAGAATATGGAGGGCCATCATGATCGCCCAGGAACAGATCCCCGCGGTGGTGGACCATCCGGTCTACGACGCCCAGGGCAAGAAGATCGGCGAGGCCAAGCACGTCTACGTGGACGACGTCACAGGCCGTCCGGAATGGGTCACCGTCAAGACCGGGCTGTTCGGCACCAGCGAGTCGTTCGTGCCCATCAAGGACGCGTCCATGGTCGACGACCACCTGGAGGTCCCGTATCCGAAGGACCGGATCAAGGACGCCCCCCACGTCGACGTGGACGGCGGCGGCCATCTGTCCAACCAGGAGGAGCGTCGGCTGTACGAGTACTACGGCATCGCCTGGGACGAGGCCTGGCAGCGGGCGAACCAGCCGGGCGAGGGCGGTTGGGCGCACGGCACCGCCGGTACCGCGGGCGCGGCGGGCGCCGCGGGGCTCGGCGAGGGTGACCGCGCCCGGGACATGGGTGGCGCGCGCGGCGAGGGCATGGCCCGTACGGGCGACGACGCCATGACGCGCTCCGAGGAGCAGATGCACGTTGGCACCGAACAGGTGGAGACCGGCCGCGTCAGGCTGCGCAAGTACGTAGTCACCGAGGACGTCCAGCAGACCGTGCCGGTCAGGCACGAGGAAGTCCGCGTGGAGCGTGAGCCCATCACCGAGGCGAACCGCGGCGAGGCCCTGTCCGGCCCCGAGATCTCCGAGGCCGAGCACGAGGTCACCCTGCACGAGGAGCGCCCCGTCGTCGAGACCCGGGCCGTCCCCGTCGAACGGGTCAGCCTGCACACGGACGAGGTCACGGAGGAGGAGACGGTCACCGGCCAGGTCCGCAAGGAACGGATCGACATCGAGACCGAAGAGGCCGACGCGACCGACGAACTCTCCCAGCGTCGCGGCCGCACGGACGAGGGCCGCATCTGACCGCTCGGCAGACTGCCGACTGGGCGGACCAGCGCAGCGGGACCGACCGCACCGCCGGACCTGAGGGCCCGGCGGTGCGGCTCACCGCGTCCCGGGGGTCGTGTCGGTCATGCCGAGGCGGAGATGTTCCACGTGATAGAGGGCCTGGTCGAGGAGGCCGGCGACGTGGTCGTCGTGGAGCGCGTAGACGACGGAGCGGCCCTCGCGGGTACCGGTGACGAGGCCGAGGTTGCGGAGCAGGCGCAGCTGGTGGGAGCAGGCGGACTGCTCCATGCCGACGGTCGTGGCCAGTTCGGTCGCCGCGCAGGGGCCCTCGCGGAGGCGGGCCAGGATCAGGAGCCTCGACGGCGTGGACAGCGCCTGGAGCGTGGTGGCGACCTGCTGCGCGTTCTCCGGGGTCAGACGGGTGCGCGGTGTCGTACTGCTGTCCGGTGCGTTCACTCCGTGGCCCATGAGGAGCATCCTACGGAAGTCGATGTATGAATGGATGTTCAAGTGTTCCTGTACGGTGTGAGGCGTCGTCCCCTCCCCGTGAAGGACTCCCTCTGTCATGGCCACCACCCTGACCAAGCCCGCACCCGCCCCCGGGGGCACCGCGGCCGCCCGGCGGCGCACCCGCGTCCTGGCACTGCCGGAGGCCCGCTGGGCCCTGGCCGCCCTCGTCCTGTTCCTGGCCGGCCTGCCCCTGGACCTCCTCGGGGCCCCGGCGTGGACCTGGGGGCCGCTCTTCGCCGCCACCTACCTCACCGGCGGCTGGGAGCCGGCGTGGGAGGGCCTGAAGGCGCTGAAGGACAAGACCCTCGACGTGGACCTGCTGATGGTGGTCGCCGCGCTCGGCGCCGCGTCCATCGGGCAGGTACTCGACGGCGCCCTCCTGATCGTCATCTTCGCCACCTCGGGCGCCCTGGAGGCGGTGGCGACGGCCCGTACCGAGGACTCGGTGCGCGGGCTCCTCGACCTCGCCCCGGCCACCGCCACCCGCGTCCTGGACGACGGCACCGAGGAGAGCGTGCCGACCGGCGACCTCGTCGTCGGCGACGTCCTCGTCGTCCGCCCCGGCGAGCGGGTCGGGGCCGACGGCCGCGTCCTGGCGGGGGCGAGCGAGGTCGACCAGGCCACCATCACCGGCGAGCCGCTGCCGGTGCTCAAGGAGACCGGTGACGAGGTCTTCGCCGGCACCCTCAACGGCACCGGAGCGCTGCGCGTCGAGGTCGGACGGGACGCCGCGGACTCGGTGATCGCCCGGATCGTACGGATGGTCGAGGAGGCCTCCGAGACCAAGGCGCCGACGCAGCTGTTCATCGAGAAGATCGAGCAGCGGTACTCGCTCGGCATGGTCGCCGCCACCCTGGCCGTGTTCCTGGTCCCGCTCGCGTTCGGGGCGGAACTGACCGCCTCGCTGCTCCGCGCGATGACCTTCATGATCGTCGCCTCGCCGTGCGCCGTGGTCCTGGCCACCATGCCGCCGCTGCTCTCCGCCCTCGCGAACGCCGGCCGGCACGGCGTCCTCGTGAAGTCCGCCGTCGTGATGGAGCGCCTCGGACAGGTCGACGCGGTGGCCCTCGACAAGACCGGCACGCTGACGGAGGGCACCCCGCGCGTCACCGCCGTCCGCGTGCTGCCCGGGGCAGCCCGGGAGAAGCGTGCCGGGGACCGCCCGGAAGGACGCGCCGCGAGCGGGCCGGAGGGCTCGTACCCGGCGGGACTCGACGAAGACCGGCTGTTGGCGCTCGCGGCCGCCGCCGAGCACCCCAGCGAGCACCCGCTGGCCCGCGCCGTCGTCCTCGCCGCCCAGGCCCGCGGCCACCGCCTCGCGGAAGCCGAGGACTTCGGCTCCACCCCCGGCGTCGGCGTCACCGCGACCGTGGACGGCAGGACGGTCCAGGTCGGCGCCCCCGCCCGGCTCCTGCGCGGAGCCGACGACCCGCTCTCCGCCCGCGCCGCCGGAACAGCGGCCGAACTCGAAGCCGCCGGACACACCGCCGTCCTGGTCATGGTGGACGCGGTGCCGGCCGGCGTCCTGGGCATCGAGGACCGGCTGCGCCCGGACGCCGCCGCCGCCGTCGCGGCCCTGACCGGCCTCACCGGCACCCCGCCGATGCTGCTCACCGGCGACAACCCGCGCGCCGCCGCACGCCTGGCCGCCGCCATCGGCATCACCGACGTCCGCGCCGGCCTCCTGCCGCAGGACAAGGTCGCCGCCGTCCAGGATCAGGAACGGGCCGGACGCAAGGTCATGGTGATCGGCGACGGCGTCAACGACGCTCCGGCCCTGGCCGCCGCCCACACCGGCGTCGCCCTGGGCCGCGCCGGATCCGACCTCGCTCTGGAGACCGCCGACGCGGTGATCGTCCGGGACGAACTCGCCACCGTCCCCACGGTCGTCGCGCTCTCCCGCCGCGCTCGCGCCCTGGTCGTCCAGAACCTCGCCATCGCGGGGTTCTTCATCGCCGTCCTGGTGCTCTGGGACCTTCTGGGCACCCTGCCGCTGCCCCTCGGCGTCCTCGGCCACGAGGGCTCCACCGTCCTCGTCGGCCTCAACGGGCTGAGGCTGCTCCGCGACGCCGCCTGGCGCCGCGCCGCCGCCGAAGCCGTCGACGGGCGGGTCACCACTCCCGTCCCGCCTCGATCAGGAGATCACGGACGCGAGTGACGTCGGGGTTGGCCGGGCGCCCCGGGCGCTGGGTGAGGTAGGCGGTGTTGATGGGCGGGTCGTCCGGGCGGTGGAGGGGGACGAGGGCGCCGGAGGCCAGTTCCGCTTCGCAGAGGTAGCGCGGCAGGACGGTGAAGCCCGCTCCGGCGGTGACCGCGGCCAGGACGCCGCGCAGATCGGGCACGGTGAGGGCCGCGGGGCGGGACAACCGGGTGCCGAAGACATGGCGCCAGTACCGACGGGCGATCGGCAGGTCTTCGGCGTACGTCACCAGAGGGACGCCGTGCAGCGCCGCAGGGCCCTCCTCGGCCGGCCGCTCCTTCACCCGCTCCGCCCAGACGGGGGCGGCGACCAGTATGAACTCCTCGTCCATCAGCGGTACGGAGGTCAGGGCGCGCCCGCGTGGCCGGAACGTGGCGATCACCAAGTCGTGGCGTCCGGCGCGCAGTTCGTCGAGGAGCGGTTCGGTGAGCCCCGGGGTGACGCGGAGCCGTACGCCTTCCGCCGTCAGCGGGGCCAGGGCCGGGAGCACGCGGGTGCAGAGCAGCTCGCCGGGGCCCGCGAGATGGACGGGCGCCGCCCGCTCGTGGGACGCGGTCTCGTGGCCCGCCGCGGCGGCGAGCGCGTCGAGAGGTGCGGCGACGCGGGCCGCGAGGTCGTGGGCGACCGCGGTCGGGGCGACACCGCGGGGCAGGCGCTCGAACAGCTCCCGGCCGGTCTGCCGCTCCAGGGCACGGATCTGGGTGGTCACCGTGGGCTGCGAGAGGCCCAGGAGCCCGGCGGCCGCGGTGAAGGAGCCGGAGCGGTACACCGCGAGGAAGGTACGCAGCAGATTGAGGTCCGCGACGGGCGCCCCGCCCGGCCGCGTTCCGCCGGCCGGCCCGGGCCCATCAGGATCCATATGTCTCACGCGGAAAGCCTACTGGCCACCTATGGCAGACCGCGCGGACCGCAGGGCACGCGGACCGCAGACCGCAGGCCGCGGACTGCAGCCCGCAGCCCGCAGACCGCGCGGACCGCGGGGCGCGCGGACCGGTGCGGTCCTGCGCCCGGCGGGTGGCGTCAGGCGCCCAGGGCCTTGAGGACCTCGGCGGCGAGCGGGGCGGAGGAGGACGGGTTCTGGCCGGTGATGAGATTGCGGTCGACGACCACGTTCGGCACCCACGGCTCGCCCACCTGGACGTCCACACCGGCGTCGACGAGGCGGCTCTCCAGGAGCCACTTCGCCTTGTCGGCGAAGCCGGACTGCGTCTCCTCGTCGTTGGTGAAGGCGGCCACCCGGTACCCGGCGAAGGCGTTCGTGCCGTCGGCGACGGTGGCGGCGAGGAGCGCGGCCGGGCCGTGGCAGACGACGGCCAGCGGCCTGCCGGAGTTCAGGGCGTCGATCAGCAGCCTGCCGGAGGTCTCGTCGACGGCGAGGTCCTCCATGGGGCCGTGACCGCCCGGGTAGAAGACGGCCGCGTAGTCGGCCGGGGTGACGTCCTCCAGCCGCAGCGGATTCCGGAGCCCGGTGAACGCGTCGAGGGTCGCGGCGACCTTGTCCGCGCCCTCCTGACCACCGTTGACCTCCGGGGCGAGGCTGCTCTTGTCGACGGTGGGGACGACACCGCCGGGGGTGGCGACGACGACCTCGTAGCCGGCGGCGGTGAACGCCTCGTACGGGGCGGCGGCCTCCTCGGCCCAGAAGCCGGTCGGGTGCTTCGTACCGTCGGCCAGGGTCCAGTGATCGGCGCCGGTCATCACGAAAAGGATCTTGCGCATGTGGTCTCTCCCGGGAGGTACGGGCCGGGGGTACGGCCCGAAGGGCGTGATCGCTCACCCGGCGCCTCGGTCCGAGACCGTCGGTGTGGCGATGTCCTCGAACGTAGTCCCGCGCCGGAGAGCTTTCCAATGAGGAATCCAATGGCTGCCATGGGAACTCCGATGGGTCCCGGGGAATAGGCGCACGCCGCCGGCCTGCGGGAAGACCGGGCGGCCCGCCGTGCCCGCCGTCCCCGGCGCCGGCCCGGGAACGTACGCCCATGGGGGTGCGGAGTGACCCCGATGGCGGTACGGCCGGGCCGGCGCGGAGCGGTCCCGCGTGACGTCCCGCCGGGCGTCAGATTCGGTGGACGGTGTGGAGCTTCGTGGCGTACGTGCCCGTGCCGTCCAGGGTGGAGGAGCCCCCCAGGTCCGACATGGTCGGGCCGTTGCCGGTCTTGCGGCTGGAGAGGAAGCGGCGCTTGCCGTTCGTGTCCTCGCCCAGGTAGATGCCGACGTGGTCGACGGTGACGGTCGTGCCGTCGTCGCCCGAGTCGGCGTTGAAGAGCACGAGGTCGCCCGGCTGCAGCAGAGTCGCGGCCGGCGGGGTGCCGCCGGCCGTCCGGTCGATGCGGACCCCCGGCGCGTGGTCCGCCATGTCACGGGACTTGCGCGGCAGCCGCGTCCCCGAGGTGTCGGCGCCGGCCGCGAGCGGCACCTTGTGGTGGTAGCCGAACACCATGCGGGTGTAGCCGGAGCAGTCCAGGTTGCCGACCTGCTTGCTGGACGGGCCGGTGTACGTGCCGTCGGGGAAGGTCCAGCCGAGGTTCATGTACTCGTGGAAGTCGGCGCCCTCGTAGCGGTTGCCCTGCGGGTCGAGGTAGCCGTAGCCGGCCCTTCCGAGGACCTGCTTGCCTGCGGCGGCGCCCGCACCGGCGGTCACGGCCGGCGCGCCCGGCAGGAACATCGCCGCGTACGCGAGCACGTCGGGCGCGGTCGAGCCGGCCCAGGCGCGGATCCGGCTCTCCAGGGCGGCGGTCCAGGTGCCGTCGAAGGGCTGGTCGAGGACGCGCACCCAGTCGCTGTGGGTGACGGCCGGCGGGGCCTCCCAGGTCGCGTCGGTGACCTCGAAGCGGCTGACGGTCAGCTTGACGGGCAGGTTGGTGCAGCCGTCGTTGGCGAGGGCCCGCAGACCCACCCGGCCCTTGCCGAAGGTGGCGTCGGTGGTCTCGGTGGTCCAGGCGGAGGGCTCGGCGGAGTTCGTGCGCCAGGCCTTGACCTGGATCCTGGTGCCCTCGCGGCGGACCCGTATCGTCCAGTCGGTGCCGGCGGCGACACCCGTGGCCAGGGAGGCGGCCGGAGCCAGCTGCGTGACGACGTCGGCGACCTCCTTCTCGACGCGGAGCTCGACGGCGCCCGTGGTGGTGAAGGACAGCCGGGCCCGGTAGTTGTTGTGCGAGTCCTGGTAGCCGAAGGACAGGGCGTACGAGCACGCCTGGCCGGTGGGCACCTTGTCGAACCTGGCCACCGCGCGCACGTCGACGTCGGTGATCTCGCCGTCGCGGACGCTGGCGTGGCGGCTCGCGTAGTCCGTGGTCAGGTTGATGACGCCGGCGCCGGGGGTCACCGAGAAGTCGGTCGCGGAGCCGCCGAGCGTGGTCCAGCCACCGCCGCCGGGGGCGGTGCCCCAGTACGCGCGGTCGGCCTCGGGGAGCGCCGGGTCCGGCAGCGTGCGCTGGAAGTCGTCGGCGAAGGGCCGCTTGTTCTCGGTGAAGGTGCGCTCGGGGCCGGGGAGGAGCACCGTGCGGGCGCCGTGGGTCAGGAGGGCGACGCGTCTGCCGTCGGAGGTGACCTCGGTGCGGGCGGGCGTGCCGGGCAGCACGCTGACGCCGAGGGCGCCGAGGGTGACACCGCTGAACCAGTCGGCGCCGAGGCCCGCGACGGTCACGGAGGACCGGGGGGTGCCGAGGCCGTTCGCGGAGGCGGCGAGCGGCGCCAGGGCGGGAGCGGCGGCCGGGGCGGCGGCCTGTGCGGCGCGAGCGGGAGTGGCGGTCAGGGACGCGAGGGGAACGGCGGCCGCGGTGGCGGTCAGGGCGGTGAGCAGACTGCGCCGGGAGGTGCCTGCGGTGCGGGATGTATTGATCATGACAGACATCATCCGGACGCCCCTGGCGGCGCCGTGCGGCAGGGTGCTCTTCCGGTGCCCTCGCGTTCCCCCGTGCGTTCCGGCCCCGGCCGGTGGATCCTGGAGGTACCGAAAGGGGCCGCGGTTCGGTTCGGCGCGGCTCGGCGTACGAGGAGGCAGGCCATGACCCGCACCCTGGAGTGGACGGTCGGCGTGGAACTGGTCGAGGAGAGCGGCACGACCAGGGCCGAGGCCCGGTTGCGCACCGGCAACTCGACGATCACGGGCCACGGCTCCGCGCGGTGCAACCCGGCGGACGTGGACGTGCCGGCGATCGGTGACGAGCTCGCCGCGAGCCGGGCGATGAAGGACCTGGCCGGCAAGCTGATGCGGGAGGCCAACCGGGAGATGGAGGCGGTGGGCGCGGGGACGGTACCCCAGCACACCGGACCCGGATACGGCTGGCCGGAGGCGGTCACCTGACGGGACCGCCACCCGGGGCGAGGGCCCGGCGGACGTCGGACACCCGCCGGGCCCGAACCGCGCCCGCCCGCCCGCCGGGTGACGGCCCGAGGTCCGCGCCGGACGGCGTCACAGACCGCCCGAACGGGGCGGCCGCTCATGGTCGGACACCCCCTGGACCGCGCCCTCGGCCCACTCCGTCCCCTCCGCCTCCTCGTACGTCAGCCGGTCCTCGACCTCCACCACCCCGTCCACCGTCTCGCACAGCCGCACGAGGATCGGCCCGATCCCCGGGCGGTCCAGCGTGCCGCTGAGGGTGACGCGCCCCTCGTCGACGTCGATGTGTACGGCGGACGGGGAGAGGCGCAGGATGCGGACGACGACGTCCTCGCGGATCTCCTCCTGGATCGAGCGGTCCCGCCGCAGGAACAGCTGGAGCAGGTCGCTCCGGCTCAGCACCCCGATCAGCCGTCCGTCCGTGTCCACGACCGGCAGCCGCTTCACCCGGTGGCGCTCCATCAGCCGGGCCGCCTCGACCGCCGTCCAGGAGGGCCGGGCCGTCACGACCGGGCTGGACATCATGGCCTCCGCGGTGCTCGGCCCGTCCTTCGCCGTGTGCCGCCGCAGGAGGTCGGCCTCGGAGACCACGCCCACCGGCCGGTTCTCCTCGTCGACGACGGGGACCGCGGTGATGCCGTACTCGTCGAGGAGCCGCGCGATCTCCTTGAACGGGGTCCCGGGCTGCACCGCCACCGCGGTCGGCGTCATCAGGTCGGCGACACTGCGGTGCCTCATCGTCCGTTCCGTCCCTTCTGGGTTCCGGATTCCATGATCCCCCACCGGGCGCCGGAGCGGGACGCGAGGCCCGCGAAACGAGGGGCGAGAAGGGCTTGCGAGGATTGACATGTACATGGTTACTTCGGGTAAGCCCAGCCCGAGGCCCACCCCCGCGAGCCGGAAGAAGGACCCCCGCATGCCGTCTCCCCGCACGTCGAGCACGCGTACGCCGAGCACCCGCCACCACCCCGCCCGCGCGCGCCGAGGCCGCCACCTCGCCGCGGCCGTCGCGGTCGCCCTCACCCTCGTCGCCACCGCCGGCGGCACCGGAGCGGCCGCCCCCGAGGGACCGGCGTCCGCCGGGCTCCGCGAGGCGATGTTCGTCGGCAACAACTGGGACGGAACGGCCGATGTGATCGCCGCCCAGGGCGACTTCCACCGCATCGGCCGCCTCGATGTGATCCCCGACAAGCAGGAACGCCTCCGGGAGATCTATCTGAACCCGGTCAAGCTCGCGTTCTTCCTCGGTGTCCGCATGGGACCTGGGGAGGGCCACGACCAGTTCGTCGACGACATGTACGCGACCCCCGACGGCTCCGCCATGGTCGTCTCCCGGCCCAGCTTCGCCGACGTCGTCTCCCTCGACCTGCGCACCGGACGGATCAACTGGCGCTTCGCGGTGGCCGGACACCGCGCCGACCACATGGCCGTGTCGCCCGACGGCGCCCGCGTCGCGGTCTCCGCGTCCACGGGGAACACGGTCCACGTCCTCGACATCACCACCGGCCGCGAGCTCGGCTCCTTCAAGACGGGCGACAAGCCCCACGAGAACGTCTTCACCGCCGACGGACTCCTCTGGAACATGTCCATCGGCGAGGTCACCACCGCCCTCGACGCCCCCTGGCTCGACTGGACCAAGGGCGACCGCCGCATCACCGTCGTCGACGCCCGCACCTTCGAGACCGTCCGCGTCATCGACATGCGCGAGCGCCTCGACGCCTTCGGGCGCGGTGACCTCTCCGACGCCGTCCGTCCGCTCGTCTTCACGCCGGACGAGAAGAAGCTGTACTTCCAGGTCTCGTTCTTCAACGGGTTCCTGGAGTACGACCTGAGCACGGACCGGATCACCCGGGTCAAGTCCCTCCCGGGCAACCCGGCGACCGATCCCGACCGCACCACCTGGGTCAACGACTCGCGTCATCACGGCCTCTCGATGAGCCCCGACGGCACCAAGCTCTGCGTCGCGGGGACGATGGACGACTACGCCACGGTGGTCGACCGCGCCACGCTCCAGGAGGGCCCGCTCGTCGAGGCGTCCAAGCCGTACTGGGCGACCGTGAGCGGCGACGGACGGTCCTGTGTCGTCTCCGAGAGCGGTGCCGACCGGGTGACCGCGATCGACTTCGCCACCGGCCGGCGCGTGGCCTCCGTGGACGTCGGCGACCATCCCCAGCGCGTGCGGCTCGCCCGAATCCCGGCCGACTGGACGGGAGCGGCCGGAAGTTGACCGGGGACGGCGGGACCGGCCGGATCACGTACGGATCCGCTCGGTCCCGCCTCCCGCCCTCAGGCCCTGTGGACCGCGACCTCGTGGAGCGAGTAGCCCCAGTCGGTGGCCCGCCGTTCGCCGTGGATCCGTACGTGCCGGGCCGGCGTCGACGCGAACTCCGCCGTGTCGTACCCGCCGTCCCCGGCGTCCGTGGACCACACCGTCCGCCAGTCCGTGCCGTTCTCCGACACCTCGATCCGGTACTGGCGCGCGTACGCCCGCTCCCAGTCGAGGGTGACCCGGCCGATCCGCCGGACGGCCCCGAGGTCCACGTCGAGCCACTGGTCGTCCGACCAGTCGCTCGCCCAGCGCGTGCCCACGTCGCCGTCGACGGCCCGGCCCGGGGCGTAGCTCGTGAAGGGGTTCCACTCCGACGAGCTCGCCGAAGCCGCCGCGCTCGCCGCGAGGTTGACGCCGGGCTCGTGGTCCTCGGTCGACTTCCAGGTGGTCAGGTAGGACTCGGCGCCACCGGCCAGCTCGTCCACGACTCCCGGCCCGCCGGCCGTGCGCCGGATCTGTTCGATCCAGTCCGGCACCATGCCGTTGTGCGCGGCGCCGTCGGTGTTGAGGTCCCAGGTGCGCTCACCCGTCACCTGCCGGTCGATCACCGACCCGCCGTCGAAGCTGCGGAACGGGTACGTGACCGCGTTCGGCGCGTCCGGCCCCACCGGGCCCGGCCAGCCGCCGACCCCGTTCATGTCGGTTCCGTACCCGAGACCGACCCCGTACTTCTCGCGGAGTTCCGCCTTCTGTCCGGCCTCGGCGACGAAGCCCTCCGCGCCGTGCATGTACGGGGCGACGAAACCGCCCAGGCGGTAGAGCCGCTCGGTCCAGTCCAGGTCCATCCAGCTGTGGGTGGAGAGGACGCCCGGATACTCCTCGGACTCCAGGATGTCGAGCGCCCGCCCGGCAGCCTTGACGCTCATGTGGTCGAGCTCCAGCATCATGCCCCGGTCCATCATGCCCCGCAGCGCGTGCTCGCCGAGCCGGCTCAGACCGCGGGTGTTGCACTTCGCGTCGGAGGCGTACGAGGGGACGCTCACCCCGGGCGGCAGCTTGGAGGCCATCACCGGGGCGGCCGCGAGCCCGATCGGGTTGTCGTGCTGCGGTCCCGCGCACTTCTCGGTGGCCCAGAAGGTGCCCGTGGACAGGAACTGGCCGATGTTGACCGCCGTGCCGATGGCCCCCGAGTCGAAACGCACACCGCAGAGCGCGTTGTCGAACTTGTGGCAGAGGAACATGCTCCGCACCCCGAGCCCGTACAGCTCGTCGAGGCCGCGGTCGATGTCCTCCTTGTCGCACTGGGCCACGTCGAGGATCATCTTGCAGCCGAACGGCTCCGAGGTCTCGACGCCCAGGACGACGGCGAGCTTGCCCTGCTCAACGACCGAACGCGCCTGCGCGGCCGAGGTGACGATACGGAACCAGCCCTTTCCGGGACCGCCGTACAGGCCGTCGACGTACTCCTGGAGCTCGTACGTCTTGCGGGCCTGGAGACGGATCGACGTCATCTCGTCGCAGCTGCGGTCCCGGGGGAGGATCGAGCAGATCAGGCCGTTGGTCACCAGGTCGTTGACGAGGACGCGCTGCCCGCCGCGCCACGCGCGCTCCACCCACGCGTAGTAGTTCTGCTGGTGGGTCAGGGAGTCGTGGGCGGGCCAGTCCTTGAACGTCGGCCAGCCGACCGGGTCGTGGTGGCCGTCAGCGCCGCCCGTGATGTTCTCGAACAGCGCGCCCGAGCCGTCGGGGTAGTGCTCCGGACAGTCCTTGAGCGCCTCGGGGGCACCGCCCGCGGCGAACGTTTGGCCGCAGATCAGCCGGCCGCCGAACCCCTCGTTGGACATGAGGTGGTTGTGCGCGTCGACGAAGCCGCGCACCTTCCCCCGCGCGTCCGTCCCGGTGAACGGCGCGCCCGTGACGTTGATCCGCGAGTCGGCCGCCGGCCGGGACGTGGGCTCCCACCACGGACCGGCGGCGCCGGCGGCGGGGACGGGGCCGGAGCCGAAGAGGACGGCGGCCAGGGCCAGGAACAGCGCCAGGAGGGCGGATCGGCCGCCGGTCCCGCGCGAATGGGGTCGAGTCATGGTCAGCGATGCCTCCGGTCGGTGGGGGTGTACCGGGCGCCCCGAGGATCGCGGTGTCGGTGCTGTGAGTCAAGAGTCCGGGACAGATGACCTGTTGACCGGTCGGAGGGACCACCGGACGCACCACCCGGAGCCGCCGGACGCACCGCCTCGCCAGGAGCCCCGGCCGGCCGGGGCTGGATCAGCCCTCGATCATCCCCACCAGCTGATCTGCCGTCAGATCGAGCTGCCCGGCGGCGGCCTTCTCGTCGCCGAGGACGAGGAACTGCAGCGTGAGCCCGTCGATCACGGCCGCCAGACAGCGCGCGATCGTCTCCACCGGCACCCGCGGCTCAAGGCCCCGCAGCGCCCGCACCTGCTCGACCAGGGCGCCCGCCGACACCACGTACTGTTCGTACTGGGCGCGCGCCAGATGTTCGAACCCGGGCTCCCGCAGGGCGTACTGGGTGAGGTCGTACGTGAGCATGTGCTCACCGGGGTGGGCCGTGACATGGTCCCAGTACGTCTGGAGCGCCCCCCGCACGGTGTCCCGCAGCGTGGCACCCGGCTCGACCGCCGACATCACCCGCGCCACGTAGTTGCCGGTGATCGTCTCGATCGCGGCCTCCAGAAGGGCCTGCTTGGAATCGAAGCAGTAGTGGAAGACGCTCAGCGAGACACCGGCCTCGGCGCAGATCGACCGGGTGGTGGTCCGGGCGACACCGTCCCTGGTCATCGCCCTGATCGCCGCCTCGACCAGCTGCCTGCGTCGTTCGGCCGACGGCATCCGCCCCATGGTTCCTCCTCGCGTCCGGCGCAAGGGTAGGCGAGAGCCGCGCCAGGTGACACCACGGGCGCCGCCCGCCGTGCGAGCCGGGCGGCGGGACGGGCGTACGCCTCAGGGGGTGTACGGGGCGTCGCTGTGGCGCAGTTCGGTCATGGCGGGCTCCGCGACCCGGTAGACGGCGGTGCGCCGGATCGTCACGACGGCGGCGGGGTCGGAGTCCCCGCGGGTGAGGTAGACGACGGTCGCCTGCCGCGGAGCCGGCGTGGAGGCGTCGATCGACACCACGGGTGTGCGGTCCCCGAGCGAGGCGGCGGCGGCCGGTACGGGAGTCCCGCCGTCGTTGCGCCAGGTGACGAGACCGTAGAAGCGGCCCGTGCCGCCGGTTGTGACCTTCACGGCGGCCACGGCGTCCGCCGCCGGATCGCCCGTCACATCGCCGATGCCGCACTGCGGCTGGAGCTCGACCGCCACACCGTCGCCCTCCCACCGGCCGTCGGTGAAGGCGATGCCCCCCTCGGGGGCGTCGGGCAGCCGCAGGGAAGGCCCCTGCAGTTCGGCGTTCCGCAGCTGGTCACAGGAGAGCGCGGCCGCCGAGGCGCCCTTCCCGGGCTTCTTCTTCGACGTGGTCGGCGAGGGCTTGGCCGATTCTTTGCCCCCGGTCGGCCTGCCACCGGGAGCCTTAGAGGTGGCGGAGGGCTTCCGGGGCGAGGAACCCGACCCCTCTCCGCCGTCCTCCGGGCCCTGGCATCCCACCGTGAGCGATGCCAGCGAAAGAGCCATGACCAGCCCCGCTCCGCGCGCCACCGCTCCCCGCTTCGCCCCTCTGCCGATTCCGAACATCGCAGCTTCCCCCTCGTGTGTCCCGCCGTCCGTGCACCGACCGGCAGGGCCGAAGACGCGCCATCGGGCATGGCGGTTGCGGACGCCCGGCCCGCGCCTTCGCGGGGTGGAGCCGCACTGGCATCATGCGTATCCGGCCACACCACAACCGAACCGCTGAGTGAGCTCCTCTTGACCGACAGCACCACCTCCCTGCGCGACACCACGCCCTCGGAGATACGCGCCGAGCGCCGGCGGATCGTCGAGTCCGTCCGGGCGCACCGGCGTCTCCTCTCGAAACGGCGGGCGTTCGAGATCTCGGACCGGCAGCGACTGAACCGTGAGGCCAGGGACCGCGACCGGGCCGAAGCGCGGCACGGGAAGGCGCTTCAGCGCGTTCACGAGAAGCAGGTCAAGCGCGAGCGGTCGCTCACGGGCAAGCTGAACGGACTCGACGGGAAGCGCGAAAGCCAGGAGCGCAGGGCACTCGCCGTGCTGCGGCGCGAGGCCGTCGACCAGGCGCTCCGGAGCACGCACCTCACCGCGAGCCAGGTGAACGGCATCGGCAGTGGCCTCGTCCGCGACCTCGCCGCCCAGGGAGTCAGGACGGCCGCCGACTTCCGGCGTGTCTCCTGGGGCAAGGCCCCCAACGGCAAGGGCGGGGAGGTGCTGTACATCCACCGCACACAGGGCCGCAAGGTCCACGTCAACGGCATCGGCGAACATCGCGGCCGCCCGCTGATGGAGTGGCGACAGGCGGCCCTCGCCCGTGCCGAATCCCGCGCGCCCGACGAGCTGCCGGCGGACCAGCGGCACCGTATCGCCGAGATCATCGAGAACGAGCGGGTCCGGCTCCGGGCCGAACTGGACGAAGCGCCGAAGCTCGCCGCGACCGCCCGTGCCGAAGCCGTCCACGTACACACCGAGGCCCTAGAACGCCTTGCCGTCACCGAAGGGGAGGCGGCGGAAGAAGCCGCGCGCCGCAGGGCGGAGTTCGACGCGACGGCCGAGCGTCTGCTCGGCCTCCAGGCCGAACTGGCCGCCCACGTCGACCGGTTCGGCGACCTGGGGCTCCGCGACCGGCGGTCCCGCTCCCGCGCACTCAGGCCGGCCCCGGCCGTGCCCGCCGTTCCGGCTCCCCGCGCTCCGGAGGCCGCTCCCCGCGCGGAGGCGCGCCCGGCGAGCGCGACCCCCGACGCGGCCGCAGCCGCGCCGGACCCCACCGCCCTGGACGGCGTCCGGGCGAGCCTCGGCTGGCTCGTCCCGATGGTCTTCTTCGGGGTGACGACCGTCCTCGGTACGGGCGACGACGCCACCGACCCCCTGTGGTTCAGGATCACGGCCCGGCTCGCCGCCCTGGCCATGCTGGCGGACCTCCTGCGCCTGTGGGTTCCGCGCAGGCGCTGGCGCACGGCGGGCTCCCTGCCCGCCGGTACGGGGATGGTGGCCTCGGGCGCGTTCCTGGGCCTGTTCTCCGCGAGCATGTTCGTCGACCCGGAGCACTCGGCCGGCGGCGCCCCCTGGGCCGTCGCCGTCGTGTCGGCGCTCCTCCTCCTGGGAGGCGCCGCCCGCCGCGCGGGTGCACGGACGCCGGGCGTGACCTCCGACTGACCGCGCGCGGCGGACGAGTCCCGGCTACTTCTCCGCCGCGTACCGCACGAACCGGCCCCAGCCCTCGCGTCCGACCGCGAAGGCGGGGCGGCTCACGTCCTTGGAGTCCCGTACGTGGACGGCCTGTTCGGCTACGGCGACCTCTACGCAGTCATCACCCTGGCTGCCGCTGTAGCTGGACTTGAACCAGGCGAGTTCCGTCGTGGTGGTCATAGCTCTCCTCGCAGTCGCTCCAGCAGACCCCGCGATTCCATGGGGTTCAGGGCCTGCGAGCGCAGTGTTTCATAGCGCTGACAGAGGAGGCTCGCCTCTTTCGGGTCCGTGATCAGGCGCCCGTTCTGCTGTCCCTCGGAATATCCGAGCCGCTTCCCCTCCGGAGTCTCCAAGAGCCGCACCGGCCCGTCCAGGCACGCGTGCAACCCTGCCTCCAGCGGCACCACCTGCAGTGTCACATTGCGCGGAGCGCTGAGCTCCAGTACGCGATCGAGCATCTCCCGCATCTGCTCGGCGTCGCCGAACCGGCGCCGCAGGACATGCTCCTCCACGATGAAGCTGAACGGGACCGTCGGCCGCTCGCGCATCATCCGCTGCCGCTCCAGCCGCGCGGCGAGCTGCGCCTCCAGCTGCTGATCGGTCAGCAACGGGATCGTGCCCTCGAACACCGCCCGCGCGTACGCCGGCGACTGCAACAGCCCCGGCACCAGCCGGCACTCGTACGTGCACAGGCTGACGGCCACCTTCTCCAGGCGTGCCCACCGCCGGAACCACGCCGCGAGCCCCGGCTCGCCCCGCGTCAGGTACCGGGCCGCCTTCCGGAGCGCCCCCGTGTTCCCGAGGGCCTCCTCCGCGCTCTCGACGAACGCCTCGTCCGGCATGCGGCGCCCCAGCTCCACCGACTCCACGGTGTGTCTGGAGAACCCGACCCGCGCCCCGAAGTCCACCCGGCTGAGGCCCGCGTGTTCGCGCAGGGCCTGGACCACGGCGCCGAACGTCCGCAGACTGTCCGACGGATCGGGTTCCCGCTCCCCTTCCTGGGCCCGTGCACCGTCATCGCTCTCGGCCTCGACCATGCTCATACGCCGCCACCTCCACGTACACCCGCGGCAGCTCCCGCGGTCGGCCTACTCAGCGTGACGGCGGAGGGGCCGTACTGTCCACCCTGGGTGCCCGTACGCTGACAGTGCGTACGGGGTGTGGCTCTCGCGGAGCCCGGTGGGCCGGCGTCACTCTGGCCCCATGGACCCGATGACGCCTCAACTCCGCTCGTCCCCGCACACCTTCACTCAGCTTCTCTCGTCCACCCGGCGTGGCGCGCGTCTCGCCCGGCTCCTGGCTGTGGCGCAACTCCACGACTGGGACGCAGCACAGGACGTCACGGAACGTGCGGAGCAGGTCGTCGCGGAGCTCGCCGCGAACGCCGTACTCCACGGATGGCTTCCCGGGCGCGACTTCCGGCTCGGTCTCGCACTCGACCCGGCGGACGGCGGGCTCCGGATCGAGGTCACCGACGCGCGCGGGGACCGGCTGCCGGCCATGGTCCGGCCGGACGGAGGCGAAGGGGACGGCGGCAGGGGGCTGCCGCTGGTCGCCGCCCTCGCCGACGACTGGGGCGTCGTCCCGTACCCACCCGGCGGCAAGACCGTATGGGCGTCCCTCGGCCCCGGCCTGCCACCGGGGCAGTGAGGCCCGCCGATCCGCGGTCCGCGTGGTCCGGGAGGAAGCTGGATGCGGGGGAGCACACCTCACATCTGTCCAGGGCTCGTTGGACCGGCAAGGACGGCGAGACGACGAAGGTCGACCAGGAGACCAGCGGGAACTGCGCCGCGCTCGGCCTCGTCGAGGACAACCTGCTGACCGAACCGGACCCCCGGCCCGGTGAGTTCGTACGAGGGACCACCATCGTGCGGGTGCCCGACGGGCAGGCGGGAGTCCTGGAGTTCGCCGACGGCCTGGACCGCCCTCTGTTCAAGGCCGAGACGAAGGCTTCCCGTTGACCGCGTGACACCGGGTCCATCCGCAGAATGACGCCCGCGGCGGTGATTCAGGCGAGGGCCGAGTCTCAGCCCCGCTCCAGGTCCAGGACGTCACGGAGCGCCGCCACCGCGTGCGCCCGGTGCTCGTCGAGCCACCGGACGGCGGCTTCCTCGTCGCCGTGGCGGAGGGCGGAGATGACGGCGCGGTGTTCGCGTACCGCCTGCTTCCGGTGCGGGCCCTCGGTGTAGTAGAGCGAGCGGTACGCGTCGGTGGAGTCCCACAGAGTGGCGATCAGGCGGACCAGGCGCGGCATGCCCGACGCCTCGATCAGTGTGAAGTGGAAGAGCCGGTTCGCCTCGGCCATCGCCGGTACGTCGCCCTCGTCGGCGGCTCGTTCCACCTCGCGCTGGATGCGTTCGAGGGTGGCCACCGTGCCCTCCGGCATCCGCCGTACGGCCATGCGCACGGCCTCCGTCTCCAGGAGTTCCCTGATCCGGTAGATCTCCTCCAGGTCGGCCAGCGAGAGCTCCGCCACGAAGTAGCCGCGGTGGATGTGATGCACCACCAGACCCTCGGCCTCCAGGGCCTTCAGGGCCTCGCGCAGCGGCACCCGGCTCACCTCGAACCGGGCCGCGAGGGCGTCCTGGCGGATCTGCCCGCCGGGGCGAAGCTCTCCGGTGGTGATGGCGCGCCGCAGTTCCTCGAGGACGAACTGCTGGGCGGTCTGCGGCCGCCTCTTCTGCACCGCGCTGCTCATCGCCTGTGACCTTCCGTTCCCTCGTTCGCCACCCGCCCGTCTCCGCACGGGTGGCGACCATCTTCCTACGCGCGGCCGTTCGCCGCCGAGCCCCTGTGGACAGCCCGTCCCAGCTCCATGAGCAGGCCGTCCGTATGCTCGCCGAGGCGCGGGGGAGCGGCGCGGTAGGAGGGCGGGGTCGCGTCGAGCCGGATCGGATGGGCGACCTGGCCAGGACCCGCCGCGGACTCCGGGACCCGTGGGGCGAGTCCCAGCCGGTCGGCGAGGTCGAAGGCGGCGGCCAGGTCGTTGATCGGCCCGCACGGCACGCCGGCCGCGGTGAGCTCCTCGAACCAGCGGTCGGCGGTACGGGTCGCCAGCGGTCCGGCCAGGGCGGCGACCAGCTCCTCCCGGTGGGCGACCCGGGCCGTGTTGGTCGCGAAGCGGGGGTCCTCGGCGAGTCCGGACAGGCCGAGCCGTTCGCAGAGGGAACCGAACTGCCGGTCGTTGCCCACCGCGAGCACCAGCGGCCGGTCCTGGGCCTCGAACACCTCGTACGGGGCGATGCTCGGGTGCCGGTTGCCCATCGCGCGCGGAACGACGCCCGCGCCGAGGTGGGCGGCGGCCTGGTTTGTGAGCGCGGAGAGGAGCGAGGTGAGGAGGGAGACCTCGACCCGCTGGCCCTCGCCGGTGCGTTCCCGGTGGCGGAGGGCGGCGAGGACGCCGAGGCCCGCGTGGAGCCCGGTGATGACGTCGACCAGGGCGACCCCGGCCTTCGTCCCCCGGCCGCCCGGTTCGCCTGTCACGCTCATGAGGCCGCCCATGGCCTGGACGAGCAGGTCGTAGCCGGGCAGGCGGGCGCCCTCGGCGGTACCGAAACCGGTCACCGAGCAGTACACGAGCCCCGGATTGGCCGCCCGTACGTCCTCGTAGCCGAGCCCGAGCTTCTCCATGGTGCCGGGCCGGAAGTTCTCCACGAGGACGTCCGCGCGCTCCACGATCGCGCGTGCCGCCGCCAGATCCTCCGGGTCCGTGAGGTCGAGCGCGACGGAGCGCTTGTTCCGGTTCACCCCGAGGAAGTACGTGGCCTCGCCGGCGGCGAACGGCGGTCCCCACGCGCGCGTGTCGTCGCCCGAACCGGGCCGCTCGATCTTGATCACGTCGGCGCCGAGGTCGGCGAGGAGCATCGTCATGTACGGCCCGGCGAGCACCCGGCCGAAGTCGGCGACGACGATCCCGGAGAGGGCGCCGCCGCCCTCCGGTGCCGGTGTGTGCGGCTGATCTGCGCGCATTCCGCTCTCCCTCGCTGGCGATCGGATCCGCTCGGACCGTACGGCCAGGAGCATTGGATTTTCAATACTGGATCCAATATCCGGTCGGGCGCTACGCTTCGGCACGCCGAGTTGCCGCAGCCGCCAGGAGGCCGTCCGTGAAGTCGTCGCAGTCGCAGTCGCAGTCGCAGTCCAGCTCCGCTCCCGTCCACCCCTTCGACCTGCTCGCCGTCGACGGACTGCTGACCGACGAGGAGCGGGAGATCCGCCGTACCGTACGCGCCGTCGCCGACCGCGAGCTGCGCCCCCACGTCGCCGGCTGGTTCGAGAAGGGCGAGATCCCCGCCCGCGAACTCGCCCGCACCCTCGGCGGCATCGGCGTCCTCGGCATGCACCTGGAGGGCTACGGCTGCGCCGGCACCAACTCCGTCGCGTACGGCCTCGCCTGCCTGGAACTGGAGGCCGTCGACTCCGGACTGCGCTCCCTGGTCTCGGTGCAGGGCTCCCTCGCCATGTACGCCATCTGGAAGTACGGCTCCGAGGAGCAGAAGCAGCGGTGGCTGCCGAAGATGGCGGCGGGCGAGTGCATCGGCTGCTTCGGCCTCACCGAGCCCGACGCCGGCTCGGACCCGGGCGCCATGCGCACCCACGCCAAGCGCGACGGCTCCGACTGGATCCTCAACGGCACCAAGATGTGGATCACCAACGGCTCCGTGGCCGATGTGGCCGTCGTCTGGGCCCGCACCGAGGAAGGCGTCCGCGGCTTCCTCGTCCCGGCCGGCACCCCCGGCTTCAGCGCACCCGAGATCAAGATGAAGCTCTCGCTGCGGGCGAGCGTCACCAGCGAACTGGTCCTTGACGACGTGCGCCTCCCCGCGGACGCGATGCTGCCCGAGGCCCGCGGCCTCTCCGGCCCGCTCGGCTGCCTCAACGAAGCCCGCTTCGGCATCGTCTTCGGCGCGCTGGGCGCCGCCCGCGACTGCCTGGAGACGGCGATCTCGTACGCCCGGGACCGGACCGTCTTCTCCCGCTCCCTCGCCTCGTACCAGCTCACGCAGCAGAAGCTCGCCGACATGTCCGTCGAACTCGGCAAGGGCATGCTGCTCGCCCTCCACCTGGGACGCCTCAAGGACGCGGGCGCGCTCACCCCCGAGCAGGTCAGCGTCGGCAAGCTGAACAACGTCCGCGAGGCCATCGCCATCGCCCGCGAGTGCCGCACGATCCTGGGCGCCAACGGCATCACCCTGGAGTACCCGGTGCTGCGCCACGCCAACAACCTGGAGTCGGTGCTCACCTACGAGGGCACGAGCGAGGTCCACTCCCTGGTCATCGGCAAGGCACTCACCGGCGAACAGGCCTTCCGCTGATCCGGAGGAGTACGGATGCCCCCGGGTGCTCCCTTCGCCCCGGGGGCCTCTCACCCGCGCATGTGTCGGGGGGCGGGCCTACCCTGAGGTCATGGCCATGGTGCGGGTCAACGGGCTGGGAGTCGCTTACGACCGCGTGGGCGAAGGGCCGCCTGTCGTGTTCCTGCACGGTGCGGCGTACGACGCCCGCGTCTGGCGGCCGCAACTCGACGCCCTGGCGGACGCTTTCACGGTCGTGGCCTGGGACGAGCCGGGAGCGGGCCGCTCCTCCGGCATACCCGGGTCCTTCGGGCTCGCCGACTACGCCCATTGTCTGGCGGGTGTCGTGGAGTCGCTGGGGCTCGGTCCGGCGCACATCGCCGGACTCTCCTGGGGCGGCACGCTCGCCCTGGAGTTCTACCGCCGCCACGCGGACCTCGTGAGGACGCTGATCCTGGCCGACACCTACGCGGGCTGGAAGGGCTCTCTGCCGGCGGAGGAGGTGCGGACGCGGGTCGAGGGCGCGCGCCGGATGCTGGCCGCGCCGCGCGGCGGGTTCGATCCGACCCTGCCCGGACTGTTCGCCGGCGAGCCGCCTGCCGCGTACGCACCGCTGCTGGACGCGATGGCGGCCGCCGTACGCCCGGAAACCCTGCGGACGCAGTTGGCCCTGATGGCGGAGACGGACCAGCGGGATCTGCTGCCCACCGTCTCGGTGCCCACCCTTCTGCTCTGGGGAGAGCTGGACGTGCGCTCGCCGCAGGCCGTCGCACGGCAGTTCCAGGAAGCGATCCCGGATGCCGAGCTGGTCGTGATTCCCGGCGCCGGGCACGTCAGCAACCTGGAGCGGCCCGAGGAGTTCAACCGGTCGGTGCGCGGTTTCTGCCTGGCTGCCGCCGGGCGCTGAGCGAGGACACCCGGCGCGGGAAGTGACCACCGCGCGAAGCGGCCGCACCCACCCGGCATGGGCGGGTCCGGCCCCTTCGTGTGCCGGAGGTCAGCCCGTCGTCACCCGGTCGACGAACGCGTCCAGGTTCCCCGTCAGGCGGGCGACCTGTTCGTCGAGCGTGAGGGACTCCTCATGGCGCCGGCCCCGCAGCTTCGGCAGTCTCTTGCCCCGGACGTACAGGGAGCAGGCCAGATCCGCGCAGAGGTAGATCCCGACGGTGTTCCCCTCGCGGCCACGGCTTCCGGCGAGGGGCGCCACGAGAAGCGTGACGCCCGAGGAGGCGTGTCCGGTCAGACAGACCTGGCACATGCTCGACTTCACGGCGCTGGTCCGGCCGGCGGCCGGTACGCGCAGGGTCACGCCGACCGGCCCGTCCGCGCGGGGGACGACCAGGTGCGCGCGCAGCGGCGCGCCCGGGTCGACCCAGCCGAGGAAGTCCAGGTCGTCCCAGGGGAGTTCGGCGAAGTCGAGCGGCAGCTTGAGGCGCGCCGCCTCGCCCTTGGTGCAGTTCACGAAGGACGAGCGGATCTGTTTGTCGGTCAGTGATTCCACTCGGTGGACCGTACACGGACCCTCACGGGCGGGCATCCGAATATGACCGCCCGGCCCGCGGTTCCTCCTCAGCCGGAGAGCGGGGCCATGCCCACGCCTGCCGGGGACGACGGCGCGGAGCCGGACGCGGGGGAGCTGACCGAGGCCGACCGGTCGGTCGACTCGCTCGTGGTCAGATCCGCCGACGTCTCCGTGACGGGTGCCGACTCGGGCGCCGACTCCGGCGCCGGCGACTCGGTCGACGGCGACGAATCGGGCGGGGACGTGTCGGTCGACGGCGACGTGTCGGGGGGAGACGTCGGCGGCGAGGAGGTCGGCGTCGACGGGGACGTGGAGGCCGAGGTGGGCGGGGACGGCGACGTCGCCGAGGTCGAAGGGGAGGCGGAGGGCAGCGGGGGAGGAGGCGGGGCCGGCTTGTCGTGCCGGCCGGTGTCGCCGTGCCTCCGCGCGAACCAGCCGTCGTCCTCGGGGTCGTACACCACGAAGACGTTCACGACCGTCACGGAGGGCGTCACCACGATCTGCCGGGAGGAGCTGTACCCCTGCCACGGCGTCCCCGTGGTCCGCGGCGCCTTCTGCGGCACCGGATCGGTCAGCGGATTGCCGCAGGCACAGCGCACCCGGGGCAGGCCCCGGCCGTCGACGAGCACCGCCGTCCCGGCCTGGAGCACCGCCTGGTACGACGTGGCGGAGCCGTCCCGGAAGCCGTGGTTCGTCACGCGCGTGTCGACGCGGAGCTGCAGGGGGGTCAGGGAGCGCAGATAGCGGGGTACGTCCCCGGCGGAGACGCCCACGACCGAGGCGAATGCCGCGTTCTTCGCGGGCTCGCCCGAGAGGTAGCGCACCTGCTGTTCCACGTCGCAGCTGGCCGCCGCCTTCGTCCCGCCGTAGAGGCCGGGCGTCGACCCCGACATCTCGGTGGTGGCCGGAGCGGTCCGGGGCGGCAGCGAGGCCGGCGAGGCGGACGCGTCGCCGGTGCGGGCCGTCGACGGTGTGAACGGGTCGGGGCCGGCCGCAGCGGCGTTCTGGAGGAAGACCTCGCCGCCGCCGGACCCGGCGGAGCCGCCGCCGTCGGGGCGGTTGGTGAGGACGACGGCCAGGGCCGCGGCCGCCACCACGACGGCGGTGACCGAGGCGACCTTCGGGACGGAACGCCACCAGGGGCCCCTGTCGCCGCCGCCGGGAGGCTCCGCACGGCTGCTTCCGCCGCCGCTCCCGGAGCCGCCGGACGAACCGCCGCCGCCCGGCCCTCCTCCCGAACCGTCGTAGGGCGGTCCGGGGGGAGGCGGGGGGCCGGCGGTCCCGGGGCGTGTGCTCGGGCCCGACAAGGGGCCTGAGGGGGGACCTGCGGGAGGGACCGACGGGGGGCCGGACGGGGGGCCGGACGGCGGGTGGGAAGTCACGTTTTTCCCTTTCTTCCGTTCCGCGCCCATTGTGTGCGCCGCGTGGTGGCCTCCCGCAAGCGGAGGAACACGACTGGACGTACGGGTACGGCAGCGCTCGGGCGGACGTACGAGTACGGCAGCGCACCGGTGGACGTACGCGTGACGGCGACGCTCCGGTGGACGTACGAGTACGGCAGCGCACCGGTGGACGTACGCGTGACGGCGACGCTCCGGTGGACGTACGCGTACCTCCACCCCACCGTCCGCAAGCGGCCGACCCGCACCGGTACTAGCGTGGTCAGCGTGAGCAGTCAGCTCCCCACCTCCACGCGACCCGCCGCGACCTCCAGCGGGCTTCTCGCCCGCATCGGCCTCCAGGCCCTGGCGGCCGTGGTCGCCGGGTATCTCGCCATGGGCGTCACGGCCGGCCTCGGCCTCTGGGCCGCCGGCGCGGCCGACCTGCCCGGCGGGTTCGCCGCCGTCCTCGCCGCGGTCGTCGTCATGGCCGCGGGTGGCACGGTCGAACTCTCCGGCGACGCCGGAGCCCTCGCCGGAACCCAGGCCGACCTCAGCGCCATGCCGCTCACCGTCACCCTGGTGGGCGCACTGGTCACCGGCTACTGCTTCCTCCGCCCCCTGCGGCACCACGCCGTCACCAGCACCCGTGAACTCCTGCTGCGTGCCGCGAGCACCGTCGTCCTCTGGCTGATCGCGCTCGCCGGAGCCTCCGCGCTCGCCCGGCACGATTTCCGGATCACCCTCGGCGGCGGGGAGGAACAGAGCGGCGGCCTCGAGGACCTCTTCGGCGAGCTCCTCGACGCCGTGAACCCCACCGTCGGCTTCCGCACCGCTCTCGGGCCCACCCTGTTCCACGGCCTCCTGTGGATCCTGGGCGTGCTCGTCGTCGCGCTCCTCGTCTCCCGCAGGACACCGCTGCCGCCCCGGCTCGTCCGCTACCAGGAACCCGTCCGGCCCGCGGCCCACGCGATGCTCCAGCTGCTTCTGGCGTACGTGGTCGTCGGCCTGGTCATCGGTGTGGTCGTCGCCGCGACCAGGGGGCACGCCGCGGAGACCTTCGCCGTCCTCCTGCTCGGCCTGCCGAACGTCACCTGGCTCGCCCTCGGCGTCGGCATCGGCGGCTCCTGGGAAGGCCGGGCCGAGGGCCCCTTCGGCCTGCCCATGCCGCAGATCCTCGACGCCGTCCTGCGCGGGGGCGGCGGCACGGGCGACACCCCGGACCTCTCGACCGTCGACCTGAACTCGCTCGCCGCGCAGGACGGGCGCGCCTGGTGGCTGCTCCCCGTCGCCGCCGTCCTGGTGCTCGCCGTCGCGTTCGCCGCGGCGGTCCGCACACCGGCCCGGATCCGGCCGTGGCAGCACGCCGTGCACCTGGGGGTCGCGTTCGCGCTGACGATGCTGGTCGTCGCCCCGCTCACGCTCGTCGAGGCCCGCTTCGGCCTCTCGATCCTCGGCATCGGCGACCTCGGCTCCCTCGGCGGCGAGGTGCTCCTGCGCCCGCACATCTGGAAGACGGTCGGCCTGGCCCTCCTCTGGGGCCTGTTCTTCGGCTTCCTCGGCGGGCTCCTCGCCACCAAGGTCCGCCGCAAGGGCGAGATCGAGGAGCCGCCGGCCTCTCCGCCCCCGCCGCCCCACGGGTAGCGACGGGCCGGCAACGCCCGTCCGGCTCCCTACAGCTCGCGGAAGACCGGCCGCGCCCACGCCGGCGGGTCCGGCGGCGGGCCGAGCGGCTCCGGGCCCTTCGTCACCACGGACCCCGTACCGCTCCCGCCCGCGCCCAGCGCACCGCGCAGTTGGGAGACGAACTCCAGGCACGTCCCGTACCGCTCCTCGGGCGTCTTCGCCAGCGCCTTCGCGAACACCGCGTCCGCCGCCTCCGGCAGCCCCGGCCGCACCTCGGAGAGCGGCGGGGGAGGGTCGTACTGCTGCGCCCACAGCACCGCCCAGTCGGTGTCGCGGCGGAAGGGCGGAGCCCCCACCAGGGTCTCGAACACCACGCACGCCAGGCTGTACACGTCACAGCGGCCGTCCACCGGCTTCCCGGAGATCTGCTCCGGAGCCACGTAGTCCAGCGTGCCGACGAACTCGCCCACCGTGGTGAAGCCGGTCAGCGACAGCGACTTCTTCGTCAGGCCGAAGTCCGTGAGGTACACATGCTCCGGGTGGTCGCGGTCGGTGCCCTCGGCGACCAGGATGTTGCCGGGCTTCACATCCCGGTGCACCAGGTCGTGCGCGTGCGCCGCGTCCAGGGCCGAGGCCACCTGCACGGCGATCCGCCCCGCCTTCGCGGGCGGCAGCGGGCCTTCCCGGTCGAGCAGGGCCACCAGGTCCTGCCCTGCCACGTACCGCATGGCGATGTACAGCACGCCCTCCGTCTCGCCCGCCTCGAAGACCGGCACGATGTGGGGGTGGTCGATCGACGCGGCGACCCGTGACTCGTGCGCGAAGCGCTTGCGGAAGGTGTCGTTGCGGGCCAGCTCGGGGGCGAGCAGCTTCAGCGCCACCGTCCGGCCGAGGCGCAGGTCACGCGCCCGGTAGACGACCGCCATGCCGCCGCGCCCGATCTCGCCCTCCACGCGGTAGCCCGCGATCTCCTTGCCGAGGAGCCCCGAGGGACGGCCCGCCGGAAGGCCGGGTCCGTCGAGCGGCCCGCCGGCCATCAGCCCTCACCGGCCGGGCCGGGCGGCCGTTCCACGACCTGGGTCGGCGGCGGTGGCCCGGCAGCCGCGGACGGGTCGCCAAGCACCACCACCTGGGTCGGCTCGTGCACGGGGGGCGGGGCACCGGCCCCTTCGCGACCGGGCTCCCGGGGCCGCGCGGACGCGCCGTCGCGCTCCTCGGGCCGCTCGCCGGCGTGTTCCTCGGGCCGCTCGTCGGCGCGTTCCCCGGACCGCCCGAACGGGCCCGCGGGGGAGGCGGCGGCGAGGGAGGGCGCGGCCGAAGCGGCGTACGTACTGAGCCCCACGCCGTCGCAGTACACCCAGCGCTCGTGCTCCGCGTCGTACAGCCACACCGACTCGCCGTCGACGACCATGCCCACCCGCAGTCCGCGGGTCCGCAGCCGGAAGTGCTCGCCGTCGAGGCGTCCCGACCCCAGCTCCTCCGCGGCCCGCCGGTAGCGGCCGAGCGCGTCCTGGGCGCGGGCGATCAGCGGGCGCGGATCGGCGGTCCTGGTGAGGGGCCCGCCCGCCGCCGGAGGGTCGTCGGGGACGGCGACGAGGAGCCGCGCGTCGACCCACGCCGTCCAGCCGTTGGAGCACAGGACCCGCCCCCAGTCGCCGGCCCGCTCCTCCAGACGCACCGGCAGGAACGCGTCGAGCGGCACCGTCGGCAGCGCGGGGTCCGGCGCCTCCCACGCGGCGAGGCCGTCTCGCGGCACGACATGGGTCGGCCGGAAGTCCGGCACGAACTCGGGTACGGGAACGCTCACGGGCCTACCTCCGCATCACGACCGGCTCGTGGCGCCGCAACAGCCGGGCCACGACCAGACCGAGGACGAGACAGAGCAGCACCATCATGCCCATGTCGAACAACCAGGCCTCCGCCGTGTGACGCATCAGCGGATCCGCCGTCTTGTCGCTCGGCGCGACCTTCCCGATGTCGATCGTCGCGCCCATCGCCGCGAACGCCCAGCGCGAGGGAACCAGCCACGCCAGCTGCTCCAGGACCGGCGTGCCCCGTACGGTCAGGAGCGCCCCGCAGAACACCACCTGAACGATCGCGAGGAGGACGAGCAGCGGCATCGTCACCTCCTCCTTGCGGACGAGCGCCGAGACGAGCAGACCGAGCATCATCGCCGTGAACGAGAGCAGCGCGACGGCGAGCGTGATCTCGACGAGCGGGGGCAGCAGGACGCCCTTGCCGCCGGGCACGTTCAGCGGCACGCCGATCAGGGCCACCAGCGTCAGGACGACCGCCTGCACCACCGTGATCAGGCCGAGGACGACCGTCTTGGAGGCGAGGTACGCGGAGCGGGACAGGCCCACGGCTCTCTCGCGCCGGTAGATGGTGCGCTCCTTGACCAGTTCGCGCACGGCGTTCGCCGCGCCCGTGAGGACTCCGCCGACACAGAGGATGAGCAGGACGTTCAGCGTCGACTCGGGGTTGAGACTGCCCTCCGACAGGGCCCGCGCCATCGCGCCCATCACGAACGGCAACGCGATCATGATGGCGAGGAAGGTGCGGTCGGCGGCGAGCGCCGCCGCGTACCGGCGTACGAGCGTCCGCAGCTGGGAGCCCCAGCTCTGCGCCTTCGGCGGCGGGGCCGGCTCCGGCGCGGGCTGCGCGGAAGCGCCGGCGGCGGGTACGGGGACGTTCGGACGGGCCGTCGCCTCCGCGGTGTACCGGCGGTGGAAGCGCGAGGACCGGTACTGTCCGGCCCAGTCGCGGTCCCGGTCGTTCTCGAAGGCCTCGAAGGCCTCCGGCCACTGCGCGAATCCGAAGAATCCGAGGGCGTCCCCCGGAGGCCCGTAGTAGGCGACCTTGCCGCCCGGCGCGAGCACGAGCAGCCGGTCGCACACGTCCAGACTGAGCACGCTGTGCGTGACGACGACGACCGTACGTCCGTCGTCCGCGAGCCCGCGCAGCATGTGCATCACGGACCGGTCCATGCCCGGGTCGAGACCGGAGGTCGGCTCGTCGAGGAAGAGCAGCGACGGCTTGGTGAGGAGTTCGAGGGCGACGCTCACCCGCTTGCGCTGGCCGCCGGAGAGACTGTGGATCGGCTGCCGCGCGCGCTCCACGAGACCCAGCTCGCGGATCACCTCGTCCACCCGGGCCCGGCGCTCGGCCGGCACGGTGTCCTCGGGGAAGCGCAGCTCGGCGGCGTAACCGAGGGCCCGTCGCACGGTGAGCTGCAGGTGCAGGATGTCGTCCTGCGGAACCAGCCCGATGCGCTGGCGCAGCTCGGCGTAGTCCCGGTACAGGTCACGGCCGTCGTAGAGCACCGTGCCCCGGTCGGCGGGACGCTGGCCGGTGAGCGCGCCGAGGAGCGTCGACTTCCCGGCGCCGGACGGCCCGACGACCCCGAGCAGGCACTTCTGGCCCACGGGGAACGACACCTCGTCGAGGAGCGTCTTGCGGCCGTGGTCGACGGTGACGGCGAGCGACTGGACGTCGAGGGAGACCTCGCCGGTGTCGGTGAACTCGACGAGCTGCCCGCCGATCAGGCAGAACGCGCAGTGGCCGATGCCGACGATGTCCTCCGGTGTGACCCGGGCGTCGACGACCGGAGCGCCGTTGAGGAAGGTGCCGTTGTGACTGCCGAGGTCATGGATCCAGTAGGTGCCGTCGGGATGGGCACGGAGCTCGGCGTGCCGCCGGGAGACGATGAGGTCGGGGACGACGACGTCGTTGTCGGGGGCCCGCCCGATCCGGATGCTGTGGGCGGGCAGCGGCCGCACGGAGGTCGGCTGCCGGAAGGTGCCGGTGGCGGCGGGATACGAGACGGAGGGGGGCCGTGGTGTCCCGGACGGGGGGAGGCGGTCGGGGGCGGGCGGAGTCAGGGGGGCGTCCGGCTGGGGGGCAAGTGGGGGCCGACTCTGAGGCTGAAGCTCCGCCTGAGGCCGAGGCTCCGGCCGGGGGAGCGGGGGCTCGGGTTGGGACGGCGGGGGTTCCGGTACGGCCAGGGGGACCGGTACGACAGGGGAGTCCGGGACGGCGGGTGGTTCGGGGACGGGCTGGGGCTCCGGTGGGGCGGGGGGCGGTTCCGGGGCGGCGTGGGGGCCTGGTGCGGCGGGCGGTTCGGGCCGGACCGGCGGTTCCGCCACGGCCGGGGGTTCCGTCACGGCCGGGGGTTCCGCGAGGCCCGCCCGGTCGGGGGGTTCCGCGAGGCCCGCCGGTCCCTGGCCCTCCTCCCGTCCCGTCCGCGCCACGGCGGAGAACACCGCCCGCGGCCCCTCCTCCGGATGCCCGAACCGTACGACCGTGCCGGGGCCCACCTCCCGCCGCCCGGCCATCCGCAGGCCATCCGTGTAGGTGCCGTTCGTACTGCCCTCGTCCTCCAGGGTCCACTGGCCGCCCGCGGCGCTCAGCACCGCGTGGTGCCAGGACGCCCGGGCGTCCGAGAGCACGATGTCGCTGGCGGGGTCCCGTCCGACGCGGTAGACGCGGTGCGGGTCCAGGTGCGTGGCGTCCCCTTCGATCTCGAGGACCAATTCAGGCGCCGCGGGCGCGACGGGTCGCTCTCCCATGGCTGAATTTTATCCGCCGGTGCTCGTCCGTGCCCGGGATGAGGGCGCCGGTAGGGTGGGCGTCCGCCGCAGGAAGCGGCCCCGACGAAGGAGGAAGCACCCGTGCCGAAAGGTGTCACCAGGCGGCGGCCCCGGACCCGCGCGGCGCTCCTGAAGGCCGCCCTGGAGGCTTTCGCCGAGCACGGCTTCCACGCGACGACGATCGAGCAGATCTGTGAGCGCGCCGGGTACACGCGGGGCGCGTACTACTCGAACTTCGCCAGCAAGGAGGAGCTCTTCCTCGCCCTCTTCGACGAGCACAGCGACCGGACCGTGCGGCGGCTCGCCGAGTCGATCGACGCGCTGACGGCGGAGGAGTACACCCTGAGCCGGCTCGCGGAGCTCGCCGCCCGCGTCGAACCGGACGAGCGCGACTGGTACCTGGTCACCACCGAGTTCACCCTGCACGCCATCCGCGATCCGCAGGCCGCCTGGGTGCTCGCGCGTCACGACGAGCGGCTGCGGGCCGAGATCGCGCGTGGCATCACCCTCGTCCTGCGCCGCGCGGGACGCGAACTGACCGTGGAGGCCGACCGGTTCGCCCGGCTCCTCATCGCCCTGCGCGAGGGCGGTCTCGCCCAGAGCTACGTGGAACCGGACGTCCTGCCGCCCGGCAGCCTGGAACGGCAGTTCCTCGCCCCGCTCCTGGAGGCGTCGACACGGCCGATCGCGGGTGCCGACGGTCAGTCGAAGAGGTCCGGGTCCGACGCGGTGATCTGATCCCACAGCGGACGCGCCTGGAACCAGCCGGCCAGGTGACCACCGACCTGGCCCCGGGTGAGCAGCGCCGTCTCGCGGTCGATGAGCTGCGGCGTGCCCGCCGCCATCGCGAGGAGCTGGGCCTGGCAGGAGCGCTCCATCGTCACGAACCACCACACGGCCTCGGCGACGGAGTGGCCGACCGTGAGAAGCCCGTGGTTCTTGAGGATGACCGCCTTGTGGTCGCCGAGGGCCTTGGCGACCCGCTCGCCCTCCTCGGTCTCGTTCACCACGCCCCGGTAGTCGTCGTAGACCCCGTGGTCCTCGAAGAACGCGCAGGCGTCCTGCGTGATCGGGTCGAGCGGGATGCCGAGGCTGGAGAACGCCTTGCCGTGCAGAGAGTGCGAGTGCGCGGCGGCGACGGCGTCAGGCCGGGCGGCGTGGACCCGTGAGTGAATGACGAACGCCGCCCGGTTGACCGGCCGGCGGCCCTCCAGGACCGTTCCCTCGTGGTCCACCAGGATCAGGTCGGAGGCCTTGATCTGACCGAAGCTCATGCCGAACGGGTTGACCCAGAAGGCGTTCGGGTCGCCGGGGTCGCGGACGGTGATGTGACCGGCGACCCCTTCGGAGAAGCCGAACCTCCCGAAGATCCGGAAACCGGCGGCGAGTTGCTCCTTGCGGTACCGGCGCTCCTCCTCGACGGAGTCGAAGGCGGGCGGCAGCGGCAGGACGACCCCGTCGGGCAAGGGCCCGACGGCGGCGGCGAGCGCGGGAGGCACGGTGCTCATGGCGGCTCCTCGGTGAGCGGGTGGGGCGGCGCCAAAAGATACAGGCGTGTATCCGATACGACAACGGACCGCGGGACGACGACTCGGACGGCCGGCGCACCGACCGGCCGGGCGGCGCCCCGTATACGACTCGGACGGCCGGCGCACCGACCCGTGACGCGGCGCCTCGCATACGGTTCGAACGGTCGGCGCACCGCCAGGCGGCGCCCCGCATACGGTTCGAACGGGCCGGAGCACGGAACCGGCCGAGGCGGCGCCCCGAAGGCGCCTCAGGCGGCCGCCGTACCGAACCGGGCCAGGCAGTGCCAGACCTTCTTCACGTCCTGCGGGTCGTACCGCCCCGAGCCCGCCGCCTCCTGCACGATCCGGGGGTCGAGCCACCCGTCGACGGCGATCAGCGCGCCCAGCTCCACGTACTCCGGACCCCGGAAACCGGGGTGCCGCCGCAGCTCGGCGATGGAGAGGCGGAACCCGCCGTGCCACTCGACGGGGCACGGCAGCCGCCGTGCGGCCGCCTCCACCTCCGTCCCCCGGTGGCTCGGATCCAGGACCAGCGCCTCCACATCGCGTGCGATCGCCACCGGGCCGTGAATCTGCGCCTCGATGTAGTCGTCGAGCAGGTCCATGTCGTCGGCCTCGGCGAGTCCGATCAGTCCCATGCGGGACGCCACGCCGAAGTCGGTGGGCTCCAGGAAGCTGTCCGGGTAGCAGAAGGTCGCCCGCTCCAGGGCCGCGGCCGTCAGCCGCAGATGGGCGGAGCCGAAGCGGGGGGCGGCGCCGAAGGGGCGGCGGCGGAAGTTCAGGGCGCCGTAGACCGGACGCCTGTCCGCGGGGGCCTCGTCGTACGCCCCGCCGAAGATGCGGCTCTCCCAGCGCCAACGGTCCCCGCCGGGGTGGGCGGTGAGGCCGCCGTTGCCGGTGCCGGTGACGAACTGCGAGCGGTAGACGCCCTCGTCCGCGAGCCGGTGGAGGAAGTGCGGATGGAAGTTGAGGGTGACCCGCAGGGAGGGGTCGAGCGGGTCCCCGGCGGAGCCGTCGGCCACATGGGCGAGGGCCTTCCGGGCGTGGGCGTCGAGCGGCGTCATCCGAGCAGTGTGCGGGAACGGCAGGGGTTGCGGCCCGGGGTTTTTGGTGGCTACGGTCGGCGCCGGGCGGAAAGCGCTTGCCGTCCTGACGCTCCGCCCCGACCGGCCCTCTCCTGGAGTCCACCGCGTGCCCACCGCAGACGTCCTGATCTACGCCCGCACCGCGGGCTACCGCCACGACTCGATCCCCGACGGCGCCGCCGCGCTCACGGAGCTGGCCCACGGCCTCGGGCGTTCGGCCGAGGTCACCGAGGACCCGGACGCCTTCACCCCGGAGAGCCTGGCAGGCCGCGCCGCCGTCGTCCTGCTCTCCACCACCGGGAACGTCCTGACACCCGAGGGGCGCGTCGCCTTCGAGGCGTACCTGAGGGGCGGCGGAGCCCTCCTCGCCGTCCACGCGGCGGCGAACGCCGAGCCGGACTGGCCCTTCTACGGCGAACTGCTCGGCACCCGCTTCGACGGCCACCCCGAGATCCAGCCGGGCCTCGTCCTCGTCGACGACCACGACCACCCCGCGACCGCCCCGCTCCCGGCCCGCTGGGAGTGGACCGACGAGTGGTACAACTTCACCTCCGACCCGCGCGGAACCGGGGCGACGCCGGGCGCCGGCCCCGTACGGGTCCTCGCCCGGGCCGACGAGTCGACATACCGAGGCGGCACCCACGGTGAGGACCACCCGCTCGTCTGGTGCCGGGAGGTGGACCGGGGGCGCGTCTTCTTCACCGCCCTGGGCCACGCGTCGGAGACGTACCGCGATCCCGTCTTCCGGGCACACCTCTCCGGCGCACTGGCCTGGCTGACCGCCTGACGCGCGGCCGCGTCCTCTGCCCCCGCCCCCTTTCGGTCACCCCACCGCCCCGCCCCTGTTGCGCTCCGCCCGGCTTGGCGGAAGGTTGCAGACGGGGGCCGATGGCAGGAGGAGACACGTCATGGGCATCGCCACCGTGAACCCCGCGACCGGCGAGACGCTGCGCACCTACGAGGCCCACGGGCCCGAGGAGGTCGAGCGGCGGATCACCGCCGCCCACGAGGCGTACCGCCAGTACCGCACCACCTCCTTCGCCGACCGCGCCCGCCTCATGCGCGCCGCCGCGAGCCTCCTCGACGAGGACACCGAGGACATCGCCCGCACCATCACCGTCGAGATGGGCAAGCCGATCGCCGCCGCCCGCGCGGAGGCAGGCAAATGCGCCAAGGCCATGCGCTGGTACGCGGCCCACGCCGAGGAGCTCCTCGCCGACGAGCACCCGGCCGAGAGCGACGTCCAGGACTCCGGCGCGGACGTGGCCCGCGTCCACTACCGGCCCCTCGGCCCGATCCTCGCCGTCATGCCGTGGAACTTCCCGCTCTGGCAGGTCATCCGCTTCGCCGCACCCGCCCTCATGGCCGGCAACACCGGCCTCCTCAAGCACGCCTCCAACGTGCCGCAGACCGCCCTCTACCTGGGCGACCTCTTCCGCCGCGCCGGATACCCCCAGGGCTGCTTCCAGACCCTCCTCATCGGCTCCCGCGACGTAGAGGCCGTGCTGCGGGACCCCCGGGTGGTCGCCGCCACCCTCACCGGCAGCGAACCGGCCGGCCGTGCCGTGGCCGCCGTCGCGGGCGACGAGGTGAAGAAGACCGTCCTGGAACTCGGCGGCAGCGACCCGTACATCGTCATGCCCTCCGCCGACATCGTCGGCGCCGTGAAGACCGCCGTCACCGCGCGCGTACAGAACAACGGGCAGTCCTGCATCGCCGCCAAACGGTTCATCGTCCACCGGGACGTGTACGAAGACTTCTCCGAGCGCTTCACGGCCGCCATGAACGCCCTGACCGTCGGCGACCCCCTCGACGAGTCCACCGACGTCGGCCCGCTCGCCACCGAGCGGGGCAGGACCGACCTGGAGGACCTCGTCGACGACGCGGTACGGCGCGGCGCCACCGTCCTGTGCGGCGGCCACCGCCCCGAGTTCCCCTCCCTCGCGAACGGCTGGTACTACCGGCCCACCGTCCTCACCGGCATCACCCCGCAGATGCGGATCCACCAGGAGGAGGCCTTCGGCCCCGTCGCGACCGTCTACCCGGTCCGCGACATCGAGGAAGCCGTGGCCGTCGCCAACGACTCGCCCTTCGGCCTCAGCTCCAACGTCTGGACCCGCTCCCCGGAGGACCTCGCCTTCTTCGTCCGGGACCTGGAGGCCGGCGGCGTCTTCGTCAACGGCATGACCGCCTCGCACCCGGCGCTGCCCTTCGGCGGGATCAAGCGCTCCGGGTACGGACGCGAGCTCTCCGGCCACGGCATCCGCGAGTTCTGCAACGCGACCACCGTCTGGCAGCGCGCCTGATCCCCGGCGGGGCCCGTCGGCGGTTCAGGACCGCGTCCACTCCAGCAGCCGATCCGCCGGCCACGTGTTGATCACCCGGTCGACCGGCACACCGCACTCCTCGGCCCGCGCGCAGCCGAGGATCTGCCAGTCCAGCTGGCCCGGGGCGTGCGCGTCCGTGTCCACCGCGAAGTACGTGCCCGCCGCCACGGCGAGCCGCAGCAGCCGGCGCGGCGGATCCAGCCGCTCCGGGCGGCTGTTGATCTCGACGGCCGTCCCCGCCTCCGCGCACGCGGCGAACACCCGCTCCGCGTCGAACTCGGACTCCGGCCGAGGCCGCCCGCCCGCCACCAGACGGCCCGTGCAGTGCCCGAGCACGTCCGTCAGCGGGTTGCGCACCGCCCGTTCGAGACGCCGGGTCATCGCCCTCGCGTCCATCCGGAGCTTCGAGTGGACCGAGGCGACCACCACGTCCAGGCGGTCGAGCAGCTCGGGCTCCTGGTCCAGCGAACCGTCCTCCAGGATGTCGCACTCGATGCCGGTCAGCAGACGGAACGGCGCCCACTCCTCGTTCAGCGCGGCCACCACGTCCAGTTGCTCCCGCAGCCGCTCCGGCGACAGACCCCGCGCCACCGTGAGCCGGGGCGAGTGGTCGGTCAGCACCGCCCACTCGTGGCCGAGGCCCGCCGCCGCACGGCCCATGGCCTCGATCGTGGCGCCGCCGTCCGACCAGTCCGAGTGGAGGTGGCAGTCGCCGCGCAGCGCGGCCCGCAGTGCCTCACCCCCGGCCGCCGGCTCCCCGGCCGCCAGGGCCTCCTGCAGCTCCGTCTCCAGACGGGCCAGATACCCCGGCACCTCCCCGGCCAGCGCCTCCCGCACCACCGCGGCCGTCTTCGGCCCGAGCCCCTTCACCGCCTCCAGGGTGCCCGCCTCCGCCCGCCGCGCCGCCTCGCCCTCGGGGAGGGCGGCGACCGCGTCGGATGCCGTACGGAAGGCCTTCGCCCGGTATCCCGGCGCCTGGGCGCGCTCCAGGAGGTAGGCGATCCGGTTCAGCGCGGCCACGGGATCCATGACGTACCTCCTCAGGCACCGTTCGGAGTGGAATCGGCCGGCACCCGCACCGGCCCGATCTCGCACCACACCGCCTTGCCCTCGCCACGCGGTTCGACCCCCCACCGGGAGGCGAGCGCGTCGAGCAGCAGCAGCCCCCGCCCCGAGGTGGCGGCCTCCCCCGGGGTGCGCCGCCGGGGCCAGGCGCTCGACCGGTCCTGCACCGAGAGCCGTACCCGCCGGACCGGTTCGGGCAGCACTTCGAGGGTCAGCACCGCACCGCCCTCCGTGTGCAGCAGCACGTTGACCAGCAGCTCACCCGTCATCAGTTCGGCGTCGTCGGCCAGTTCCGGCATGCCCCAGTCCCGCAGCGCCTGCCCGACCGCCGCACGCGCGTCGGAGAGGCCCTGCGGGTCGGCCTGGTGGATGTACTGGTGGATGCGCGGCGCCCTCGGCGTACCCGGGTCCGGGCTGCGGCGCAGCACGAGGAGCGCCACGTCGTCGCCCGAGCCCCAGCGCTCCCACAGCCGCTCGGAGAGGTGGTCGGCGAGTGCCTCCGCCTGTGGCGGGCCGCTCCTGATCGCCTCCGAGAGCGCGGCGAGACCTGTCTCGATGTCCGATCCCGGCTGCTCGACGAGACCGTCCGTGCACAGCACGAGGGTCTCCCCGGGCACCAGGTCGAGCCGGGTCTCGGGGAACTCCTCGTCCCCGAAGAAGGTCGCGAGCCCCAGCGGCATCCCGCCCCGCAGCTTGGGCTGTCCGACGCGGCCGTCGATGTGGCGGATCATCGGCCCCAGATGCCCGGCCCGCACGGCCCGCAACGTGCCGCTCCCCAGATCCACCTGGGCGTATGTGCAGGTGGCGAAGCGGTTGGTGTCCAGTTCGGCGAGAAACCGGGAGGCCCTGGCCAGGACCGTCGACGGGGCGTGCCCCTCGCCCGCGTATGCGCGCAGGGCGATCCGCAGCTGGCCCATGATGGCGGCGGCATGGGTGTCGTGCCCCTGCACGTCGCCCACGACGATCCCGACCCTGCCCCGGGGCAGCGGGATCACGTCGTACCAGTCGCCGCCGACCTGCCGGCCGCTCCACGCCGCGTGGTAGCGGACGGCGATCTCACCGCCGGTGATCTCCGGGATGCGGCGGGGCAGCATCGTCGCCTGGAGCCCCGTCGCGAGCTCCCGCTCCTCGTCGAAGAGGATCGCCCGCTGGAGCGACTGGGCGACGATCGCCGCGAGGCCGAGCGCGAGGTTGCGCTCGTCGGCGTTGAACGAGGTACGGCCCCGGTAGAACAGCGCCATCCCGCCCAGGGACCGCGCCTGCGCCACAAGCGGCAGATAACAGGCCGCCTGGAAGCGCAGACGCCCGAGATACGGGGCGAGCTCGGGGAAGTCCCGGCCCAGCGACGAGAACGAGGAGACGAACCGGGGCCGCCCGCTCAGTACGGCGTCCGCCAGGGGAAGTTCCCGGTCGAGGCGGCGGACACGGAGGTCGTCGAGCACGTCGAGGGACTCGCCGCTGAGCGCGATGATGTTGAGCGAGCCGTTCTCGACGAGTCCGAGCGCGAGCCCGTCCGCGCCGAGCCGGGCGAGCCCGCCGGGGCCGGTCAGCGCGGCTGTCACGTCGTCGACCGTGACCGCGCGCGACAGGGCGTTCGTCGTCCGTTCGACGATGCTCGTCTGGAGTTCGCGCCGCTTCTCCAGCTCCTGGACGAAGGCGAAGCGGGTGACCTCGGCGGTCGTGTCCCGCACGATGCCGACGATCCGCCGGGCCCATCCGTCGGGCGAGCGCAGGATCCGCGCCTGCACATGCGTCCAATGGGGTGGCCCGTCGGCCTGCGGAATGGGGAAGTGCGCGGTGTACGAGACCTCCCCGCCGCGCACGGCCTGCCGTACGACGTCCTCCAGCTTGGCCCGCTCGTCGGGGGCGAGACGCTCGACCAGCGTCGCCGGCCGGCCGTCGTGGGCGTCCGGGGTCAGCCCGAAGATCAGCAGCCCGGACTCGTCGACATCGATGGTGCCCGTGTCGAGATCCCAGTCGAAGCTGCCGGTCCGGTTCATGGCGAGCCACTCGGCGGGCCCGATCTCTCCATTGCGCGCATGCCGGTCGTCGTCGGTCATCGCCCCCATTGTCGAACCAGCACCCCGCCGACGCCATGGCGATGACACGGCGTGGCGCGAGTTCGCCGCGCCGGGGCGGGCGGGCGCCGGGACGGAGGGGGTGGAGGGGGTGGGTGGTACGCGGGAGGCGGCGGGGGTGTCCGGGAGGCGCCGAGGGACCGCCGGTGCGCGTCCGTCACGCCGTGGTGGTCGGCCGTCACGCGGTGGCGCGCGCCCCCATGCCGTGGTGCGCGCCCCATGCCGTGGTGGGCGGCCGGTCACGTCGTGGTGGGCAGCCCGTCACACCGCGTACCGCCCCGCCCCGCCCCGCCCCCGCCCCGCCCCCGCGCACCCCCGAGCCCGCGGGCGCCCCCTTCCCTGGAAGCCCCGGTGACGGCCCCGTACCGCGCCCCGGATGCGCTCCGGGTGGCCGGACACGAGAATGGCCAGTGCCGGAAGAACACGTAGGAGGCGGCATGAACGCTGAGCCCGACAAGACGTCCCTGGGGGACTTCCCGACGCCCGACCGGCTGCTGCACGCCGGTTCGGAGGGCGAGTTCACGGCCGAGGACCTGGTCCTCGCCTCCGGCCGTGACGTGAATCCGAAGAATCTCGCCTGGGCGGAACGCCGCATGGCGGAGAAGGGTCGCGCCTCCATGGACGAGCTCTTGCCGTAGACCGGCCCGAGCCCGGTCCCCGGAATCCTCCGCACGACCCGTCGGCCCCGGATCGCAGGTACCGATCCGGGGCCGCGGGCTCTCCGCGGCCGCCCCGGGGCTTCCACATTTGTGGAACACGTTCTACCGTGGCCGCCGTCGCGCGTCGTCCCGCACCGAGGACGGTGCGGGACCGCCGCAGGACCCGCCGTCACGGGAGACCCCATGCATCTCGAGTACACGCCCGCCCAGAACCGTCTGCGCGCCGAGCTGCGTTCCTACTTCGCCGAGCTGGTCCCCGACGACGTCCCCACCGTCCCCCATGGCCCCAAGGACGTCGGAGGTCCCCCCGGCGCGGACCCGGCCGCGCGGAAGCGCTTCTACCGGGAGACCGTGCGCCGGCTCGGGGCCGACGGCTGGCTGGGCGTCGGCTGGCCCACCGAGTACGGGGGACGCGGGCTGACCCCGATGGAACAGTTCATCTTCTTCGACGAGGCGGCGCAGGCCGGCGTACCCCTCCCGCTCATGGCCCTGAACACGGTCGGACCGACGATCATGCGGTACGGCACCGGCGAGCAGAAGGCGTACTTCCTGCCCCGGATCCTCTCCGGCGAGATCGACTTCGCCATCGGCTACAGCGAGCCCGACGCGGGCACCGACCTCGCGGCCCTGAAGACCCGTGCCGTACGGGACGGGGACACGTACGTGGTGAACGGCCAGAAGATCTGGACCACGAACGGCGACACCGCCGACTGGGTCTGGCTCGCCGTGCGCACCGACGCCGACGCCCCGCCCCACAAGGGCATCACCATGCTCCTCGTCCCGACGAGCGACCCCGGCTACTCCTGCACGATCATCAACACCCTCGCCTCGCACGACACGACCGCCAGTTACTACGACGACGTCCGGGTCCCGGTCTCCCGCCGGGTCGGCGAGGAGAACAAGGGCTGGCGCCTCATCACCAACCAGCTCAACCACGAACGCGTCACCCTGGCCGCCCACGGCACGATGGCGATCCGCGCGCTCCACGACACGCAGCGCTGGGCCGCCGCCACCCCGCTCACGGACGGCCGCCGCGTCATCGACCTCCCCTGGGTCCGCCGCGCCCTCGCCCGCACCCACGCCCGGCTCGACGCGATGAAGCTCCTCAACTGGCAGATGGTGAGCGCTGTCCAGCACGGCACCCTCACCCCACAGGACGCCTCGGCCGTGAAGGTCTACGGCTCCGAGGCCCGCCGCGACGCCTACGCGGCCCTCATGGAGGTCGTCGGCGCGGCGGGCGCCCTCAAGGAGGGCTCGGCGGGCGCGGTCCTCCACGGTGAACTGGAACGCGGCTACCGCTCGGCCGTCATCTTCACCTTCGGCGGCGGCAACAACGAGATCCAGCGCGAGATCATCTCCTGGATCGGCCTGGGCATGCCCAGGGTCCGCCGGTAGCACGTTTGTGACGAGGCTCTTTAGTTGGCACAAAAGCGGGATAGTTGGCACCAGCTGAAATCGTCGGCCACGCGAGCAGCAGTCTGACGCGCCGGCTGCCTCAGGTAGCTGACCTGCTACGTTCCGTGAATTGATGAGGTTCGGGCGTACCGTGCGTCGCGGTTCTTACTTGCTGATCGTGTGTACGGAGCCGCGGAGGGTCAAGTTTTGGTCGCGGGTAGTCCCAGGCGAGGGTTGCGCAGAGGTTCAAACCTGAGCGCTAGTGAATTCGTTGGTGATCTATCGCTCGGCGCGCGGTCTGAGAGTCTGCACGTTGAGGTCTGGGGCGGAGAGGATGTCGTCGATATTGATCTTGAGACCGGTCTCACGGTCGCAGGCGCGCGCCAACTGTGCCGCGTAGGCATCAAGGCGCCTACGGAGGCGGAGTCGGGCGCCGCGCATGTCGTCGCGTTGGAGAACGGATACTTCTTTGCTGAGGAAGGTGAGGTCCCTGCTTTCGAGTTCGGCTTCGCGGATGACAGGGCTGTGCGAAGGCTCGCCCTGAGTGGCGCCGCCCCACGCGAGGGCGGTTCCGATGTCAGGGTCGCCCTGCTCGTGAAGCCTGCGGAGACGAGGGATCCCACTGGTCAGGAGGTGCCACTCTCCACTCGGCATGCGCCACTCGGCCAGGCCCCGACGGCGGCTCGCGTAGTTGATCCGTTCGTCGGAGACGTCGAGGTGATCTGCGATCTGGTCGACTCGGCGGTCGAACTCCGGCCACAGCTTTACGGGTTCGAAGCGCTTGGCGAGGCTGGAGAGGAGCTTGGCACCTATCTTCGGAGTGAGGCCGAGAGTCTCGGCGCAACGATGCCAGGCGAGTCCGGTGGCGAGTTTTGCCAGTTGGAGAGAGACGGCTCGGCGCAGCGCGCGCTCTCTGGGTTGTTGATCTGTTGGCATGTGGCGAAGGAAGTCGCCGAAGTACGTGTCGAACCAGAGTTTCGGCAGGTAGGCGGGGACCTCCTCAACTGAGTACCGGTGCTTCCGGGATGGTGCCCGCAGGCTGCGGTGCCCGCGGGTGCTGTAACTCTTCGTCGCCAGGGCCTGGGCGAAGCGAGGAGAGATGTCGAGCGACCGGGCGATCTGGCCGTAGTACATCGGGGCACGGGACCGGACGGTTTGGACCAACGGCCGGACCCGTTGGCGGAGGGATGTCTGGTCCTGGTCGCCGAGCAACGTGTCGGCTGCCAGCAGTAGCGCTGATCGTTGCGTGGTGTCCTCAGGGGCTGCACGGGCGCCGGTGCGCCTGGAGGGTAGGCCCGTGGCTTGGCCGGCTTGGATCAGTTCGGCGATCGGTGCAGCATGCTCGTCGAAGCGTGTCTGCAGGTAGCCGGAGGGGATGAGGTCTGCAGCGGCCGGCCAGCTGAGAGTGATCAGGTGCGCGGCGAAAACCATGTCGTTGAAGTACGAGGTGGCGTCCGGATCTTGGTGGTCACCGAAGAGACGTCGGTCGATGCGTTGTTGGAGGGCGAGCAGTTGGCCGAGATCGGAAGCGATCGGTCCGGTCGGCGACTCCGAGGCATGATCGAGGCGGGCACCGCAGCGGCCGTCTTCTCGAGCCTCGGTGGCCGTGTCCTGGGTGCGATTGCGGCATTGCAGTGAATGCATTTGCGTGCCCGGACTGGTGATCAGGTTGAAGCGCCCCGAGCTGGAGGTATTGAGCTGCCGTCGGCAGCTTGGGCAAACCGATTCGAGCAGTCGGTGGTGCTGGGGACAGACGAAGGCCACGGGCAGATACCACTGGAGCTTCCACGGGCCGCCCCCTGCCTGTTGGATCGCGCTCCTGTTCCCGCCCAGGCATGGGGGGCAGTAGCGCGGTGAGAACTCCATGGCCCAGTGGGCACTGAGCATCGTGGTCGTACGGTGCAGGGTTCGATATGCGGTCCGCAGGGGCGGATAGCGAGGCTTGAACCGTCTCAAAGTCAGCGCGTGGACCTCGGCGAGGTCGAGCCTTGTGGCCTGGGCGAAGCGCTGTGCTGTAGGGCCTGGGAGTTCCTGCAGGAGGCGGGTTGGAATGCGCGTGTTATGTGCTGAGTGTTCAGCAAGGCCGCACCGGACTGCGAGCCGACTGGGCGGGATCTCGAGTCGGCTGGAGAGCCGCAGGAGGAAGCCAGACAGAGATTCCTCTTGCAACGGGGTCAGGCTTCGAGCCAAGGGGCGGAAGGTCACAGAGAGCTCCGGTGGGTGCTCGGCGGATTCCGGCTGTGGAACGGTTGCGGCCCTGTGCGGGGTGCAGGCTGGCGGTGTTGGGGCGTTTGAGGAGTCCCGGGCGTCTGCCTTCCGAACTGCTGTTGTGGCGCTGCCCCAGGACGAGGAGCTGGGCGATGCGCTGGGGAACACTTCAGCCGGTTCGAGAGGTGCAAGAGGAAGCCGGGCAGGGACTCCTCCGTTAAAGGTGCGAGGCTGCGGGCGAGTTCGCGATGCCGATTGCGTACGACTGTCAGGGTGGCAACCTCGATGCTGATGGTGACTGTGTTCGGGGAGCGTAGTGCGGGGGCGGGGTGAGCGTGATCTCATTGCCCTGAATACACCCGTTCCGGCAGTCTTCAGACCGCTTGTCAACCCGACGGCGGGGGAGGCCGCCGACGCCGGACTGTAGTCAGTTCTCTCCTCGAGCCGTCGGGTTCGTCTGGCGGGTGACCCACGACAGCCCGCCGAGGTCGAGGCGTTGCTGCGCTCGGGTCACGGCGACGTATGCCAGGCGGGCCTCGCTTTCGTCGATCGAGGGCGGCGCCGGCTGGGTGTCGTTGGGGTCGGGTTCGTCGTCAGTGGGGGGTTCGAAGTCATCGGCGATCCTCACCGAGGCCCATTCCCTCCCTTTGGCCTTGTGTGCAGTCGACACCGCCACTTGGGCGGCTTCCTCGGGCACGAGGCGGGAGACGGCTGCCAGGATGGCGTCGGGGCCGTGGGTGTCCACCAGATCGACGAAGGGTTGCAGATCGCGGCCGTTGGGGTCGTACGCGGCGTATTCCTGCAGGTCGTGCCAGGTGGTGAAGAGCAGTAGTTCGGGGTGGTGGGCTCGGCGGCCCTGCTTGAGGTCGCCCGCAGCCATGGCGAGGGCTTGAAGCCCCTGGCCGCCTCCCACCAGGGCCACCCGGAGACCGGCGGACATCAGTTGCATCACCTGGGCCATGGCACCGACATTCGTGCGGCACAGCACCGCGTCCGGGCGGGTGACGGGGCCGAGCTCGGTGGCGATGGTGTCAGTGCCGGTCAGGCGCAGGGGAGCGTCGGCGAGCGCGAGCCACCGGTTGGCTTCGGTGGCCAGGCGGGGGCCGAAGCGGAAGGACTGGGTGAGGGTGAGGCGGGTGCCGTCGAAGCCGGTCATGACGTCCCTGGCGCCGCGCCAGTGATAGATGGCCTGGGCGGAGTCGCCGACCATGACCAGTTGAGCGTGGTCGCGTTGTGCCAGGAACACCTGCTCGACGACGGGGTTCGTGTCCTGGGCCTCGTCCAGGAGGAGGAAGTCGGCCTCGATCCGTGGCTGGGTGAGGGCCCAGATCTTGAGGTAGTGGTCATGGTCGAAGCGGACGACACCTTCGTCGACGTACTGGAGATCCCGCCACGCCTTGCGGGCGAACGGGACGAGGAATTCCGAGAGTTCGGCATGGTGGTCGGGGTCGTCCAGGCCGCGGAGCTGGGGTACGTGGTGATGACCGATGGTGCGCTCGGCGGTATGGCAGAAGCGAGTGACGGTGCGCAGGGCGGCGTTGGACAGGGTGCGTTGCGAGATGTCGCGGTCGCCGATGCGGAGGGAGTCGGTCAGGCCGAGGTCGCACCCGGTTCGCCAGGCGGGCCGGCGTGGGGAGTTCAGGCGGCGCGTATAGCGGTGGCCAACGGCGGCGTAGGCGAGAGCGTGGGCGGTCTTACAGGTGACGGTGGCGGGGAAGCGGGCGCGGGCGTCGTCGGCGATGGCGCGGTTGAAGGCGAGGTAGCGGCCGCGACGCTGGGTCGAGCGGGCGAGTAGCGCGAGCGTGGTGGTCTTGCCGGTGCCAGCGCCGGCCTGCAGCGCCAGGTGGTCGCCGGCATGAAAAGCGTCGGCGGCAGCGGATTGCTCGTCAGTGGGGTTCAAGAAGGGTGTCCTCGTACTGGGTCGGGCATGGTTCGTCGGTCGGCCGGCGATGCAACAGGAGTGGAGGATCAATCGACGGCGGCGCGTCAAAGGGCGGAGTGTCGACGACGCTTCAGGTCTCCGGTGAGGCGGGCACCGACCCAGGCAGGTGCGTGTGGATGTGGGCATGGTGGAGGAGCGGGTCGAAGACCCGCCATCCGGCCAGAGCGAGGTCGGGGGCGGTGCTCGTAGCCATATGGGCGGGACAGCGCTGCGCACGCCATCGCAGCTGCTCCGCGTACGGCGCACGGTTCAGGCTGTACAGGACCAGGTGCTCCGCGGGCAGGGTGAGGCGCCCCTTGTCCGACAAGACGGTGGTCAGGGTCCAGGAGCCGCTCGGGGCGGCCGGATCCAGGACCGGGTGGGAGCAGCGGTGACCCCGGCGGGTCTGGGACACGCATCGCAGCGCATCGAGGGGCCGCTCGGCGAGGTAGCGGATGTGGAGGATCTCCACGATCGGCAGGATGAAGCGCTCGGCCGACTGCGCCGACGTCGGGCATGTGACAGCGGGCTGCGGGGTGAAGAGCCCCGCGTCGGTCCGTCGGCGGGTGAGCACGCCCAGGCGGCGACGCAAATCCGTGAGAGCAGGGGTGAGGTCGATGTCCGGAGTGCGCCGTGGGCAGACGGTGGCGTGCGGGACGCGACACCACGGGGAGTCGGCGCCGCGGTAGGCGACGCCGCCGCTCAGATACCAGCGGCAAGCGGTGGGAACGGGACGGATTGGCAGCTCGTTGGGATGCAGGCCGATCGGCCGGTGATCGGCGCGCGGATGCCACTCGACGAGGTTGTCGCACTCCTGGCATCTACTGCTCTGTCCCCGGCGCAGGAGGCGGCTGGGGCTGGAGGTATCGACGCACAGGCGACGGCGAGGGGGCTTGGTGACGGGGCTGCCGTCCCAGCGGCGGGCGAAGCGGTGAGGTTGCATGGCGAGCAACCTGCCAGGTGGCGCGCCGCCATCCAGTGCAGAGGCCGCCGTAGGTCATGCGAATGGTCCTATCGGCCGCGACGCACGTACGAAGCGAGATGCGAATGTTCGAGACCGGATCGCCGTTCGGGTGAATCGCGGGAGGGGGCTGGGGAGGGTTGCCTCGCGCGAGGGGCCGATCACGACCCTGCGGCATCAGGCGGTTCGTGCCCGTCGCAGAGTGGCTCCAGCATTTGGTCGATCGGGAGGCCGAAGGCGTGAGCCAGGGCATGCCACGTGGTGATCTTTCCGGTGGTGCGGCCGTGCTCGAGGTCGATGAGGGTGCGTCGTGCGAGGCCGCTGCGATCGGCCAGCTCGTCGAAGGTCCACCCGCGCTCGTTCCTCATCCGCGCTAGCTGGATGCGCAGGGCGTCGAGGTTCGGGTCGGGAGGGAAGATCGTCACCCCACCATCCGATGGTGCAGACCCCTGCCCCGTCAGTGCAGAGTTCTGCACTATTTGCTAGGGAAGGGGTGATGTTCCCGGGGCGCCGGCTCGATGTCGTGCTGCGCCCCAGTTCGCCGCGCCTTGCAAGGCCAAGCCCTGGACGGGAGGTAAGCGGGAGCAATGAGGCTCTCCCTGCACGCTGTGGTCCCTCGAGTGTGGTCCGTGGAGTTGCGGTCGGGTGTGGGTGGTCCGCGGCTCATCTGCCCGCGCTGCGGTCCTCGGACCGCCCCACCGCAGGCGGCCGCGGCTCAGTCCGCCGCCCTGCGGCATCTCGCTGCCCATGCGCGTGGCGATGCGCTCGCCGGACACCTGCGCACCTGTCAGTGCCGACAGCGGGAGTGCCGCTGGCATCCCCGGCACCGCGGCTGCGCCGGCCCCATCAGGCTGGTGTTGTCGCGCGACACGACTGGGCGCAACTGGCGGCTGGCTGACTCCTGCACCGCCTGTGCGCACGCGACGCCTCGCGCGGCCGTGGTCCCCGACGCCGTCACAGTGGCTGCCGTGCCTGGGGAAGACGCTGGCCGCGGCGGAGTGCAAGCAGTAGCGCCGCACCCCGGGCCGTCTTCGGCCACGCGGGTGCGGGAAATGCTCGCGTACCTGGCCGCTGCCCTGCCTGCGTGCACGAGCGCTGCAGCCCGCTTGGTTGCGGTGCAATGCGCTCTCCGTGCCGACTCGGGCGGAGGTGTTCTACTCTCGGGCGGCATCGCGAGAAGTATGCGGCTGGGGCATCTTCCAGTCGTCTGGGACGAATTGGAACAGGCCGCCTGGTTGCGTCCCGCATCCTCGGTGCAGGGCGCCCGCCGATTCGACCTTCTCGACCCCGCCGTGCTCACACAAGTCCCTGGCCGTCAGGCTCGTGCCCAGGCGGCTGACTGGGCCCTGCGCCAGACCTGTCGCGCGACGGTCCGACGGCAGCGAGCCGTCGCTCGCCTGGTGGCGCTGCAGGTTGCCGCGCATACCGATGAGCAGGGCCGGGGCAGCATCGAAGTCGCTCACCTGACCCGTACGGCAGGTCTCTCCTCCGTGGCCGTGGCAACGCTGCTCGACCGGCTCGCTACGGTGGGGGCGCTTGGCCGCTGGAGGCTCGACACGGCAACCGATGAGATCTGCTGGGCCTCGGGAGCGGGCGCTGGCCGGGGTGGCACCGTTGGCTGACCGTGGGCGCGGTCAACAGAAGGGGAGATTCCGCGTCGCGTCAGGTTGAGCGCAGCGCGACGGATGCACGTCCAGCAGGTGCGCAGCGGCCGCCTGGGTTTCGAGGCTGCCAGTCTGTAGCGCGGCAGCCGGCCGGTCGCAGGCGGCGGAAAGGAGGTCAGAGTACGTTTCGAGACGGTGAAGGAGCTCGCGTTTGCCACCCTGGCGGTTGGCCGGGGTACGGAGCTGGTTGATCGACCCGACCAGCTGCTGGGTGCTGCAGCCCGCTTCTCTCAAGGCGCCGAGCGTGGGGCTGTGAAGGTGATCGCCCTGGGTGACCCGAGTCCAGATCAGCACGGTCGCGGTGTCACGGGTGGGAGAGGTTATCCCCTGGCGGAACGGCTGGAGGCCACGGCACAGTTCTGCCCAGTCATCAGCCGGAACCTGCCAGGACGAAAGAAGCTCCCGGCGTCGCCCGTATTGAACACGATCCGTGCCCCGGTCCAATTGGCTGGCGACGCTTTCGACGGACCGTTCAAAGCCCGGCCACAGATCCCGTGAATGCAACTCTTGCCTGATGACTTTGAGAGACTGCTGTGCGGTGTTCCACGGGATGCCGAGGGTCTTCGCGCAATCAGGCCAGGTACCTCCGCCGCTCATCTCCGCGAGCTTGAGTGCTGAAACACGCCGCAGGTGCCGCACCTTCCAGTCGGTGAGGTGCACCCAGAGAGGCAACAGATCGCCGAAGTGAGCGGAGAGCCACTCATGTGGCAGGAGAGCAGGCACATGCTCGATCCGGAAGTGGCCCTCGCGTGAGGGAAGGCTCTGTCGTGCGTGCCGGTGGCCACCGGCACGGTAGAACCCCTGATCATGGCACAGCAGGGCACGTGCCATCGAAGAGGAGACGTCCATGCGTCGCAAAGAGGCCCCGATATTGGCCGGATGGCGGCTGAACGCGGACGCAGCGAGCGGCCGGACGCGGTCGGCCATACCGGCGTCATCGCGCTCCTCGTGACCGAGGAGGCTCTCGGCGGCAACGAGCACCGCCGCGCACTCGGCCGGGTCCTCGGGGGCACCCCAGGTGATGGGATTGCGTCCGTCGGGCTGGGGGGTGCGGCGGCGAGCGACAGTGGAGGAGACGTAGCGGTCGATCAAGTCAGTCATCCAGGTTGAGGACGCGTATCGCGCACCGTCCGGCCAGCTGAGCCGGATGAGATGTGCAGCGACGATCAGATTGGGAAAGAAGTAGGGATCCGAGGCGGACTGGCCTCCAACGGCATCGGATCGACCAGGCATCAGACGCTGATCAATGCGACGCTGCAGGGCAAGCAGCAGGGACAGATCAGCCTCGGGCACGAGCTCGGCCCGGTGATCGTGGTCCAGGCGGGCAGCGCAGTGAGCGGCCCGATTTCCGTGAAATTTAGTCATAAGGCGTCGGCATTGAGCCGGGTGCAACCCGCTCGTGGTGCGGTGCGTGATCAGCCCTTGGCGCTCTGTATTCGTCGGCCGATTCGGTGTACCCCGACAACTCGGGCACGCGTGGGAGAGCAAGGTGCGGTGCGCGACGCAGGCGTATGAGACGGGCAGATGCCAGCGTAGTTTCCAGGGGCCGCCATATAGCGCTTGGATGGGACTTCCGTCCCCGGAAAGACAGGCGGCGCAGTATCGACTTGAAACGCTGGCGGCCCACGCCTTTCGCAGGGCAGTGGTGTTGCGGCTGCCGTCCATGCGAACCGATGCCAGGGGTGGATAGACGGCAGCAAAGGACGACAGGGTCAGGGCGTTGGCCTCCTCCACGTTCAAGCGGGTGGCCGTGGCGAACGGCCCGACCCGCTCCGCTGGCAGTGCGAGCAGGTACTCGCCTGGGAGACGATTTTGACGATGGACCAGTCCACACCGGCGGGCAACCCTGGCGGGCGAGCGCTCTATGCGGTACGCCAGCCGCAGGAGCAGGCTGGGCAGTGATTCCTCAGGGAGCGGACTGAGAGCGCGGGCCAGCGGCCGGGAGGTCACCTCCGTCAGCCAGTCTCGCCGGCTGCGGCGGGGCCATCGTCGTCGAAGACGGTGTTTCGGCCCTTCGGCTTCTTCTTCCCACCGGTGGGTTTGTGCGGCGGGATCTTGGGCTGCTCGCCGGACTCCGCGTCCAGGTCGGGCATGTCGCCGGGGGTGACGGTGAACTGGCTGAACAGCTCCTTCGTCAGCCGCTCGCTCTTGTCCTCGATGGCCCGCCGGCAGCCGTGCTGGACGAGCTTCTCCAGCACACCGACCACGCCGCCGGTGCGGTTGAACAGGTACTCGGGCATGTCGCCCCCGGTCAGCATCCCCTCGGTGTCGTTCAGCAACCGCAGGTGCCCCTCCAAGCGGGCCAGATGATCCAGCCAGGCGGCCATCTCCGGTCCGTCCGTGTAGCGGAACGGGTCGAGGTCCACGATCTGGAAGCGCCGCTCGTGCTGGCCGGCGGCGTGATCGTTCGGGCTGCGGCCGCGGTCCTTGATCGGCTGGTAGATCCATTCCAGGGTCTTGGGGTCGCGACGGCCCTCGCGCAGCAGGCCGGAGGTGGGGATGCCGACGCCGACGAGAATGAGTGTGACGGGCATGCTCATCATTTCGCGGATCAGGTCGAGGACGTCCTGGTCGGCTTCCCGATGGAGTTTGAGGCGGGTGATGTCGTCGATGACAAGCGCCCTGGTGGCGTGATCGACGATGGCCGTCTTGACGGTGCGTACCAGATCCTCCAGACGCATGCCCTTGTAGTCCTCGCCGTAGAAGTCGAGGATGCGCTGGCAGGTGGAGATCGGGGTGGCCTTGACCGGGCAGCGTACGTAGGCGACGGGGGCGACCAGGTCGCGGGTGCCGGGCATGGCGTCCGGGTTCATGTAGTTGTTCAGGGCCATCCACGTCTCTTCGAAGACGGCCAATGCCTCGCACACCGTCTCGGTCTTGCCCTGGGCGCCGTCGCCGTTGACCATGATGCCGCCGCGTGTGCAGGCTTTGTGGCTGAACGCGCCGTCCTCGACGCGGGCCAGGACAGCGTCGGCGACGCCCTCGCTCATCGGAGTCACGTCGATGGGCAGACTGCTGTGGGTTGCGAGCCGGTGCAGGTTGTAAAGGCGCTGCTGGCGCTTTGACTTGAGAGCGAACTCAGCTGCCGTCAGCACGGGCGCGGGGATGAAGACATTGCGGGTCGCGCACCAGCGGCGCCAGCCCTCCCAGGTGGTGCGGTCGATGGGCGGGCCAGGGAGAAACGAGGGACCGTCGTACGGGGGATTCACCGGCTGACCTCTTCCTCGGCTGGGGCGGCTGCCGCAGCACCGGTCTCGTCTGTGTCGTCGTCGAAGTCGTCGTCGGGCAGGGCCAGCAGGCTGGTGGCGCGCAGCCGCTCTGACAGGTCCTGTGGTGGCGGGATCGGGCGTTCGGGGACGGCGGCTTCACGTCGTCGTCGACGCTCGTTGGTGACCGCGTCCTGGCTTTGCTCGGCGCGCTCGCGCCAGCGCAGCGGGACGACCTTGCCGTCGTCCGAGCCGGTGCGCGCCGCGGGCACGGTGGTGGGTGCTGACGCGGCGGACACTGGCTGGGCCGCGGTGGCGTCGGCGGGGCGGTCGGCCGCGGCGGCCGCGGCCTGAGTTACTTCGCGGGCGTGCTCGGTGCGTTGCTTCTTCGTCAGCTGAGTCAGCCACTGATCGACGGGGATCTTCCCGCCGATGACTTCGAGGAGGACGGGCAGGAGCTCCTTGTCCGACTTCGGCGCCAGGCCGCGCTTGCGCAGTTCGCGCATGGCCTCGCGTACGCGGGCGTCACTGAAAGCGGGGAACTGCCCATCCTCGGGCAGGCCCACCCAACGCAAGGTGTGCCAGTCGTGCGTGAGCGGATCCTGGAAGAACACGAAACACGGATCGCGCGGGTCCCGGTGGATGACGTAGCGGTTCTTGGTTCTGCCGCCGCGCCGCGAGAGCTCTCCGCGGTACGGGTCCAGGGCCTCGCCGTCGTACCAGAGGTTCTTGATCTTCACGCCGCGCTTGCCGTGGATCATGACATGGTGGCTGGGCAGGAGCTGGTAGTACAGCTCGGGGGAGGGGATCCTCAGGGCGAAGCCGCCTTGTGTCATAGAAGCGGCGAACAGGCTGTTGGGACTGTGATCGCCGCCAGGATCCCAGCTCGGTGCGTAGGAGTCGAAGCGTCGGTTCTGCCAGATCCTCACGATCCAGGTGGCGATGATGTGTTCCATCTCCGCCACGGTCAGACAGGCGTCGGCCTCCGGGTCGACGCCGCGGTCGGCGGTGTCCACGCCCTGGTAGCCGAGCAGGAGAGCCAACAGCAGCGATCGGATGGCGCCGAAGGCGCGCTCCACGGCCTTCTTGTCGGTGGGGCGAAGCACCCGGCTGGGTTTGATGTTCGAGCCGAGGACCCGCTGGACCTCAACCAGGTGGTGGTTGCGGTAGACGGAGCCGTGGTCGGTGGTGACCGTCTCCGGGGCGAAGAACGGCAGTCCGGCCACCTCGTATCCGGCGAAGTCGGCCACCACCGTGCCTGGGACGCCGGGATAGGCCCACTGCATGTCCTCGCCCCAGTCCGGGCGCATCGGGAGTGGCATAGTCATGTCCCGCAGCACCATCGCCACGTCGATCGATGAGTCGGAGACCAGGCTGAGTCGGAACGCCACGATCGAATGCGTGTACACGTCGAGAGCCAGTGTGAGATGCACGGATACGGGATCGCCGAACACGTCTTCCAGGACCTTCACCGGCAGCACGGTGGTGTCCAGGGCCACCACCTGCCCGGGCCTGTGTACCACCACGTGCCGGCCCGTCGCGTACTTCTGCGCCATGGCCGCCGAGCGTGCGTAGCGCTGCCGCCCGCCGTTGGAGCCAAACCAGTTCCGCCACACCTGGCGCAGTACGTCGTAGCTGGGGACCTCGGTCTTCTCTCCGTAGGTCTCCCGTACGTACTGGTGGATGAGGCGCTCGCGGTCCCGAGCCGTCAGCTTCGCCCGCCGTAGGCTCTCATCACGCACGGCGAACAGCGCCTCGCGCACCTCCGGGGTGATCCGGTGCCCGGTCGCCTCTCGCAGCCACCGGTCGTCCGCGAGACCGATCGGCCCCAGCTTGCGCCGTGCGGTGTCCCAGCGCACCAGCGTCCTCACGCTCACCTTGTGCAGGGCCAGCGACTTCGCCAGCGCAGGATCCATCGCCCTTGCCCTGCGCAGCTCGGTCACTTCTGCCTTTCGGCGTTGCGTCAGCGTTGTGGTCTCCGGGTCGTACTGCGGGAGAGGCTCGTGCGGCAGTGCGGCGTCCGGATCGCCGCTGCGGTAGCCGGTCTCGATCTCCCGGATGTGTTCCAACCGCCGCATCACGTGGTCTTGTTGAACCGGCAGGAGGTCTGCCATCGACTTCGGCTGGCGGCCCTGGCTGGCGGCTGGGAGATCCTTGCGGGTCCGGGTGGACGGTCGGCAACCGGGGTGGTGGATCAGCTCGCTCAGCTGCACCTTCCAGGGTGCGCCTTCGTCGCCGATCAGTGTCACGTGGCCCAGATGCGGCAGACACGTCTCGACCCGCCACACCTCACCATCGATGATCAGTTCGGTGCCAGGCTCCAGCACCCACGTCGATGCCGTCTCAGTACTCATGACCGCACCCCGTGACGCTCTGAGGGTGCGAGCCGGATCAGGCTCGCGTCCCCGTACGGTGCGGAGAGGTCCGCACCGAGCTCTCTATGCCACAGGAGGTGTAGGGCATGGGCCCTGGCCATTGCGGGAATGGAGCACTGATCGACCAATTCCTGCAACGGAAGCGGCCCTTGGAAGGCAGCCGCACGCAGCTGGCCCTGCAAGTCGAGCACATTGGTCAACGGCCGTCGCTCGGCGGAGAAAGCGTCCACCGTCTCCCACACGTGCCGACGCCAGCCGGTCACCACGCCGTAGCGCCACCCGGCGGCCAACGCGGCCTCGAACGTCGCGGCGAACTTCAGCTCGTCCTCGGGGCGAACCCGACCTGCCGGCCGCACATCGATCACGAACGGACCGGTATCGGTCAGCAGCAAGTAGTCCGGCGTGTGATCCACCCGCTTGCCGCCCGCGTAGAAGCGCAGCCGGAACGGTTGAGAGAGCGCCTCACGTAGCCCGGCCGCGAAGTCGGCGACCATGAGCAGGCACTCCTCCTCGAAGCTCTCATAACCGTGGTGCCGGCACGTGGACACCATGTACTCGAGCCCGGGCCGGTGGTACTGGTCGGTCCGCCAAGTGAACCGACGCACCGGCACCGTGCGTCGGACGTCCACCTCGTTGAGGTCGCGCACAGAGTAGGTGGCGGCAGCGTCCCGCCCGACCTTCCACCTCGTCGTCCAGCGCCGGGACCATCGTTCGTCGAGGTCCAGCCTGTGCGCGTACTCGGTGAATCCCCGATGCAGGAATGCCAGATCCTCCAGGCGGCAGGAGTCCGACCACGTATCCCGCTGTGGTCCTTCCGGCACCGGCAGGACGGAGCTCGCCCTGAAATCCCGCATATGCACGTCCACCGCTCCTCAGCAGGTCGAACACGTCCGTCAAGACCAGCCACGACGCTACGGTGAGGAGCGCCCATGGCTCGACCGCATCAGCTTCCTTCACACGCACGAGTGATTCTGTATCGATGACAACAGAGCGGCTTGCGCGAAGGCTGATGGACTACCCCCACGGGGAGGTGGCCGTTGACGGCAAAGGCGGAGAGGCAGGAAATGACGGTAAAGCGCCCGTTGCCACGTGTTTTGGATCCGCTCCCTGGAGAGTCCCTGCCGGGATTGCTCCTTCGTGTGGCATTCCGTCTGAAACTGTCTCCCGAGCGTGTTGCTGAACTGTGCGGGCTTCGTGAGACGGGGGGAGCCATCCCCCACTTCTACCTTCGCTATCTCCCTGAGTCGCAAGTCACCGCGCTATGCGGCGCAGCCGGCTTGACAGCCGCGGAGGCCAACAACCTGACTCTTCGGCCCTTCGCGCGCGGCTTCCCGGCCCTGGCCGGTTCGAAGTGGGATCTGATTCGCACGGGAGGTACCGCGACGTCCAACTGGGGGGCGACCGTCTCGAGCCGGTACTGTCCGGAATGCCTACGTGGCGACGGCAGCGTGGTCCAGAACGCGTTCGGCGGCGCCTGGCAGGCATCGTGGCACCTTCCGGTGGTCTTTGCCTGTCTTCGTCACCGCCGCCTTCTAGAGCACCTGTGTCCCGTGTGTGAGCTGCCTGTCAATGGGACCAGGCGTGCGCAGCCCACCCTGATCAAGAACTCGCGGCTGATCGGTCTGCACCCCGCGCAATGCCGGAACACGCTGACCACCGGCAGGGGCAGCGGCAAGAGCGTCTGCGGTACGCGGCTCGACGAGCAACCAGGCGGCGGTGAGAGAGAGCTGTCGGCCGGAGAGTTGCAACGACTGTTGTCGTTGCAGAAGCGGATCATCGCCCGGCTGACGTCAACTGACCGCCCACGCGCTGGCGACCCGATGGGCATTTCGTTCTTCCCGGACCTGATCTCAACCGGTCATTTGATCAAGCTGACGTGGCCGATGGGTGAAACGTACATTCCCTCACAGGAGTTGGCGATGGTCATCGAGGACCATGCCGCGCCCGTGGTGGCGATGGTGCCGGCTCACCGCACCGGCGACACCGGTGCCGGCCTCAACAGCGTGCGCGCCGTGCCGGGTGACGCCGCTCAGTGTGGAGCCCTGCTCCTGGCCGCCGACACTCTGCTAGGAAATCGCGAGCTCGTCGCGCTGCGGCCCCGCATCGGCGCGTTGGCGAACGAAGCGTTCCGCACTTCGCCAAATCACGCCGCCAAAATCCTCAGGCAGGAAGAGAATTCAGACACTCTGGTTCATGCTTCCTTTCACCGAATGTACGGGGATTCTGGAAGGAGACGGCGCACCGCGGCCCCAGACCCCCGCTTTCGGATTGAAGAGATCCCCGCATATTTGCCACGCGACTCGTACGAGTCCCACATCCTCCCGATCATCCCTGACCTTGCGTCCCTGGGGCGTCGGGCACCCCGACTACTGCGTCGGGCCGTGTCGATCCGGCTGGCGCAACTGGTCACGGGCGGCACCTGGCACGCCAGCGGCGAGTCCCTGGGAATCCCCGCGAGCGGCACTCTGCACACTCTGAGGGTCCTGACACGGGAACTGGGTGAGTCGCAGCTGAGGTCTGTGTTCGAAAACGCAGTTGGCGAGATCGCTGACGAATTGGGGCGTGCTGCGGATCGTGTCGACTATGCGCACAGGCGCCGCAGCCTGGCGAAGTGGCGCCTGCCCCGGGGAGACTGGAATAAGCTTCGTGAGGGCCTCCCCAAGCTGGGCCGCGGACATACCTCAACCGACCCCAGAGTGGGCTCCATCTTCCTCTGGAGTGTGGTTACCCAGGGTGAACACCTCCACAGCCCGACGTTGCGAGAACACCGTGAGGCCGGAGAGGACACGATACTTCTCACCCTGGCCGCTGCCCGGTACGACTCGACAGATCTTCATGACTCGAGATTGCGGCTGTTGCAGCGACTGCGTCGCTATGCCTGCCTGCTCGCCCAGGCATGCGACCAGCAATCCGCACTGAGAGTGTCCGTGGACGAGGTCGCTGCCTTGGAGGGCTCCACAAGAAGGGGCGGTTTGCGTTGCGGGAGGGGTTGTTGACGTGCAGGATCCCTCGCAGTCTCAGAGTCCCTCGAAGTGCCCCGTGGAACTTTGTACGCCGTGCCGACAGGAGATCCGCGTCGCGCGCGAACAGGGTGAGCGCGAGGGTGGGTGCGCTGATGCTGTGTGCATGGAGATCCGCTTCGCCCGTACGGCGAAGCAGGGGTGGATCAAAAGCTCGTCGCCGTCGATGACAAGGAGTTGTTCTAGTCGCAAACTCGGGCAAGGCCCTCCGCCAGCCTCGCCCTCCGCACCGACGTTGGTGGAGCCAGCCTCCCTCCGCAGTGTCTTGCCACGAGGTACTCGAGGCCCGGCCGGACGGATCATCGAACCGGAGGCAGGCTGTTGGGCGCTACGGCCTGTGTCTGTCAATCCGCGACGCGGACCGCGCGTGCCGGGCGGATGGAGGCGGCGCGGCGGGCAGGGCCGACGGTTGCCAGGAGCGATGCGGCGAAGGTGGCCGCGGCCAGGCCGCCGATGCTGGTCCACTCGATGGGGAAGCCGCCTTCCAGGCCGGTGAAGGCTGCGCTGTTGGCGTACATGAGCCAGGTCGTGAGCACGCCGAGGAGGGATCCAAGCACGATTCCCTCCACGGCCACGAAGGCGCTCTCCCAGAGGAACGAACGTTGGACGGTCCGCGCCCGGAAGCCGAGGGCACGCAGGATGCCGATGGTGCGCCGGCGTTCGCGTACCGCCCGGACCATGACGACGCCCAGACCGGTGATACCGATGCCGAGGCCCAGGGCGAGGAAGCCCTGCATGAGGCGGAAGAACGCGGTGCTGGAGTCGAACTGGTCGCGGATCTCGGAGGCGATCGGCGTGGCGACCAGGCTGGACGACAACTGCTCGCCCTGCAGCTGGGTCGCCAGGGTGTCGGGGGAGGTGCCGGGGCGGGTGCTCACGAGGGCGGAGGCGTTCTGGGCCTGGTCGTCGAACAGCTCGCGCATGCCCCGCTCTCCCATCACCACGGGGTAGGTGGTCGAACTGGCCCCGGTGCCCGGGTAGAAAACCATCCCGTTGCTGAGCACACCGGCGATGACCTTCTGTTCGCTGCGCCCCGTCCGCGGGTCGGTGACGGTGAGGGTGTCGCCGGGGTCGTAGTAGTCGCCGGCCGGTCCGCCGGTGCTGCCGAAGAAGCCGTCGATGACGACGTAACGGGGATCGGTGGCGAGTGCGTTCCACACCGCGGGGTCGTTCGGCAGGCCGCTGAGCCGTTCGCGGAAGGTGATGCCGGTGATCGCTGCCTCGGGCACGCCGACGGCGGCGACGTCGAGCGGCTGGGTGCTGCGGTGCCCGGGGTCGGTGGCCCGGCCGGTGGCGTTGAGCAGCGGTGTCACCTTGGCGATTCCGGCGGCCGAAGGGCCGGTCCGCAACTCGGCGATCAGGCGTTCGCCCGCGACCTGAGGGTTGTAGTCGAGCCGCAGGGAGTAACCGGCCGTGGCGTCGGTGACGACTCCGTCGACTCCGGCGCGGAGGATGCCGGAGATCTGCGTCAGGAGGACGAGAACGAACACGATCAGCGTGTACATCACCAGCGTCGCGCCGGTTCGGAACCGCTTGGCCAGGGGGTACGCGACAGCGAGCCGCGCCGCCAGACCCGACTCCGACGGGCGCTCAAGGAACCGCCGCGCGGGACGGACGAGCGTCTTCTGGTTGTTGCTGACGAGTACGACCGCGGAGAAGGCCGCCAGGGCGCCCTGGACCACGTACACGGACATCGACGGCGTGTCGAAGATCCTCGGACGGACGACGGGTGCCAGCAGGGTCCAGGCGAGGACGGTGCCCGCCACGAGGGTGGTGGCCGCGTGCCGGGGGAGGACGCGCAGCAGAAGGGGCGTGGCGAAGGCGAGGGCGAGGGCCGGCATGAGGTAGGTCGCGTCGGGCTGGCTGCGTGCCACCGCCGGAACGGCCACGAGCGCGCACAGGACCGCCAGCGCGGTGAACACGACGAGCAGCCGTCGGCGCGGTTCGCGTCCGGGCGTCGTGGGGAGGTCGCGTATGGCGGCGATGATGTTGAACCTGCTGATGCGCACACTGGTCGCGAGGATCGCGGCGAAGGCGATGAGCAGGCCCATGGCCAGGCCGTTGACGACGCTGGTGGGCGTGACGGCGAAGGCGATCCGGATGCTGCTGCCGCCGACCGACCAGCCGCTGAAGATTTCGGCGGCCACCACGGCGACGCCCCAGCCGACGGCGACGCCGATGGCCACGCCCGGCACGGCGGACAGAAGCGCGTAGGTGGCTCCTTCGACGGTGAACGACGAGACGAGGCGCGAGCGCTTCATGCCGATCGCCCGCATCATGCCCATCTGTGACTTCCGCTCCTCGCCCAGCATGACGAAGATGTTCACCAGGAGCAGCGCGCCCGCGATGATGCTGAAGCTGCCGATCATCAGGAACAGCGCGCCGAGGGAGTCACCGGCCTGCTTGGCATCGCGCAGCACGGTCTGCTTCGGTGTCTCGATCGCTGTCTCCGCCGCGACCGGGCCCAGGGCTCGGCGGATGTCCGAGGTGACCTGCGGGGTCAGGGCGTTGCCGCTCTCGACCCCTCCCCGGTTGGAGACGAAGGTGACCGAGCGCGGCCCAGCGTCGGATGCGGCGGCCCGGGCCGCGGCATCCAGGGCTCCCGGGGCCAAGAAGGCGTCGCGGTTCAGTCTGCCGCCCAGGCCCACACCGGCGAGCCCCTGCTCCGGCACCACGCGGTCCACCCGGTAGGTGTGCGGAGTGCCGAACAGGTAGAGCGTGATCGGCTGTCCTGCTCCCACCCGTAGCGACTGTGCCAGCGGCGCGTTGATGACGACCTCGCCGGGCTCCGGATTCGGCCCGTCGATCCCGGACTCCCCGCCCGCCGCGCCGAAGCCCGATGCCTTGTCGAAGTCCATCTGCCAGGCGAGGACGCGTGGTTCGGCGACCGTCCGGCCGCCGGAGCGGGAAACGGCCGACGCCTGCGCGGCCTGCGCGCTCAGCACGCCGTCGATGTCGGGATCGTCGGCGAGGGCGGCCAGCCGCTCGGCGACCGTGCGTCCGGCTGGGCCGGGCGGGGCGACGACGCGCTCGTCCACGGGGCCCAGGGTCCGGTACGCCTCCTGGCGTACGGAGAAGTTGAGGGTGTCACCGACGACCAGGGCCCCGATGATGATGGCCGTCCCGAGTACCGATCCACCGGTCACGAGCGCGGCCTCGGTGCGCCGTCGGGCGAGCTGGCGGAAGGCCAGCCGGCGGGCGACGGGCTGACGGGCCGCGACCAACACCAGCGCCGTCAGAGCGAGCGCGAGGGCGATGAGAAGGGGGACCAGGAGGTTCGAATACATCGTCAGTCCCGGGATATGACTGGGCCTGTGAGCGGGACCCGCTGCTGGAGGTCGTCGACCAGACGCCCGTCGCGCATCCGGATCAGGCGGGGGACGCGTGCGCCGATGGCGCTGTCATGGGTGACCAGGACGATGGTCTGCTGCTCGTCCCGGTTGAGCTCGGACAGCAGGTCCATGACTTGGTCGGCCATGGCGCTGTCGAGGTTGCCGGTCGGTTCGTCCGCCCACACGATGGCGGGCCGTCCGGCAAGGGCACGCGCGATGGTCACCCGCTGTTGTTCGCCGCCGGACAGCTCGCTCGGTCGGTGCTCGACGCGGTGGGCGAGGCCGACCCGGTCGAGCATGGCCAGCGCCCTGCGCCGCGCCTCGCGCGGTCGGGTACCCACGAGCAGCAGGGGCAGTTCGACGTTCTCCACGGCGGAGAACACCGGGATGAGATTGAACGACTGGAAGACGAAGCCCATCGTGCGGGCCCGGTGCTCGGTGCGTGCGGCGTCCGGCATCGCGAAGAGGTCGCGCCCGTCGATCTCCACCCGGCCGCCGTCGATGTCGTCGAGCCCGGACAGACAGTTCAGCAGCGTCGTCTTGCCGGACCCGGACGGGCCCATGACGCCCACGAGCTCTCCACGGCGTACGACGAGATCCAGGTCCTCCAGAGCGGTGACCGCCACCGAGTCCGTCCGGTAGATCTTGCGGACTCCCGTGGCGACCAGGAGAGGTTGGTCGCTGTTCATGCCTTCCATACGAAACCCGCAAGGAGCGGGAAGCTACGGCCGTCCAGGCCCCAGTGGTGGGCCGAACGGCCCCTTGTGGCACGGAGGGGGCAGACCCGCACGGCCTGCGGCTGAGGCACGGCGAGGGGCACCCCGACATTGGGGTGCCCCTCGCCGTGCGTGTGGCGGAGCGAGCCCGAGATCACTCGTGCGGCACGAGGACGACAGGCGCGCGGCTGTGGTGGAGAACGGCATGGGCCACGCTGCCGATGTGGGCGCCCAGGGTGGAACGCCGGGTGCGCCGGCCCACGACGACGAGGGCGGAGTCCGCGGCGGCCCGCACCAGTTCGGCGCCGGCCGATCCGAGCACCACCCGGGGGACGGCCGTCACCTCGGGGTACTTGGCGCGCCAGGGCTCCAGGAGATCATCGAGGGACCGCTCGACCTCGGGGGCCACGGCCGCCCGGACGTCCGGCACCATGGCGGGCCCGAGGCCGGCGTAGAGCGGAAGCTCTTGGGCGTAGACGACGTTCACCTCGGCGCGTCGGCGGGCCGCTTCCTCGAACGCGAAATCCATGACCGCGTCAGCAGGGTGCCGGTGCCGTGCGTCGATCCCCACCGTCACGGCGCCCTGCGCGCCAGTCCCGTCAGAGGCCCGAACGAGGACGACGGGCCGCTCGACGGCACCCGCGACGGTCAGACCGACCGAGCCGACCAGGTAACCGGCCACACCGCCCAGGGCCCGCGAGCCGAGAACCAGAAGGTCGCCCTTCTCGCCGGCGGCAACCAGCGCCGGGACCGGCCCTGAATCCAGAAGCCTGGTGGTCACCGGCACGTCGGGCTGTCGTTCGCGCAGTCGCTCGGCGGTCCGGGCGAGCAGTTCCTCGGCCCACGACTCCGCCGACTCCCGCGCCGCCGCGAAGGGGGTGACGGAATCCGGCCACGGTTCCCTCACGTGAACCAGGTGGACGCCGGCGCCGCGCAGTACGGCCTCGTCCGCCGCCCACTCGGCGGCGGCCTGCGCCTGGTCCGTGCCGTCGACGCCGACCACAATGCCCTGCGTCATGATCGTCCACCTCCTGGTGCGATGTCCTTGCTTTCGTACCTGAGCCGGGTACACGAGACCGGGACGATCCCGTCGACCTGGCGCAGATGCACTCGATCGCCGGAATCAGTGCCCGTTCGGCCCGCTGCCGGTGGTCGCGGAACCCAGCGTGTCCTCACGGACCTCCCGCCAGGAGTGCCGAACGGTCCCCTTCGGGGACCGTTGGCCCCTGTGAGCCCGGCCCGCTCGGCCGCAGTGTGGAGGGAAGGAGCCGGCGAGCACGCAGGCATCGCGGCGGTTCGGACCGTCGCAGCTCCTCGCTCGCGCTCCGGGAGGTGAGGGCCATGACCAGGACCGAAGCACGACCTGTGCGGGACAAGGACCGCGCCGGTCTGTGGGCCCATGTCGGTGACCGGCTGATCGTCGGCGGCGCGACCATCGGCGACGAGGGCCGCGACGGTGAGATCGTCGGTCTACACCACGCGGACGGCACGCCGCCCTTTGACGTCCGCTGGTCGGACACCGGCCGGGTCACGCTGGTGTTTCCCGGTCCTGATGCGCGTGTCCAGCACTTCTCGCACCCGGAACGGGAACCGGAACCGGAAGCGGCAACGCCGCGGCCCTGAACTCCATCGAGCTCTGCCGTGCAAGGGCCGAACGGGGTCCGACGGGGCCCGGCCGGCTCTGGTGCGCGCAGACTCGGCGGCGTTCACTCAAGGTGAGGAAGGACCCGTGAGGACGCGGAGCAGCGGCTTCGTACCGCGCACCGCGCAATCAGGATCCGCGAGAAGCGGATGGGTCCTTCCTTCCGTCGTGCCCTGCACGCGGCGGGTTCCTCGTGCTTCCTCCGCACCGGCGCCGTGCAGGCGGGGACCGGGCGGCCCGATGCTGGGACCGACCGGCCCTACCGGGCCCGGAGTGCCCGGTGCGAGCGTGGCAGTGATCCACCTGGCACTCGAAAGGCGGTGGGCACGATGGAATCGACCGTGGCGGTAGGCCCCGTGGTGGTGGGCGTCGACGGTTCCGGCGCCAGCCTCACGGCCCTGGACTGGGCAGTCGACGAAGCCATACGGCACGGGCGCCCCCTGCGTATCGTGCACGCCTCTCTGTGGGAGCGGTACGAAGGCGCCGTGCCGGCCTGGACGACGGACCGGCCCTCGGGCCAGGTCCTCGCGGAGAACATCGTCGGCACGGCCACGGACCGGGCTCGGCGCCGTGCTCCGGATCTCGCCGTCACCGCGGACGTCCTCGCCGAGGACGCCTCCAGCGCACTGCTCAGTGAGGGACAGGAGGCCGCGGTCCTCGTCGTCGGGTCGCGTGGGCGGGGAGAGCTGGCCGGCCTGCTGCTCGGATCGGTGAGCCTCGTCGTGGCCGCGCGGGCCCACGGCCCGGTCGTCGTCGTCCGCGGCGACCGGCACGCCCTGGAAGCGCGCCATCAGCGGATCCTGCTGGGCATCGGCGATCATGACGTGGACGCGCCTGCCGTCAGGTTCGCCTTCCACGAGGCGGCGGTCCGGGACGCGGAACTCGACGTCGTCCGCACATGGCGACGACCCGTCCACGAACAGGTCGACCACCCGCTGCTGACCGGTGAGCCCCGCACGTATCTCGAACACCGGGCTTCTGAAATCCTCGACAAGACCCTCGACCCGCTGGTGCGCGAGTTCCCACAGGTCCGGCTGCGCAGAAGCACCGTCGAGGGCACCGCGCACCGGGTGCTGGCCGACCGCTCCGCCGCCGCCGACCTGCTTGTCGTGGGAGCGCGACGTCCAGGCCGCCTCGTCGGCCTGGAGCTCGGCAGGGTCGCCCACCGGGCTCTGCACCACGCCCTGTGCCCCGTCGCCGTTATTCCGCAGCACCACCCCGCCCCCTCGGAGGGAGAGCAGTGATGAACTCCGCCGCCCACATGAGCGACCTCGGCCGCCGCGTCGAGGCCAGGCGCACCCACCTCGGCCTCTCCCGCGAGGAGGTGGCCGCACGGGCCGGATCCGCACCGGGCTACATCGACCTCGTCGAACAACAACTTCCGTCACCTGGGATCGAGTTCCTGGTCCGGCTGGCGAACGCGCTGGAGACGACCGTGCAGGACCTGACCGGGTACACGTCGGATTTCTCGCCCGGACGAGGCCAGGCCGCGTATCACGCCCGCATGGACGAGATCGACGAGGAGGAATGCTGGCAGCTCCTCGACGACCACGGTGTCGGCCGTGTCGCCGTCATCGGGAGCGACGGGCCGGAGATCTATCCGGTGAACTACCAGGTCGTGGGCAGAGAACTGCTGTTCATGACTGCGGAGGACACACCGCTCGGGCGGGCGGCCGCTGCCGGCGCGGTGATCGCCTTCGAGGAGGACCACGCGGACGAAGCCTTCAGTCAGGGGTGGAGCGTGCTCATCGTCGGCCCCGCCCGCGAGGTGGCGGACCCGGCGACGGCCCAGGCGCTCCGAGAAACCGCGTACTCGACACCGTGGGCCGGCGAGGAGCGGGCCACGGTCGTCGTGCTCGCCCCGCGCCGTGTGACGGGACGCCGCATCCATGCGCCGGGCGCACCCGGGACGTCCTCCGCACCGGAGCTCTGACGAGCCCCGCGTACGCGAGGGTCGGCGCGGGTGCCCCGGTGCACCGGGCGTGCGCGGTTTCCGGGCCGGAATCCCTTCGGGCCGGTTCCGTGATTCGCGATCAGGTCCGTGGCGCATGAGACTGGCGACGTGAGCAATGTTCCGCAGCCCCTCCGACGACGCGCTGGTGTTCGCGTACTCGTCGCTCATGCGGGTGTCCACGGTTCGACCAGGAGCATTGCCGAGCGCATCGCCGCCTGTCTCGAGGAGCAGGGGGCCCAAGTCGATGTGCTTCCCGTCGAGGCAGTGAGCGACCCGAGTGAATACGACGCCTACGTGGTGGGCAGCGCCATCCACGACATGGCGTGGCTTCCGGAGGCGCTGAGTTTCGTCCGAGCGAGCGCGGACCTGCTGGCCCGGCGAGACGTGTGGCTCTTCAGCGTGGAAATGCCCGCTGCCATGCGAGGCCCGTGGAGGGCGCTGGTCGCCAAAGAGGAAGGCCACGTGGTCGGCGGCCTGATCGACGAGCTGCGTCCCCGCGGTCACGGTCTCTTCTCGGGCGTCATCGACCCCGAGCACTTGACGCGGCGAGGCCGCGTGAAGTTCCAGGCGATGGGGCTGCGTTACGGCGATTACCGGGACTGGCCCGCAGTCGACACCTGGGCCCGGCGCATCGGTCGTGAGGTGCTCGGCCATGGCGGGGAAGCCTACGACGTTCCGGATTGAGACCAGCGGCCCTGGGAGGACGAGGGATCTCGGCCCGGACTCGACGGCCTCGACCGAGACTCGACGCTGTCCTTCCGGTCGGATCACAGCAACGGAACGACGGCGATCGGCGCGGGACTGTGGTGGATGACCGCGTGAGCCACATGGCCGAGGTGCGTGCCGACGGGAACCCTCCGAGTCCGGCGTCCCACGATGACGAGATCCGCGCCCTGTGACGCCTCGACGAGGTGGTACGCGGGAGGTCCCATGGCAGCCCTGGCCGTGACGTCCACCCCCGGGTACCGTCTCCGCCACGGCTCCAGGAGATCGTCAAGGCTTCCCACAAGACGGTCGCCCAGCTCCTCGCCGACCCTCGCGTCCGCCAAGGTCGCGTAGCCGTACGAGGCGGGCAGCGTCCAACTGTGCAGGAACCGGAGGGGCAGACCCGTGCGAGCTGCCTCCGCGAACGCGAACCCGAGCAGGGTCTCGCACGGGTGGTAGATGTCGACCCCCACGACGATGCCGGCGTGGCGCGGCGCCGGTCGCTCACCTTTCGCCCGCACCAGGGCGACCGGCCGGCGGGTGGCTCCGACGACAGCGAGGGACACCGAGCCGACGACGAAGCCGAGGATGCCGCCCAGCCCGCGCGAGCCGAGCACCGCCAGATTGGCCTCGTTCGCGGCGCTGGTCAGTATCTCGGCCGCCCGGCCGTGCGCTCGCTCGGCGGACACCTCAAGGCCGGGATGCTCCTTGCGCGCCTCCTCCGCGGCGTCCCGCAGCAGCGCGTCGGCGTGTTCGGTCTGGATGCGGGCGTACGGCTCGGGGATTTCCGGTGCGCTCGGCCACTCGTCCACGTGCATCAGCCGGAGCGGTACTTCTCGGAGTACCGCTTCCGTCGCCGCCCAGCGTGCGGCGGCGGCGCTCTCTTCCGAGCCGTCGAGACCGACGGTGACCTGGGGTGTCATGACTGCCTCCTCAGCCGGGTCCGTGCCGTGGCGTCCGAGCCCGGCCGCGCGCGGGCCTCCGGCTTCAGGCTGCTGCCCGAGCCGATCCCCGCAGCAGGGCCAGGCAGGTCCCGAAGGGGGCCGAACGGCCCATCCCCTTGGACGCATCACGGTGCCAGCGTGTGAGGTGCCGTTCCAGGGCATGCTGCCCGGCCCCGTGGCGTACTCCGGAGGAGGAACCATGAACAGCGAGGTCCCCGCCCCACCGAGGCTCGGCGACGTCGTCGTGGGAGTCGACGGGTCCCCTTCCGCCCGTACCGCCGCCCTCTGGGCCGCCGCCGAAGCGGACCGCCGCGGGCGAACCCTGCACCTCGTGCACGCCGCGGACACCGACCGGCGTGCCTACTGGACCGACGCCGAGACGATCCAGGCGGTACGGGAAGCGGGTCGCGACCTGCTAATTGAGACCGCGGCCGCCATCCGGGAACGTTTCCCCGAGCTTGACGTCACGAGGGTGCTCAGCCGCCGGGATTCCGTCTCCGGGGTCCTTGAGGCCGCAGGCGACCGGGGGACGGTCGTGGTGGGCAGCCGGGGGCTGGGCGGCTTCTCCGCCCTCATGCTGGGCTCGGTCGGCCTCGGCGTCGCGGCCCGCGCGGACGTGCCCGTGATCGTCGTACGTGGGGAGAACGAGTGGCCGCAGACGGGAACCGTGACCGCGGCCGTACGCGGGGCCGCGGACCTGGACTGGCTCTTGCTCGCCGCCGCCGAGGCCCACGCGCACAAGGCGGCCCTGCGCATCGTGAGCGTCTGGAACGTGCTCACGCACGTCGGCAGTCTCACGACCATGCTCGACGATCTCGACGAGATCGCACGGCGGCGCGTGCACGAGGTGAAGGCGCTCGCCGACAGCGTCCGCGAGGTCCACCCCGACCTGATCGTCAGCCATCACGTGGAGACCGGCACCAGCACACCGGGCATCCTCATCGAGGCGAGTACCCGCACCGACCTGCTCGTCATGGGACGAGGCCGTCGCCCCTTGGGCGTGGGTCCGACCCTGGGGCGTGTGGCGCATGCCCTGATTCACCACGCTCACTGCCCGGTCGAGATCGTCCCCGCCGCCTACGCCCCGCGTGCGGAGGCGCCATGAGCGACATCCTGGTCGGCATCGACCCTGGCGACCTGTCCGTCCCGGCCCTCGTCTGGGCCGCCGACGAAGCCGTACGCAGAGGTGCCCGGCTGCGTCTGGTCGTCGCCGTACCCCCGGTCCACGACCGACTCCCGTACGCCGCGGACGCCCACCAGAGCGCCTTGCGGATGAGAGCCGAGTCCACGCTGGCCAACGTGGAGGACCTGGTACGGGACCTGCACGACGGACTGTGGACCGCGACGGAACTCGTCCACGGGGTGCCCGCGACCGTGCTGGGCGACAGGACACCGGGGGCGGCCCTCGCCGTGGTCGGTTCCCGTCGCCTCGGCAGAGCCGCCGAGGTCTTCAGCGAGGGCTCCGTGGCGGCCCCGCTGGTGGCACGCGCCGACTGCCCCGTCGTCGTGATCCGCGAACCCGAGCACACGTCCGTGCACCCGCCGCTGATCGTCGTGGGCGTGGACGGCAGCAAGGACTGCCGGGCCGCCGTGGCCTTCGCGGCGGCGGAAGCGAGCCTGCGCGAGGCACGTCTCGTGGCGGTCTGGGCGTGGCCCCGGCCGCTGCTGTCACGCGGCGACGAGAACGAGGGCCTGGCCGAGCGCCGCAGACTGCTCGCCGAGGCGGTCGCCGGCTGCGCGGAACGCCACCCGGACGTCGAGGTGGAAAAAGTGATCGTGCGCGGCCACCCGGTCGAGGAACTCACCCGCGCCTCCCGGGAGGCACTCGCGGTGGTCGTCGGACGCAGGGGCCGCGGGGGCTACACCGGCATGCGCCTCGGCTCCACGGTCCACGGCCTCTTGCACCACGCCGAATGCCCCGTGATCACCGTTCCCGTCGCTGCGGGCGGGGGGACGGACGGTACCTCCGCCAGGGCCGACCGGTCCCGGTCCCGCACGGACCGACCGGCCCCGGCAGGATGACCCGCCCGGCACTGGGGCGCCACAGGCCCCGGGCGGCACGGTGGGAGTGCGAGACCGAACCGGACCCGTGGTCCGGATCCCCGGAGGAGTGAGCGCGATGCAGCAGACCCGGATCAGCCGCCGTCCCCAGCAGCCGCGCCGGCCCCGCCCGCTGGACCTCCGGACACCCTCCGGCCGCCCGCTCCCGTACTGAGAGCGCTACTCGCCACCCGATCCATCCGCAGGACCCGCCCCGGGCCCGCACATGAGGAGCAACGATGACCGGACACAAGGTGGAACGCAGGCACAGCCTCTTCCCCGACTTCGACGACTGGTTCAACCGGGAGTTCCCGGGGCTGCCCGGATGGCGTCCGGGCGACGCCGCGCACTCCATCCCGGTGGAGGTGTCCCGTGGTGATGGTGAGTACGTGCTGCGGGCCGAACTGCCGGGCGTGAACCCCGATGACGTCACCATCACCGTCGACGACAACCTCATCACGGTGACCGCGGAGCACAGCGAAAGTTCGGAGGACAAGGAGCACTCGGAGTTCCGCTACGGCACTTTCCGCCGGACCGTACGCCTCCCGGCGCCGATCCCCGCAGACGACGTCGACGCCGCGTACCAGGACGGCATCCTCACCATCCGTGTCCCGATGCCCGAGGAGAAGGCCGCCACCTCCCGCACCATCCCGGTGAAGCGCGTGGAGAGGGGAGAGACGTCATGAATCCCAAGCGCGTGCTGGTCGCCTACGGCAGCAAACACGGCGCGACCGCGGGCATCGCCGACGAGATCGGCAGGACGCTCCGGGCCGATGGCCTCGACGCGGTCGTCCTGCCGGCCGACACGGTCACCGACGTCAGTGGCTACGACGGCGTCGTGCTCGGCGGGGCCCTGTACGCCGGACGCTGGAACGGCAAGGCGCGCCGCTGTGCCCGCCGCAACGCCGACCAGCTCCGCGACCGCCCCCTGTGGCTGTTCAGCAGCGGCCCCGTCGACAGCTCCGCCGAACAGGACGACATCCCTCCGGCACCCGGCGTGGCCCGCCGCATGAAGAAGCTCGGCGCGCGGGAGCACGTCACCTTCGGCGGTGCCGTGACCGCCGAGACACCCGGACGCATCGCCCGCTCTCTGGTCCGCCACGGCAAGGGCGGGGACTTCCGCAACCCGGCACGGATCCAGGAATGGGCCCATCACATCGGCAGCGAGCTCGGCGCCACGCGCTGAGCGGCGCCGCCGGGACATCCGACGGGCTTTCCCATCCGGAGGTGCGACATGAGCCGCCAGGAGGCCACGGGTCACCGGCCCGCCGTGTCCGGGACGGGAACCGCCGTGCGTACGGGGCTGATCCTCGTCTGCGTGATCGCGCTGGTCTGCGGAGCCGTGGCCGCGGCGATGCTGTGGAACGCCGGTGCCGGCACCGCACGCGAAGTCGCCGCCCACCGTCACCAGGTTCAGGCCACCACGACGGGGCGGGCCGAGGATCCGCCCCTCGCATCACGGCAGGGGGGCGGACCGCCGTCCGTGGCACCGGCGGTCTGGCAGTACCCCGATGACGTCGGCAGGTCCGGAGAGGTCGAGGTCCCGCGCGGGACACCTCAGGGCCGTTCCGTGACCGTCTGGGTGGACGATCGCGGCAGGCCTGCCCGCCCTCCCGACAGCACCGCCGACCTCGCGCTGACCGCGCTCGCCGGCGGCACGGCCGCTGCCGGAGCCGTGGCGGCCTCGGGCGCGGGCGTCCTGGCCCTGGTCCGACGGCGCTCCGAAGGACATCGGCTCGCCGCCTGGGAGCGGGAGTGGGAGCAGGTCGAGCCTCTCTGGTCCGGCCGTCTCCGGCGGGGCACCAATCCGGGGAGCGGCGATGCATGACCACGTGGGCCGAGACGCTGGGGCCGAGGCGCGGGTTCGGGCGGCGGACGAGGCGCTTCCCTTCGACCCCAGCGAGCCCCTGGCCCGGCTGCGCCGTGAACTGGCGACCGGAGCGGACGGCCTCTCCTCCCGCGAGGCCGCCCGTCGCCTCGCCGTCCACGGGCCGAACGAGGTACGACGCACATCGCGCTCCTCCTTCGCACGGGAGCTGACCGGTCAGCTGATCCACCCCCTCGCCCTGCTGCTCTGGGCCGCCGCCACGCTCGCCTTCGTCGCCGACCTCGCGGTCCTCGGGTGGGCGATCCTGGCGGTCATCGCCGTCAACGCGGCCTTCGCGCTCCTCCAGGAACGCCAGGCCGAGCGCGCGGTGGAGACTCTCGCGAGCTATCTGCCCGAGCACGCCCTTGCCGTACGAGACGGGAATCCGACCACGGTGGAGGCCCGCGACCTGGTGCCGGGGGACGTGATCGTCCTGGAAGAGGGGGACAAGGTTCCCGCCGATGCGCGCGTGGCCGAGGGCGGGGTCGAAGTCGACCTGTCGATGCTCACCGGGGAGTCCGTCCCGGCCGAGCGGGTGGCGACGGCCGGGCTTCTCGGAGCGCCGCTCCTTGACGAGCCGAATCTCGTCTTCAGCGGGACGACGTGCGTCGAGGGGCAGGCCCGGGCCGTGGTCTTCGCCACGGGGCACCACACGGAGCTCGGCCGGATCGCCGCCCTCAGCCAGCGCACCCGGCGTGAGGCGAGCCCCCTGGAGAGGCAGGTCAAGAAGGTCGCCTGGCTCATCGCCGGAGTGGCCACCGCAATGGGGGCCCTGTTCTTGGTCGTCGGGCTGGCTGTCGGCCTTCCGTTGACCGACTCGCTGATGTTCGCCATCGGACTGCTCGTCGCCAACGTCCCCGAGGGACTGCTGCCGACCATCACGCTGGCCCTCGCCGTGGGCGTCCGCGCCCTTGCCCGGCGCGGTGCCCTGGTCAAGCGGCTGAGTGCGGTGGAGACCCTCGGCTCCACGAGCGTCATCTGCACCGACAAGACCGGCACGCTCACCCGTAACAGAATGCGGCTGCACGCCCTGTGGACACCCCGGCCACGGTTCCGTAGCCGGCCCTTGGGCCGAGGAATTGGTGCGGTCGGCCGCGTTGTGCACGACCGTCACCCGGGACGTTGACGGCGAACCGCATGGCGACCCGACCGAGGCGGCCCTCGTCGCCGGGGCCGCCGAGCGGGGTGTCCCCATGGACCCCGCAAGTCGGGACACGCAGCGGCTGGCGCTGTTCCGCTTCGATCCCCGGCTGCGGCTGATGTCGGTGGTACAGGACCGTCCGGGAACGGGTCACGTATGGATCGTGGTGAAAGGAGCCCCCGAAGCGGTGCTGCCGCGGCTGCTGCCAGGGGCCGACGTGGACAGCGCCCGTGCGGCGGCGGAGGCGTTGGCCCGGGGCGGCATGCGGGTGCTCGCCGTGGCCGTACGCGAACTGCCCCCGGGCGCTCGGCCGCCGGCACGGCGCCAGGACGCCGAGTCCGCCCTCACCCTGCTGGGTCTCGTCGGTCTGTACGACCCGCCGCGCTCCGAAGTGGCGGCCGCCGTCCGCCGCTGCCACGAGGCAGGTGTGAGGGTCCACATCGTGACGGGCGACAACGGCGCCACAGCCGCGGCCGTGGCCCGCGAGGTCGGCATCGGGGTACCCCGTCTCCAGATCGTCGCGGCGTCCGAAAGGCTGGACGACACCGAGCTGGACCGGCTGCTGGTGGAGGGCGACGCCGAGATCGTCTTCGCCCGCTCCTCGCCCGAGACGAAACTCAAGGTGGCCGACACCCTCCGGGCCCACGGCCGGATCGTCGCCATGACCGGAGACGGCGTGAACGACGCCCCCGCACTGCACCGTGCCCATATCGGCGTGGCGATGGGACGCTCCGGCACCGACGTCGCCCGCGAAGCGGCCGCCATGGTGCTCACCGACGACGACTTCACCACCATCGTGACGGCGATCGAGTCCGGGCGCCGGGTCTACGACAACGTACGCAAGTTCATCGTCTACATCTTCGCCCACGCCACCCCGGAGATCGTCCCCTTCCTCGTCTTCGCCCTCTCCGCAGGGACGATCCCGCTGCCGCTCACCGTTCTCCAGATCCTCGCCATCGACCTGGGAACCGAGACTCTGCCCGCCCTCGCCCTCGGCCGGGAACGCTCCGAACCCGGCGTCATGGAACGGCCACCGCGGCCGCCGCACCAGGGCGTGATCTCCCGAGACATGCTCGTCCGCAGCTGGGGGTACCTGGGGCTCACATCGGCCGTCCTCGTCATGGCCGGCTACTTCTACGTACTGTGGCGCGCGGGCTGGCAACCCGGCGAACCGACCGGCGTCGGCAGCCCGTTCCACCACGCGTACGTGACGGCCACCACCGCCACGTTCGCCGGCATCGTGACCTGCCAGGTCGGCACAGCCTTCGCCGCCCGCACCGACCACGCGGCGCTCCGCGACATCGGCGTCTTCTCGAACCCGCTGCTTCTCGCCGGCATCGCCTTCGAGCTCGCCTTCACCGGCGCCCTCGTCTACGCGCCCCCGCTCCAGCATCTCTTCGGCACCGCCGGCCTCCCGCTGGACGTCGTCCTGCTCGTCCTGACCTTCCCCGTGCTGGTGTGGGGCACGGACGAGCTGCGGCGCGCCCGCCGCCGCCGTCAGAGGCGCTTGCCGTCAGCCTCGGCCCCGCGCTCCGTGCCGCCTTGGTCGAGCCGGAACGGCGGATAGACGTCCGTCATCAGGCTCGCGTACGCGACGACGCGCAGGACCCAGCGGTTCAGCCCGACGATCAGGGCGAACAGGTCGCGCGGATAACGCTCGGTGAAGGCGAGGGCGAAGGCCGCGATCAGCGCGAGCAGGCTGATCAGTCCGCCGGTCCACCAGCCGGCTCGCAGCCCGCCGGTGAAGAAGGCGATCATGAGGTAGTGGGGGATCGCCAGCAGCCACCACTCCGCGCCACTGTCCCGGCGGACAGGGGTCTGCGCGCGATGCGCGATCCGGACGCCGCCGGGCTCGATGACGAGGACGGTGCGCAGGACTGACCGTGTACGCCAAGACGGCCGTCCGCCCGCCTCCGCGAAAGGCGCATCGTGCCGCTGCGGGCGGTTCCCTTTCGGTCCTGGTGGGGTCAGTCGGTCAGGGCGGCGAGGGTGGCGTCCAGGTCCGCGGCTGTGGGCTGGTTGTGGGGGAGCTTGGCGAGGATCTTGGCCATGCCGCAGGTGTTGGTGAGGGCGGAGAAGACCAGGCCGCCGGCGACGCCCGCGGACAGCCAGCGGGCCGCGCTCCAGCGCTGTCCGGCAAGGAGGCCGGTCAGGACGAGGGATCCGGCGGCAAGGCGGACCTGGCGGTCCATGGCCCAGGGTGCGCGGGTGCCCGAGGGGCGGTGGGTGTCGTGGCCGAGCTGCGTCCAGGCGGTGGTTCCGCCGGTGAGGGTGGCGGCGGTGATGCCGTGGTCGGCCAGGCGCTGGCTGGCGGTGGCGGAGCGGGCGCCGGAGGCGCACACGACGAGGAGGTCGCCGCGGTCGGCGGCGGTCTTCAGGGCGGGCAGGGCGGTATCGAGGTGGTCCAGGGGGATGTTGTGGGCGCCGGGCAGGTGGCCGGAGGCGTATTCGCCGGGGGTGCGGACGTCGATGACGGTCAGCTCGTGGAGGCGGGCGTTGGCCTGGTCGGCGGTGAGGGCGGTGGTGAGTGCCACGGGGATTTTCCTTTGCTCGGTTGGGGTTACCCCTTCGGTAGGATACCCAAGGGGGTATCTCGAAGGAGTGTGGGTTGTGGAACTGGCGATGGCGGCTGAGGAACTGAAGACGGTGGTCAACCGGCTGCGCCGGGCGCAGGGCCAGATCGCCGGTGTGATCAAGATGATCGAGGAGGGGCGGGACTGCGAGGACGTGGTCATGCAGCTGGCTGCGGCGTCCCGGGCTCTGGACAAGGCGGGTTTCGCGATCATCGCCACGGGGTTGCAGCACTGCCTGACGGATGCGGACATGGCCGCTTCCGGTGACCGGGAGCAGATGCGTGCCCGCCTGGAGAAGCTGTTCCTTTCTCTGGCCTGAAGCTCTGGCGCCGTCGGCATCTGATCGGCCCGCCTGGTGCGTCAGGTAACGGCGTCGATGAGCATGAAGGCGACCACGGCCAGCAGCACGATGGCGAAGGTGCGCTGCAGCAGGGTGCCGGTGATCTTGGCGGCCAGGCGTTTGCCGTCCCATGCGCCGAGGATCGCCGCTCCGGTGAAGGGGCCGATGACTGCCCAGTCGATGCCGGCGGTGGTGGCGCCTCGGGTGGCCAGGGAGGCCATGGAGTTCGCCGAGATGACCAGCAGGCTGGTGCCGACGGCGGCCTGCATCTCGAAAGCCAGCACGGTGACCAGGGCGGGGACGGCGAGGAAGCCTCCTCCGACCCCGAGCAGCCCGGTCAGCGCACCCAGTCCCGCGCCGGTCCCGGCGGCTTTCGCCGGCCGTACCGCAGGCGTCTGACCGGTGCTCGCCTGGCTGGGGCGCAGCATCTTCACGGCGGCGAGGGCGGCGATGGCGGCGAACGCGGCGGTCAGTACCGGCTGGGGCAGGCGGGAGGCGGCGGCTCCGGCTGCGGCGGCGGGCAGGATTCCTGCCGCGGCGAACAGGGCGCCTGCCTTCCAGCGGACGTTACCGGTGCGGGCGTGGGTGTACAGGGCGGTGAGCGAGGTGGCGGTGACGATGATCAGGCTGGCGGTGGTGGCGGCGGCCGGGGTGAAGCCGAGCAGGTAGATCAGCGCGGGCACCGCCAGGACACTGCCGCCTCCGCCGAGCGCGCCGAGCGCGAGTCCGACAACGGCCCCGGCGATCAGGGCCAGGATCAGCGCGCTCACGCTATGACACCGCTGCCGCCGCCCCGACCGGTTACCGGCAGGCCCTCCCTGGCCCAGGCGGTCATGCCGCCGGTGACGTCGGCGGCCTCGATGCCGCGTCCGGCCAGGAGCTTGGCGGCCTGCCGGGAGCGGTGACCGGAGCGGCAGATCGCCACCACCGGCCTGCCCTGTGCGGAGGCCGGGAGCGATGCCCCGGCCGTCAGGCGGGAAAGCGGCAGGTGCAGGGCGCCGGGCGCGTGCCCGGCCTGCCACTCCGGTGTTTCGCGGACATCCAGCAGCACGGCCTTGCCGTCGCTGGTGCGCTGGTGGGCCTGCTGGGGGGTGAGGCGGCCGGGGCCGCGGCGAAGAAGCGAGAACATCTTGATCACCTTCGTGCGGATGGTGCGGAGGATGCGTGTCAGCCGGTGCGGTCGGGGCGTGTGAGGGTCAGTCCCGCCTCGCCGGCGGCATCGAAGCCGTCGTCGACGGCGACCACGTCGCGGCCGGCGGCATCCAGCAGGGAGGCGGCGATCGCCGCGCGCATCCCGCCGGCGCAGTGCACCCACACCACCCCGTCCGGAACCTCACCGATGCGGCCGTGCAGCTCGTGGATCGGGATGTGGACCGAGCCGTCGATGAAGCCGCCCGCGCGCTCGGAATCCCGGCGCACGTCCAAAACGACCACGTCCTCGCCGCCCTCACGCACCTGGGCGAGGTCGGCGAAGCGGGCGCGGGGGAAGGAGGCGAGCTGCTCGCCTTCACGGACCCAGCCGGCCGGGTCGCCGGTGGCGGCGGCGGCCGGGCGGTCGATGCCCACCCGGGCCAGCTCCCGCTGGGCGTCGGTGATCTGCTCGGGGGTGTCGGCCAGCAGCGTGACGGGCTTGCCCCACGGGATCAGCCAGGCCAGGTAAGTGGCGAGTTTGCCCTCGCCCTCGAAGTTGAACGACCCGGCCACGTGCCCCTCAGCAAAGGCCATACGGCTGCGCAGGTCCACCACCCACTCACCCGCGGCCAGCCGGGAGGCGATCTCCCCGGCGTCCGCACGCCCCGGCGGGGTGAGATCGACCGGCGCGGGGCCTGCGGCGTTGGCCGGTCCCATGTGCGCGTAGTAGGCGGGCACGTCGTCCAGGCCCGTGAGCATCTGCGCGACGAAGGTGTCCACGTCCAGGGTCAGCGCGTCGTTGGTCTTGCGCTCCTTACCGATCGTGCTCGCATCCCCCTCGGCCTGAGAGGAGGAGCAGAAGCTGCCGAACCCGTGGGTGGGCAGCACCGGCACCTCGTCGTCGAGCTCGTCGGCCAGACGGTGGGCGGAGGCGTGCTGCGCGCGGGCCAGCTGCTCGGTCAGCCGCGGTTCGACCAGGTCCGGACGGCCCACGGTCCCGATCAGCAGCGACCCGCCGGTGAAGGCCGCAACCCCGCGCCCGTCCTCGACAAGGGCGTATGAGGTGTGGTGCGGGGTGTGCCCGGGGGTGGCGATCGCCCGCAGCACCAGGCCCTCGTCCACCGTCACCGTGTCGCCGTCGGCGACCGGGGTGCGGGCGAAGGACACATGCGCCCCGACCGGCACCAGGTAGGCGGCGCCGGTCACCCGGGCCAGCTCCAGGCCGCCGGTGACGTAGTCGTTGTGCAAGTGGGTCTCGGCCACGAAAGCGATCCGCACCCCGCGCCGGGCCGCCGCGGCGATGACCTGGTCGATGTCGCGCGGCGGGTCGATGACTACCGCGGCGCTCGGTCCGCCGGCCAGGTAGCTGCGGTTGCCCAGGCCCTCGAATTCCAGGGTGTCGACGAAGAACACGACTCAACTCCTCACGAACGGTGTACCCCGGGGGGTATCGGATACTCACCCTAACAGGGGTACCCCCGGGGGTATTCCGGAGGCAGAGGGTGCCACCGTCGGACATCGCCTCACCATGTGCGGGTACCCGGTGGGGTATAGAGGAATCAGTCGTTCCACACCAATGGGGAGTATCCGTGTCCTATGACCGCACCGTCCGCCTCGACGCCGACTTCGACACCACCGTCACCGCCGTACGCAAGGCCCTGGCCGACCAGGGCTTCGGCATCCTCACCGAGATCGACGTCAAGGCCACACTCAAAGCCAAGCTCGGCCACGACATGGAGGACTACCTGATCCTCGGCGCCTGCAACCCGCCGCTCGCCCACCAGGCTCTGGAAGCCGACCGCAGCATCGGCCTGCTCCTACCCTGCAACGTCGTCGTCCGCCGCGACGGCGACCGGACAGCCGTCCAGGCCCTCGACCCGAGCACCATGGTCACCCTCACCGGCCTGCCCGCACTGGAGCCCGTCGCCACCGATGCCGCAGCCCGGCTGGATGCCGCCCTGGTCTCCCTCACCTGACCCGCCCGCGCCGGGCGGGAGTGCGCCTCTCACACATACACATCTGTGAGAGGTCGCTTCGCTCTACCGGGCCCTCGCAGAAGCCGAGGCCGCCGCGGTGGACGACGGGGTGCCTCTGCGGCCCAAGCCCGTACGCATCCGTCGGCCCGAGGACCCGCTCACCGCTGAGGAGATCGACCTCCGCGAACGGCTCAAATCCCAGCCCACCCGAACACCGAGCCCCGCAGATGACAGCCGCGATCAAGTGCTTAGCGCCAACGGCTGTACCGCTGGTCCCCATGGGCGGGTGAGTAGCGGTCGGTTCCGAGGGCGCCGTACGAGTAGTACGACACGCGCCGGGACCAGTGCAGATCACTTCCTCACAGCTCGTCATCTGAGCCGGCCCACCATCCCGAGTGGGACCCGCGCGCCCCTCTGAGGATCACCCTCCGTCGGCATTGGTGGGCGGCCGGGAGCTGGTTCGCAGCTGCGATGGGGACCGGTCGGCCCCTGTTCCGGTCCGTCCGGCTCATGTCGCCCGGCCGGAAGCGGTGCCAGTGTCGAGTGTGGGCCTGGAGCACACGGGCCCGTGTGGGAAGGAGCCCGAGATGAAGAGCCTGGACGGACAGGTCGCCCTGGTCACGGGAGGGGCTCGCGGTATCGGCGAGGCAGTGGTGCACGCCTTCGTGGACGAGGGGGCGTCGGTCGTCCTCACCGACGTGCTGGAAGAGGAGGGCCGTGCCCTTGAGGAGAAGGTGGGCGCGGCGGCGGCTCGGTTCTGCGTGGCCGACGTGACGAGCGAGGCAGACTGGGCCGCCGTGCTGGCCGAGGCCGAGCAGCGGTTCGGCCCCGTCTCGCTTCTCGTCAACAACGCGGGAATCGTCGAGTTCGGGTCGATCGAGAAAACGGACCCACGGACCTTCCGGCATGTTCTCGACGTCAATCTCATCGGGCCCTGGCTGGGGATGCGGGCCGTGGCACCGTCGATGCGCCGGGCGGGGGGCGGAGTGATCCTGAACGTGTCGTCGACGGCGGGCCTGATGGGCTACGCCGGTCTCGGAGCGTACGTCGCGAGCAAGTGGGGTCTGCGAGGGCTGACGAAGGCCGCCGCGCTGGACCTGGCCGCCGACGGCATCCGGGTCTGCTCCATCCACCCCGGTCCGATCAGCACGCCCATGACCGCTGGTATGGACGACACGATCACCGCGGATCAGCCGATCCCGCGTTTCGGCACGCCCGAGGAGGTGGCCCGGATGGCGGTGTTCCTGGCGGCCGAGGCGACCTACTCCACGGGTTCGGAGTTCGTGGTCGATGGCGGAGCCACGACCGGCAGCATGATGCTCGCGGCACCGGAGGAATGAGCGCAGGCGGCGAGCGGCACGGGGCCGGGCCTTCTCGGAAGCGCGGCCCTTCCGGTCGGCGTCAGGGCCCGGGAACCGGACGGCGCTGTCAGGCCGTGGGTTCCTGATCCTTGGCCCACGCAGCTCGGCGTGGCGCACGGCTTCCGTGTCCGCCTGACGTGGGTCGGCTGATAGTGCCGACCGGCCCGTGCAAGGGGTCCGGTCGGCCCATGTGCCTCGGAGCTCCGCAGGTGACCCTGGAAGCGAGGAAGAAGGAGGCGTTGGAGATGACCGGCACGACTGAGCGGCTTCTCGGTCGGCCCACACCGCCCGACCAGTCGGCCTGGGCGGAGGCGGGATATCCCGTACTGGACGAAATTTCGGCAAGGCACGGGGTCCACGTCGAAGAACGCCTGGCGGACGGGCGGTACGTGCTGCAGGCCGAGCTTCCGGGGGTCGACGCCGAGGACATCGAGGTCACGGTCACGGAAGGGCGCGTGACCCTCCGTGCCGGGCGCAGCGAGGAGATCACCAGGCGGGGGCGCGCGGAATTCCGGTACGGCTACTTCACCCCGTTGCCGGCGGGGGCCATGAGCGACGAGGCGACGGCCGAGTACGAGCAAGGTGTCCTGACCATCACCATGCCGGTGCTGGAGGTGAAGACCGGTGTGAGGGCCAGGTCGATGCGAGAACCTCTGAGCGTGGGCGCGACGTGAACCGCGGCGGTGCGCGGCCGATCCGTCTTTCGGCTGTGCACCTTTGCGTCCATCGGGTGGGAGACGGGGGTCGCCCTGGCCGGGCTGGCCCGACTCAGCCCTCCGCCGCACTGTTCCGCCACACCGTCACCCCGGCCGGCACCAGGCGGCCGTCATGGCCGGCGGACGCCTCTGCGGCGTGGCGCCCGCCGACACGGGCTGTCCAGCGCATACAGGTATGTCCTGATCCCCTTCGATCCGAGGAGCCACCGCATGAAGGCCACCCGCTCCCTGCACCGCCGTACCGCCGTGGCCGCCGCCCTCGCCGCCTCTGCGCTCTTCCTGGCCGGCTGTGGTGACGACGGCAACGGCTCGGCCACCACCTCTCCCAGCCCCACCACGTCCGTCTCCGTCCCGGCAGGCGAGCACAACCAGGCGGACGTCGACTTCGCACAGGGCATGATCCCGCACCACCGCCAGGCCGTCATGATGGCCGACATGGCCGAGACCCGAGCCTCCTCCAGCGACGTCAAGGCCCTCGCCGAGAAGATCAAGAAGGCCCAGGAACCCGAGATCGCGACCATGTCCGCCTGGCTGAGGGCCTGGGGCGAAGAGGTCCCTCAGGGCACGGACGGCATGGACGGGATGGACCACAGCGACGCCTCGTCCATGCCCGGCATGATGAGCGACCAGCAGATGGACGACATGCGAGGTGCCTCCGGCACAGCCTTCGACACCATGTTCCTCACTCAGATGATCAAGCATCATGAAGGCGCCGTCGACATGGCCGAGACCGAGAAGAAGGAAGGCGCCTACGGTCCGGCCAAGGACCTGGCCGACGACATCATCACCGTCCAGAAGGCGGAGATCACGCACATGCGGGAGATGCTCGGCGCGAACTGACGCCGAGGCAGGCGACAGTGTTTACGCCGTCAGCGGGCGTGCTCCGTGACCGCCATCTCAGGCAGTCGCAGCAGCGCACCCCGGCGGGTCCCGACGGCCCCGGTCAGCGGAGGGGAGTGGCCTCACTGGACCGGGGCACGACGGCCTGTTCCCCCCAACCCCGAGGCGTACACGGTGACGGGCCTGACGTGCCGCCAGGGAGGGCGCATGGGCATACTGGATATCTCGGGGCGAGCGGAGTCCCCGCGATCAGACCCTCGTCGCGAGTCCCGAGCCCCCGGCCGGCGAGCCGGAGCCGCACCCCCTGACCGAAGGGAGGCGCCGCGTGATCCGTCCGGTGACCGTCGGTGTGGACGGGGCGCCCGAGTGTGTTGCGGCGGCCGAATGGGCCGCGCGGGAATCGGTGCTTCGTGGTGTGCCACTGCGTGTCGTCTACGTGGACCCGGCGCCGAATGGGGCGGACGTACCGCACAGCGCTTCCGAAGCGCCGCGCCTCTGGGCCGAGAACCTGTTGGCCGTGACCGTCGAGACAGTACGGCGAGAGCACCCCTCTCTGGAGATCGAGGCCCGGCATCTGTCCGGACAGCCTGCCGAGGTCCTCGCCGAGGAGGGGGCTGATGCGGGTCTCCTTGTCCTCGGCTCGCGGGGGCTGAGCGGGGTCAAAGGGTTCCTGCTCGGGTCGGTCGGCATGGTGACGCTCCATGCCACGGAGCGACCGGTCGTGTTCGTACGGGCACCCGGCCCAGACGCCCCGGAGCAGGCTGCGCACTCCTCTGCGTCGCGCACCGTCGTCGTCGGTGTGGACCTCGACCAGTTCTTCGCCCCGCTTGTCGACTTCGCCTTCCAGGAGGCCGCAGTGCGTGGCGGTCGAGTGCTCGCGCTGTACGGATGGAGGATTCCGCCCGTGGTCCGCGACGCCTCGGCACTTGTGGCAGCCGAGCGAGAGATGGGCCCGGACATGAGGCGGCGTCTCACGGAGGGCCTGAAGCCGTGGCGGCAGAGGTTCCCTTCGGTGGAACTAGGGGAGCGATCCCGCGTCGGTGGCCCCGCCCAACTGCTGTTGGACTGCGCCCAGGAGGCGGGATTGGTGGTGGTCGGCCGACGGGTGCGAAGGGCGTCTCTCGGCACGCACATAGGGCCCGTCACCCACGCGGTCATTCACCACTGCGCCGTGCCCGTGGCTGTCATCAGTCATGACTGACGTGGGCGCCCGCGTGCCGCTCCGGCGCCACCTCGCGTGTCGGAGCCGAACCGCAGCGGAATGGTGGGGATCCTGAGTCCATGAACACAGCGGTGGCGGTGCTGGGCGCTCTGCTGTCCGCTCTGTGCTTCGGTGTCGGGTCGGTACTTCAACACCAGGCGGCGCGACGGGCCTCCACACGGAAGGCGCTACGTCTTCGGCTTCTCGTCGACCTGGCCCGTCGACCGATGTGGGTGGCGGGGACCGCGCTGTCCATCGTCTCGTTCGCGTTCCTGGCCCTCGCGCTGGCCTTCGGGCCGTTGGTCCTGGTGCTGCCGCTGGCGGCGATGGATCTCCTCTTCGCCTTGCCGCTGCTGGCCTGGCGGCGCAGGGAGCCGCTGACCCGTGTCGAGGCGGCTGGGATGGTCTGCACGGCAGGAGGAGTGGCTGTGTTCCTGACGGCCCTCCCTTCGTCTTCCTCCGACTCCGTCGCGACGGTGCGTGACTGGGTGCCGTCGTTGGCGGTCTTCACCGGCGTGGTGCTCCTGCTGGCTCCCCTGGGAGCTCGAGTGCCGGGGCGGGTGCGCACGGCCTCGTACGCCGTTTGCGCGGCACTGATGCTGGCTCTTCTCGACGGCCTGACCAAGAGCACAGCCGGTCGGATCAGAGCAGACGGCCTCGGCATACTTTTCCACTGGGAGCCGTACGCTCTGATGACCGTCGGGGTGACGAGTCTCGTCCTGTCGCAGAGTGCCTTCCAGGCGGGTTCCCTGGCCATCGCTCTGCCCATCATCGACACGCTCGAACCGATCGGTGCCGTGGCCATCGGCGTAGCCGTCTTCGGCGAACAGCTCGCCCTCACCACCTGGGCGCTGACGGTGCAGATGGTGGGGGCAGGGGCGGCCGTGACCGGCATCGTGCTCCTGGGCCGGTCGCCGTTGGCGGAGGAATGATGTCACGGCCCGTCGCACACAGTCCGACCTGCCGGACGGTTGGCTGTCCGGCCTTGTCGGCAGACGCTTGCCTGGGGCTTCCAGTGGCCGGTTCACGCGCCGATGGAGCCGCTGCGGCTCTGTCGGCGACGTCAACTGCAGTGTGCGACGAGCGTGACCTGGCGCCGTCGGGGTCGGGCACGACCGGCGCCACCGGCCGGGCGTTCATCGCGGTGGCTCCACGTCGAGCGCGAGGTTGTCATAGGCGTACTCGATCGACTCGTGCAGGGCGACCACTCCGTCGACCGAGCGGCAGAGCCGTGCGATGACGGGGATGTCCGCGCGCTCGTCGACCCGGCCGGCGAGGCTGACGACTCCGTCGTCGACAGTCACATGGAGGGTGTCCGGAGCAAGGCGCAGAGTGTCGGTCAGGACATCGTGCTCGATCTCGTCACGGATCGCGGTGTCGCTGCGCAGGAAGGGACGCAGCAGGTCGCTGCGGCTGATGATCCCGACCAGCCGACCGGTCTCATCGGTGACGGGAAGCCGTTTCACCCCCTTGCGGTGCATCGTCCGGGCCGTCTCGGCGATGTCCCAATCGGGTTGCGCCGTGACAGCCGGTGAGGTCATCAGCTGAGCGGCTGTCTCCGCGTCGGGCAGCCCCCGCTCCTGGGACAGCAGCCGGACACCCGCCCAACGGCCCTCCAGCTCAGGAAGCTCGGCGGTCGCCCGCAGGAGGTCGGCCTCCGAGACCATGCCGATCAGGTGCCGGTCGGGGTCGACGACCGGGACCGCGGAGATGTCGTGTTCGGCGAGGAGCCGGGCGACCTGCTTGAACGGGGTCTGTGGGTCGGCGGTGACCACGTTTCGGGTCATCACCTCGAAAACCGTACGGTGCTGCATGACGGTTCTCCTTTACGGGATGCGGGGCCCGGTAGATCTCACCCTGCTGCGCGCAGCCGCCCCTCGGGCAGTGCCGAACGGTCCCCTTCTGGGACGATCGGCCCCGTGACGGGCGGTCGACCGGCACGCATGGCCGAAGGCATGAGCACCGGACCCACGGTGACCTGGGCGGTCGTCGCGTGTCGCACGTGTCGTGTCCTCTCTGTCCCCATGCGGTCCGGGTCGTAGAAGCCATCGCGCACGTGAGGTCGGGGACCGGTCCCCCCCCCCCCGGTAGAGGGCCGGCAGGATCTCGATGGGGGCCGAACAGCCCATCCCGAGGAGGCTCACCGCGGTGCCAGGGTGGGAGGTGTCCCCCTCGGGACGCGCTCCCGAGCGCCGGGCGAACACCGGAGGAGGAGCCATGACCAGTGAGATACCCACTCGACCGGAGCTCGGCGACATCGTCGTAGGAGTCGACGGCTCCCTCTCAGCACGCACGGCCGTGCTCTGGGCCGCCGCTGAGGCGGACCGACGGGGGCGGACCCTGCACATCGTCCACGCCGCCGACAGCGACCGCCGGGCCCTCTTCGCCGATGCCGAGACGCTCCAGGCGGTACGTGCAGCGGGTCGTGACCTGTTGAACGAAACCGCGAGTGCGGTCCATTACCTCTTCCCGGACCTCGCCGTCACAAAGGAACTCAGCCGACAGGAGCCGGTCGCAGGCCTCCGGGCGGCCGCGGGCCGCCGCGGCACGATCGTGGTGGGCAACCGGGGCCTCGGTGGCTTCTCCACCCTCATGCTCGGTTCCGTCGGTCTGGGGGTGGCAGCCCGCGCCGAGGTGCCCGTCATCGTCGTCCGCGGTGACACCGACCGCTCAGATACGGGCTCGGTGACGGCGGCCGTACGTGGCGCCTCGGATACCGGCTGGCTGCTTGTCGCGGCGGCCGAGGCGGACGCTCGAACGTCGGTGCTGAGACTGGTGAGCGTCTGGAACGTGCTCACCCATCTCGGCCGCGTCGCGACCACGCTGGACGATCCTGAAGGGATCGCGCGGCAGCGCGTGAACGAGATCAGGGCGCTCGCCGACCGCGTGCTGGACTTCTATCCTCGGCTCATCGTCAAACATCATGTCGAGACGGGCACGAGCACACCCGGGCTCCTGGTGGAGGCGAGTGCCCACACCGATCTGCTCGTGATGGGCAGGGAACACCGTGTTCTGGGTGCAGGTCCCTCCCTGGGGCGCGTCGCCCACGTCCTGCTCCACCATGCTCACTGTCCGGTGGAGATAGTCCCGCCCGCCTACGCCACCCGGCTCGAGGAGAACTGAACGACGCGCGGGATCGTCAGTTCCTCGGCGGCTCCTCCTCGTACGAGAGTCGGTCGACGACTCCCACGACACCGTCGACGCTGTTGCAGAGTCTGAGCAGTACCGGCACGAGGCCGCGGCGCGGCAGCGTGCCACTGAGCGTGACCCGGCCGTCCTCCACCTGGACCGACAGGGCGGACGGGCTCAGCCTGAGCGTGTGAGTGATCACGTCTTCGACGATCTCCTCCTGGATCGCCCGGTCCCTGCGCAGAAACAGTTGAATGAGGTCGCTGCGGCTGAGGACGCCCACGAGCCGCCCCTCCGCATCGACGACGGGCAGGCGCTTGACCCCGGCCCGGTCCATCACGCGCGCGGCTCGGACCACGCTCCACTCAGGACGGGCGACGACGGCCGGACTCGACATGAGCGCACCGGCTGTGTCCAGCCGACTGCCGGCGGCATGGCGGCGCACCAGGTCTGCCTCGGAGACGACTCCCACAGGCCGGTTCGAGTCGTCCACCACGCACACCGCGGTGATGTCGAACTCGTCCAGGAGCTGTGCGATCTCCTTGAACGTCGTGCCCGGGACGACGCTGATCGCCGTCGGCGTCATCAGATCCGCGACGCTGCGGTGCCTCATGGCTCCTCACCTTCCCGTATGCGGTCCTCGATCCGATGGCGTACGGAGGCGGTCAAGGCCGCCAGCCGCGCTGACACCGCGGGCCGGTGCGGCACCGGGTGCTCGATGCTTCTGGCCTCGTCCGGCAGGTTCGCGATGTCGGCCTCGAAGCGGGCCCGGGCGGCAGTCAGGCTGTCGTGCGGCCCCGTACGCCGCCCGTCGCGCATCACGGTGCGCAGCAGGGGTTCCGAACCCACCGGCAGTTCCTCGTCCGCGAGGCCGATGACGTCATGGAGACCGGCGAATCGGAAGACCTGCTTCCGGCCGGGGGCCGATACCTTCGCGGAGGAGAGCTTCATGACGGGGCGGTCGTCGTACTGGACCAGCTTGTACGCGGTGTCAAGGTAAGGGGCGTCGGCGGCCGTGCCGACCTTCGTCCCGACGGCGAACACGTCGATCGGTGCCCCCATGCGTACGAGCCGGTCGACGCCGTATTCGTCCAGACCACCGCTCGCGATGATGCGTACGGCTCCCAGCCCCGCCTCGTCAAGGGCGGTACGGGCCCGGCGAGCCAGCGCGTCCAGATCCCCGCTGTCCAGACGGATCCCGCACCCTGGCCCGAGCCCCAGGTCTTCGAACACGCGGGCCGCGGTGGCGACACCATGGCCGGTGTCGTAGGTGTCGACCAAGAAGGTCACCGGGCCGGGATGGCTACGGGCGAAAGCCCGGAACGCCTGTTCCTCGGAAAAGAAGGTCTCGACGTACGAATGGGCCATGGTTCCGGCGGCGGGGATGCCGTACCGGTGGGCGGCGGCGACGTTGCTGGTGCCGGTGAAGCCGACGAGCGCGCAGAGTCGTGCCGCCTGCATGCCTGCCTCGGGCCCGTGCGTGCGGCGCAGGGAGAAGTCCACGAGGGGCCGCCCGCCGGCGGCAAGGACGCACCGGGCCGCTTTGGAGGCGACAGCCGTCTGATGGCACAGGAGGGACAGCAGGTACGTCTCCACGAGCTGTGCCTGCGGCAGTGATGCGGTGACCTCCATGAGCGGCTCGCCGGCGAAGACGAGGCGCCCTTCGGGCACGGCGCGGACCAGCCCGTCGAACGACAGCCCGCGCAGCGGTTCGAGATCCTCGACCGGCCGCCGCAGCACCTCGGCGAACTCCTCGACATCCGTGTGGCTCACGCGGAAGCGTGAGAGGTAGTCCAGGGCCGGTTCGAGCCCCGCGGCGACGAGGAATCCACGGCCCGGCGGAAGGGCCCTGGCGAAGAGGCCGAAGGTGGCCGGTGCCCGCATGTCCTCACGCAGGTACGAGAGCGCCATCGTGACCTCGTAGAGGTCGGTCGCAGTCACCTCGGACATGGCTACCCCCGGCTCCGGGCGGTGAGCTGGCACCGGACGTCCACCACTCCTTCGACGGCCCGGGCCAGGCGTTCCGCAAGGGGTGCGAGTGCGATGTCGCGGACCTGTCCGGAGAGCGTCACGACGCCCGCGTCGACGCGCACGTCGACCTGGTGCCCGGACAGCGGGAACAGGTGCTCGATGACGTCGCGACGGACTTCGGCGGCAAGGTCGTCGTCGGGGCGGAGGAAGACCTTGAGCAGGTCGGACCGGCTGACGATCCCCTGGATCGTGCCGCGGGCGTCGACGACCGGCAGGCGCTTCACGTGGTGGGTCGCCATGAGGCGCGCGGCCTGCGGCAGGGATGACTCGGGTGCGACGGTGACGGCGGGCGAGGTCATCAGGTCCTCGGCCCGGCGTGAACCGGCCTTGGCCGTGGCGTCGAGCCGGCGCAGCTGTTCGACGAGTCCCAGGCGGTGGTCGTGGAACTCCTCCTTGAGGAGCAGGTCCGCCTCGGAGACCACGCCGACGACACGGCCCTCGCCCTCGATCACCGGGACGGCGGTCACCTTCCACCGCTCCATCGTGCTCACGATCTCCTTGAAGTCCGCGCCGCGCAGGACCGCGACGACCTTCCTGGTCATCACGTCGGCGACGGTGAAGGGCTGCGATGTCATGACTGTCTCCTCACCGGGCGTAGGCCAGGGGTTCCGCACCGACGCACGGCATCAGGTCGTCGAGGAGCCGATTGCGGGCCGACAGGAGCCGACGGGCCATGGTCGCCGCGACACACGCGAAAACCGCCTCGCCGACGGAAGGATGCGCCGAACAGAGTTCGCGTACGGCCTGTGCGTCGAATTCAAGGGCCTGGACCTCAGTGGTCGCGGTGGCACCGAGGTGCCAGTGATACGGCGGCATGATCCATGAGCAGCCGAGGAGCGCACCGCCGACGAGGGTGTCCACGACGGCGTTGCGGCGCCCGGGGACGTGCGTGTCGAGCTCGACTCTGCCGGATTCGATGATCCAGAAGCGGTCGGCGCGCTGCCGTTCGCAGAAGATGCGGGTGCCCGCGGGGAAGCGGACGGGGTGGGAGTGCTCCAGGAGCCGGCCACGCGCTTCGGAGGCGAGTTCGTCCAGGAGCGTCCGTGTGGTGGTCATGGTGTCCTCCAGCCCTTCACCCCCAGACTCCCGCGCGGCGTGCGGTCCCCAGCAGGGCCGCGCAGGGCAGACCAGGGGGCCGAAGGGCCCCGTCAGCGGACCAGAACGGCCTCACCGGAGCGGGGCACGACGGCCGTCCAGCCCAGCTCGTCGTCGATGCGGTCGCGCAGCGCCTCGGACGCGGCCGGCTCGCCGTGCACGAGGTAGGTGGTGTGCGGGGCGGGGGCGCCGCGCAGCCAGTCGACGATCTGCCCGGCGTCGGCGTGTGCCGAGAAGTGCGGGACGTCGGCGACCTCGGCCCGTACGGGCACGTACTCGCCGAACATCTTCAGCACCCGGGCGCCGTCCACGAGATCCCGCGCACGGGTGCCGGCCGCGGCGAAGCCGACCACGACGACCGCGTTCCGTGGATCCGGGAGCAGCCGGTGCAAATGGTGCAGGACGCGGCCGCCGGTCGCCATGCCCGCGGAGGAGACGATGACGGCGGGCCCGTGCGTGCTGTTGATGTCGATGGACTCCTGGACCGTCCGGGCGGCGAGGAACGGCACCGGGCTCAACGCGGCCTCGCCCTGAGCCAGAATTTCCGGCCGCAGCTCGGGGGACCGCTCGCGTACGGCGTCCCGGTACACGTCGAGGGCGGCCAAGGCCATGGGGCTGTCCACGTACACGGGCACCGAACGGGGCAGGACGCCCGTCTCGCGCAGCCGGGTGAGTTCGTGGAGCACGACCTCGGTGCGATCGATCGCGAAGGCGGGAATCACCACGGTTCCGCCTCGGGCGAGGGCCCGCGCGATGACCGACGCGAAGGCGGAACGCCCCGACTCCTGGTCGTGGCGGCGGTCACCGTACGTCGACTCCATGAGCAGCACGTCGGCGCCCGAGAACGGCTCCGGCGGCAGCAGCAGCGGGTGCCCTGGGCGCCCCAGGTCACCGGAGAGGGCCAGGGTGTGTCCGTCCTCCAGAGCGAGGCGCGTCCACGCCGAGCCGAGGATGTGCCCGCCGTGGTGGAACGTGAGCCGGGTGCCGGCCATGATCTCCACGTCCTCGCCGACCGGGACCGGGTCGAAGAAGGACAGCGTCTTGTCGACGTCGGAGTCGTCGTAGAGCGGCTTCGCCGGGCGGTGCTTGGACCAGCCGTGCTCGTTGGCGTGCCGGGCAGCCTCCATCTGGAGCCGCGCGCTGTCACGCAGCACGATCCCGGCGAGCCGTGCCGTGTGCGCGCTGGTGAGGATCGGCCCCCGGAAGCCCTGCCGGACCAGGCGGGGCAGATAGCCGCAGTGGTCCAGGTGGGCGTGGGTGACGACCACCGCGTCGATGTCGGCCACATCACGGGCGAACCGTTCCCAGTTGCGCTGGCGCAGGTCCGCGAAACCCTGGAAGAGACCACAGTCCAGGAGGATGCGCGCATGGTCGCTCTCGACCAGGAACTTGCTGCCGGTGACCGTCCCCACCCCGCCCAGGAAGCTGAGCAGGGCCGGTCGCCGACCGGGGGCGGGAGCAGCGAGAGCCGGGTTCGGGTCTGCCTCGGACATGGCCGTCCTCCTTCGGAGCGTGTACCCGCGTCCACCGTCGCACCCGGACCGCCCCGGGCCGCAGGGCCCGATCGGCCCTTCCCGTGGGCCGGTCGGCACATGCGGCGCCGCGACGCGGCGGCCGAGCCTTGACGAGGACGACATTCGAACGCGTGACAGGAAGTGGGTGGGCGCCATGAAGGCAGCCGTCTTCCAGGGCCCGGGCCGGATCGCCTGGCAGGACGTACCGGATCCGGACATCAAGGACCCCGGCGACGCCGTCGTGCGGGTCGACGTCGTCACGATCTGCGGCACCGACCTGCACATCCTCAAGGGAGACGTGCCGGAGGTGACGCCGGGCCGGATACTCGGCCACGAGGCCGTGGGCACGGTGGTCGAGACGGGCAGCGACGTGCGCACGGTACGGCCCGGGGACCGGGTCCTGATCTCCTGCATCTCGGCCTGCGGCCGCTGCCGCTTCTGCCGCGAGGGTCACTACGGCCAGTGCCGGGGCGGTGGCGGCTGGGTCCTCGGACACCTCATCGACGGGACCCAGGCGGAGTACGTCCGTGTACCGTTCGCGGACCTGTCGGTCCACCCGCTGCCGAGCGCGGTCGACAGTGTCGACGCGGTGCTGCTCGCGGACATCTTCCCCACGTCGTACGAGGTGGGCGTCCTCAACGGCCGCGTTCAGCCCGCCGACACGGTGGTCGTGGTCGGCGCGGGCCCCATCGGCCTCGCCGCGATCGCCACCGCCCGGCTCTACAGCCCCGGCCGGATCATCGCCGTCGACCTCGCCGAGTCCCGGCTCGCGGCAGCGAGGAAGCTCGGCGCCGACGCCACCGCCACCGTCGGCGAAGGTCCGGAACAGCTCGTGGAGGATCTGACCGACGGCCTCGGAGCCGATGTCGTCATGGAGGCCGTGGGCGTGCCCGAGGCCTTCGAGATGTGCACGCGGATGGTGCGCCCTGGCGGTCGGGTCGCCAACATCGGTGTCCACGGCAAGCCGTCGACGCTTCACCTCGAAGACCTGTGGATCAAGGACGTCACCATCACGACCGGTCTCGTGGACACCTCGTCGACGCCCATGCTGCTGCGCATGATGGCGGCGGGGAGGCTGCCCGCGGCCGATCTCGTCACCCACCGCTTCGAACTGGGGCAGATGGAGGAGGCGTACGACGTGTTCGGCCGCGCCGGCGACACCGGCGCCCTGAAGGTCGCGCTCGGCGGCCCACAGCACACGGCTGTGCAGGTCGCCGCGTCCCCGGAAGTCGGATGAGCGGCCCGCCCGCGACGCTCCGGCCGCCGCGTGGTGTCGTCTTCGACACCGACGGCGTGCTGCTCGAGTCCGCCGCTGTCCACGCGGCGGCATGGAAGTCCGCGTTCGACGCCTGCCTCGCGGAGCTGGCGCCCGACGACGGGAGGCCGTTCGACGTGGACGCCGATTACCGGCGGTTCGTCGACGGAAGGTCGCGCTACGACGGCGCCGAGGCGTTCCTGAAGGCCCGTGGCATCCGCCTTTCGCCGGGCGAGCCCGGAGACCCGCCCGGCTGCGGAACCGTCTGGGCGGTCGCGGCACGCAAGGAAGCGGCGTTCCAGGCCGCCCTGGCCGCCCGGCCGGTCGTCGCCTTCGAGGACGCCTTCGCGGCGCTCGCCGTCCTCCGCTCCCTGCACGTGCCGTGCGCCGCCGTGTCGGCGTCCCGCCACGCTCGGGCGCTGATCGCCGCCGCCGGACTGTCCGGCGGTCTCGCCTTCGTCGTCGACGGCGAGGACGCCGCGCGGCTCGGTCTGCCTGGGAAGCCGGATCCGGCGCTCTTCCTGCACGCGGCCCGCCTCCTCGGCATCCACCCCGGGGACGCGGCGGTGGTCGAGGACGCTATCGCCGGAGTCCGCGCGGCCCGCACGGGGGCCTTCGGCCTCGTCGTCGGTCTGGACCGCACCCCTGACGGGCACGGCGCCTCACCTCTGCACGCGGAGGGCGCGGACCTCGTCGTCCCCGACCTCACGACTCTCGTCCGGAGCGTATGGAGGGACCGCGCATGACCACCGGCTGGACCTGGACGTACGACCGCTACGAGCCGGACCGGGAACGGCTCGTCGAGTCCCTGTGCACCCTCGGCAACGGACGCTTCGCCACCCGCGGCTCCGCCCCCGAGTGCACCGCCGGCCCCGTCCACTACCCGGGCACCTACCTGGCCGGCTGCTACGACCGGCGAACGTCCGCCGTCGCCGGACACGAGGTGTCGAACGAGGACCTCGTCAACCTGCCGAACTGGACGCTGCTGCGCTACCGTTGCCTGCCGGACGACGGGCCCCCCGGAGACTGGCTGACGCCCGACTCCGAGGACCTGCACCACGGCGACGTGCGCCTCGACCTGCGCGGGGGAGTGCTGACCCGGCACCTGTTCTACCAGGACGCCCGAGGCCGTGGCCTTCGCGTCGGCCACATCAGGATCGTGCACATGGGGGACGCCGGGCTCGCCGCCCAGTGCACCATGTTCCGCGCCTATAGGTGGAGCGGCTCCGTGGAGGTCGAGTCCGTCCTCGACGGATCGGTCACCAACGCCGGGGTCGAGAGGTACCGACACCTGGAGGGCCGACACCTCACGCACCTGGACAGTGGCTTCGAACCCGGCGGGGTCGCCTGGCTCACCTGCCGTACGGGCGACCCGGACAGCCGGATCGCACTGGCCGTCCGCACGGTCACCCGTCCCGCACGTCCCGCACGACAGGACGCCAACAGGACCGGCACCGTCCAGACCTACCGTCTGCCCGTCGGACCCGGCCGCTCGGCGACCCTCGTGAAGACGCTGGCCCTGAGCACCTCGATGGACCGGCCCACCGGCGTTCCCCTTACGGCGGCCTGTGACGAGGCCGCCCGCGCCCCGGCCTTTCCCCGGCTGGTCACCACGCACAAGGCGGCCTGGCAGCGGCTCTGGGAACAAGGCGAGCTGCACGTGCCCGGGGAAGCGGGCCGCATCCTGCGCCTTCACCTCTTCCACCTGCTCCAGACGCTCTCCCCGCACACGGCGGAACTCGACGTCGGGGTTCCGGCCCGCGGTCTGCACGGAGAGGCGTACCGGGGACACGTCTTCTGGGATGAACTGTTCGTCCTGCCCTACCTCAGTCTCCACTTCCCCGAGGTAGCCCGAGCCCTGCTCATGTACCGCCACCGGCGGCTCCCGGCCGCCCGCGCGGCGGCGCGCGAGTCCGGCGGCGTCGGCGCCGTATACCCGTGGCAGAGCGCGAGTTCGGGCCGCGAGGAGACGCAGGAGCTGCACCTCAACCCGCGCTCCGGCCGCTGGCTGCCCGACTTCTCACGGCTGCAACGCCATGTGAACTCGGCCATCGCGTACAACGTGTGGCGGTACGCGCAGACCACCGGCGACCGGGGGTTCCTGCACTCCGCCGGAGCCGAGACGCTCCTGGAGATCGCCCGCAACTGGGCGGGGTCCGCCACGTACGACCCTGCCCTCGGCCGCTACCGGATCCGCGGGGTGGTGGGCCCCGACGAGTACCACGACGCCTATGCCGACGCCGCGATGCCCGGCATCGACGACAACGCCTACACCAACGCGACCGCCGCCTGGGTCCTCGCGCGCGGGCTCGAGGTGCTGGACGAACTGCCCGACGCCCGCCGCGCGGAACTCTCCGAGCAGATGGCGCTCGACGACGAGGAACTCTCCCGCTGGGACGACGTCTCCCGCCGCTTGCACATTCCGTTCCACCGCGGCGTGGTCAGTCAGTTCGAGGGGTACGGGGACCTGGCCGAGCTCGACTGGGAGGCCTACCGGGCCCGGTACGGCGACATCCGTAGGCTCGACCGGATCCTGGAGGCCGAGGGCGACACCGTCAACCGCTACCAGGCGTCGAAGCAGGCCGACACCCTCATGCTCGGTTACCTGTTCCGGCCCGAGGAGTTGTCCGCGCTGTTCGCCCGGCTCGGATACCGGCTGGACGACGAGACCTGGCGCGCCACCGTCGCGTACTACCTGCGCCGCACCAGCCACGGCTCCACGCTCAGCAGCCTCGTCCACGGCTGGGTCCTGGCCCGGCAGAAGGGCGCCGACGCATGGCGCTACTGCGAGGAGGCACTGTTCGCCGACGTGGCCGACGTCCAGGGCGGAACGACCGGCGAGGGCATCCACCTCGGGGCGATGGCCGGGACGATCGACCTCGTCGAACGCGGAATTACCGGACTGGAGGCCGGACCGGGCGAGCTGCGGGTCGCCCCGGTGCCGCTCTCGGAAATACCCCGGTTCGCCTTCACCCTCTGTGTCCAGGGCCATCAGGGGGTGCAGGTGCGGGTGCTGCCGGGGCGGCTGGCCGTCCGCGTACCGGATTCGCCGCGCAGCCCGCTCACCGTCGTCCTCCCCGGAGAGCGGCGGGTCACCGTCGCACCCGGGGAGGAGCGCTGGTTCCGTCTGTGACGGGACTCGGAGCCCGTGGCGGGCTCAGTCGAAGGCCAGCACCTCGGAGGCGGGCCGGCGCGGGGTGGCCCGGCCACGAGGCCCGTATCCCAGGCGGATCACCATCTGGACGTAGCCCGTGGTGGATCCGGGATCCCGTGCCACGGAGCGGAGTTCGGGCCACTCCAGAGGCTGGGACATGAGGGAAGTCGACAGCCCGTCGAAGGTGGCCCGGAGCAGCACCCGGTGCAGTGCCTGGCCGGCCTTCAGCCACTCCGTCGGGGTGTCCTCGGTCGTGCCGAGCAGCGCGATCTGGGGTCGCTTCTCGAAGGGCGCCGACTCGCGCCCGGGAATCCGGCTGTGGGAGCCGAAGTCTCGGACCGGTGAGGTGACGTCGTACTGGCGCGGGCCGAAGGCGTACGACGGGATGCCCTCGGTCCCGGCGCCTTCGCCGGCCGTCTCCGTGCGCGTCCAGGCCGCGATCTCGTCCCGTACCGCCGCGTCGGCGGACTCGAACCTCTCGGAGTCGTGGACGAGGCCGAGGACGGTGTCGGTGTGCCAGGCGCCCGGCACGACCAGCCGGCAGCCCTCCAGGATCGCGGCTGCCCGGAGCCCGTCGAGGATCTCGACGGGGATCCGTTCCTCGCTGAACGGGAAGCGGATCGTGTGCCGCTCGTGCAGCGCGGGCCGGAGCACAGCCAGTTCCTCGTCGTACTCGTCAGCGGCTCCGGACGGACGCACGTCGGCGAGATGCCAAGGGTCGTCGGGATCGGGCAGCAGTCGGACGGCGGCGTGCCGGCCGTGGTGGGCAGCGCTCACGCGCAGACCGAACAGGGCGGCTCCGCAGCCGAGATGGAGGGCGCGGTGATCGGGGTCCTCCCGCGGCATTCCACGCGCGGGGTCGCCGTGCAGCTCGATGGTGTCGGTGCCGACCCGGTGGACGAACTTCCATGGCTGGGCGTTGTGCATCGACGGCGCGGTGACGGCGTCCTCGATCAGCGACGTCACGAGCGGTCGGGTCATAGCTCTGGTGGACACGGTTCGTCCTGTCTGTGAGGGGGGCACCAAGTGATCTCTCGTGTGCTGCGTGCAGTGGATGCGAATCCCATGGCGTCCTCGTCCATGGACAGCCGGTCCACCACGGCGACGACGCCGTCCACCTGTTCGGTGAGGCCGACGAGCGTCCGAGCATGGCCCTGTCGCCGGACCCGACCGTGGAGCGTCACCACGCCGTCAAGGACGTGGACGTCGACCTCATCGGCGCCCGGGCCCAGGGCAACCGGCATGACCTCCTCCCGTACACGGCGTCGGATCTCGGCGTCCGGGCGGAGGAAGACACGGAGCAGATCGCGACGGGTCACCATCCCCACCAACCGTTCCTCCTCGTCGACGACCGGAAGGCGCTCCACGCCGCGGCGGACCATCAGGCGTGCCGCCTCGGCGACCGTCTCCTCGGCGTGCACCGTGACGGCCGGTGCCGTCATGAGGTCCCGCGCGGTCGGCTCCCGTTGGGTCAGAAGATCGGACTCGGAGACAACTCCTACGACGCGGTCGTCCTCGTCGAGGACGGGCACACCGCTGATGTCATGGTCGGCGAGCAGCTGCGCCACCCCACTGAACGGTGTCGCGGGGACGACCGACACGACGCTGTCGGTCATCAGGGCGCCGACCTTCAGGTGCTTCATCGCCGCGCCTCCTGTTCGAGCGGCTCCAGCGTCCGGGTGGGTGTTGCCTTGCTCCTCCCACCGTCCGCCCCGCGCCGGTGACCTGCGAGGGCCGAACGGTCCAGCATCGGGACCGACCGGACCGACGGCGCGAACGGGACCTTTGGCCCTGCCCTTGCCCCCAGCGGCCCTCCGGCCGGCGGGCAAGCGGGTGCCACGGTGAGAGCAGGCCTGAACGTAGCCAGCGGACCGGCCCCCGGACCGGATGAGGAGGAGCCATGGACGGAATCACGAACCGTCCCGGCCCGGGCAGGGTCGTGGTCGGAGTAGACGGATCAGCGTCCGCCGAGACTGCTGCGCTGTGGGCCGCGAACGAGGCGGCGCTACGCGGCAGTGGCCTCTGCCTCCTCCATGCGACGTACACCGACGCCGCCTCCCGGATCCTGTCTCCGGCCGAGATCGCCCGCATCAGGCGAGCCGGCAAGGAGGTGATCGACCGGACCGCCGAAACGGTCGCGGCGCGCCACCCCGACCTCGTCGTCATCACGGAAGTCAGCGGTGACCCACCTGCGGAGGGGCTGCGAAGGGCTGCCGCCCTGAGCGGCACCATCGTCGTCGGGCACCGGGGTCGCGGCGGATTCGCCTCACTCCTGCTCGGCTCCGTCGGACTCGCGGTCGCGGCCAACGCCACCACACCGGTGGTCGTGGTGCGCGGAGCCGCCGAGCCCGCAGAGGCTGGTGCGGTCCTCGTGGCGGTCCGCGACGGGAACGACCTGGGCTGCGCCCAGGCGGCAGCCCGCGAGGCCCTGCTGCGCAAGGTGCCGCTCCGGCTCATGCACGTGTGGGGCACGGTCTCGTACGCCGGCGTGCGGACGGTTCTCCGCAACGCCACGGCGAGTGGGGCCGGCGAACACGCGCGGGCAGCGGAGGCCCTCGCCGACCGGCTCCGGGAGGAATTCCCGGAGCTGCCTCTGGAAGCAGAGGGCGTCAGGAGCCAGAGCGTTCCCGGAGCGCTCGTCGAGGCGACACGGCATGCCGACCTCCTCGTCGTCGGCGGCCGGAGGGCGCCCGGCTACCTCGGACCGACCCTGGGGCGGACCACGCTCGGCCTGCTGCAACACGGTCACTGCCCGGTGGAGCTGATTCCCCGGCACGGACCCGGACACGGGAGCACATCATGACCGCCACAAGGGAACGCCTCGACATCGTCGTCGGCATCGACCCGGTCAGGAACTGGCACGTCGCTCTGGCCTGGGCGGCCGACGAAGCCCACCGCCGCCGCCGCGCCCTCCGCCTCGTGGTCGCCGTTCTACCGCTGCACGACACTCAGCACGTCGACGACAGCCCTCGGCACCAGGCCCAGACACAGGCGGGGAAGGACACCCTGCGTGCCGCGGCCGACTGGGCACGCGTCCGGCATCCGGATCTGGAGATCACCTCCGCACTCTTCGACGGGTTTCCTGCTCGGGTGCTGGCGGGACTCTCGCGTGACGCCGCGATGGTCGTGCTCGGCTCCCGGCACCTCAGCCGTACCGAGGAGTTCCTGAGCGCCGGCTCCCTCGTCGTTCCGGTCACCGCACAGGCGCGGTGTCCCGTCGTCGTCGTGGGTGACGCCGAGCACAGCACCCAGGACCCGCCCTACCTCGTCGTCGGCGTCGACGGCAGCGAGTCCTCCCGGGCCGCCCTCGCTCTTGCCTTCGAAGAGGCGGACCTCCGGCGCTGCGCGCTGCTTGCCATCGCCGTGTGGCAGTCCCCAGTCTTTACCGTCCAGGCGGAGGACACCCTGTTCGACGCCGAGCGTCGACTGCTCTCCGAGACGACTGCCGGCTGGGCGGAGAAGTACCCCGATGTCCGGTTCGCCCACGAGGTGCTCATCGGATCACCCGTCGAGATGCTCGCGGACGCCGCCGAACATGCCTTGGCCGTCGTCGTCGGCCGCCGGGGCAGGGGCGGATACACCGGGATGCGCGTCGGATCCGTCGTCCACGGCCTCCTGCACAGGGCTCAGTGCCCCGTCATCACTGTCCCCACCGAGTGAGCTCACCATGACGACCTCGGCAACCATGTCGGCCGGTCGCGTCACGGGCCTCACCGAGGAGGACGCGGCTCGTCGGCTCGCCGCCACGGGGCCCAATCAGGTGGCCGCGAGGAAGCCCATACGTCTCCACACCCGGGTCCTGGCGCAGCTGCGTGACCCGTTGATCATGGTGCTGCTCGGGGCCGTCGTACTCACCCTCGCGATCGGCGACCACCCCGACGCGATCGTCATCGCAGTGGTCGTCGTCGTGAACACGACCGTCGGCGTCGCGCAGGAAATCCGGGCCGACAACGCCGTCGCCGCCCTCTCGGCCTTGAGCGCACCGCATGCGCGAGTCAGGCGCGACGCTGCCGACCGAGACGTGCCGGCCGCGGAGATCGTCCCCGGGGACGTGCTCCTGCTCGGCGAGGGGGACATCATCGCGGCCGACGCCGAGCTCATCGAGGCGTCCGCCCTTCTCCTCGACGAGTCCATGCTCACCGGGGAGTCGGTGCCCGTGGACAAGGACCCAGGGGACACGCTCAGCGCCGGCACGGTCGTGGCACGCGGCCGGGGCGTGGCCGTCGTAGCAGCGACCGGCGCATCCAGCGCGCTCGGCCGCATCGCGGCGCTTCTCGACGACCACCGTGAGCCGACTCCGCTGCAGCGCCGCCTCGCCGCGCTCGGCCGCGTCCTCGCCGCCGTGACGCTCGCCCTGTGCGTGCTGGTCTTCGCCCTCGGCCTTGTACGCGGGCTTCCGCTCGGCACGATGGCGGTCACGGCCATCAGCCTGGCCGTGGCGGCCGTCCCGGAATCCCTGCCCGCCGTCGTCACGCTGGCCCTCGCCCTTGGCGCCCGGCGCATGGTCGCCCGGCACGCGCTCGTGCGGCGGCTGCCCGCCGTGGAGACGCTCGGCTCGGTATCCGTCCTCGCCACCGACAAGACCGGAACCCTCACCGAGGGACGCATGGTCGTCCAGCACGTCTGGACGCCGCCGCTGAGCGCCGAACTCCAGGGCGTCGGCTACGAACCCGAGGGGGCGGTTCTGGTCGACGGCAGACCGGCGGAGGCGGACGAACTCGTCCCGGCGCGGGAACTGCTGACGATCACGGCCCTGTGCAACGACGCCGCCCTGAGAGCACCCGATGCCGGTACGCCCGACGGTCGCTGGACGGCCTTGGGAGACCCGATGGAAGCCGCCCTGCTCGCGGCCGCGGCCAAGGCGGGCTGCCCGGACCCGGCCGAACTGGCGGCAACCCGTCCCCGGATCGCGGAAGCGCCGTTCGACAGCCTCCGCAAGCGCATGACCACGCTGCACACGGAGGAGGAGGGCCGGGTCCTCGTCTGCCTCAAGGGCGCCCCCGAGGCCGTACTCGACCCCGAGGTGCTCGTGGACGGACCGCAGACGCTGGACCGGGCGCGACGTCAGGCCGCCGGCCTGGCGGAGCGCGGCTACCGCGTCCTCGCCGTGGCCTCGGGCGTACGGGACGACCTGCCGGACCCGGTCACTACGGCCGAATCACAGCTCACACTGCTCGGGCTCGTCGCGCTGAGCGACCCGCCCAAGCCGCATGCCGCCGCGACCCTCGCAGCCTGCCGGGCGGCCGGGATCACCCCCGTGCTCATCACCGGAGACCACCCGGCGACGGCGCGGGCGGTGGCGTCCAGCGTGGCGCTCCTCGGAGACGGAGACGGAGTCACGGGCAGCCGGGTCGTCACGGGCGCGGACGTCGCCGAGGGCAGCGTTCCCGACCTCACCTCGGTGCGGGTCTTCGCCCGCACGGACCCCCAGCAGAAGCTGGACATCGTCGAGGCGTGGCGGGCCCAGGGAGCGGTGACCGCCATGACGGGCGACGGGGTCAACGACGGCCCGGCCCTCCACCGCGCCGACATCGGCGTCGCGATGGGCGCCCGCGGCACGGAGGTCGCGCGGCAGGCGGCGGACCTCGTCCTCACGGACGACGAGCTCTCGACGGTCGTCGCGGCCGTCGAGGAAGGGCGGCGCGTCTACGACAACATCCGCCGCTTCCTCGTCTACGGGATGGCCGGCGGCGCGGCCGAAATCCTGGTCATGCTGCTCGGCCCGTTCCTCGGACTGCCGCTGCCCCTGCGGGCGGGCCAGATCTTGTGGATCAACCTCCTCACGCACGGTCTCACCGGTGTCGCCATGGGCGCGGAACCGGCCGCCCCGGGCACGATGCGACGCCCGCCCCGCCCGCCGGACCAGCACATTCTCGGCGGCGGTGCCTGGCAGCGCCTGCTCCTCCTTGCCGTCGTCGTCACGGCCGCCACGCTGGGCGCCGGACTCGCCGCGCGGGCGCTGGACATGCCCTGGCAGAGCGTCCTCTTCCTCGCCCTCCTCGCCGCCCAGCTCGGCGTCGTCCTGGGGCTGCGGGCCCGGTTGCTGACCCGGGAGAACCCCTTCCTGCCGCTCTCAGTTCTCGTCTCTGCCCTCCTGGCCGCTGCCGCGCTGTACGTGCCGTTCCTGAGCTCGGTCCTGGAGACGGAACCGCTCGGCTGGGCGGGCATCGGCCTCGCCGCCGGCTGCGCGCCGGCCGGATTCCTCGCGGCGCGTCTCGTCCGGACGGCTTTCCGTCGGACGAGCCCGGCAGGAACGGTGGGGACATCGGGACTACCGTGAGAAGAGACGTGCCGGGGCCGTTGGGCGCGGCCTGACGCGACCGGAGGTTTCGATGGGCCCGGAGGGCACCGAGTCAGCGGATGCGAGGCTGCCGCGGCTGAGGCTGGACGAGTTGCTCGACGAGCTCCAGGGGCGCATCGACGAGGTGCGAGGCACCAGGGACCGGCTCAACGGGCTCCTCGAAGCCGTCATGTCCGTCGGCCGGGAGCTCGATCTGCCCCAGGTATTGCGGGGCATCGTCGAAGCAGCTGTGACCCTTGTGGACGCCGAGTACGGGGCGCTGGGCGTCATCGGCGACGACCGGAGGCTTTCCGAGTTCATCACCGTCGGTATCGACGACCACCTGCGACAGCGGATCGGCGCGCTGCCGTCCGGCCACGGCATCCTGGGCGAGCTGATCCGTCATCCCGAGCCGCTGCGTCTGTCCGAGCTGTCCGAGCACCCGGCCTCGTACGGCTTCCCGGCCCACCACCCGCCGATGCACGCGTTCCTCGGTGTCCCGATCCGAGTGCGCGACGAGGTGTTCGGCAACCTGTACCTCACGGAGAAGCGGGGTGGGGCCGACTTCGACGCCGAGGACGAGGCCGTCGTGACGACACTGGCCGTGGCCGCCGGTATCGCTGTCGAGAACGCCCGGCTCTACGAGGAGGGCCGACTGCGCCAGCGCTGGCTGGCCGCCAGCTCCGATTTCACCAGCGCTCTCCTGTCCGGCGCGGAGGAGACCGAGGTCCTCGGCGGGATGCTGGAGCGGGCCGTGGACATCGCCGGAGCCGACATCGGGGTCTTCTACCTGGTCGGCCCGGGAGGCGAGCTGCGGGGGTCGCTTGCCTGCGGCGAAGGAGCGGAGGTTCACCGGGGCGTCGTGCTGCCCAGCAGCGAGGGAACCCTCGCCGCCGTCGCCCTGACCCAGGACGGTCTGACCACCGCGGCCGACGTCGAGAACGACCCTCGCCTCACCACACAGCCAGAACGGTGGCGGGGCTTCGGGCCGGCGGTGGCCGTCACGGTCGGCACCAAGGAACGGTTGAACGGAGTCCTGATCCTCGCGAGGCGTCGGGGGCGGTCGCCCTTCACGGGCGTCGAGGTCAGTGCCTTGCCCGGATTCGCCGGACAGGCGGCGCTGGCCCTGGAACTCGCGGACCGGCGCCGTGACGCCGAGCAGGTGAGCCTGCTGGAGGACCGTGATCGGATCGCGCGAGACCTGCACGATCTCGCCATCCAGCGGCTCTTCGCCACGGGCATGACCTTGCAGAGCGCGCGGCGATTCGTCGAGCATCCGGAGGCCCTGGACCGGCTGACGCGCGCCATCGATGATCTCGACGCCACCATCAAGATCATCCGATCGACCATCTTCGGACTCCGGGAACATGAGACGAGCGCGGCGGCGCCGAAGCTCAGGAGCCGCATCGTGAAGGCGGTCGACTCGGCCGCGTCGGCCCTCGGTTTCGCCCCGGCCCTGCGCATGGAGGGCCTGCTCGACACCGACGTGCTGCCCGAGGCAGCCGAGGAGGTGGTCGCGGTCATCGGCGAAGCCCTCACCAACGTGGCTCGCCACGCGCACGCACGTCACGCCGAGGTGGCGGTCGTCGCCGAGGAGAACGTACTGGCCGTCACGGTGAGCGACGACGGTCTCGGCGTCCGGCCGGGCGGCGTCAGGAGCGGGCTGCGGAACCTCACCGAACGGGCCGAACGGCTGGGAGGCGACCTGACGGTCCGGGCACGGCCCGGCCAGGAGGCGGGCACGCTGGTCGAATGGCGCATCCCGCTACCCTCCGACCAGGTCTGAGGCAGCTACGTCTCCTGCGCGTCGTGCTCGTGGACCTGGGCGGCGATCACCGCGGCCTGGACGCGGCGCTCCACACCCAGCTTGCCGAGCAGGCGTGAGATGTGGTTCTTGACCGTCTTCTCGGACAGGTAGAGCCGCTTGGCGATCTGCCGGTTGGTGAGCCCCTCGCCGATCAACTCAAGAACGGAGCGCTCCCGCTCGGACAACGCCGCGAGGCGTTCGTCCTCCGGTGCCTTGGCCGTTTCGGGGTCCCGCAGCGAGTGCATCAGCCGGGCTGTGGTGGCCGGGTCCAGCATCGACTGGCCCGTGGCCACGGTCCGCACGGCCGACACGAGGTCCGACCCCTTGATCTGCTTGAGCACGTACCCCGCCGCACCTGCCATGATCGCGTCGAGAAGCGCGTCCTCGTCGTCGAACGAGGTCAGCATCAGGCACGCCAGCTCGGGCATCCGTGAGCGCAGCTCCCGGCAGACGGAGATACCGTCGCCGTCGGGCAGCCGTACGTCGAGCACGGCCACGTCCGGCCGCAGGGCCGGCCCCCTGGCCAGTGCCTGTGCGGCCGTCGACGCCTCCCCGACCACCTCCATGTCGGGTTCGTCGTCGATCAGGTCGTGCAGGCCCCGGCGGACGACTTCGTGATCGTCCACGAGGAAGACCCGCGTGGGTGTCTCGGCTGCCGGCAGATCGGTCATGGCGACCCCTGTGGTCGATGGGTGGCTACCCGCCCCCACAAGGATTGTCCGTCATGAGCCGTCGTCATGGGAGCCGAGCTCCATCCGGACGTCGACGACGCCCTCCACGGCCCGCACGGCGCGGGCCAGCAGCGGCACGAGCGACCGGTCGGCCAGCGCGCCCCGCAGGGTGACCACACCCTCCACCACGGCGACGTCCAGATCGATGAGGGCGGCTGGCCCCCCGAGCACCGTACGGCGGATCTCCGCCTCGATCTCGTCGTCCTTCCGCAGGAACACCTTGAGCAGGTCGCTCCGACTGACGACGCCCTCCAGCATCCCGATGTCGTTCACCACGGGCAGCCGCTTCACCTTCCGCCGGGCCATGATCCGGGCGGCTTCGGCGAGTGTGGCATCCGCGTGCACGGTTACGGCGGGGCTGGACATGAGCTCCCCGGCCCGAACGGCTCCGGCCTTGGCGGCCTCCGCGAACTCGTCCGGACGAGCTTCCCCGCCCCGGAACTCCTCCTTGGGCAGCAGATCGGCCTCCGAGACGACCCCCACGACACGTCCCTCCCCTTCCAGAACCGGGAGGGCGCTCACCTTCCACTGGTCCATCAGGGTGACGATCTCCTTGTAGGGCGCGTCCCGGCCGATCGCGATGGCGGTGTGGGTCATGACGTCGCTGACGGTGTAGCTCGAGACAGGCGAAGTGCGCATCGGAGAGCCTCCTCAGGTATCCAGTCCCAGTCTGGGTCCGCGCCCCTCGCCGGGGGAGGGCCAGATGACCCTCCCCCGGGCCCGCTCGGCTCATGCGGGGCTCCGCCATGCATATGCCTCACGAAGGTGCAGGGACGTTGTAAGTGGGGATAACGGGGTGAGAAGGAGGAACTACCGGTGAACCAGAAGACTTTGGGGCAACTGCTCGAGTGTGCTCGCCACGCCATCGAGGTGACCGATGACGAACTCGACGAGGCCAAACGACGAAGACGGCTCCTCGCCGGCTCCATGCGCCGAGCCTTCCCGGGCTCGACTATTTATTTCAACGGGAGCGTCGCTCACGGCGACGCCAACACGCCACTTACCGACGTCGACCTCGGTGCGAAGCTGTCCAGCGGGGAGGCCGATGGCTACGGGCCTGGTCAGAGTGACGCTTTGCCTCTCATGGAGCGCGCCCGTCAGGCCATCAGGGAGGACCTCTCCGAGGAGTTCAAGAAGCTGACTGTCACGGTCGAAGGCAGACGCCGGGCCGTGCTGGTCCGCTTCGGCGAGCCCGTCACGCTCGGGCAGCCCGACTTCACGGCCGATGTGATGACGGCGATCCCGCACCCCTCGGGCAAGGGGCTGTACATCCCTAACATGGAGATATCCGCCCGGTGGGACCGGGCGGATCCTCTCACGCACACCCGACTCGTGCTGGACGCGCTGGACAAGACCGACCGTGTGTTCGCACGTGCCGTGCGACTGCTCAAACACTGGAACAAGACGCACAGCAAGCCGCTCTGCTCGTGGAACATCAAGGCGCTCGCACTCGACTGCATCGACGAGCCGATGGCGCTGATCGACGCTCTCTCGGCCTTCTTCACGCACGCGTACGACGTGCTGGGGGACGGGCCGACCCCGGATCCGGCTGGCGTCGCGGGCCCGATCCCGCTCAACATGCCCATGGCCGAGGCCCGTCGGCGTCTTCGCACGGCCAGGGATGACGTGGCCCTCGCCAAAGAGCATGAGACCGAGGGGAGGCCGCTCAGCGCTCAACACGCCCTCAGCCGTGTGTTGCCCGACATCGTCCCTGATGTGGACGCCACTGACGAAGAACAGGCCCGGCTCCGCCTCTCCGCCATCGGCATGACGGGCTTCGGACCGGGACTCGTCGCCCCCAGCGTGACGCCCACCCGTGCTTGGGCTCCCTGAAATGGGTTTCTGGTACGGCCTGCAGCCCGTTTGGTGGGCTCCGCTCGAGAGGGACGCCAAACGCAGATTCGGCCACGACCTGACGCACCGGTACAAACCCGGCTGTCTGACCTACCGACTTCAAGGTCTTGACGTCATTGGCGAACCGGAGCCCCTCACGGTAACCATCCGCTTCTTCGCGGAGCCGCCATACGCCACATACGGCCAGCTCCCGCAGGACTTCCCCCGCGTTCACGCCAAGCCCGGGGCTCCGTCGAAGCACCGCTTCGACACGGACGATGCGCTTTGCCTGTGGTACCCGTACGATCCCCAGGAGCGCCGGTGGACCAGCGAGAAGGGCCTCCTCGACCTCATTGAGATCGTGCGCAGGCACCTGTTCCTCGAGCACTACTGGCGTCGCACGGGCGGACACGACGGGGGCGAGTGGATCGTCGAGGACGCACCGCACGGCATACCGGGGGGTGGCTCGTGGGTCCGATCCGGATCGTCTCGGCCGCGGCGCAGGCGAGTGGCTGGTCGTGGGCGCAGACCACTGCTCTGATCGTCCCGGCCGTCGCGCTGGTGGGCGTGTACGCCACCTATGCGCTCAACCAGCGGGCGGCCCGCCGGGAGCGCCGGGCCAAGACCTTCGCCGAAGCGCTGACGGCGGTCGAGGAATACCTTGAGATGCCGTACCGCATTCGGCGACGCCACAACTCCCCGGAGGCACGCCGGGACCTCACCGACCAGGTCAGCTCCCTGCTCGCTCGCATGGCCTTCCACCACGCCTGGCTCCAGATTGAGGCCTCCGCGGTCGCCGAACCGTACGCCGCGTTCGTCTCGGCGGCCCGAGCCGAGGCCGGAGTCCACATGAGCGAGGCGTGGCGGCAGCCGCCCATCGAAGCGGACAGCGGCATGAATCTCGGACAGGCATACGCCCGAGACCAGTCGACGGCGGCCCGAGCCGCCTGCATCGACGCCATGCGGGCGAACCTGTGACTTAGTGGGTCGGGACCGGCTGTGCCGTCAAAGGTGCTGTTCGTGCTCTACGCCGAGAGGCATTGGCGGCAGGCGTTCGTGGCGCCGCACTGGAGCCGAGCCTGTGGGGGCACCGGATTACTCGTTGCGGAGACATGTCTCGGGACCTGTGCTGTACCAAAGTGCCAACTATCTCGCCGATTCTGCCTTCCAGCCGCTGACGTCAGTTGGCGCCAGTGCAGGTCACGATTGTTGCCCGGTGCCAACTAGCAATCCTGGTCACAACGTTGCGACTGCTGATTTTAGTTGTCACAAACAGGGGCTGGTTGGCACCGGAGAGGGCTGTGAAGGTGGTCTCCCTGCGTAACTGCGGCCCAGGCCAGGACAGTGGCGGTGTGGCTGCTGGGGGGCGTACTACCTTGCCGGAACTGGTCCAGGTCGTCGCAGAGTTCGGCCCAGTGAGCCTTTTCAGAGTGGCCACCGATCGGGTGACGGCTGTGTCCGCTGGCGATGAGCGCTACCGCAGATCAGAGAGTGGTCAACCTCAGGGAACCATTCACCCCGTGGAATGAGTGCTGAAGAAGCTCACTGGTCATCAGTGCATCCTCCATGATCGGGAGTTACACCGAACGATTTACAGTCCCGATTCCGTCACCGGGGCCGCGAAAGACGCCGGGGACGCCGGGGACGGCGGGTGGGCTCATTTCCAGACGGCGAATGCCTGGTCGTCGCTGCGCCGCAGCAGTCCGCCCTTTACCCACTCGACCTTCTCGGGCGCCGCGTTAGAGCCCGAGGCGGAGAGGTAGACCGCGCATGCCTCGTAACTCTCGCCGGCCGCGGCTTGCTTGAACTCGTTGGAGTTGTGTTCGTCGAGGCACTTGTCGAACTTCGGGGCGTCCTTGTAGCTGAGTTTCCCGTCCGTGCCCACGATGGGTTCCGGGAAGGCGCTCATGATGTTCAGCTGGGTCATCAGGGCACCGTCCGCCGTGACGTCGAAGGAGGGTCCGTTCACATCGCCGACGTCGGTCTTGGTCACACGGTAATGGACGTAGTACGGCGTACGGCCTTGATATTTGGCTGCATCCTTGAGAACGGACAGGTCGCCGGAGGTCCCGGCGACCACGCGCAACACGCTGACCTCCAGGTTGTCCTTCTTCACCTTGGCACCATAAGACAGCTCCTGGGTGCCGGAGCATCCGGTAAGTGCGATTGCGGTGGCGGTGCTGGAGAGGACGGCGAATACCGTACGAGTGTTCAAGACTCCCCCTGTGTCAGTAATCGAAAGTGTCGCGGGCGATGGACGGTCAGGGCTTGCCTAAGAGGACACGTCGCGCGTCGAACCGCGTAGACGCATTGGCATCAGCAGCACGATGGCCGTGCCGCCCTTCACGTCTGCGCCCGACCCAGTTCAGCGCGACGCCCACCAGAGCGCCGATGAGGCCCCAGAGCTGCGCGAGGTTGAAACGGAAGAACGGACCCCGCTGCCCAGTGGCGCTCCCATTACACGGCGGCGTGGGGCCTCCGTCGGCGATGTGGGAGCGGATCACGGGAGGGTCATGCTGCGATCTCCCGAAGTGCGTACAGGCCAGCACGACATGTTGCCCACCTCAGGTGGCCCGACCACCGCGAGCCGGCGCCGGCTTGCTGATCGTTTGTCCAGCGTGACCGTCCGGCCATCTGCTGTGATGGCCGGCGTGTGGCGAGCGCCGCTGGAAGCGAGTGCGTGTCATCGTCTGACGTACCAGTTCACCAGCCGTCGCAAAAGTTCACCCGACCGGGTCGCGTCGGCCGATGTCGCCGGCCCTCTTCCTCGTGTGGGCGCCCGTAAGAACGTGCTGCTCTACGGATTACTTGTCACCTCGAAGCCCGAGCCGTAGACGTCGGCGGGATCGGCGGTGTCACGGGCGCGCAGGTCGGCGAGGATGTTGGCCGAGCTGGTGTACACGTAGGGGGGGATGCCGAGGATGAGGCCCTTGGTTATGCCCGCCCAGGGGCCCTCCGCCTGGAATCCGTTGGCCTCGGAGGGGTACGGGGTGCCCGGTACGTGCCAGATAGCCGGGCCGCCGGAGTCGCCGCCCTTGTGCTTGGCGTGCGACTGGTAGACGCCGCTGCTGCTGTTGGTGATCCGCCCATACCAGACACCCAGTTGTCCGGACACCACGAGTTCGTTGTTGTTGAACAGAGCGGCGCCGAGGAGACGCTCGTCGTCGCGGGCGGGCGACAAGGCGTTCGGGCTGGCCTTGCCGCCGGGGACTTCCAATTCGTCGGTCTGCTTCAGATGCGGCCCCTGTGATGAGAGTGCCACGCCGTCGACCAGTTCGATGATCATGTAGTCCTTGGTCAGGTGTCCAGTCATCGAACCCTCGGGGTCCTTGAAATAGCGCACGTACCCGATCGGGCCGGCTGCGGTGTCCTGCCGGTGGTAGACAGGGGCGATGTTCTCGTGGATCTCGCGGTCCGCGTAGCGCGGGTCGTTGATGCAGTGGCCTGCAGATATGGCGATCTTCCGCCCGTAGTCGTCCTTGCCGACCGCTCCCACGGTGCAGAAGGCGTCGGGCATGTCCGGGTTGAAGGCGATCTGCATGCCGTTGTATACGCGCTTGCCGGAAACACGGTCCTCCGGCGCGGTGCCGGCTGCGGTGCCGGCGCCGAGGGTCCCCGTGAGTGCCAGGGTCATGGTGAGTGTGCTGAGTCGTCGGAACATGCGTGCTTCCTGTCTGTCGGCGTGTCGATCGATGCAATGTGGGTCACGGCTGAGGCCCCACCGCGGTGCCATAGGGCGCGGCTAGGGGTTGATGCCGTCGATTTGCAGGACCCGGTAGGGCGGTTGGTGCAGGACGCCGGGCCACTGGGAGACGATGAGCGTCAAGGAGGTCGCACTCGCGCTGCCCGGGTGGATGTAGCCGCCGTACAGGTACGGGATCTGCGGCTTGCCCCAGTGGTTCGCCGGCCAGCGGTTGTCGCCGACGATCTGCGGCTTGGGCGCGGTCCACACTGCGTCGGGACGCGACGCGGACCGGGTGCTGATGGAGTAGTCGGTGACGTCGAAGTAGCTCATGCAGTACCGGCCGCCGATCCGCTTGACCGAGAACTCACCGATGTGGTTGCCGGTCAGGATCGGCGAGGGCCCGACGGCGTTGGTCCACTGCCAGCGTCCTTCGTGATGTGCCCAGTTTTGTTGGGCGCCGAAGTTACCCGCCCGGAAGTCGTCGGGGCGGACTCGGAAGAGTTGGATGGCCCCGCCGTCGGCGGTGTTGCGGTGGGTCCCGTTCCAGCGCTTGGAGAAGATGTACAGCCAGCCGTCGGGGTCGATGCCCGCGAAGGACCACATCCCGTACATGGACTGGTTCACGCCCTGCATGTCACCCGCCCAGTGGTACGGGTAGTCGTGCCAGGTGACGCCGTGGTCGTCCGAGTAGGCGACGCCGGACATCACCGAGCCGTCGTAGCCCGCGGGCGGCTCCCATGTGCCGACCGAGGTGTACTGGATGTACGTGCGTCCGCCGAACTCGATGCAATCGTTGGGGATGCGGCTCACCTCGAAGCCGAACCCGTTGTCCGCGTTGGTCCGGTAGTCGAACAGTTGCCGGGCCTGGCCGCCCGTGGGCAGTGCCCAGGTGAACGAGATGGGGGTCACGCCGGAGGCGTCGAACCCGCCCTGGCAGAGCATCAGCGGCGAGCCGAGGTAGTCGCCGTACTGCTGCATACCAGACCATGTGTCGCCGAAAACGTAGCCCCAGGTGCCGTCGTGTTCGCGGTAGTACGGGATGGCGAGGTCACTGGAGCCGATCCCCTGGGCGGCGGCCGAGTCCCCGGGCTCGTCGCACAGGGGGGTGCCGCGCTGTGCGGCCCAGGCGGGGGTGGCCGGGGCGACGGCGGCCACGCCTGCGCCCAGAGCGAGGCCGCCGCCGGCCCTGAGGACGGTACGGCGCGAGACGTGGGGTCGGCGGCCCGCGGGGGGCGATTCGGCCATGATCATTCCTCCGAACAGAGGGAGAAGGGGAGCAGGTGGTGCCTGTGAGTGCGATGCAGTGCGGTGTGTGCGGGCCCTGGGGGGCCTGGGCCGTGCGTCAGCCCGCCGCGGCGAAGGCGGCTTCGAGGCGCGGCACGTAGTCGGCGAATGCCGGGGCCCAGCAACCGTAGTTGTGGCCGCCGTTGCAGCTCGGGGCCAATGAGGCGCCGTTGCCGTAGTTGACGAGGCGGCTGGGGATGCCGAGCTGGTCGAGGCGGGCCTTGACGGTCTTGGAGGCCGCCTCTGTGTGCAGGTCGATGACGTCGTTGTTGCCGGTGTAGAGGGTGATGCCGGTGCGGGACAGCTTGGCGAGGTTGGCAGGCGCGGCCGGATCCACGGCCTTCCACACGCGGTCAGCGTTGAAGACCGGGTACGGGGAGCCGAAGATGGCGTCGCTGTCGACGTAGGGACCGTAGCCGGTGCACTTGCCGGAGCCGGACGTGCTGGAGGAACTGCTCACGGCGCACCAGGCACCGGTGAGGTTGAGCTCGGTGGCCAGGACGGCGGCGCGGACCTGCGGCATGCCGAAGTCGATTCCTCCGGAGAGCGCGCCGACCTGACCGAACAGGTCGGGGCGGACCTCGGCGTAGTGGAGGGAGCCGTAGCCGCCCATGGACAGTCCGACGACGGCCCGGTGGTCCCGGTCGGTGCGGGTACGGAGGTTGGCGTCGATGAACGGGACGACCTGGGTGAGGTGGAAGGTCTCCCAGTTCGCGGCGCCTTCGGCGGTGTTCTGCATCTGCCAGTCGGCGTACCAGCCCTTCAACCCGCCGTCCGGCACCACGGTGATCATCGAGTCGGAGTGGAGTGCCGGGGCGGCCGCGACGTCGTCGACGGTGCCGCCGCCGCCGTGCAGGAAGTAGGTGACCGGCCATCGCCGTTCGGGGGCGGCGTCATACCCGGCAGGAAGGAGAATGCGGATCTTGTGCTGCCCCGAGAGCTGCTCCGTGGTGACGGTGAGCGTGAAGTCGGTGGGACTGTGCACCTCGGTGGCCCCGGGGAGCACGGTCAGCCCGTGCCCGTCGGTGAAGACGGGGAGAGCGGCGACGGCAGCGGGGGCGGTGACCGCGGGCGCGGTCCTCAGGGTGTCGGCGTGCGCCGCGGCGGCGCCCGTCAGGGCGGCAAGCGTGAGGGCGGCGCCCACGGCGGTGCGGCGGAGGGACATCATCGGGAACCCTTCATCGAGGGGTGTGCCTGCGGCAGGTGAGATGCGGCGGACCGGACGCCCTGATGTTGGGGTCCCGTGACGTTCGACGGACAGGCCGTGCCACCGGCCATATATGACCGGCATTCACCGGAGTGGGCCATCCCTGCCCCGACCGATCGGCCCGACGGTCGTCCGGCGTCGCACGCCCGTGGTCAGGAGGCGTCGGCGCCGGTCCGTGGGGAGGGAAGGGGGACCGGTGCGAAGGCGGTGTCCTGTCGGCGGAACGCGCTCCCGAGGTGATGCTGCAACCGGACGTGTCGGAACTGGTACACGGCGCCGGTCTGCCGTAGTACTCCGCGAAGGTAGGCGTCCTCCAGGAAGGCGACGAGATCCCAGGGGAGCCTGCCGGTCAGCGGCAGCCAGAGTCGGGCGAACACGAACCACTGCCCCCATGCGGTGAAAGCGAGCACGTAAGACGCCCCGCCCCCGAGTCCACCGATCGTCCCTATGAACAGGCTGTCCGGCATTCCCCAGTTGAGCCGGCCCAGTGAGCCTTGGAGCAGCAGAACAAGCAGGTACCCGCCAAAGGCGATGACCGCTGTGAGCCCGGTGGCCAGGACGAGGAACTGACGGCCCACCGTCGTGCGGTTGGACGCCAGCATGCTGACCGGGGTGGCCGCGGCCGTGACGTCCACAGGTGCCTCGAGTGCGGCAACGAGCCCGAAGACGAGCCCGGCGGCCGAGCCGAAGGTCAGCCCCAGGAACATCATGTTGATCACGGTGCCTTCGATGACCCGGGGCTCCGCGAGCGGGATCCCCGAGTACAACGAGCGCTCAAGGGCGAGCGCGCAGGCACAGCCGATGCCCATGACGCTCCCACCGAACAGACCGTGTCCGAATCGGACGAGGAAGGTACGCAGGGGACTGCGGCCGAGCCGGTCGTGGGCAGCCCGCAGCGTCACTCGGACACGAGCCGGTTCAAAGTCCGTCCGGAGCCCGGACCTGTCCATGAGCGCATAGACGGATCCGAAGGCGAGTCCCGCCACCGGGCCCATGAGAGCGCCCTGCAACATGAGTTCGCCGATCCCGAGCGGAGTGAGCAGCAGGCCGATCAACCAGTCGGCCAGGGCGACGCTCAGAGCGGTGACCAGGACGATGGCGAGGGTGCGGGTCGAACGGGACAGTGAGTCGCCGACCTGCCACCAGGCGAGGTCGTGCCGGTCGCGGTCGAGACGGACCAGGTGGTGGGCGAGGTAGCCGAGCCAGCGCTCGGCACGCGCGGAGTCCCAGTCCGGGCTCCTGGGCCGCCGGCCCTCGGCGTCCCGTTCGGGGGCGCGGTGCCGGTAGACGGCGGCCACGAAGCCGGCCAGCAGGTGTTCCTCCAGCGCCTTCACCGTGGGGAAACGGGCGGCGTCGAGGAGTTCGGAGGGATCCTGGCCCGGCATCTCGCTGTAGAGCGTGCGGGCGAGGACAACCATGAGCGGGGTGGTCAGTACCGTGGCGAGGTTCGCGCCCGCGGGGGTGCCCCGTGTGCGCAGTTCTTCGAGGACCGTGTCCCAGACATCCCCGGTACCGCCCGCGCCTGCCATGACGTGTGTGTCGCCTGCGATCGTCCGGACGGTACGGGGCAGGTATCCGGCGAGGTCATCCGGAGTGAGGTCGACGAGTTCGATGGCCGCCGCCCAGACGAGGGGCGCATGTGCCGCCTGGACGGCTTGGGCGAACTCGTCACGGCGGCTGGTGAGAACGAGTGGTGACGAGGTGGTGTTGAGCGCGTCCAGGGCCGACGCCCGCAGGCCCTCGGCAATCTCGTCGAAACCGTCCAGGACGGGGAGGACAAGGTCGGCGTCGACGAGGGATGCGGCGAGCGTCGTCCCGTAGGGGCCGCGGCGGGCCAGATGCGGGTGGTCGCGCAGCAGGCGGCCGATCAGCCAGTCCCGCAGTGCGGTGGTGGTCGGGTCCCAGGAGCTGATGCTGAAGATGACCGGTACGCGGCCGTGTGTGGCCGGTGCCTCCAGGAGGTCCAGGGTGAATCTGATCGTGAGGACGGATTTCCCGGAGCCGGCCCGGCCGAGGATCGTCAGTCGTCCCGAAGGGATCCTGCGATAGACGTGGGCGACGCTGCTCAGATCGCCGTTCAGGTCCACCTGCCGGAGTGCCTCCCCCGGGCCGAGGCGCTGGACGTTCTCCGGTCGGTCGGTCAGGCCGGCAGGTGCCGGCTTCCACCGGACGGGAAGAGGCAACGGGTCGTGGACCCGGCGCTGGCCCTCCTCGCGACGCCAGCGGCGCCGGACCTCCATAGCGAGCTCTCGTACGGCGTCGGCGAGTGCGGGGTGTACGGGGGACGGGGCGGGAGCCGCTGACGCAGTCGCGGAAGCCGCGGGTCCTGGCAGCCCTTCGCCTGGCGGCCGGCCTGGTTCGGCGATGGAGGCAAACACCCCGGAAGCGCGTCCGGGTACGCGATCGGGGTCCTGCGGAGGCCGGTTTCCGGACTCACCGTGGGATGCGGACTCGGAGCGGCGCATGGATCCGTCTGTCTGGGGCGCCGACTCGCCGCGCGGTCGGGCGATCGCGGCCGCCAGGCGGCGACGGTCCTCCTCGCCGAGTTCAAGGGCGTCAGCAAGCAGATTGATCGTGCCCATCCGGTGGTTCGTGGAACTGCCGCTCTCCAGCCGGCGGATGGTACGCACGCTGACCCCGGACTGCTCGGCGACCTGTTCCTGCGTCAGTTGCGCCGCATCGCGCAGCGTGCGCAACAGCGTGCCGAGGTCATCGGTCACGGAGTAACTCCCTACTCGGCAGTACGGACGGCGGTGAGCCTACCGACGGCCACTGACCGCCGGTCACAGATGGCCGGTTCTATGTCCTGTTCGCTGTACATGACGAAGGTCACTGTCGTGGGTCCAGGGCACACCGACGGCAAACGAGGAGTCCACGTGGTCTACCGCTACTGGTGCGGCGATTGCAGCTTCAAGACGCCCTGGCTGGGAGAGTCCGAGGGACTGCGCCAGCAGATCGAGCACTACGCCGGGAAGCACCCCGGGACGCCCCCCGGTGGTCAGGTCGAGAGCCGCAGACGTGGCCGGGGCGGAGCCCGCGCGTGCCTCCAGCTCGCGGCCATCGCGCTCGTCCTGCTGGCCATCATGGCCGCCTGCCGTCGCTGACGCGCCACCTCTCGGCGTACCGCCTCGCGACGGACGGGGAGTAGTTAGGGCTCGCAGAGAACCAACATGCTGACTTGATTTCCATGGGGCTGTTGTTGGTGATGTACGCGGTGACGTCTTCGGATGTGCGGAACCTGGCTGTCGAGGGTGGGACAGTGTGGCCGTGCTCGGCCAGGAGGGGCTGGACTTGGTGAACGGCTCTGGTGATGGTGCCGGCGTTGACTCCGAAGAGTTGGGCGATCAGGTCTCGGGTGCCGATTTTGCGCAGGTAGAGCACGGTGGCCAGGACTCTGCCGGTCGTGGTCAGCTTGTCCTTGGCGCCGGCGCCGCGAGCCCTGTCCGCTCGCGCCGCGGCCCTCGGCGGCGACGTCCCGACAAGGTTCGCGCCGACAAGGCGTACCACTCGGCCGGCAACCTGGCGTGGCTGCGCGAACGCAACATCACTCCACGGATCGCCCGGCCGGGCGTGGAGTCTTCCGAACGCCTCGGAAGGCACCGATGGAAGATCGAGAGATCGATCTCCTGGCTCTTCGGGTACCGCCGCCTGACCATCCGCTACGAGCGAAAGGGCAGCCACTTCCTCGCCTTTCTCGGGCTCGCCGCAGTCATGACCTGCTACAAGAAGCTCACCAAGATCACCACCTGAGACACCGTCTTACGAGCTGGTGCGTGATAGCGATGGAGTCGTGTTTGCCTGAGCGGGGCCTGTCCGGCGGATCGGGGTCGGACAGGGCGCGGCGTCCGGCACGGGGTCTCCCCCAGGATCACAGGTCCTGGGCCGCGTCCGGCAGTGTGAGGGTGTCCCGTCGGCCGGGACCCCCATGAATCCAGGATCATGTTCTAGTTTCGGGAGACCCCTCTCCCGGAAGGCTCCTCGGGGGAGGCGGCGGCAATGCAGGTAGTGGGACCCGACGACCCGACACACGTCGGGCCGTTCCGGACGGTTGCCCTGCTCGGGCAGGGCGGCATGGGCCGGGTCCTTCTGGGGGCGGCGGCGGACGGGCGGCTCGTCGCCGTCAAGCGCGTGCACGCCGACCTCGCCGAGGACGAGGGGTTCCGCGCCCGGTTCCGGCGCGAGGTGGACGCCTCACGGCGGGTCTCCGGGGCCTACACGGCACCGGTGGTCGACGCCGATCCGGACGCCGCCGCGCCCTGGCTCGCCTCCCTGTTCCTGCCCGGGCCTACCCTGAGCGAGGCCCTGGAGGCGGGCGGCGTGCTGCCCGAGGAGACGGTGCGGCGGCTCGCCGCCGGGCTCGCCCGGGCTCTGGCCGACGTCCACCGGGCCGGGCTCGTCCACCGGGACCTGAAGCCGTCGAACGTCCTGCTCACCGAGGACGGCGTCCGGGTCATCGACTTCGGCATCGCGCGGGCCGCCGAGGCCGCGACCCGGATCACCCACACCGGCGCCCTCATCGGCTCCCCCGCCTTCATGGCCCCCGAGCAGATGGCGGGCGGGGACCCGGGGCCCGCCGCGGACATATTCGCCCTCGGCGCCACCCTGGCCGTGGCCTGCTCGGGGAAGCCGCCCTTCGACGGCGACTCGGTCCCCTCGGTCCTGCACGCCGTCGTCCACGAGGAGCCCGACCTGACGGCCGTGCCGCCGGGCCTGCGGGGGCTGATCGGCGCCTGCCTCGCCAAGGACCCGGCCCTGCGGCCCACCCCGCAGGCCGTGACGACCTTCCTCGGGGCCGTGCCCGGTGCCGCCCGTCCCTGGCCGGAGGCCGTGCACGCCCGGATCGCGGCCCAGCGGGCCGAGGTCGACCGGCTGCTCCGCTCGGCCCCGGCCGCCGCTCCCCCTCCCGTCCCCGTCCCCGCGTCCCCGCCCGGGCTGGCTCCCCGGCGTCGGCGGGGGCCGGTCGCCGCTGCCGTCGCCGCCGGGGTCCTCGTGGTCGCGGGCGCGGTGGGCGCGGCGACGGGCTGGGCTGCGGACCTGTACTACATGGTGGTGCCGGAGCCCGTGCCGACGCCGGGAAACGTGCCGCTGAGCGAGGTCGCCGACCGGTACACGGGCGCGCTGCCCGCGTGCGCCGACGTGTTCGGGCAGGTGAGGACGCCCGCCGGGTTCGCCCCGCGGCCCACCCTGGACAGCCCGAACCGCGTCACCCCGTACAACGACGGACAACGGTTCTCCCAGTGCACGTGGATCACCCGCGCCGGCGACCGGATCGTCACCGAGTGGGACCAGTACGACAGCGCCGGTGGCCGGACCGGCGCCGAGCGGGCGAAGGAGCGGTACGAGGGGTTCTACCGGCGCGGCATCACCCCGCGCGATCCCTCACCCGGATTCGTCGAGGAGGCCGCCTGGGAGAAGCCTGACGGCCGGTACTGCGTCCTCCGCGGCCGGGACGTGAACCTGGTGGTCTACATCGTGGTCCAGGGCCCCTCCCTTCCCGTGGGCCGCTGCGAGGCCGTCGTCCGGGACGTCGGGCGGCAGACCATGGAAGCGGTGAAGGCCCGGTGAGCCGCCCGCTCGGTCTCGCGGACCCGCAGCGGACCGGCCCGTACCGGCTCCTCGCCGAGCTGGGCCGGGGCGGCATGGGGCGGGTGTTCCTCGGCGTCGCCCCGGACGGGCGGCTCGCCGCCGTAAAGCAGGTGCACGCCAGGCTCGCGGCCGACGAGGGGTTCCGCGCCCGGTTCCGGCGCGAGGCCGAGGCGTCGCGGCGGGTCTCCGGGGCCTGCACGGCGGCCGTCCTGGACTCCGACACGGAGGCGGCCGTGCCCTGGCTCGCGTCCGTGTTCGTGGCCGGCCCCTCGCTCGGCGCGGCCGTGGCCCGCTCGGGCCCGCTGCCCGCCGAGAGCGTGCGGCGGCTCGCCGTGGGCCTGGCGACGGCGCTGGATGAGATCCACCGGGCCGGGCTGATCCACCGCGACCTGAAGCCGGAGAACGTGCTGCTCGCGGAGGACGGGGTGCGGGTCATCGACTTCGGCATCGCGCGGGCCGCCGAGGGCGGGAACCTCACCGAGCTGACCGGGACGGGCCTGGTGGTCGGCTCGCCCGCGTTCATGTCGCCCGAGCAGGCGGAGGGCCGGGAGCTCACCGCGGCGAGCGACGTGTTCTCGCTCGGTTCAGTCCTGATCCTGGCCGCGACGGGGAGGAGCCCGTTCGCCGGGCCCTCGACCCTTCAGGAGCTGTACGCCGTCGTGCACGCCGAGCTCGCGCTCGACGCCGTACCGGCGGAACTGCGCGGCCTCGTCGCCGCCTGCCTGGCCAAGGACCCGGCGGCCCGGCCGGCCCCCGCGCGGCTCCTCGCCGCCCTGGGCCCGGCGGCGCCCGTCACCCGGCACTGGCCGCCGACGGTCCACGCGGCGATCGCGGAGCAGCGGGCGGAGATCGACGGGCTCCTCGCCGGGGGCCCCGGCCGGGGGCCGGCGGCGGTCCCGCCCCCGTCGGCCACCGCCGTCATCACCGAACTGTCCGCCCCCGCCCCGCGCCGCAAGGGCCGCCGGACGCTGGTTGCGGCGACGGCCGCCCTGTGCGTGCTCGGCGGCGCGGGGGTCTGGTGGTACGTCCAGGAGGATGAGGACGCTGGGCCGCCGGACCGGTACCTGACGATGCCGAACTGCGCCGAGGCGACGAAGGGGCTCCCGCTGCCGGAGCGCCGGAAGGACCGGGACAACACCAACGACAGCACCTCGACGGCCGAGACCAGCTGCTCCTGGTACGAGCGGAACGACTACCTCCAGGGCGGCTGGGACGTCACCTCCCACGCCGACGTCCAATGGCGCCTGCGCCGCTCCGTGGGCACCTCGGAGAACGCCACGCGGGTCCAGGCGGGGGAGTTCGCAAAGAACGCGCGGGACGGACGCCCCGCGACAGGCCTCGCCTTCGCCGACGAGGCGTACTGGCTCCCGAAAGACGGCAGCTGGAACACCACCTGCGAGCTGTTCGTCCGCAGGGCGAACCTCACCGTCCGCGTCGTCCTCGGCGGCGATCCGCATCCGGCCGACACTTGCGAGCAGGAGGCAGTGCGGATCGCCGAGGCGGCGGTGGCGGCGGTCCCGGACGCGCGATGAGCGCGGGGCCCACCCCTCGGGGCAGGCCCCGCGCTCGGTGTCACCGGCCGGCGGCAGGAACGCGATCAGTGGTTGAGCTCGGCGACGCCGGCCCGGGCGAACTTCTCGTCGAGGTCGCCGGAGGGGGCGCCCGCGACGCCGATGCCCGTGATCGGGGTGCCGCCGGCGGTCACCGGGGCGCCGCCACCCAGGAAGAGGGCGCCCAGGATGCCTTCAGCGTGGGGGCGTTCGCGAGGCGCTTGACCAGCTCGGAGGTCGGGGCGTTCCAGGACACGGCCGTGTACGCCTTCTTCACCGCGGACTCGTACGACTGCGGGCCAGCGCCGTCACCGCGCAGGGTCACGATGGTGTTGCCGTTGCGGTCCACGACCGGTGGCCCGAGACGAGGGACCGCCGCAGCCAGCTCGCGCTGTTGAGCTTCCTCAACGAGAACTTCACGATCCTCGGCGCGGTGGGGATGCGCAGCGGAGTCACCGATCAGTTCGCCTTCGCGGGAATCAAGACCCTGTCCATCGACATATCCCCGAGGCCGGGGGCGGGCTCGGCGCAGGGGGTGGACAACGACACCAAGGTGGAGGACTACCCGTCCAAGGGCTGGGAACGCGGCGGAAAACTGGAAGCGGTCTTCGGTCCCCAGTACGGACGGGGGTTCCTTCGCGAGGCCAGGGAGAACGACCGGGAGGTCCCCGACCCCACATGGGCGGGCCGCTTCGGGGCCGACGACCAGGTGCTGATCAATGATGCTATTGGTCACTATTTCGCCCCCGGCCGTGCCGCGGACGGGACCGGAGCGACGGATGACGACTTCCGTCACCGGTCCCATCCCCTGCATCCTTCCAGTCGGGAGGAGTTCGAGCAGAGCACCACGTTGGGACCGGACAAGAAGCAGGCGATCCGCGCCAGGATCGCGGCGCAGGTGAAACAGGACGCAGAGGACATGAAGCTCAAGAGCAAGGTCTAGGGCGCGTCTCACCTCTCCCGGTAGGCGGCCGACGACGCCGTGGCGATCAGTTCGCGACGCCACTCCGGGGTGAGGTCGGCGCCGTCGAGGGAATCGCAGGCCCGTTCCACGAGCCGGTCGATCCGAGCCTCGACCCGCGCGTGCACGGCGGTGCCGGAGAGCCGCTCGTGCAGCAGCTCGGCCTCACCCCGCTCGACCAGCCCGCGGATCCGCCCGTCCGACCGCATCGCCAGCGCGAGCAGCAGCGTCATCTTGCCGCGCCCGAAGTCCTGGCGCACCGGCTTGCCGCTCACCACCCCGTCACCGAAGGCGTCGATGAGATCGTCCCGCAGCTGGAAGGCTTCCCCGAGCGCCTCCCCGTACGGCTGGAACGCGGCCGCGAGATCGGCACGCCCGGCGAGGAGCGCACCGAGGGCCAGCGGACGGTGGACGGTGTAGCGGCCCGATTTGAGCAGCGCGATGTGCCGGGCGAGTTCGGGGTCCGGCGTCAGCTCGGCCGCGCCGGTCACGTCCATGGCCTGACCGGCGATCAGTTCGGCCTTGAGGTCGAACCACTCCCCGGCGACCGCCCGGGAGGTACCGGCCATGAGGTGGTCGGCGTACGCCCAGGCCAGATTCCCGGCGAGGATCGCCATCGCCTCGCCGTAGCGCCTCGGTTCGCCGAACCACCCCATGTCCCGGTGGATCCCCGCGTGCCGGGCGTGCACCGTCGGCCGGCCGCGGCGGCGGTCCGCGTCGTCCATCACGTCGTCGTGGACGAGCGCCGCGACATGCAGGAGCTCCAGCGCCGTGGCGGCCCTGACGGGCACGTCCCCGGCCTCTCCGCCCGCGGCGAGGTAGCCGCTCAGGAGGAACCTCGGGCGCAGCCGCTTTCCGCCCGCGTCGACCAGTTCGGAGACCGCCAGAGCCGGCTCCGCGCCCCTGCCGTCCGGCCGTGACCAGCGGAACCTCTCCCGCGCGAGGAACGCGCGCAGGCAGCCCTCGACCTCCTCGAGCATCGCCCGCAGCTCTTCACGCGCCGGTGTGTCCCCGTGCGCGCGGGCGCTCGCCGTCCCGCCGGCGCTCGCCGGCACGCGTACGTCCCCCGGGTTCACCGGTGACGCCGTTCCACGCGCATGAGCGACTCCTTGGGCCGCAGCGTCGAACCCGCGACCGGTCGGGGCGGCCGTCCCGTCACGGACCTCATCCGCCAACGGCCCATGAGCGAGGCGAGGATCAGGGTGATCTCGGCATAGGCGAGGGACTCGCCGATGCATTTGCGCACACCGGCCCCGAACGGCAGATAGGCGTGACGGGGGACCGACGCGGCCCGTTCGGGAAGCCAGCGGTCCGGGTCGAACCTGCCGGGGTCGGGGAAGACCGCCGGGTCGCGGTGGAGGGCGTACGGGCTGAAGAACACGTCCGCGCCCTCGGGTATGCGATGGCCACCGAGGCTGACCTCCGCGGTCGCCCGCCGGGTGAGGATCCAGCCCGTCGGATACATCCGCAGGAGCTCCTGGACGACACGTCCGAGGTACACCAGTCCGGGCAGGTCGGAGTAGCCCACCGGCCTGCCGCCCAGCACCTCGTCGAGCTCCGCGTGCACCCGGCGCTCGACGTCCGGCCGGGCGGCGAGGACCTGGAAGGCCCAGAGCAGCAGGGTCGCCGAGGTCTCCGTGCCGGCGACCATCATCGAGCGGATCTCGTCGTGGAGCTGCTCGGTGGTCATGCCCTCACTGGTCTGCTCGTCGCGCGCCAGCATCAGCGTCGACAGCAGATCGTCCTGGTCCAGGTCGCTCGCCCGGTAGTCGGAGATGATGCCGTCCACCACCTCGTAGAGCCGCCGCAGGGACTCCGCCTCGCGCCGGTTGACCGGCAGCGGGAGCCTGTGGACGAACTCGACTGGCAGGAAGGCCCGCCGTCCCACGCCTGCCACCAGGGCGGGCAGACATCGCCGTATCTCCGCGGCCGCCTCGGTGGAGAGCGAGGAGAAGAGCGTCCTGGCGAGGATCTCCATGGTCATGTCGTTGAGCGCGCGGCCGAGTTCCACGACCTGGCCGTCGCGCCAGGACCCGGAGATCAGGGCGGCGGCGTCGAGTGCCGCTCCGGCGTATCCGCCCATCCGGCTGTGGTGGAACGCAGGTTGCGACAGACGGCGCTGACGCAGGTGGAACTCGCCGTTGGAGGCGGCGAGTCCGTTGCCGAGGAGCTTCGTGGCCTGCTCGAAGAGCGGGCCGCCCTTCTCGAACTTGCTCTGATGGGTGATCAGCAGGTCCTTCATCAGCTCCCCGGTGCTGACCATGTACGCCGGCCGGGTGCCGATCCTGAAGAGGGCGACCGGGGCGCAGTCGCGCAGCCGCTCCACGAAGTCCAGGGGGCGCAGGGCCAGCCACGGTGCGTGCCCGAGCAGGGGGAGACCGCCCGGGAGGGTACGGGCGGGGGACGCGGTGTCGTACGTGGTCAACGTGCCTCTCCGATCGGGTCCGACAGGGACGCGCCGCTCCGTCCGGCGCTCGCTCCCAGGTACTCCGGGCTCCGCCCGACGGTCGCTTCGAGGTACTCCGGCCGCAGGCCCGTCGCGGCCCGTTCCGTGTACCGCCTCGTGGCGAGCGACCAGTCGTACGTCACCCGCAGCTGGCGGGTGAGAGCCGCCAGATGGCGATGGGTGGCGTCGCGCTCGACAGGATCGCAGGAGAGCCGGTCGCAGAGTTCCGGGACCCGTTCCGCGGTCCGCCGGAACCGGACGACCAGCTCACGCACCCGCCCGCGGATCTCCTCGATCACCTCGTCGCGGGGGCGTCGGCTCTCCTGCTCCAGGACCAGCACCAGGTTGTGGGTGTCCCCGCGCGCCTCCTCGTGCTCGATCGAGTGCACGTCGTTGCAGTGCGCGAGGATGTCGATCTGGAGGGTGGAGAGCAGGAGCGGAACCGGGTCGTTCAGGACCCGCTCCGGTACCTCGTACCGGCCCGCGCGTTCCGTGGCGTCCAGGTAGACGTACATCGCCATGGTCTCCCTGCGCAGGGCCAGGTAGCCGGCCAGGTCGGGGACGGTCCGGGCGCGGCGGGCGTCGGCCTCCGTGAGGAACGACCGGAGGAAGCGCCGCCAGTTGTGGCCGGCCCGGGCCTGCCACTCCGGGGACATGGGCGCACACATCCGGGCCCACAGGTCGGCGGTGGCTCCGGCCAGCGGCTCGATGCCCGGGGGGACCCGGTCCGGCGCGGCGGTGCCGGTCACCGAGGTGAGCGTGGAGACCGCGGCGGCGGCGTACTCCAGGTCGTCGCCGGCCGGCCCGTCGAAGAAGTCGTCGCAGACCGCGGTCCAGGTGATGACGTCGGTCATCACGTCGAGGTCGGGTCCTTCGGCCTCCGGACAGAACCCCGTCGCGACGTCCGCGAGCCGCATGTCCAGGAAATAGCCGGTCGCGGCCTCCGTCGGCGGGATCAGCCGGTGTTCCGTCGCCCACTCCACTCCGCGTCTCCGGGCGTGCTCGACGGCGTGCGGGAGCGGTGTCCCGGCGGCGAAGGGGAGAGGGAAGTCCACATCGATCGGCATGTCTCAGTCCTCGATGTCGACGATGACCCAGTCGCTGATCTCCCGCCACCGGCGGACCGAGTCCTGATGGAACGGATGCACGATGTACCGCTCGACGGCCGCCATGTCCTCCATCACCCCCTCGGCGAGGAAGTCGTACGCGATCTCCCTGGTGGAGACGTTGCGCCCGTAGCGCCATGCACGGAGCTCGGGCACCTTGCCGCCCACCTCGGCGGTGGAACGTTCCGCCTCGACGGCGCGGGGGTCGCTCCAGTCGATTCCGGGCTTGAACTTGAACAGGACGACATGACGTATCACCGGTGGTCTCCCGCGGTCGCGGCGGCGGTGGCCTCCAGCTCCTGGGGGCCGGCGCCCCTGCACAGCTTGAGAATGCTCATCGCGACCTGCGTGCCGTACGAGCCGAGCCCGTCCCGGTAGCGGGCGAGGATGTCCATCTCCCGGGAAAGCTCCGTACGCGGGCCGCCGGTGTCGATGCGGCTCTGCTGGATGCGGGCGGATATGGCGGCCCGTCGTGCGAGCAGATCGATGATCTCTCCGTCGAGAGCGTCGATCGCCACGCGATCCTCCGCGATCCCCGGGCGTTCGCTCGTCTCAGCCATGGTGGGTTCCCTCTCCTGTGAAATTCCAGAATTCGGACAGTCGTACGACGGCTTCCCGGAGCCGTTCCTCCGGTGCCAGCAGGCTCACCCGCACGTAACCCTCGCCGTGCGCTCCGAACCAACGTCCTGGCGCCACCGCGACCTTGGCCCGGTCGAGCAGCGCGTCGGCGAACGCGACGGAGCCCCCGCCGCCGGGCATCGGCGGTATCGGCACCCAGGCGAAGATCGACCCGGGTACGTCGACCGGCCACCCGGCCTCCCGCATGCCGGCCACGAAGACGTCCCTGCGGCGTTCGTAGACCGCGGTCAGCTCCTGGACGCAGTCCTGCGGACCGGACAGGGCCGCGGCACCGGCGCGCTGGATGAACGGCGGGAGCGAGACGTAGTAGTGCTCCTGGATGAGGTTGATCGCGCCGACGACGTCTCGGTTGCCGACCACGGCACCGATCCGCCAGCCGGCCATGTTGAACATCTTCGACAGCGAGATGAACTCGACGCCCACGTCCTTGGCGCCTTCCGTCGCCAGGAACGAGGCCGGGACCTGTCCGTCGAAGCCCAGCGCCCCGTAGGCGAAGTCCGAGGCCACGATGATCTCGTGCTCGGCCGCGAACCGGACGGTGTCCTCGTAGAACCCGGGGGGCGCCGTCACGGAGGTGGGGTTGTTGGGGTAGTTGAGGAACATCAGCTTGGCCTGGTCGCACGTGGCCGGATCGAGCGCGGTGTAGTCGGGCAGGAAACCGTTCTCCCGCAGGAGCGGGAGGGGGTGCATCCGGGCCCGGGCGAGGACCACGCCCGCCCAGTAGTCGGGGAAGGCCGGGTCGGGCATCAGGCACACGTCGCCCGGGTTCAGGAAGCACTGACTGATCTCCACCAGACCGGCCTTCGCGCCGAACAGGATCGCGACCTCCGTCTCCGGGTCCAGCCGGACACCGTGGTGCGTCGCGTACCACTGGGCGATGGCGGCCTTGAGTTCGAGCAGTCCGGAGAAGGACGGATACCGGTGCGTGCCGGGGTCGAGGACCTCCTGGCGCAACGCCTCGACGATGTGCGGAGGGGTCGGCAGGTCGGGATTCCCCTGGCACAGGTTGACGACGTCCTCACCCGCCGCGACCAGCTGGTCGATCCGGCCCACGGTCGTCGCGAAGGAACTCCTGGGCAGGTCGAGGAGCCGGCGCGCGTACTCAGTCCTCATGGGCCGGCACCTTCGCTCCGCGCGTCCCGCCCGGGACACCGTCGCCGCTCGCCGGCCGCCCGTCCCCGCGCCGGTACACCCATCCGCTCAGACCGGCCGCGACGAGCGTGACCCCGGCGCAGACCCAGCCCACGGCGGAGAACCCGTACGACGTGAACAGGGGTCCGAGCAGGGCCGCCCCCAGGGCCACGCCGAGGTTGGTCGCCAGGCTGTAGAAGGCCAGGATCGTGCCGCGGTGCCGGGGCGAGCACTCGCTCAGGAGCGTGCTGAGCAGCGTCACGACCAGGCTCTGCATCCCGCCCCACAGGAACAGACAGACGACGAGCGGCACCGTCCACCCGGTGACGAGCGGGATCGCCACGAGGGCCGGAACGAGGCCCGCGAGGAGGGCCAGGAGCACGCGCTCCTTGCCCAGTTCGTCGGCCCATCGGCCGGTGACGAAACTGGTCGCGAACCCGAGGCCGTAGAGAAGGATCATGAAGCCGGTCATGGAGCTGCCCGAGCCGAACCGGTACTGCAGGGCACTGCCGAGGAAGGTGTACATCCCGTAGAAGGCGAACATGTTCAGGAACGTCGCCAGCACGTACACGGACACCTTCGGCGCCCGGAAGGCCTGGACGGTCGATCGCGCCCAGCCCCGCCGTGCCTGCTCCGAGGAGTCGGGCGTCTTCTCGGTCACCTCCGCCGGCGGCGTACCGCCCCCGGCGCCGGCCGGTTTCCCGCCGCGGACCAGGAGCAGCACGAAGACGACGAGGGCTCCCAGGACCGAGAGCACGCCGAAGGTCCAGCGCCACCCCGCCCACTCGCCGATGAAGGACCCCATCGGCACACCGAGGACGAGCGAGATCGACCAGCTCGACACCAGGATGCCCATGGCCCTGGCCCGGTGCCGGTACGGAATCTGGTCACCGACGAAGGCGTAGGCCGAGGGCACGAAGGCGCCCGTCGCCAGACCGGCCAGCGCCCTGCCCGCGAAGAACACCCCCGGCCCGGCCGCGAACGCGCACAGAACGGTGCCCAGGATGAACATCACCATCCCGGTCACCAGGCTGACGCGGCGCGAGACCCGGTCCCCGAGCGGGGCGAAGAGCAGCGCGCCGACCGCCGTACCGATGCCGTAGACGCTGACCGACAACGCCATCAGGGCCACCGAGGCGTCGAAGGACTCGGCCATGTTCACGAGCAGCGGTGAGACCACCAGCTCCTCGGAACCGACGGCGAAGATGCCCGCCATCAGGGCGAGGACGGTCAGGACGGGAAACCCGTCGGGGTGCTCCTCGTCGGTCAATCGGTCCGACACTCCAGCCAACCTTTCTTTCTGTGCGTGATCCCGAAGACAGGCCCTAGATGGCCGTGTAGCCGCCGTCCACGGTGAGCGCGCTGCCCGTGATGAACGAGGACTTCTCCGAGGCGAGGAACAGGATCGCGTTCGCGACGTCCTCCGGAGTGCCCAGGCGGCCGATCGGATTCAGCTTCGCCTTCTCCGCCTTGACGTCCGCGTCGTGCGCGTTGGAGACGTCCGTCATCGGGGTGTCGATGATGCTGGGGCAGACGCAGTTCGCCCGGATGTTGTAGCGCGCGTAGTCGACGGCGAGCGATTTCGTCAGCATCATCACTCCGCCCTTCGTGGAGTTGTAGGCGGCGATGCCGGGCCAGGCCACAAGACCGCTGACGGAGCAGACGTTGACGATGACTCCGCTCGTGGCGGGGATCATCGTGCGCAGGGCGTACTTGGAACACAGGAACATGCTCTTCAGATTGGTGTCGACCAACCTGTCCCACTCGTGCTCCGACATCTCGTGGAAGGGCGTGGTGATCTCGATCCCGGCGTTGTTGACCAGGACGTCGAGCCGGCCGAAACCGTCGGTGGCGGCGGCCACGAGGTTCTCGCAGTCCGCGTCCACCGTCAGATCCGTCGGAACGAAGACGGCGTCGTGTCCGTCGCTCCGCAGCGCGGCGACGACCTCGTTGCCGCCCTTCTCGTCGATGTCCGCGACGACGACCTTCGCGGCCTGCCGTGCGAATTCGATCGCGGTCCGCCGGCCGATCCCCGACGCGGCGCCGGTGACGACGACCACCTTGTCCTCGAACATGAGCCCGTCTCCTCTCACACGCATGTCAATTGACCGCCGTCGACCGATATCTGCTGACCGGTGACGTAGGACGCCTCGTCGGATGTCAGGAATCCGATGAGGGCGGCGACCTCTTCGGCCTCTCCCGGCCTGTCCATGGGGATCGCCGATCTCAGACGGTCCTCCGCCTCCTGCGGCGACATCCCGCCGGTCCGGCTGATGTGCTGTACGGCGTTGTCGTACCGCTGGGTCCGGATGACGCCGGGGTGGACGCAGTTCACGGTCACGTTGTGCCTGGCGTACTGACGGGCCAGGTATCTCCCGGCGTTCGAGACCGCCGCGTTGACCAGACCGGAGAGGAACATGCCGGGGGCGGGTTCCTTGCCGATGTTGCCGACGATGTTGACGATCCGGCCGAACTCGTTGCGGATCATCACCGGAGCGACGGACTTGACCAGATCCAGGTACGGAACGAGTTTCTGGTCCATCGCGGCGCTGATGTCGTCGGCGTCCACGCTGTCGAAGTCCCCGGGCGCCGGTCCCGGCGCGTTGTTGACCAGGACATCGATCCTGCCGAAGCGGCGTTCGACGTCGCTCACCAGTTCCTCGCGGAAGGCCCGCGAGGTGATGTCACCCGGAAGGACGTACGCGGTCCGCCCGCCGTCCCCCGACTCCGCGGCGACCTTCTCCAGGTCGGGGGAGGTACGGGCGCACAGGACGGTCGTGTACCCCTTGGCGTTCAGGTGCAGTGCGGTCGCCCTGCCGATGCCGCGGCCCGCGCCCAGGATGATCGCTACCCGGGTCACCGGGCCTCCTGCTCCGCTTCCTGCCGGGGGACCCGGTGGTACCGCGGCGGAATGAAGATGTTGAGGGAGCGGGCCAGGCCCTCGTGGGGGTTCGCGGCGCCGTGCCCCTCCTGCGGCCCGCAGAAGTACGTGCCGCCGAACCGCAGCTCGTGGCGCGAGCCCTCGACCGTCATGTCGTACCGGCCCGCCAGGCACGTCCCGATCTGCTCGTGGGAGTGCTTGTGGTACGGCATCTCGCCGCCGCCGGGGATGTCGGCGAGCATCAGCTCGATCCAGTCGGCGAGGAAGAAGGTGACGTCCATCTTGACGAACTTGCGCGACTCGATCGGTTCGAGGAAATAGCCGCTGGGGGCGGAATACGTCTCGCCCGGCTTGGCGCGCCTGATCTCGAGGAGGATGACTTCGCCAGAGGACGTGTTCTCGGCCGTGAGTTCGACGCCGGGAGGAACGACATAGACGTGGTGCTCGGCCTTCATCCGCTTGGTCACGTCTCCGGCGGTCACGGAAAGGTCGCCGCTGATGACCATCCCGACGCGCGCTTCCTGAAGGGGGTCGTCGCGTCCCACGGTGGCTCCGGAAGGAATATAGGAAAGCCTCACCTCCGTGTCCTCGCGACGGTACGACTCGATCCGGGTTCCGCGGTCATGAAGCACGACGCCGGGAGCGGGGAAATAGGGCCGTTCATGCACTTCGGCGGTCATTGAGATCCTTCCTCCGTGAGAAAACCGTCCAGGTCATGGGGATACGGAAAAACCTGTAGACGAACTTCAGGTTGTACTGCTCGACCGCCTGCTCGTTCGTGAGCGCGATGTTGTAGCGGCCGCTGGCGACGTGGCCGGCGGCCTGGCTCGTCGAGCTCACGGTGGCCAGCTTCACGGGGCGGTCGAAGTGGTGCCGCAGCATGGGGACGGGAGCGGGGTGCGTGGCCACGATCTCGGTGCTGAGCAGCTCTTCGTGGAAGGAGAAGTCAGTCCGCGCGGCGAGGCCGTACTCCGGTGTACTCCCGTGGAAGACGCTCACCGGCTCCAGTCCCGGATGCATGTAGAAGGCGTTGATATGGGAATAGGCGTGGGGCACGAGGGCCAGGTCGAGCCGGCCGCCGACAAGTGCGTCCATGCACTGCTCGAAGGTGTCCTTCAGGACGATCCGGCAGGAGCCGGGATCTCCGACGCAGCGCAGCAGCAGTCGGGCGATGTGCTCACTGCTCGTCCCCTGCGGGCCCAATGTCCCGATCTCGACGCGTTGTGCTGCATCGGTGGGAATGAGCGCCATGAGTGCCTGTTTTTCACTTTCAGGAATTCGGACTGTCTCCATGTCTCGACCTCCTCTGTGGCGTCCATTCGCGGGCACACCATTTCGCCCGTCGTGCGGGATCGGAATGCGCCTCGGCTGATAGGTTTGGTCTGCACCAATAGGTCGACGGTTGAGGGGTGAACGATGTTCGTCACCGCGCTCCCCGCCCCGACGATCTTGAACAGGAGTGAACCCTAGGACTCCTGTGAATGGGCAATCAAGCGTCCTCGTGAATCGCTGTCAGGTCGCGGCTTGTTCTATTCGGGGCGAGCGCTTCGTTTCGCTTTTGTTTCGGACCAATTAAGTGAGCCAGATGGCGCGATGGCGTCGGTCTTTTCGCTGCAAATGGTCGACTTGGGCCCGTCGTGGGGCATGGCGCCACGGCCGACGTGTACGCACAGTCCGGACGGCCCGCCCGCCGGAGAGCCCTCCCCGGCCGCGAGAGCCCGCTCCCGACGCCCCCGTCTCCCCAGGGTTGGCCGGATTGCGTCAGTCCGCTTCGGCCTCCGCCGCCCCGGCCGGAGAGCGTCCGTGGTCATGGGCGTAGGCCGTGAAGACGACCTGAGGGGTTCCACCCGTGTGGAGGAACCGCTCGTCGAGCACGGTGGCGAGGTCCTCGAGCGCCATGCGCAGCACCGAGGCGGAGAGCCGGACGTCCGGATGGCCCGCCTCCGTCGCCCGCTCCGCCAGACCCGCGGTGTGGCCGAGCTGAGCGGGAAGGGACGTGTTCTCGTCCCCGTCGAAGAAGTAGTACGACTCGGCGTACTGCAGGAAGTCGACCGTGATCGTGGCGAGGGCCGAGGCGAGTCCGTCGAGCAGCGCCGCCCCGCCGGCCGAGTCGAGGGCCCCCGCGGTGGCCTGGCTGCGGCGGACGTGCGAGAGGCGGAGGGCGAGTGCCCTGCGGCGGGCGAGGGCCGGGTACACGCCGAGGATCCAGGCCACGGTGGCCGACAGGAGCACGAAGCCCATGAGGGCCTCCAGGGGCGCGAGCACCCGCAGCGGCCCCGAGGTCGGTGCGATGTCTCCGAGGCCGAGCGTGGCCAGGGTGACCAGGGAGACGTACAGCGCGTCGATCGGCCCCGCGTGCTCGGCGGGGGTGAGCTCCGTGGCGTACGTGAAGCCGTCCGGCATGTGGGGCCAGTAGACGAGGGCCCATCCGACGGCCACGGTCAGCGCCCAGACGGCGACGACCGTGATCATGCCGAGCGGGCCCGCGAGTCCGGCGGGACGCCACCGCCTCCCGCGGTGGCTCGACAGCCGCCACACGCTCCGCATCACCAGACCGCTCAGCCCGCCGTGCCGGGTCGGATGCCAGAGCGTGTGGAAGACGTCCCGCAGGATGCCCAGGACCAGGACGGCTCCCGCGAGCACCACGAGCCAGGTCATCCCCGCACCGTCCGCCCGGCGCCCGTCCGCGCCTCGATCCGGTGGCGGACGACGGTGGTCAGGACCGTCAGCCGGGTCGACACGCCGGGTACGGGAGCCACCGGGCTCTCGACGCGCCGCGCCTCCTCCGGCAGCGCGGCGAGGTCGGCCTCGAAGCGGGCGCGGGCCGCGGCCAGGGTCTCGGGCGGCTCCACCCGGAGCCCTCCGCGCATCACGGTCCGCAGCAGCGGTTCCGTTCCCCCGGGCGGATCCTCGTTCGCCAGGCCGACGACGTCCCGCATGCCGGGACCGCGGAAGACCTGCTTCGGGCCGGGCGCCGTCGCCTTCGCCGGGGAGAGCTTCATGACGGGCCGTCCGTCGTACTCGACCAGCTTGTACGCCGCGTCCAGGTACGGGGCGTCGGCGGCCGTGCTGAGCTTCGTCCCCACGGCGTACGCGTCGATCGGCGCACCCTGCCGTACGAGCCGGTCGACGCCGTACTCGTCGAGGCCGCCGCTCGCGATGATCCGCACGTCCGCGAGGCCCGCCGCGTCGAGGGCCGTACGGGACCGGCGGGCCAGCGCGCCCAGGTCGCCGCTGTCGAGCCGGATCGCGCACCCCCGCCCGAGCCCCAGGTCCCCGAGGACGCGCGCGGCGACGGCGACGCCGTGATCGCTGTCGTAGGTGTCGACGAGGAGGGTGACCGGACCCGGGTGGGTGCGGGCGAAGGCCCGGAACGCCTGCTCCTCGGAGGGGAAGGCCTCGACGTACGCGTGGGTCATCGTGCCGACGGCGGGGATCCCGTACCGGTTCGCGGCGGCGACGTTGCTGGTGCCCGCGAAGCCGACCATGGCGCACAGCCGGGCCGTCCGCAGGCTCGCCTCGGGGCCGTGGCCCCGCCGTAGCGAGAAGTCGACGAGGGGGCGTCCGTCGGCGGCGAGCACGCACCGGGCCGCCTTCGAGGCGATCACCGTCTGATGGCAGACGAGCGACAACAGATACGTCTCCACCAGCTGGGCCTGCGGCAGGGGAGCGGTGACCTCGAGGAGCGGTTCCCCGGCGAACACCAGCCGCCCCTCGGGGACGGCCCTGACCTGCCCGTCGAAGGACAGGCCGTGCAGCGGTTCGAGGTCCTCGGCGGGCCGCCGCAGGGCCTCGGCGAACGCCTGGACGTCGGAGCGGCCCACCCGGAAGCGGGAGAGGAAGTCGAGGGCCGTCTCAAGCCCGGCGGCCACGAGGAACCCACGCCCCGGCGGGAGGTCGCGGACGAAGAGGCTGAAGGTGGCGGGTGCCCGCATGTCCTCCCGCAGGTACGAGAGCGCCGTCGTGACCTCGTACAGATCGGTGGTGGTCACCTCGGACATGCTTCGAGCATGCACGCCCGACCGGTGCCCCGCACGGGGGCCGGTGCGCCGGGCGTGTCCCGCGCAGGCCCGGCGCCCGGCGTCGATCTCCGCGAGGAGGCCCTCGACGCGGGTCCTGATCTCGTCGCGAACGGGACGGACGGCCTCGACGCCCTTGCCGGCCGGGTCCTCCGGGCCCGGCCGGGGCCGGCGGTGTTCGCGGGGAAGACGCCCGACGGGACGCGGCGGCGCCTGGGCCAGCAGCTGTCCCCTCGACCGGCCCCGGCGCCCGAGGAGCCCTGAACCGGGGGCGAGTCGGACGCTCCGCGCCCGGTCCCTTCCGGCGTGTCCGGGCGTAGCCTGAGCGCCATGACGCAGGACGCCGACCCCGGGCTCTTCGGTCCCCGCTCCGTGACCTGGCAGCTGCACAGCGACCCGGTCATGTGGCTCGCGGGCGTCCGCGCCCTCTGGCTCCAGGCGCTGCACCCCGTCGCCGTGCGCGGCGTCATGATCAACAGCGGTTTCCGTGAGGACCCCTGGGGCCGGCTCATGCGGACCGCGAACTTCGTCGGGACCCTCAGCTACGGGACGGCCGGGGCCGCCGAGGCGGCCGGTGCCCGCGTCCGCCGGATCCACCGGCTGCTCGGCGTGGACGACCCCGAACTGCTCCTCTGGGTGCACTGCGCCGAGACCGACTCGTACCTCTCGGTCGCGCGGCGCTCCGGCCTCCCGCTCACCGACGCCCTGGCCGACCGTTACGTCGACGAGCACCGCGTTTCGGCCCGTCTCGTCGGGCTCGACCCGGCCGCCGTCCCCGGGACCACCGCCGAACTCGCCGCCTACTTCGACGCCGTACGGCCCCGGCTCGCCGCAGGACAGGACACCCGCACCGTCGAGGACTTCCTCCGCAGACCGCCGGTGAAACCCGCCCTCGTACCGGCGCGCGAAGTCATCTGGCGGCGCGTCACAGCGCTGGCGTACGACACTCTGCCCCCCTACGCCCACGCGCTCTACGGCCGCCCCGCCCCGCCGCCGGAGACCGTCACCCACCGGCTCGTCGCCACCGCCAACCTCCTCCGCCGCGTCCCCGCCCACCTGCGGTGGCGGCTCCCGCCCCGGCACATCCTCCGCGCGATGGACCGGCTCGGACCGGAGGCGCGACCCGACCCTTACGCGTACCCCGCCCCGTACCCACTGTCCGAACCGGCGGCCATACTGGAGGAGCCGGGGAAGGCGCGGAAGAACGACGGGGGCGGCAGCACACGATGGGGGAATCAAGACTGATCCAGGGCCGGTACCGCCTGCACGAGGTCATCGGCCGCGGCGGTATGGGCGAGGTGTGGCGCGCCACCGACGAGGCGCTCGGACGCGGGGTCGCCGTGAAGTGCCTCAAACCGCTCGGACCGCAGCAGGACCCCCAGGTCCTCACGATCGTCCGCGAGCGGTTCCGGCGCGAGGCCCGGGTGGCCGCCGCGCTCCAGCACCGGGGCATCACCGTCGTGCACGACTTCGGCGAGTACGACGGCGTGCTCTTCCTCGTCATGGAGCTCCTGGAGGGGCGCAACCTCAGCCAGCTCCTCGCGGCCAACGCCCAGCACCCGCTGCCCGTCCAGGACGTCGTCGAGATCGCCGACCAGGTCGCCGACGCCCTCGCCTACACCCACGGCCACGGCATCGTGCACCGTGACCTGAAGCCCGCCAACATCATGCGGCTGCGGGACGGGACGGTGAAGATCTGCGACTTCGGCATAGCGCGCCTCGGCGCCGACATGGGCTTCACCTCCCGCCTCACCGGCACCGGCATCGCCATGGGCACCCCCCACTACATGTCCCCGGAGCAGATCGGCGGCGGCGAGATCGACCACCGCAGCGACCTCTACTCGCTGGGATGCGTGCTGTACGAACTGGCCACCGGCGCCCCGCCGTTCGACCTCGGCGACTCCTGGGCGATCCTCATCGGACACCGGGACACGGTGCCGCGCCCGCCGCGCGCGCACCGCGCCGAGCTGCCCGACTACTTCGACCGGATCGTCCTCGACCTGCTCGCCAAGGTGCCCGAGGAGCGGCCGGCCGACGCGGGCGACCTGCGCCGCCGGATCGTCTCGGGGCGCGTCGGGCCGTCCCTCGCCGTGACCGCCCCCGTTCCCCTGCCCGCACCACCGGCCGTCGCGCCCCCCGCGCCCGCGTGGGTCCGCGGCATCACCGGCGGGCACCGGCCGGCCGACGCCGGCGCCGCGCCGCGCCCCGTCGCCCACGACCCCGCGGCCGCCGTGCTCACCACCGAGTGGACGACCGCCGGCCCCGCCCCGGACCCCTCCGCCCCGGCCGCTCCCTCCGCGGAGCTCGTCGCCGTGCTCGCCGGCCGGTACCGGGCCGGGATGGGCCTCGGCCGCCTCGGCCGCTGGGGCGAGGCGGAGTCCGTGCACCGGTCCGTCGCCGAGCACCGCGCGGCGGCCCTCGGCGAGGACCACCCCGACACCCTGGCCAGCCACTACGAGGTCGGCTTCGCCCTCGCCCGGCTCGACCGCCCCGCCGACGCCCTGCGCGTCTTCGAGCGGGTCGCCGCCGTCCGCGCCCGCGTCCTCGGCGAGGACCACCCCGACACCCTGGCGGCCCGGCAGGAGCGGGCGTACGCGCTCGGGCGCCTCGGACGGCACCCCGAGGCGTACGAGGTGTACGTCAGCGTCCTCGCCGCACGTGAGCGCACCGTGGGCCCCGACCACCCCGACACCCTGCGCTGCCGGCACAACCTGGCGTTCACCCTCGGCCGCCTCGGCCGCCTGGAGGAGTCGTACCGCACGGCGCGGGAGGTCGCGGAGGCCCGGGCCCGGCTGCTCGGCGAGGACCACCCCGACACCCTCGTGACCCGGCACGAGGTGGCCTTCACCCTCGGGCGCCTCGGCCGGGGAGAGGAGTCGCTCGCCCAGTACCGCGCGGTCGCCGAGGCTCGCGCCGCCGCCCTCGGGCCCGACCACCCCGACACCCTCGCCGCCCGCTACGAGACCGGGGTCTGCCTCGGCCGGCTCGGCCAGGCCGCCGACGCCCTGGAGGTCTGCCGTGACCTCGTCGCCGCCCGCACCCGCGCCCAGGGCGCCGACGCCCCCGAGACCCTGCGCGCCCGCCACGCCCTCGCCGTCAACCTCGGCAGACTCGGCCGCTGGCAGGAGGCGCTCGCCGCGTCCGAGAGTGTCCACGCCGACCGGCAGCGGGTCCTCGGGCCGGACCACCCGGACACCCTTCTCAGCGGGCGCGAGACCGCCGTCGCCCTCGGACGGCTCGGCCGCTGGGGAGAGGCCCTCGAAGCGCACCGCGCGACCGCCGCCGCCCGCACCCGCCTCCTCGGCCCCGCCCACCCCGACACCCTCGCGGCCCTCGACGACGAGGCCCACTGCCTGGAGCGCCTGGGCCGTCCCGCCGAAGCGGCGGCCCTCCTTCTGAGAGCGGCCACGCCGCCACCCCACTGACGTGGGCCAACCGGCCTCCGGGCGCGCGCACACCCCCAGGCCCTCAGGCCCCCGGGCGCACGCACGCCCTCAGGCCCCGGGCGGCGCGGCCCCCCGGCCTCCGACACACGCACACCCCTAGGCCCCCGGGCGCACGCACACCCTCGGGCCCCCGGCCTGCGCGGCCCCCCGGCCTCCGACACACGCACACCCCCAGATCCCCGGGCGTGGCCCCATCCCCGGCCCCCGGCCGGCGCGGCCCGGCCCTCTTCCTCACCCGTCGCCCCCGTGTGAGCATGAGCCATGGCCCTCCCCGCCCCGCTGCTCGGCGCCCCCGCCCGTTCCCACGACGCCGTCGTCGTCGGAGGCGGCCACAACGGACTGGTCGCCGCCGCCTACCTGGCCCGTGCCGGGCGTTCCGTCCTCGTCCTCGAGCGGCTCGGTTCCACCGGTGGCGCCGCCGTGTCCACCCGGCCCTTCGCCGGGGTCGACGCGCGGCTCTCCCGGTACTCGTACCTCGTCTCCCTCCTCCCCGAGAAGATCGTGCGCGACCTCGGCCTGCGGTTCGCCGTGCGGAAACGGTCCGTCTCCTCGTACACCCCGAAGGGCGACGGGGGCCTCCTCGTCGGCGGCGGCCCCGACCGTACCCGCGCCTCCTTCGCCGCTCTCACCGGCTCCGACCGCGAGCACGACGCCTGGCAGGCCTTCTACGCCCGCACCGGCCGGGCCGCCCGCCGGATCTTCCCCACCCTCACCGAGCCCCTCCCGACCCGCGCCGAGCTCCGCGCCCGCGTCGACGACGCCGACACCTGGCGGATGCTCTTCGAGGAACCCCTCGGTGTCACCGTCGAGCGGACCTTCACCGACGACCTCGTGCGCGGTGTCGTTCTCACCGACGCCCTCATCGGCACCTTCGCCGACGCCCACGACCCGACGCTCCTCCAGAACCGCTGCTTCCTCTACCACGTCATCGGCGGCGGCACCGGCGACTGGGACGTGCCCGTCGGCGGCATGGGAGCCCTCACCGACGCCCTCGCCGAAGCGGCCCGCGCCGCCGGCGCCCACATCCTCACCGGTCACGAGGTCACCCGGATCGAGACCGACGGGAGCCGCGCCGCGCTCACCTACCGCACCGCCGACGGCGAGGACACCGTCGAGGCGGCCCACGTCCTCGTCAACGCCTCTCCCCGCGACCTCGCCGCCCTCCTCGGCGAGACACCCCCGACCGCCCCCGAAGGCGCCCAGCTCAAGGTGAACATGCTGCTCACCCGGCTGCCGAAGCTCCGCGACCGCTCCGTCGACCCGCACGAGGCCTTCGCCGGAACCTTCCACATCGCCGAGGGGTACGAGCAGCTCGCCACCGCCCATGCCGAGGCCGCCGCGGGCCGGCTCCCCTCCGCCCCGCCCTCCGAGATCTACTGCCACTCCCTGACCGACCCGACGATCCTCGGCCGCGACCTCGCCGCCACCGGCCACCAGACCCTCACCCTCTTCGGGCTCCACACCCCCGCAAGGCTGTTCACCGACGACAACGAGGGCACCAGGGCCGCGCTCCTCGCGGCGACCCTCGACCAGCTCGACGCCCACCTCGACGAGCCGATCAGGGACTGCCTCGCCCTCGACGCGGACGGACGTCCCTGTATCGAGGCGAAGACCCCGCTCGACCTCGAACGCGAACTGCGCCTGCCCGGCGGCCACATCTTCCACCGTGACCTCTCCTTCCCGTACGCGCGGGACGGCGGCCGCTGGGGCGTCGAGACCCGGCACGCCAACGTGCTGCTGTGCGGAGCGGGCGCGGTCCGGGGCGGGGGAGTGAGCGGCATCCCCGGCCACAACGCGGCGATGGCGGCCCTCGGCCGCTGACCGAGCCCGTCCCCGGACACCGCCACGACGGGGACCGGTCCGTTCGGGCGCGTCGGCGTCGCCGCGCCCCCGCCCGTGGTGTGAAGCTGATCTGCGAGCGCGCTTAAGAAATCCTCGATGGACCGCGAGCGCTCCGTACGGAAGATTCTCTTCCAGGGATCTTGGGTACGCAGCCGCGCCCGCACCCCCACATCACAGGACACGCACGTCGGGAGCCGTTGCATTGAAGGCGCTGGTCAAGCTGAAGGCGGAGCCGGGACTCTGGCTCACGGACGTGCCCGAGCCGGAGACCGGCCCCGGAGACGTACTGATCAAGGTCAAGCGGACCGGTATCTGCGGGACCGACCTGCACATCCGCTCCTGGGACGGCTGGGCGCAGAAGACGATCGCCACGCCGCTGACCATCGGCCACGAGTTCGTCGGCGAGGTCGTCTCCGTCGGCCGTGACGTCGCCGACATCGCCGTCGGCGACCTGGTCAGCGGCGAGGGTCACCTCGTCTGCGGCAAGTGCCGCAACTGCCTGGCCGGGCGGCGTCACCTCTGCCGCGCCACCGTCGGCCTCGGCGTCGGCCGGGACGGCGCCTTCGCGGAGTACGTGGCGCTGCCCGCCTCCAACGTGTGGGTGCACCGCGTCGCCGTCGACCTCGACGTCGCCGCGATCTTCGACCCCTTCGGCAACGCCGTGCACACGGCGCTCTCCTTCCCGCTCGTCGGCGAGGACGTCCTCGTGACCGGCGCGGGCCCCATCGGCATCATGGCCGCCGCCGTCGCCAAGCACGCCGGTGCCCGCAACGTCATGATCACCGACGTCAGCGAGGAGCGCCTCGCCCTCGCGCGCAAGACGGGCGTCACCCTCGCCCTCAACGTCGCCGAGCAGACCATCGCCGACGGCCAGCGCACCCTCGGGCTCAAGGAGGGCTTCGACGTCGGTCTGGAGATGTCGGGCAACGCGCACGCGATGCGTGACATGGTCGCCAACATGACCAACGGCGGCAGGATCGCCATGCTGGGCCTGCCAAGCGAGGACTTCGCCGTCGACTGGGCGAAGATCGTCACCTCCATGATCACCGTCAAGGGCATCTACGGCCGCGAGATGTTCGAGACCTGGTACGCGATGTCGGTGCTCCTGGAGGGCGGCCTCGACCTCGCCCCCGTCATCACCGGCCGTCACGCGTACACCGACTTCGAGGCCGCCTTCGACGACGCGGCCTCCGGCAAGAGCGGCAAGATCATCCTCGACTGGACTGCGGGAGCCTGACCCATGTTCGATTCCGTACGCGACGACATCCGCGCCACCCTCGACGAGATCCGGCAGGCCGGGCTCCACAAGCCCGAGCGGGTCATCGGCACCCCCCAGTCGGCCACCGTCGCCGTCACCGCGGGCGGACGGCCCGGCGAGGTGCTCAACTTCTGCGCCAACAACTACCTGGGCCTCGCCGACCACCCCGAGGTGATCGCCGCCGCCCACGAGGCGCTCGACCGCTGGGGCTACGGCATGGCGTCCGTCCGCTTCATCTGCGGCACGCAGGAGGTGCACAAGGAGCTGGAGGCACGCCTCTCCTCCTTCCTCGGCCAGGAGGACACGATCCTTTACTCCTCCTGCTTCGACGCCAACGGCGGCGTCTTCGAGACGGTCCTCGGCCGCGAGGACGCCGTCATCTCCGACGCCCTCAACCACGCCTCGATCATCGACGGCATCCGCCTCTCCAAGGCCCGCCGCTTCCGCTACGCCAACCGCGACATGGCCGACCTGGAGCAGCAGCTCAAGGAGGCCACCGAGGGCGGCGCCCGGCGCAAGCTGATCGTCACCGACGGCGTGTTCTCCATGGACGGCTACGTCGCCCCGCTCGACGAGATCTGCGACCTGGCCGAGCAGTACGACGCCATGGTCATGGTCGACGACTCGCACGCCGTCGGCTTCGTCGGCCCCGGCGGCCGCGGCACCCCCGAGCTGCACGGCGTCATGGACCGCGTCGACATCATCACCGGCACCCTCGGCAAGGCCCTCGGCGGCGCCTCCGGCGGCTACGTCGCGGCCCGCTCCGAGATCGTCGCCCTGCTGCGCCAGCGCTCCCGCCCGTACCTCTTCTCGAACACCCTCGCCCCGGTCATCGCCGCCGCCTCCCTCAAGGTCCTCGACCTCCTGGAGTCCGCCGGCGACCTGCGCGAGCGACTGCGCGCCAACACGGAGCTGTTCAGGACCCGCATGACGGCGGAGGGCTTCGACATCCTGCCCGGCGACCACGCCATCGCCCCCGTCATGATCGGCGACGCGTCCGAGGCGGGCCGCATGGCCGAGCTGCTCCTGGAGCGCGGCGTGTACGTGATCGGCTTCTCGTACCCGGTCGTCCCGCAGGGCCAGGCCCGGATCCGCGTGCAGCTGTCCGCCGCCCACTCCACGGACGACGTGAACCGGGCCGTCGACGCCTTCGTCGAGGCCCGCGCCGCCCTGCGCGGCTGACGGCGGGAGCGGGGCTCGGGGCCTGCGCGTCCGACGACGGGCGGAAGGCCACGGAGCGGGCCCGTCGCCTGAGGCGGGCGGCGCTCTCGCGGCCTGCGAGACTAGGGACATGATCGAAGCACGGCGGTTGCACATCCTCCGTGCGGTGGCCGACCACCGCACGGTCACGGCGGCGGCCGCCGCGCTCTATCTCACCCCCTCCGCCGTCTCCCAGCAGCTCGCCGCCCTGGAGCAGGAGACCGGCCACCGTCTGGTGGACCGCAACGCCCGCGGCGCCCGCCTCACCCCGGCCGGCGAGATCCTGCTCAGCCACGCCAACGCCGTCCTGGCCCAGCTGGAGCGCGCCGAGTCCGAACTCGCCGCCTACAGCTCCGGTGAGGCCGGTACGGTCACGGTCGCCGCCTTCGCCACCGGCATCGGGCTCGTGGTGGCCCCCGCCCTTACGGCCCTGGCCCGCACCGCACCCGGCATCCGGGTCCGGGTGCGGGACGCCGAGGGGGACGAGAGCCTGCTCATGGTCCTCGACCGGCAGGTCGACGTGGCCGTCGCGGTCGAGTACCGGGGCGCTCCCGGCGAGGACGACGCCCGCCTCACCCGGGTCCCGCTGTACGCGGAGCCCTTCGACGCGGTCCTGCCGCCCGGCCATCCGCTCGCGCACCGCGAACGGGTCGCGCTCGCCGACCTCGCCAAGGACACCTGGATCGGCCAGTCCACCGGCAACCCCTGCCACGACGTGACCGTGCTCGCCTGTGAGTACGCGGGGTTCGCGCTGCGTCTCGAGCACTCGTCCGACGACTTCCGCGCGGTCGTCGCCCTCGCGGCGGCGGCCGCGGGCGTGGCGCTCGTGCCGCGTTCGGCCCTGCGCGGCATGGAGCTCTCGGGCGTGGACGTCCGCCCGATCGACGGCGTCGCCCCGACGCGCAGGGTCTTCGCCGCCGTCCGGCGCGGGGCGGAGGAGCACCCCCTGATCAGCCCCGTACTGACCGCCCTGCGCACGGCGTCGGAAGCCGGCGCCTGAGGGAAGCGCGCCGACTGCCGCATCCCCGGCCGAGGGGGTCGCCCCGTCTACCAGATGGTGGTGAAGCCCAGGCGGAGCTTCTCCTTGTCGGTCGCCACGGCGAGGGAACCGGCCTTCACCTCGGCCGCTTCGGCAGCCGTCAGCGCCGTCCCGTAGAGCCGCACGTCGTCCAGGGTGCCCCGGAAGAGCTGCGCGACTCCGGCCGGCTGGTTGGGGAAGTCCGGCCGGGCACCGATGTGGATGTTGAACTCGGCGCCCGGGGTGAGGTTCCGTTCCGCCGCCGAGGCTCCCGCCGGCATGGTCGCGGTGGCCGGAGCGGCCCCGTCCACCGCGAGGCTGAGGGTGAGGCCCTGGCGGGTGAACACGACGTGGTGCCATGCGCCGTCGTTGTACGAGGACGGGAGCGTCACCTCGGTGGAGCCGATGTCCGTGCCGACGGTGGCGCGCAGGACGTCGCCCACGCCGGGTTCGGCCCGGACCGAGAAGTGCCGGCCCTTCTTCAAGGGGTCCGTGCCCGGCATCCCGTACGCCCACACGATCGGCAGCGCCCCGGTGGTGGCCGAGTGCCGGAACCAGGCCGTGACGGTGAAGTCCTTGTCGTCGACCCGCAGGGACGGTGAGCAGACGAGGCGCAGGTAGTCGTCCTGGCCGTCGAACTCCATGGCCATGCCGTCGAGACGTGTTCCGAGCCGGGCCCCGCCGTGGACGACGGCGTGGTTGCCGGCCTCGCCGGCGGGCCGTTCGCGGGTGTCGGCGGTGCGGGGGCGGCGCAGCTCGGTCCTGGCGGCGTCCATGTCCTTCTCGGTGAAGGCCGTGAAGACGACGTTGCCGTGCGGGATGTTCCCGGCCGTCTCGTACAGGACGCCGATGGAGCCGTTCGCCAGTACCGTCAGATCGGAGTACCCGGTGCGGGCGGCCGAGACCAGGGTGCCGACGGTCTCCCAGGTCTTCCCCTCGTCGTACGAGGAGCGGATGGCCAGTTCGCGCCGGTCCTCCAGTGGGCTGGGGCCGAGGCGGGCACCCCCCGAGTACAGCAGCCGGTCGGGCTTCTCGTCCTGGTCCTCGGCGTGCAGCCGCAGCAGTGACCCGAACACCGGGGAGGTGTCCAGGTTCCTCACCGGGGTGAAGGGGGCCGCGAAGGAGCCGCCGCCGTCGGTGCTGACGGTCTGCAGCCGGTGCTCGTTGGTCAGGCAGCGGGTGGGCTCGGAGTTGCGGGCGTTGACGTACACATCACCGTCGACGGTCTGGGCGACCGTCAACTCGCCGGGGAACGCACCGGACTTGGGCGCCTCGGAGCCCGCGCCGAGCTTCCAGGTGAGGCCGCCGTCGTCGCTGAGGTACAGCTGGCCGCCGGCCGTCGTGTCGCCGCCGGCCGTGTGGTCGCCCGGGACGATCAGCCGGCCATGGTGCGGCCCGCGGTTGAGCTGGATGCCGTGACCGGGGCCGGTGGAGACCCAGCCCCAACCGGTGGCCTTGAGCTGCGGCTGCGGCACGCTCGGGGACCAGGTCACTCCGCCGTCCATGCTGTGGACGGCGTGAACGGTGCGGGGGAAGCCGCTGCGCTTGGGGTTGGCCTCGTCACGGTTCCAGTCGCTGCTGGAGTACAGCAGGGTGATCCGCCCGGTGACGGCGTCGACGACCGGCGCGGGGTTGCCGTGCGCGAGCCGGTCGGATCCGCCGATGACCACCTGGAGGGGCTGCCAGGTCGCACCCCCGTCGAGGGACCTTCTGAGTACGAGATCGTTGTCGCCGACGTCGTGGCAACCGGTCGTGGCCAGCCGGGTGCGGCCCTCGGCGAAGGCGAGGAGGACGCCCTTCGTGCTGGTGACGAGTGCCGGGATGCGGGTGCAGTAGTAGTTCTCCCGCGCCTTGAACGGCGTGTTGGACACCTGGGTGGTGAGCGACGCCGTCGTGGTCGTCGTGGTCGTCGAGGCGGACGCGGCCGACGGAGGCGTGACCGCGAGGACGACGGCGGCCAGGACGGCGAGGGAGAGCGCGCACAGCCATGCGGACAGAGCGAAGCGGCGCGCGCCCGGTGGGCGGCGCTCGGACAGGGGCAGCATGAAGGGACACCTCGTGGAGATGGCGACGGGGAAGGACGGGGGCGCGGCTGGGCCTCGAAGCGGTCGTGCCGTTCGTCAGCGGGCCGGTGGCGGCGGCCCCCGCGAGCTGGGAGAACACCACTGACGGGCGACACGACAGACGCTCGCCCACGCGTTCGTCTCATCCCCCCGGTGAGATCTTCCCGCCGGGACGGTACCTCATGTGATCACATGGACGCGGTCCGCACCGGCGGTCGGCCCGGGCGTGTCCGATCGGCCGGCGCTCAGTCGGCCGATCTGCTCCAGCCGTTCGCCTCGATCCGCGTCCTGTCCGCCGGACGCGCCTCGTCGAACACCACGCGCCCCGCGCGGTCGAGAAGCCGCAGTCCGTCCACGTACACACCCCGCCCCACGTACCGCCGGTCCGTGGTGTACCGCCAGCGCAGGAGCACGTCCCCGGGCAGCGGCGCGGACACGGTGTGCCAGACGCGGCCGGACCAGCCGCTGACCGCGCCCGCCGGGTGCGCGGTGTGCCCGTCGGTGGTGAAGGGCACCGGCCGCCAGGTCGTGCCGCCGTCGGCCGAGGACTCCAGGGCCGTCGCGTCGGCGCCCGGCTCGGTGTCCCACCACAGTGCGCACTCCAGGCGCGCGGCGCCCGCCGCATGAGGGAGCGTCAGTGTGCCCGTCGTACCGCTCTCCATCCCGGAGAACCAGGCCGTACGGCCCCGGGCCGGCCGGACGGGCACGGCCCTGGCCAGCTGGTTCGCGGTGGCGACGCGAGGCGCGGAGCCGGAGCGCCAGCTGCGCACCGGGTGCACGGAGTTGCCGAGGACGATCAGGAAGGCGTCGGTCGTCGGGTCGAGGACGAGGCTGGTACCGGTGAAGCCGGTGTGCCCGGCCGTCCGGGGCGTGGCCATGGCGCCCATGTACCAGTGCTGGTGGAGCTCGAAGCCCAGCCCGTGCTCGTCGCCGGGGAAGGCGGTGTTGAAGTCGGTGAACATCAGCTCCACCGAGGCGGGGGCGAGGATGCGGGCCCGGCCGTACGCCCCGCCGTTGAGGAGGGTCCGGGCGAGGATCGCGAGGTCCCAGGCGCGGGAGAAGATCCCGGCGTGGCCGGCGACCCCGCCCATGCTGTGGGCGTTCTCGTCGTGGACCTCGCCCCACACCATGCCCCTGTCCAGGCCGGACCACGGCGGCCGGGCGTCCTCGGTGGCTGCGATGTCCGGCCGCCAGGAGAGCGGCGGATTGAAACGAGTGCGGTGCATCCCGAGCGGAGCGGTGATCTCGTCGTGGAGCAGGGTGTCCAGACCGCGACCGGTGATCTCCTCCAGGATCAGCTGGAGCGTGATCAGGTTCAGATCGGAGTAGAGGTACGCCGACCCCGGCGGGTTCGCGAGCGTCTCCGCCCAGAGCAGCCGCAGCTGTCCCTCCCTCGTCGGCTCCCGGTACAGCGGGATCCAGGACCGGAAACCGGAGGTGTGGGTGAGCAGCTGCCGGACCGTGACGTCCCGCTTCCCGCCGCCGCCGAACTCCGGCAGGTAGGCGGTGACCCTGCCCTCCAGGTCAAGGGTCCCGCGCTCGATCTGCTGCACCGCCAGGATCGAGGTGAACAGTTTGGAGACCGACGCCAGGTCGAAGACGGTCTCCTCGGTCATGGGAATCCGCCGCTCGGGCGGTAGTTCGACCCCGGTGTCCGTCTTCTCGTCGTACGCCGAGTAGCGCACGGCCGAGCCGATCGCCCGGTGCAGTGCCACGGTGCCGCCGCGCCCGGCGAGCAGCACGGCACCCGCGTACCAGGGGTGGGCGGGGGAGGGGGCGAGGAAGCTCTCGGCCTCCGTGACCAGCCGGTCCAGGGGAGCCGACAGCAGCCCGGCCCGCTCGGCCGAGCCGCGCCGCAGTGTGGTCCGCCGGGCCGACGCTCCGCCCACGCTTCCGCTCCCGGCGCTGCCTCCGCCCCCGCCGCGGGCCCCCGGGTCCGGCGAGGCCGCCGCCCCCGGCACCGTACCGATCATCACCGCACCTCCGAGGGCCAGTACCCCGCCACCGAACGCGCGGCGGCTCAGCCCGCCCTGACCTCTCGTCCCGTCCTTTGTCATGCCCACCCTCTCCCACCGAGAGCCGCGGCGAAACGTCGACGTGCCGTCCCCCGCGCCGCAAAAAATCTGACGGAGCATCAGAAAAACTCTTCCCTCCGGCACGCCGCTGCGGCATCCTGCCGCCCATGAAGACGGAGCTGAGTCGCACCCTGGGGATCGAGCACGCCATCTTCGGCTTCACGCCCTTCCCCGCGGTGGCCGCCGCACTCACCAGAGCCGGCGGGTTCGGCGTCCTCGGGGCCGTGCGCTACACCGCTCCCGACGACCTCGCCCGCGACCTCGACTGGATGCAGGAGCACACCGGAGGACTGCCCTACGGCCTGGACGTCGTGATGCCCGCCAAGAAGGTGGAAGGGGTCGGCGAGGCCGAGGTCGAGGCGATGATCCCGGAGGAGCACCGGGCCTTCGTCCGCGCCACCCTCGCCAAGCACGGCGTGCCCGAACTCGCCGAGGGCGAGGCCTCCGGCTGGCGCATCACCGGCTGGATGGAGCAGGTCGCCCGCGGCCAGCTCGACGTCGCCTTCGACTACCCGATCAAGCTGCTCGCCAACGCCCTCGGCTCCCCGCCCGCCGACGTCGTCGCCCGCGCCCACGACCACGGCGTCCTCGTCGCCGCCCTCGCAGGCAGCGCCCGCCACGCCCGCCACCACGCCGACGCGGGCATCGACATCGTCGTCGCCCAGGGGTACGAGGCGGGCGGCCACACCGGCGAGATCGCCTCCATGGTCCTCACCCCCGAGGTCGTCGACGCCGTGTCCCCGCTGCCCGTGCTCGCCGCCGGCGGCATCGGCAGCGGCGAGCAGATCGCCGCCGGACTCGCCCTCGGCGCCCAGGGCGTCTGGCTCGGCTCGATCTGGCTCACCACCACCGAGGCCGACCTGCACTCCCGCGCCCTCACGGCCAAGCTCCTCGCCGCCGGTTCCGGGGACACCGTCCGCTCACGCGCCCTGACCGGCAAGCCCGCGCGGCAGCTCCGTACCGAGTGGACCGACGCCTGGGACGACCCGTCGGGACCCGGCACGCTCCCCATGCCGCTCCAGGGCCTCCTCGTCGCCGAGGCCGTCTCCCGCATCCAGAAGTACGAGGTGGACCCGCTCCTCGGCACCCCCGTCGGACAGATCGTCGGCCGGATGAACTCCGAGCGGAGCGTCCAGCAGGTCGTCGACGAACTCACCCGGGGCTTCGAGAAGGCCGTCGACCGCATCACCCGCATCGCCGGACGGAGCACACCGTGACACAGAGTCCCGCGGGCTTCTGGGCCCAGGCCACCGCCGACCCCTCCCGCACGGTCCTCGTCGCGCCCGACGGCGAGGAGTGGACGGCCGGCCGGCTGCACACCGAGGCCAACCGTCTCGTCCACGGCCTGCGCGCCGCCGGACTCGAACGCGGCGACGCCTTCGCCGTCGTCCTCCCCAACGGCCCCGAGTTCTTCGCCGCCCATCTCGCCGCGACCCAGGCCGGGTTCTACCTCGTCCCCGTCAACCACCACTTCGTCGGCCCCGAGATCGCCTGGATCGTCGCGGACTCCGGCGCCAAGGTCCTCCTCGCCCACGAGAGGTTCGCCGATGCCGTGACCCTCGCCGCCGACGAGGCCGGTCTCGCCGCCACCCACCGGTACGCCGTCGGTACGGTGCCCGGCTTCCGCCCGTACGCCGAACTGCTCCAAGGCCAGGACGCGTCACCGCCCGCCGACCGCACCCTCGGCTGGGTCATGAACTACACCTCCGGCACCACGGGACGGCCCCGCGGAATCCGCCGCCCGCTCCCCGGCAGGCTCCCCGAGGAGACCCATCTCGGCGGGTTCCTCGGCATCTTCGGCATCCGGCCGGGCGACGGAAACGTCCATCTCGTCTGCTCGCCGCTCTACCACACGGCCGTGCTCCAGTTCGCCGCCGCGGCCCTGCACATCGGACACCCCCTCGTCCTCATGGACCGGTGGACGCCCGAGGAGATGCTCCGGCTGATCGACCGGCACGCCTGCACCCACACCCATATGGTCCCCACCCAGTTCCACCGGCTCCTCTCCCTCCCGCCGGAGGTGCGGGAGCGGTACGACGTCTCCTCGATGCGCCACGCCATCCACGGCGCCGCCCCCTGCCCCGAGCACGTCAAGCGGGCGATGATCGACTGGTGGGGCCGCTGCGTCGAGGAGTACTACGCCGCCAGCGAGGGCGGCGGCGCGTTCGCGACCGCCGAGGAGTGGCTGAAGAGGCCCGGCACGGTCGGCAGGGCCTGGCCCATCAGCGAACTGGCCGTCTTCGACGACGAAGGCGAACGGCTGCCGCCCGGCGAACTCGGCACCGTCTACCTGAAGATGAACACCGGCGGCTTCCAGTACCACAAGGACGAGACGAAGACCGCGAAGAACCGCATCGGCGACTTCTTCACCGTCGGCGACCTCGGCCTCCTCGACGAGGACGGCTATCTCTTCCTCCGCGACCGGAAGATCGACATGATCATCTCCGGCGGGGTCAACATCTACCCGGCCGAGGTCGAGGCCGCGCTGCTCGCCCACCCCGCCGTCGCGGATGCCGCCGCCTTCGGGATCCCCCACGCCGACTGGGGCGAAGAGGTCAAGGCCGTCGTCGAGGCGGCCGAGGGACACGAGCCGGGCCCCGCGCTCGCCACCGAGATCCTGTCCCACTGCGCGGACCGGCTCGCCGGCTTCAAACGCCCGAAGTCGGTCGACTTCGTCCCCGCCATGCCCCGCGACCCCAACGGCAAGCTCTACAAGCGCCGCCTCCGCGACCCGTACTGGGAGGGCCACGAGCGCCCCCTCTGAAGCTCCCCGCACGTCCAGTACTGCGAGGACTGGAGCGTGTGACAGGGCGCGTGTGACGGGGACGGGCGGCGAACGGGCCCGCCGCTGACTTCGACGCTTGAACAAAACCGCACAAACCGCTCATTGTGGCAGGATGCGGATCATGAGTTCGCGTACGGCGTCGACGGCACGGCACTGGACCACCTGGGGGCCGGTGGTGGCCGCGCTCGCGCTCGGGGCGGCCTGGGGGAGGGATCTCCCGGGATTCGCCGTCGCCCTCATCACGCTCTGCCTCATCGCCGCCGTCCTCGCGGCGGTCCACCACGCCGAGGTGATCGCCCACCGCGTCGGCGAGCCCTTCGGCTCGCTCGTCCTCGCCGTGGCGGTCACCGTCATCGAGGTCGGACTCATCGTCACCCTGATGGCGGGCGGCGGCGAGAAGACCTCGACCTACGCGCGCGACACCGTCTTCGCCGCCGTCATGATCACCTGCAACGGCATCGTCGGCCTGTCCCTCCTCGTCTCCGCGCTCCGCAACCGCGTCGCCGTCTTCAACGCCGAGGGCTCGGGCGGCGCACTCGCCACCGTCTGCACCCTGGCCACGATGACGCTGGTCCTCCCCACCTTCACCACCAGCCAGCCGGGCCCCGAGTTCTCCTCCGCCCAGCTCGCCTTCGCCGCCGTCGCCTCCCTCTGCCTGTACGGCGTGTTCGTCGGCGTCCAGACCGTGCGGCACCGGGACTACTTCCTCCCGGTGCCGCGCCCGGGCCACGAATCGGAGGAGGAGCACGCCGAGCCGCCGGCCAGGCGCGAGGCCTGGACCAGTCTCGGTCTGCTCCTCCTCGCCCTCGTCGCCGTCGTCGGCAACGCCAAGCTGATCTCGCCGACCATCGAGAACGGCGTCGAGTCGGCGGGCCTGCCCAAGGCGGTCGTCGGGGTCGTCATCGCCCTGATGGTGCTGCTGCCCGAGACCCTCGCCGCCGTCCGCGCCGCCCGCCGGGACCGGGTGCAGACCAGCCTCAACCTCGCGTACGGCTCGGCGATCGCCAGCATCGGTCTCACGATTCCGGCGATCGCGCTCGCCTCGATCTGGCTGTCCGGGCCCCTCCTGCTCGGCCTGGGCCCGCTCCACATGGTCCTGCTCGTCCTGACCGGTGTGGTGAGCGCGCTGACCGTGGTGCCCGGACGGGCCACCCTCCTCCAGGGCGGCGTCCATCTCGCGATCTTCGGCGCCTTCGTCTTCCTGTCGTTCAGCCCCTGAGGACGGGGCGGGGAAGAACCGTTCAGCCCCTGACGACCACCACCCGCAGCGCCGGCGAGCGCAGGATGTCCTTCTCGCAGAACCGGGAGGTCACCCAGCGCTCGCCCGCGTACAGCCGGGTCTGGTCGCTGTATTGCGGCGACCGCGGGTCCGACGACTGGGAGTACGCGAGCAGGGTGCGCGCCACCGGGCACCGGCCGCCGTCCCAGCCCACCGCCTGGACGTGGCTCGTCCCGTGCGCGACCTCCACGTAGCCGCCGCCCGCCGCGCTCCACACGGACTCCGTCTTGTTCCAGACGCCGAGCGACTCGGTGCCGCCGCTCACGGGGATCCGTTCCCCGTTCCGTACGACGGACTGGTGGGCCCCGAGCGGCGCGTCCAGCGGGATGCCGGCCGCCCGCAGCTCCGCCGCCGCGTCGGTCAGCGCCTTCGCGAATCCGGGCGTCGCCGTGTTCAGGGTGTGCGGGGTACGGACCGGGTCGGCCGGTGAGAACGGCACCTTCCACTGGTCGGCCGGCCTCACCGCGCCGGTGAACTTGCGCCAGAACCGGTCGAAGAGCAGCGCGCCCCGGCTGTCGGTGTTCACCGTCCGGTCCCAGGCCCCGATCACCCGGCAGACCTCCGGGTCACCGGGCACCGCCGTCGCGCAGGCCTTCGCCGCGTCGGCCGCCGCCATGTCACCGGCGGGCGCCCGGTTGGCGAACTGCTGACGCTGGAGGTCGGTCACCGTGAGCCGGCCGCGCTCCGCCATCGCCGCCACGTCCTCGACACCGCCCCGGGTGCGCAGCGAGCGCGGGGTCGCGATCGTGCCGAAGACCCGCTCGTAGCCGGTCAGCGGCCGGTCGGCGTTGGTCAGCCAGGCGCTGTCGTTGGAGTTCTCGACGTACGGGGTGTCCCGCAGCACCGGCATCCGCGCCGGGCCGAAGACCCCCGGCTGTACCGCGTCGGGGTCGGAGCCGAGCGCGCAGTCCGAGCGCGAGCCGTCGAGCACGGCGACACCCGAGGACGGGTACGTGGCCCGGCCGAGCGGGGTGGAGCACCGTTCGGCGAGCTCGTCGGTGATCCGGGGGAGCACCTGCGACTGGCTGAAGTACGAGTGCCCCGCCGAGTCGGCCGCGATCGTGTTGACCCAGGGCAGCCCCTGGGTGCGGCGCAGGGTGTCGGCGACGTCCCGCGTCGAGCGCGCCTTTCCGAAGCCGAGCGCGGTGTCGGAACCGCGCAGATTGGCCGCGTTGGGGTCGTTGAGCGCGTACGCCGTGGTCGCGGTCCACGGCAGCGGCAGCTGCGCGCCGAGACCGCCGACGACCGGGCCGTACCGGGTCCACCACTGGGTACGGGTGACGGGCGCACCGTCCTTGACCGGCACGGTCACCGTGCGCGGGGTCATCCGCTCCGGCCTCCCGTCCACCAGGTACGCGGTCGGGTCGCCCGGAGCGAGTGTCAGCTGGTGCAGGTTGAGCGGCACGCCGGTGGCGACGGTGTGGCTCCAGGCGACCTTGTCGTTGAAGCCGATGTTCACGACGGTCGTCCCGAGGAGCGAGGCGCCCGAGACGTTCAGCTCGCCGGGGATGGTCTGCTGCGACTGCCAGAAGCGACGGCCGCCCTGCCAGGGGTAGTGGGGGTTGCCCAGGAGCAGCCCGCGCCCGTTCGCCGTGGTGGCCCCGGAGAACGCGACGGCGTTCGACCCCATGGTGGCGTTCTCGGCGGCGAACAGCTCCCTGGCCGCCGCCGCGGCGTCGTCCGGATCGGGGACGCCGCCGGACGCGGAGCCCGATGGGGGAGCGGCCGGTGGCCGGGCGGCGGTGATGCCGTCGACGGCCCTGCCCTGACCGCCGAGCACCGACACGGCGAAGCCGCGCCGGGCCACGTCGAGCGCGGTCACCGGACGGACCCAGCCGGCCCCCGCGCAGGCGGGGTCCGCTGTGCGGTTCTTCCGCAGCCAGGCGTTGTAGCCGGCGGCCCAGCCGCGCATGAGCTCCTTGACGTCGCCGCTCGGTCCGGCCGGCGCCGGGGTCGCGAGCAGCTTCTCGACCGTCCCGGCGTCCTTCACCCCCCGGAAGAACAGGTCGCTGGAGAGGTTCGTCGCGGCGGAGGACAGCGAGCCGTCCGGAGCGGCGTCCGGGCCGAAGTGCCGGGACCGCTCCCCGTTGACGGTCAGGAAGCCGTCCGCGAGGACGCAGACCTGGTCGGCCGCCTGCGCCCATCCCGTCCCGAAGCCGAGATTCGCGTAGTCCTTGCCGACGATGTGCGGGATGCCGTACTCGGTGTACCGGATGACGGCCGACAGGCCCCGGTCGGAGGGGCCCTGACCCCGGTCCCCGGAGTCGGCGGCCGCCGCGCCGGGCAGGGAGGCGGTGACGACGGCGAGCGCCGCGCCGGCGAGCGCCAGGTGTTTCAGACGGGTGCGGAGATGCAACGTGTCTCCCAACGGACGGATGAGCACTATGAGTTGGACCATGCACCCAGCTGCGCGCCCCCATGTCAACATCCCGTTCGGTATCCGAGGTCCGGGCCGGTACGGCACGCCTCCCGGTACTTGACCAGCCGCCCGCTCCGCGCCGAGGATCACGGCATGGATCGACTCCTCAGCCGCGCCGTCGACGGTGTCCTGCGCATGAGCGCCCAGCGCGTCCCCGAGCGGATCGCCGTCCGCTACGCCGACCGGACCTGGACGTACGCCGAGCTGGACGCGGCGGTCGACACCGCCGCGGCCGTCCTGCGGGAGCCGCACCACGGCCTCGCCCTGCCGGAGTACGCCCGGGTGGCGACGTACGGCCACAACTCGGACGCCTACCTCATCGCGTTCCTCGCCTGCTCCCGGGCCGGCCTGATCCACGTGCCGGTCAACCACCACCTGACCGGCGACGACCTCACGTACGTCCTGGAGCAGTCGGACAGCTCGCTCGTTCTCGCCGACCCCGCCCTCGCGGACCGCGTCCCCGACGCCTTCGCCGTCAAGCCGCTGCGGGACGCGCCCGGTTCACTCCTCGACGCGCTCGCCGCACCGGAGACGTACGACACCGACCGCGACGCCCGCGACCTCGTCCAGCTGCTCTACACCTCGGGCACCACCGCCCAGCCCAAGGGCGCCATGATGACCCACCTGGCGCTCGTCCACGAGTACGCGAGCGCCATCGAGGCCCTCGACCTGCGCGAGGACGACCGGCCCGTGCACGCGCTGCCGCTCTACCACTCGGCGCAGACGCATGTCTTCCTGCTCCCCTACCTCGCCGTCGGCGCGGAGAACACGATCATCGACGGACCCGACCCCGTGGTCCTCTTCGACCTGATCGAGGCGGGCCGCGCCGACAGCCTCTTCGCCCCGCCCACCGTCTGGATCGGCCTCGCCAACCACCCGGAGTTCGACAGCCGCGACCTGTCGGCCCTGCGCAAGGCCTACTACGGGGCGTCCATCATGCCCGTGCCCGTCCTGGAGCGGCTGCGCGCCCGGCTGCCGGGCCTCGCCTTCTACAACTGCTTCGGCCAGTCCGAGATCGGCCCGCTCGCCACCGTCCTCGGCCCCGACGAGCACGAGGGCCGGATGGACTCCTGCGGCCGTCCGGTCCGCCACGTCGAGGCCCGCCTCGTCGACGAGAACGGCGACGACGTTCCCGACGGCACCCCGGGCGAGATCGTCTACCGCTCCCCGCAGCTGTGCGACGGCTACTGGCGCAAGCCCGACGAGACGAAGGCGGCCTTCCGGGGCGGCTGGTTCCACTCGGGCGACCTCGCCGTCCGCGACCCCGAGGGCTACCTCACCATCGTCGACCGGGTGAAGGACGTCATCAACTCCGGGGGAGTGCTTGTCGCCTCCCGCCAGGTCGAGGACGCCCTCTACACCCATCCCGGCGTCGCCGAGGTGGCCGTGATCGGGCTCCCCGACGACCGCTGGATCGAGGCGGTCACGGCCGTCGTCGTCCCCCGCGGCGAGGTCACCGGCGACGAACTCCTCGCCCACGCCCGGGAGAACCTCCCCCACTTCAAGGCCCCGAAGCGCATCCACTTCACGCCCGAACTGCCCCGCAACGCGAGCGGCAAGATCCTCAAGCGCGAACTCCGCGACCGCTTCGCCGACGGGCCCTTCTAGGGGGTGTCCGGAAAGTCATGGGAGCCAGAGTCGGAGGCAGGCGAGGGTGACCATGGCTTGGTAATGGGTGGCTCGTTTGTCGTAGCGGGTG
>NZ_JBHVZO010000017.1:40142-181709 GCF_042879855.1 Streptomyces sp. NPDC058326 | reverse complement strand
CCCGCCGACACCCGCCAGGTACTCATCAGGTCCCTCGCGATGCTCCGCACCAAGCACGCCGACCTGCCGTCCCGCAAGCACGGCAACCCGCCTCAGTAAGAGGAGTCATCCACGTGAGCACCCCCGCCAGCCTTCTCCGCGTCGAGAAGGGCCACGCCGACCCCGAGGAGCTCGCCGCCATCACGGCGGTGCTGCTCGCCCGCGCGGCCGCCACGCCCGAGCAGACGGACCACCAGGCGCGCACCACGGCCGGCTGGCGCCGCCTGGAGCGTGAGCACGGCTTCCGCGCCCCGCACAGCTGGCGCTGACGCCCCCTGTGAGGAAGGGCCCCGCACCGACCGGTGCGGGGCCCTTCCGTGCGTCGTGGGCGGGCGCGTCCGCCCACGGTGCCCGCGACAGAAGGGCCCCGCACCAGATCGGTGCGGGGCCCTTCCGTACGTCGTTCCGCCGGGACTACCGCAGGCGTGCCATCAGGGCGTGCTCGACGAGCGTGATGAGGGCGCTCTTGGCGTCGGCGCGGTGGCGGGCGTCGGTGGTGATGATGGGGGTGTCGGGGCCGATCTGGAGGGCCTCGCGGACTTCCTCCGGCTGGTACGGCTGGGCTCCGTCGAAGCCGTTGAGGGCGATGACGAAGGGCAGGCCGCTGTTCTCGAAGTAGTCGACGGCGGGGAAGCAGTCGGCGAGGCGGCGGGTGTCGACGAGGACGACGGCGCCGATGGCGCCGCGGACCAGGTCGTCCCACATGAACCAGAAACGGTCCTGTCCGGGGGTGCCGAACAGGTACAGGATCAGGTCCTGGTCCAGGGTGATGCGGCCGAAGTCCATGGCGACGGTCGTCGTCGTCTTGTCGCCGGTGTGCGTGAGGTCGTCGATGCCCGCGGACGCGGACGTCATGACGGCTTCGGTACGCAGCGGGTTGATCTCAGAGACGGCGCCGACGAACGTGGTCTTGCCCACGCCGAAGCCACCCGCCACCACGATCTTCGCGCTGGTGGTTGAACGGGCCGCGCCGCCGCTAGAGCTTGCGAAGTCCACTGAGCACCCTTTCGAGCAGTGTCACGTCTGGCTGGCCGCCGGCGGCTGCGTCGCCGCCCGGCTGGTGGATGGCGACGAGTCCGGCCTCGGCCAGGTCGGCGACGAGGATTCGGGCGACGCCGAGGGGGATGGAGAGAAGGGCCGAGATCTCCGCGACCGACTTGATCTCGAAGCACAGCCGGCAGATCCGCTGGTGCTCGGGCAACTGCCCCTGCAGCCGGGACGGGTCGGCCGTCGTGCTGACCAGCGCCTCGATGGCGAGCTGGTAGCGCGGCCGGGTCCGGCCGCCGGTCATCGCGTACGGGCGTACCAGCGGGTTGTGCCCGCCGGAACCGCCCGAGGAACCGGAACCGGCGGCGGACGGAGCGCGCGAGGCGCCGTGTGCGGACGCGGACGGTCCCTGAGGCTGCCGGTAGGGCTGCGACGCGCCCTGTCTGCTGGGGGCGGAGGGAAAGTTGAACCGGTTCTGCGCAGGGTCGCCGAGCGGCGCCTGGTGCGCGTCATAACCGTTGTAGGGGCTTGCGCCCGGTGGTGTTCCCACGTTCTCCTCCTCGACTGCCTCGCGGTCCATGTCCCGTGGAACCGCGCCACCGCACCTTACGGTGCGGTGGCGCGAAACGCACTGTCTGTCTGTTAGTTGAGAAGACTTCCCTGAAGCTCCGCCCGGAGGTCAGGAGTCAGTACGGTGCCCGCGCGGTCCACCAGCAGGGCCATCTCGTAGCCCACGAGACCGATGTCGGCCTCCGGGTGGGCGAGCACGGCCAGCGAGGAGCCGTCCGAGATCGACATGATGAAGAGGAAGCCGCGCTCCATCTCCACCACGGTCTGGTTGACCGCACCGCCCTCGAAGATCCGGGACGCGCCCGCGGTCAGCGAGGTCAGTCCGGAGGCGACGGCCGCCAGCTGGTCGGCGCGGTCCCGGGGGAAGCCCTCGGACATCGCCAGCAGGAGTCCGTCGGCGGAGACCACCACCGTGTGCGACACCCCGGGGGTGTTGTCCACGAAGTTGGTGATCAACCAGTTCAGATTCTGCGCCGCCTGGCTCATGCTCACACTAACGCTCCTGGTTGTAGGTACTGCCCGGGCCGAGGCCCGATCCGTTCGTGTCCGTTCCCGCGGTGCGACCCTGCTGGACGCCCCGGCGCAGGTTGCTCAACCTGCCCCGTACGTCCTCGGGTGCGCGGGAGACCTGGGGGCCGCCCTGCGGGGTCTGCTCAGCCGTGCCCTCGACCAGGTTGGCCTTGGGGACCCGGCGGGGGAGACCGGACGAGGTGACCCCGCCCGCCTTCGGGTCCTTGAGCTTTCCGGCCCGCTGCCAGCGCTCGTCGTTGGTCGAGCGCCAGTCGTCGGTGCCGTCGGCTTCGTTCTGCTGCTGCTCCTGCGCCGGCTGCGCCTGCTGCTGCGGCGCCTGCTGGCTCTGCGAGGCGCTGCCGCCGCGGCGCGGCAGACCGGCGTCGGTCAGCGCGTGACCGGCGTCCGGGGCGGGACTGGGGGTCGGACCCGGACGGTCGAAGCCTACGCGCTCGCGGGCCTGTTCGGGAGCGCCCGGAGCAGATTCCGCTTCTGCTCCGTACTGCTGGCTCCAGCCGTCGCCGTAAGCGTTCTGATCCTGCCACTGTGCCTGATCGGACTGGCCATCGAACGCGTTTCCGTGCTGCTGGTGTTCGGCTTCCGGCGCCTCGTACGAAGCTTCCGCATAGCCGGGCTGCTGATACGTCTCGTACCCCTGCTGCGGGTACGCGTAGCCGTCCTGCTGCGGGAAGCCGGCCGCGTACTCCTGGCCGTACCCGTTCCCCTGCTGGGGCTGCTGCTGCCCGTACTCCTGCGCCGGGGCGTACTGCTCCGCCGGGTACTCCTGGGCCTGCTGCTGACCGTACTCCTGGCCCTGGCCGTACTCCTGTGCCTGGTGCCCGTACGCGTCCGCCTGCTCCGGCTGCTCGGCCTGGTCCGCCTCGTCGCGGAAGAGCGGGCGGTCGTCGCCCTGCGCCTGGGCCTCCAGAGCGGCACGCCGTCCCTCACGCCGCAGCGAGCGGTTGACCGGGTCGAGCTGACGCTCCTCCTCGGCCGGCTGCTCGTAGCGCGAGTCGTCGAAGCCGAGGTCGGCGGCGGTCAGCATCGGCTGCTGCTGAGGCGCGCTCTCGAAGGCGCTCTGCTGCTGCTGTTGCGGGATGATCTGGGAGACCGTGAAGTCGTCCTGGAGCGGTTGCTCGGCGCCACCGCCGTGCGTGATCGCGTCCGGCAGCATGACGAGCGAGGTCGTGCCGGCCTGCTCGCCCGAGGGGCGGAGCTGGACCCGGATGCCGTGGCGGTCCGCGAGCCGGCCGACCACGAAGAGGCCCATGCGCTGCGAGACGGCCGCGTCGACGGTCGGCGGGTTCGCCAGCTTGTGGTTGATGTCCGCGAAGTCCTCGGCGGTGAGGCCGATGCCCTTGTCGTGGATCTCGACCATCACACGGCCGTCGGGAAGACGGGTGGCGGTGACGCGGACCTTGGTCTGCGGGGAGGAGAACGTGGTGGCGTTCTCCAGGAGCTCGGCGAGCAGGTGCACGAGGTCGGTCACGGCCTGGCCGTGGATCTCGGCCTCCGGGACACCGGCGAGCTCGATGCGCTCGTACTGCTCCACCTCGGAGGAGGCGGCGCGCATGACGTCGACCAGCGGGACCGGCTGGTCCCAGCGGCGGCCGGGCTCCTCGCCGGCGAGGACGAGGAGGTTCTCGCCGTTGCGGCGCATACGGGTCGCCAGGTGGTCCAGGCGGAAGAGGTTCTCCAGCTGGTCCGGGTCGGCCTCGTTGTTCTCCAGGTCGGTGATGAGGGTCAGCTGGCCCTCGATCAGCGACTGGTTGCGGCGCGAGAGGTTGGTGAAGATCGCGTTGACGTTGCCCCGGAGCATGGCCTGCTCGGCGGCGAGCCGGACGGCCTCGCGGTGGACCTGGTCGAAGGCGCGGGCGACCTCGCCGATCTCGTCCTGCGAGTCGATCGGGATGGGCTGGACACGGGTGTCGACGCGGCCCGGTTCGGTGCGCGAGAGCTGGTCGACCAGCATCGGCAGGCGCTGCTCGGCGATGCCGAAGGCGGCGTTGCGCAGCTGGAGCATCGAGCGGCTCATCTGGCGGGCCATCATCCCGGCGAGGATGAAGGCGGCGAGCAGGGCGATGACGACGATGCCGCCGATGACCCAGGCGTCCGTCTTGGCCTCGTCCGAGATCTTCACGGCCTCGGCCACGGCCTTGTCGACGAGCGCCTTCTCGACCTCGGAGTAGCCCTCGAACTTGGCGGTGGCGACCGCCATCCACGTCTCGGCCGTGATGCCCTTGGACTTCAGGGCCGCCAGGGCCTCGGGGGACTTGGCGGTGCCGATCGCGGAGGCCGAGCCGGAGTAGACGGAGCCGTCCTTGCCCTTCGGCAGCTCGATGCCGGCGGCCTGCATCTGCTTGGCGCCCTCGGTGGCCTTCCCGGCCATGACCTTCTTCAGCAGCTCGACGTCCTCGGGCATACCACCGGAGGCGAACTCGCCGAGGGCGATCTGCTCCAGGTAGTTGTACGAGTTGAACGCCACGGACTGCTGGGCGAAGACGGCTTCCTGGCGGCTGGGCCGGACCAGGAGCTGGGTGCCGATGGAGCGCTGGAGCGACTCGGCGCCCTTGGCCAGCTGGATTGCGTAGACGCTGCGGCCATAGGCCGTCACGTTGCCCGTGCCGAGGCCGAGCTCGTTGGAGAACTCGGTCAGGTAGTGCTGGACGCCGGTGTACCCGAGCTGGGTGTTCACCGGGTCGAGGGAGCGGGTGTACGCGGCCTTGCGCAGCGCGTCGAGCTTGGGCTCCTCGTCCCTGAAGAGACGGAGCCGGCGCTCCAGGCCCTGGCCCGAGGGCAGGTTCTTGGCGGCCTCGTCGAACTTCAGCCGGGCGGCGTCGGTCGCGGCGTACGCCTTCTGGACATCGTCGCTCTTGCGGTCCTCGGCGGACTTCGCGGCGAGCAGCGGGCCGGCGGTGAGGTCACGCTCGTTCAGCAGGGCGGTGCTGTACTCCGAGGCGGCGCTCACGATGAGGGCCGTCTTCTCGGCGTCCTGCGCCTCCTGCCAGGTGTCGATGGCTCCCTTGACCTGGAAGCCGCCCATGACGAGGCCGACGAGCACGGGTATGCAGAGGATCGCGTTCAGCCTGGTGGGCACCCGCCAGTTGCGGGGCGAAAGCTTGCTGGGGCTTCCCTTGCCGGCGGCCTCGGCGGGCGGCGGTGTCACGGGTACATCCGCGGGCGACACCGCGAAACGCGACGGCGGCGTGAAGTTGCCCCGCGTCTCCTGCTCCGCGGAGCTTTCCTTGCTTCGCCTCACTCGACCAACAACCTCTCGGCGTCGGCACCTACGCTGTGCCGGTGTTTCGTTCAGGGCCGTACTACTCGGGAGTTCATGAATTGCAGCACGTGAAGGGGGTCCGTTCCAAACAGTGGGATGCGGCCGCCTTCAGTGGTCCAGGCCTCGTATAAAACGGGCATAAAGAGCGAGCCCCGCCAAATGGCGGGGCTCATGTGAGCGCAGTGACACCGATCGGATGCGTCGTGTGTCCGGGGCGCTCCAATTCTCTGTCGAAACGTTATGAACGGGCGGGCGGCCGTGTCGAAGGACACAGACCGCCCCTGGCAGCGGCATATGACAACCGCCCTGGAGGACCGGTTACTTGAGGCGGGCCATCAGGGCGTGCTCGACGAGCGTGATGAGGGCGCTCTTGGCGTCGGCGCGGTGGCGGGCGTCGGTGGTGATGATGGGGGTGTCGGGGCCGATCTGGAGGGCCTCGCGGACTTCCTCCGGCTGGTAGGGCTGGGCTCCGTCGAAGCCGTTGAGGGCGATGACGAAGGGCAGGCCGCTGTTCTCGAAGTAGTCGACGGCGGGGAAGCAGTCGGCGAGGCGGCGGGTGTCGACGAGGACGACGGCGCCGATGGCGCCGCGGACCAGGTCGTCCCACATGAACCAGAAACGGTCCTGTCCGGGGGTGCCGAACAGGTACAGGATCAGGTCCTGGTCCAGGGTGATGCGGCCGAAGTCCATGGCGACGGTCGTCGTCGTCTTGCCACCCGTGTGCGTGAGGTCGTCGATGCCCGCCGAAGCGGACGTCATCACGGCCTCCGTACGCAGCGGGTCGATCTCGGAGACGGCGCCGACGAACGTGGTCTTGCCCACGCCGAAGCCACCCGCCACCACGATCTTCGCGCTGGTGGTTGAACGGGCCGCGCCGCCGCTAGAGCTTGCGAAGTCCACTGAGCACCCTTTCGAGCAGAGTCACGTCCGGCGTGCCGCCGGTCTCTCCGTTGCCCGGCTGGTGGATCGCCACCATGCCGGCCTCCGCCAGGTCGGCGACGAGGATGCGGGCGACACCGAGCGGCATCGAGAGCAGCGCCGACACCTCGGCCACCGACTTCACCTCACGGCACAGGTGGCAGATCCGCTGGTGCTCGGGGAGCAGGGTGGCGAGGTGCGCCGGGTCGGCCGTGGTGCTGACCAGCGCCTCGATGGCGAGCTGGTAGCGCGGCCGGGTCCGGCCGCCGGTCATCGCGTAAGGACGCACCAGCGGCTGGTCGCCCTCGTACCCGTACTCGTCGACTGAGGCGCCGTACGGATCGTGAGAGGCGGGGGGCGGGGTCATGAATCCTCCGGGCGTGACAGCAAGACTTCTGCCGTCGGATGGGGCCGGTGGGGGGCCGGGTGGGGCGGCCGGACGATTTGAACGGTGCGCAGGGCGGTACGGAGGGGCGTACCGCCCTGTGGATCGGTCGTGCGAGGGGTCCTGTCCCGGATGCGGAACCGGCTGGTGGTGCGGGCTAGTGGAGCAGGCTGCCCTGGAGCTCCGCGCGGAGGTCCGGGGTGAGGACGCTGCCGGCCCGGTCGACAAGCAGCGCCATCTCGTAGCCCACGAGGCCGATGTCGCACTCGGGGTGGGCGAGCACGGCCAGTGAGGAGCCGTCGGAGACCTGCATGAGGAAGAGGAAGCCGCGCTCCATCTCCACCACGGTCTGCGCGACGGGGCCGCCCTCGAAGATCCGGGACGCGCCCGCGGTCAGCGAGGTCAGTCCGGACGCGACCGCCGCCAGCTGGTCGGCACGGTCACGGGGGAAGCCTTCGGACATGGCGAGCAGGAGTCCGTCGGCGGAGACCACCACCGTGTGCGACACCCCAGGGGTGTTGTCCACGAAATTGGTGATCAACCAGTTCAGGTTCTGCGCCGCCTGGCTCATCGCGTTCAACTAGCGCTCCTGCTGAGGGTTCGGACCGAGGTGGTGGCTACCCGTGGTCGAGTTGCCGGCCTGGCGGCCCTGCTGGATGCCGCGGCGCAGATTGGTGAGCCGGCCGCGGACGTCGTCGGGTGCACGCGAGACCTGGGGGCCGGCCGTGTGGGCCTGCTCCTGTGCGGTCCCGGGTACGAGGTTGGCCTTCGGCACGCGCCGGGGAAGACCTGAGGTGGTGACGCCGCCGGCCGCGGGCTTGCGCACCCGCTCGGCCTGACGCACCAACTCGTCGTTGGGCGAGGTCCGCCAGGCGGCCCCGCCGTTCTGCTGGCCGGCGCCGGCGGCCGGGTCACCGGTCTGCCGGGGCGCCGGAGCGGAGGGCTGCGACACGACCGGGGTCTGCGTCGTCTGCGCCACGTCCGGAACACGGCCGGCGCCGGGGGCCTGCCCCTGCTCCTGGTGGTGCCAGCTGGTCTCCAGCGTGTCGTACAGCGGGGTACGCATGTCGCCCGTGCCGCTCGCCGGGGGCAGGGCCTCCGGACGGCGCGGCTGCTGGAGCTGCGGCTGCTGGACCGGCTCGGAGCCCGGACGCTGACCGCCGGGGTCGCCTCCGGTGCGCTGACGCGGGGCCGGTGCCTGCGGGGCCTGGGCCCGCTGCTGTGCCTGCGGTACGAAGGGCTGCCGGCCGAACTGCTGCTGCTGGCCGCCCTGGGGGGCCTGCTGCGGGGAGCCGAGGTCGGGACGGGCGAACTGCCCCGTGGAACCGGGGCCCTGCGGAGCACCGAAGTCCGGGCGGGCGAACTGACCCGTGGAACCCGGGCCCTGCGAGGCGTCGAAGTCCGGACGCGGGAACTGCGCCGTGGACGCCGGGTCCTGCGCACCACCCTGGTACCCCTGAGGGGTTCCCGGGCGCTGGCCCTGCTGCTGCGGAGCACCGAAGTCGGGGCGCGGGAACTGGCCCGTGGAGCCGGGGCCGTGGGGGGCCGCCGCGGCTCCGAACAGGCCGGTGGTCTCCGACTCCTCGTGACCGCGCGGGGCGTCCAGCGGGGACATCTCCTGCCGCTGGCGCCGCACCGGCTGCTGCGCCGGGTCGTTGCCCCAGCTCGCGGCCTGCGGGCGCTGCGGCTGGGGGTTGCCCCCCGGCAGCTCGGCGCGCGGGAACTCGTACCCACCGGTCTGGTTGCCCTGCGGGGCCTGCTGCGTCGCGCCGGGTCCGGCCTGCGGGCCGCCGGTGTTGCCCCACACGTCCGTACGGGAGGGGATGGCGCTCGCGGCGCCGCCGATGAGACCACCGCCGGGACCCGGGCGCAGCGGCTGGCCGCCCTGCGGACCCTCGGGTGCCTGGGGGATCTGCGGCAGCTGACCCGTCCGGTCCGGCTGGGCGTTCTGCGGCTGCGGGGCGCTCTGCGGGCCACCGTCCCGGGCGGGCAGCGCGGCCCGGGGACCGCTCGCGCCGACCTGGGCGCGCGGCGCTCCGGTGCCGAGCCGGCCGGCCGTCGCCGACGGCGCACCGCCCTGGCCCGGACGTCCGCCGCCGGGGCCACCGGCCGCGCCGGGACCGCCGGGAAGCCGGCCACCGGGGGCGGAGCCACCCTGCGGCATCGCGCCCTGGCCACCGGCACCCTGCTTGGGCATCGGCTTCTTGTTCCCCTGGGCGACGTCGACCGGCAGCATGACGAGCGCGGTGGTGCCGCCCGAGTCGGAGGGGCGCAGCTGGATGCGGATGCCGTGTCGCAGGGACAGGCGGCCGACCACGAAGAGACCCATGCGGCGGGAGACCGAGACGTCCACGGTGGGCGGCGAGGCGAGCCGCTCGTTGATCGCGGCGAGGTCCTCGGGGGAGAGGCCGATGCCGGTGTCGTGGATCTCGACGAGCACGCGCCCGTCGGGCAGCGCGTGACCGGTGACCCGGACCTTGGTCTGCGGCGAGGAGAACGAGGTGGCGTTCTCGAGCAGCTCGGCGAGGAGGTGCACGAGGTCGTTGACGACGCGGCCGGCGACCTCGGTCGCCGGGACGGAGGACAGCTCGATGCGCTCGTACTGCTCCACCTCGGAGGCTGCGGCGCGCAGGACGTCGACCAGCGGGACCGGACGCGTCCAGCGGCGGCCCGGCTCCTCACCGGCGAGGACGAGGAGGTTCTCACCGTTACGGCGCATACGCGTTGCGAGGTGGTCGAGCTTGAAGAGCGAGGACAGCTGGTCCGGGTCGGCCTCGCGGGACTCCAGCTCGGAGATGAGCGAGAGCTGACGCTGGATGAGGCCCTGGGAGCGGCGCGAGAGGTTGGTGAACATCGCGTTGACGTTGCCCCGGAGGAGGGCCTGCTCGGCGGCGAGGCGGACGGCCTCGCGGTGCACGTCGTCGAAGGCCGCGGCCACCTGGCCGATCTCGTCCCGGGAGTGCACACCGACGGACTCGACGGAGGTGTCGACGTCCTGTGGGTCGGACTCGGAGAGCTGCTTGACGAGCTCGGGCAGACGGTCCTGGGCGACCTTGGTCGCGGTGTCCTGGAGCCGGCGCAGCGAGCGGATCATGGACCGGGCCACGACGAAGGCGCCGATGAGCGAGACGCCGAGGACGAGGAGGATCAGCGCACCGTTGATGATGGCCTCGCGCTGCGACTCCTGCCGCAGCTCACGGGCCATGGTCTCCATGTCGCCGAGCAGACCGCGCTCGATGCGGTTCATGGCGGCGATCTTGGTGCCGTACTCGTCGGTGAAGTTCAGGTGGCCACGCCTCTCGGCCTCCGGCATGGCGTTGTCCGCGTTGAGGACGCGCTCGGCGTACTTCTCGGCGGCGGTGATCGACGGGTTGCCGGTGTTCAGGGACGCCGTCCGTTCGGTGGCGTCACCACCGGTCGACTCGTAGATCGCCTGGAAGGACTTGAGCTCGTCGCTCTCGGAGTTGAGCGCGGCCTCGCCGTAGAGGCGGTCGCCCTGCTGGATCCTTCCGGAGGTCTTGTCGCTCGCGGGCAGTGCCGCCGCGATGATCGCCTGCTGGATGGAGGCGTACTCCTTGGCGGACGAGAACGCGGCGAGCGCACGGGTCCGCTTGATCATCTCGGGGTTGCTCGTCGCCTGCGCCATGTCCTGGGACAGGCTGAGCAGCGCGCGGATGAGACGGCTGTACGCCTCGACCGTCACCGAGTGGGAGACGCCCTTCTCGTAGGCGTTTCCACGGATCGTGTTGAGCTGGATGACCTGCGAGGCGATCCCGTTGACGTTCTGGCGGATGCTGCGCAGCGCCTCGTCGCCCTCGGTGGCCGGGATGTCCTCGGTGGCCTCCAGGAAGGCCTTGTACTCGAGGTCCGTCTTCCGGCGCGGGTTGGCGACCTGGTAGTCGCTGACCGGCCGGCCGTTGACCAGGGGGCCCGCGGACAGGTCGCGCTCGGCCTGCAGGGCCTGCGCGAGGTCGGTCGCCTCTCGGGTCAGCTTGGTCAGCAGCTGCATGTGGTCGAGCTGCTCCATGTCCGCCAGCGACTCGCTGATGCGGATGCCGCCCAGGGTCGTCGCGGCGACCACGGGGAGGGTGAGGAGCGCGACCAGGCGCGTGGAGATGCGCCAGTTGCGCAGGGCTATTCGCGGGCCGACCTCGTTCTCGGCCTTGACCTTGGGCTTGGTGGCGGCTTCGGACGGCTCGGCGGCAGCGGCCGCGGCGCTCGTGCGCCTGCCGCCGTCACCGCCCTCGCCGGACGGTCCCTGACCCTGGTTCGGGGTGCGCGAGGCCGAGGGACCGCGGTCGGTCCCGGCACGCGGTTCCTGCTCCGCCGGAGCATTCGCTCGGCCCTGGCGGGCCGGGGGAGACCCCGAGCCATCCCTCTTGAAACGTCCCTGCACTAGCGTCGCAACCTCTGGACCAGGCGTCCTTCCGGGTGAACGGAGAGGACGGTGTCGGCGTCAATCGGGGTGCGTGAGCACCCCAGGGTGGTCGTCGGTGACCGGCGCAGTTCCCCCTTCCCCGCCACATGGCCGGCGCTGCGTTGCGCCCCCTGCGCGCCGGCTTGAAACCCGCGGCGGTGCGTGGAATTCCAGCACAGTGCCGGATCTCCAACAAGGGCCGCGTGTCGCGGCGGGAGGGCCATGACAACGCGTGCGCGCGGCGTCACCGCATGTAGAAGATGATCACGGAGGATTGGGACTTTTCCCCTCCAATGGCTGCGCGTGCCCGTGTGTCCCAGTCGCGATGATCAGGAGCGGAATAGAACATTCAGTGGCGTAATGTCCCTTTCCGTGGCGACAGGAGACCGTCCGTAATGCCTGGATTATTCCGTCAGTCGTGAGCAAACTCACACGTGGATCGATGTCTTAGCCATGCATTCGAAGGGAATCGGATGTTTAGCCTGACGCTTTACACCTTCCCGCGCCGATACGCGGCGCCCGTTCCGGAACAAGGTCAGATCACCGCGATGAAGACGACGACGCCCGGCACCACGGCCAACCCCCGCCGTTCCACCCTCGTCCACCTCACGGACGCCGCAGAGCTCGACCGGGGCGCCCGGCCGGAGTACGCGGCCGAGCTGCCGGCCCGGACGGCCAACCCCCGCCGCACCGTCCTCATGCAGCCCCCCGCCCCGTACCAGCCCGAGCCGTACGCCTCCGCCTCCCGCTGATTCGCAGGTCGGGCGCCCCCGCCGCGTTAGCCTGGAGCGTCAGACTCCAGCCAGCATCAAGTGAGGGGCGACAGCACTCGTGCGCATCGCCAGATTCTCCATCGACGGCAATGTGGCCTTCGGCGCCGTCGAGGGCGAGGGAACCGTCGAGTCCGGCGGCCTCGTCCTCGACATCATCAAGGGCATCCCGTACACCGACTTCGAGCTCAGCGGCACCAAGGTCCCGCTGAGCAAGGTACGGCTCCTGCCGCCCGTGCTCCCCAACAAGGTCGTGGCCATCGGCCGCAACTACGCGGAGCACGCCGCCGAACTCGGCAACGAGGTCCCCGACGTCCCCGTTGCCTTCTTCAAGCCCACCACCTCGGTGATCGGCCCCGGCGACGCCATCGAGTACCCCTCCTTCTCCGACGAGCTGCACCACGAGGCCGAGCTGGCCGTGGTCATCGGCCGGATGTGCCGCGAGGTGCCCCGCGAGCGCGTCAAGGACGTCATCTTCGGCTACACCTGCGCCAACGACGTCACCGCCCGCGACGCCCAGAAGCGCGAGAAGCAGTGGGCCCGCGCCAAGGGCTTCGACACCTCCTGCCCGCTCGGCCCCTGGGTGGAGACGGACATGAGCATCGCTGCCGCGAGCGACCTGACCATCCAGGCCACGGTCAACGGCGAACAGCGCCAGCTGGGTCGGACGAGCGACATGGTCCGCTCCATCGAGGACCTGGTCGTCCACATCACCGAGGCCATGACGCTGCTCCCCGGCGACGTCATCCTCACCGGCACCCCCGCCGGGGTCGGCCCCCTCAACGTCGGCGACGAGGTCGCCGTCACCATCGAAGGCATCGGCACTCTCACCAATAAGGTGATCAAGCGTGGCTAACGCGAACATCCGCGTCCGTTTCTGTCCCTCGCCGACCGGCAACCCCCACGTGGGCCTGGTCCGCACCGCCCTCTTCAACTGGGCCTTCGCCCGGCACAACGAGGGCACCATGGTCTTCCGCATCGAGGACACCGACGCGGCCCGCGACTCCGAGGAGTCGTACGAGCAGCTGCTCGACTCCCTCAAGTGGCTCGGCCTCGACTGGGACGAGGGCCCGGAGATCGGCGGCCCGCACGCGCCGTACCGCCAGTCGCAGCGGATGGACATCTACAAGGACGTCGCCGAGAAGCTGCTCGCCGGCGGCTACGCGTACCACTGCTTCTGCACCGCCGTGGAGCTCGAGGCCCGCCGCGACGCGGCCCGCCTGGCCGGCAAGCCGTCCGGTTACGACGGCACCTGCCGCAACCTGAGCGCCGAGCGCATCGAGCGCTACCGCGCCGAGGGCCGCGACTCCATCGTCCGCTTCAAGATGCCGGACGAGCCGATCACCTTCACGGACCTGGTCCGCGGCGAGCTCACCTTCACCCCGGACAACGTCCCGGACTACGGCATCGTGCGCGCCAACGGCGCCCCGCTGTACACCCTGGTCAACCCGGTCGACGACGCCCTGATGGAGATCACCCACGTCCTGCGCGGCGAGGACCTGCTCTCCTCCACCCCGCGCCAGATCGCGCTCTACAAGGCGCTGATCGAGCTGGGCGTCGCCAAGGAGATCCCCTCCTTCGGCCACCTGCCGTACGTGATGGGCGAGGGCAACAAGAAGCTCTCCAAGCGCGACCCCGAGGCCTCCCTCAACCTCTACCGGGAGCGCGGCTTCCTCCGCGAGGGCCTGCTGAACTACCTGTCCCTCCTGGGCTGGTCGTTCTCGGCGGACCAGGACATCTTCACCATCGAGCAGATGGTGTCGAAGTTCGACATCGCCGACGTCAACGCCAACCCGGCGCGCTTCGACCTCAAGAAGGCCGAGTCGATCAACGCGGACCACATCCGCATGCTCGACGTGAAGACCTTCGCCGAGGCCTGCGAGCCCTGGCTGCGCGCCCCGCACGCGAACTGGGCGCCCGAGGACTTCGACCGCGCCGCCTGGGAGGCCATCGCGCCGCACGCCCAGACGCGCATCACCGTCCTCTCGGACATCACGGCCAACGTCGACTTCCTCTTCCTCCCGGAGCCGGTCTTCGACCAGCCCTCGTGGGACAAGGCGATGAAGGGCGACCCGGCCGCGCTGCTCACCACGGCCCGCGAGAAGCTCGTGGACGCCGACTGGAGCGACCCCGAGTCCCTCAAGAACGCGGTCCTGGCCGCCGGCGAGGCCCACGGCCTCAAGCTCGGCAAGGCCCAGGCCCCGGTCCGCGTCGCCGTCACCGGCCGCACGGTCGGCCTGCCGCTCTTCGAGTCCATGGAGATCCTGGGCAGGGAGAAGTCCCTGACCCGCATCGACGCGGCCCTGGCGAAGCTGTCGGCCTGACGGCTTCCGATACGTGACGGGGGGCGGCGGCCGGTGAGGCCGCCGCCCCCCGTGGCCTTCCCGTACGCCACGGGGACGCCGGCCGGAGGCTCTCCGGCGGCCGTCCCCGTGTCATACCCGCGCCCTAGGGTCGGCCCATGTCCATGACACCGCCTGACTACACCCACTGGTTCACCCCGGGTGCCGTCGTCCCGACCGAGGACAAGAAGGACGTCACCTTCGGCGTACGGGAGGTGGGGGAGCTGGAGCTGCCCACCGGCCGGCTCGTCGCCTGCGACCCGATCGTCCACCTCTGCGACGACGACGAGCGCCCCGAGCCCTTCACCGTCACGGTCCCGCCCGGCCGCTACCGGGTGCAGACCGCGGAGGCGTCCTTCACGTACCCCTACGACCACACCGTGAACGCCGCCGCCCGCCTCGTGATCCGCGACACCCCGGTGGCCCGCTGGGAGCCCGCCCTGGTCCCCGGCGAGGACGCCCCCGAGGACGACTGCTTCGGCTACGGAGTGGACGCCGGCGCCGGCTGCTTCCTCGACACCGTCGCCCACCACTCCTTCCCCGGCACCGACGACGAGGCGGGCGTCGTCTGGGACGGCCTGGACAACAGTCCGTCCTTCCCGACCGCCTTCGTCGCCGAGGGGGAGAACGGCCACGGCGTCGCCGTCTTCACCTCGGGATGGGGCGACGGCCTCTACGCGACCTGGATCGGCCGCGACGCCGGGGGCGAGGTCGTCTGCTTCGTCACCGACTTCCGTCCCTTCCGCTTCACCCGGACCCGGTAACCGCTCCCGGAGGGTCCGCCACCGGCGTACGGTCGGTCCCATGGCCATCCGCGCGGTCCTCTGGGACATCGACGACACCCTCTTCGACTACGCGAGCGCCGACCGGGCCGGCATGCGGGCCCACCTCGCCGCCGAGGGACTGCTCGGGGCCCACGAGTCCGTCGAGGACGCCCTGAGCCGCTGGAAGGAGCTCACGGAGCTGCACTGGCGGCGCTTCGAGGCGACGGGCGGCACCTTCCAGGACCAGCGGCGCCACCGGGTCAGGGACTTCCTCGGGGCACCCGGACTCACGGACACGGAGGCCGACGACTGGTTCGGGCGGTACGTGGTCCACTACGAGGCCGCCTGGGAACTCTTCCCCGACACCCTCCCCGTCCTCGACCTCCTCGCCGCCGACTACCGGCACGCGGTCCTGTCGAACTCCAGCATCCAGGCCCAGGAACCCAAGCTCCGCGCGCTCGGCCTGAGCGACCGCTTCGAGGCCGTCCTCTGCGCCGCCGAGCTGGGCATCGCGAAGCCGGCCCCCGAGGCCTTCCACGCCGCCTGCGCGGCACTGGACCTCGCCCCGCACGAGATCGCGTACGTGGGGGACCAGCCCGACATCGACGCCCGCGGCGCCCGTGAGGCGGGGCTGTGGGGGGTGTGGCTGGATCGCTCCGCCACGGGCGGCAGACCGGAGCTCAACCGGATCACCGACCTGCACCAGCTCCCGGCCCTGCTCCGCGGGGATACCCGTTTTGGAGCACCGTCCACCTTCGGGTAATGTTCTTCCTGCGCCGAGGGGAACAAGCCGAAAGGCAAGAGCCCGGAAAGCGCAAGCCGAGCAAGATCCCCCTGGCGGGGAAGTTGCCCCGGTGGCCTATGGTGTAATTGGCAGCACGACGGTTTCTGGTTCCGTTAGTCTTGGTTCGAGTCCAGGTAGGCCAGCTCGCAGAGCTTCATCTGCACGTATGCGGATCTCATCCGCAAGGCCCCCGTTGTGTAGCGGCCTAGCACGCCGCCCTCTCAAGGCGGTAGCGCCGGTTCGAATCCGGTCGGGGGTACTGATCCATCCTGTAGATCACTTGGGTAGCTCCCGGTGAATCCACGGTGACATCACCCGGCTCAGGTCGGGTGGGATCGCTAGGGCCCCCGTTGTGTAGCGGCCTAGCACGCCGCCCTCTCAAGGCGGTAGCGCCGGTTCGAATCCGGTCGGGGGTACGGTTTAATCGCCATGGCCTATGGTGTAATTGGCAACACTACGGTTTCTGGTACCGTCATTCTTGGTTCGAGTCCAGGTAGGCCAGCTCGCAGAGCTTCATCTGCACGTACGCGGATCTCATCCGCAAGGCCCCCGTTGTGTAGCGGCCTAGCACGCCGCCCTCTCAAGGCGGTAGCGCCGGTTCGAATCCGGTCGGGGGTACAAGACGAAGAAGCCCTTCCCTTCGGGGGAGGGCTTCTTCGCTGTTCTCCATCTGACACGGACACAACTCCGGCCCACCGCTGCGGCGTTGGAGCGGTGGGCCGGGGACGAACAGAGGGAAAGGGGTACGTCAGCCGGTGCGGCGGAGCGCCTCGGAGAGACGGGCGGCGGCGTCGATGACCGCCTGGGCGTGCATACGGCCCGGGTGGCGCGTCAGACGCTCGATCGGTCCGGAGACCGAGACGGCGGCCACCACGCGGTTCGACGGGCCGCGTACGGGCGCGGAGACGGACGCCACGCCCGGCTCCCGCTCGCCGATCGACTGGGCCCAGCCGCGGCGCCGTACGCCCGACAGGGCCGTCGCCGTGAAGCGGGCGCCCTGGAGGCCGCGGTGCAGCCGCTCGGGCTCTTCCCAGGCCATCAGGATCTGCGCCGATGAGCCGGCCTTCATCGTCAGCGTCGAGCCGACCGGGACGGTGTCCCGCAGGCCCGAGAGACGCTCGGCCGCCGCCACGCAGATGCGCATGTCGCCCTGGCGCCGGTAGAGCTGGGCGCTCTCGCCGGTGACATCGCGCAGATGCGTCAGTACCGGGCCCGCGGTCGCGAGCAGGCGGTCCTCGCCGGCCGCGGCGGCGAGCTCCGCCAGGCGCGGTCCGAGGATGAACCGGCCCTGCATGTCGCGGGCCACCATCCGGTGGTGTTCCAGTGCCACGGCGAGACGATGTGCCGTGGGTCGTGCGAGTCCCGTCGCCGCGACCAGTCCTGCGAGGGTGGCCGGACCGGACTCCAGGGCGCTCAGGACAAGGGCTGCCTTGTCGAGAACGCCTACGCCGCTAGAGTTGTCCATGCAACGATATTCACGTCTCACTCTGTGAAACGCAAGTTCAATTTTCCGAGGATCTTGTCACTCTGGTGAGGCGGCCGCACAACGGCTCGCGAAACGGGTCTCTAGTGGTGTCGGCGCAGCCGCCGGCCGGAGGGAAAGCGATGGGTAGGACACTCGCGGAGAAGGTCTGGGACGATCATGTCGTCCGGCGCGCCGAAGGCGAGCCCGACCTCCTCTTCATCGATCTGCACCTGCTGCACGAGGTGACCAGCCCCCAGGCCTTCGACGGCCTGCGTCAGAACGGCCGGCAGGTGCGGCGCCTCGACCTCACCATCGCCACCGAGGACCACAACACCCCGACCCTCGACATCGACAAGCCGATCGCCGACCCGGTCTCCCGCGCCCAGCTGGAGACCCTCCGCAAGAACTGTGCCGAGTTCGGCGTCCGGCTGCACCCGCTGGGCGACGTCGAGCAGGGCGTCGTCCACGTGGTGGGACCGCAGCTGGGCCTGACCCAGCCCGGCACCACCGTGGTCTGCGGCGACTCCCACACCTCCACGCACGGCGCCTTCGGCGCGCTGGCGTTCGGCATCGGCACCAGCCAGGTCGAGCACGTGCTCGCCACCCAGACGCTGCCCCTGGCCCGCCCGAAGACCATGGCCATCACGGTCGACGGCGAGCTGCCCGATGACGTCACGGCCAAGGACCTGATCCTGGCGATCATCGCGAAGATCGGCACCGGCGGCGGCCAGGGCTACATCCTCGAGTACCGGGGCTCCGCCATCGAGAAACTCTCGATGGAGGCCCGGATGACCATCTGCAACATGTCGATCGAGGCCGGCGCCCGCGCGGGCATGATCGCCCCCGACGCGACCACCTTCGACTACCTGAAGGGCCGCGCCCACGCCCCCGAGGGCGAGGACTGGGACGCCGCCGTCGCGTACTGGAAGACCCTGAAGTCCGACGAGGACGCCGTCTTCGACGCCGAGGTCGTCATCGACGCCGCCTCGCTGGCGCCGTTCGTCACCTGGGGCACCAACCCCGGCCAGGGCGCGCCGCTTTCGTCGAACGTCCCCGACCCGGCTTCGTACGAAGACGCTTCGGAGCGCCACGCCGCCGAAAAGGCCCTGGAGTACATGGGGTTGACCGCCGGGCAGCCGCTGCGCGACATCAAGGTCGACACCGTCTTCGTAGGCTCCTGCACCAACGGCCGCATCGAGGACCTGCGCAACGCCGCCGGCCTGCTCCAGGGCCGCAAGGTCGCCGACGGGGTCCGCATGCTGGTCGTCCCCGGTTCCGTCCGGGTCGCCCTGCAGGCCGTCGAGGAGGGTCTGGACAAGGTCTTCAAGGAGGCCGGCGCCGAATGGCGGCACGCGGGCTGCTCGATGTGTCTGGGCATGAACCCCGACCAACTGGCGCCCGGTGAGCGCTCCGCGTCCACCTCCAACCGCAACTTCGAGGGCCGGCAGGGCAAGGGCGGCCGGACCCACCTGGTCTCGCCCCAGGTCGCCGCCGCCACCGCCGTCCTGGGCCATCTGGCCTCCCCGGCCGATCTGTCCGACGTCGCCACCACCGCGGGGGTCTGAGGAACCATGGAAGCTTTCACCACGCACACCGGCCGGGCCGTCCCGCTGCGCCGCAGCAACGTCGACACCGACCAGATCATCCCGGCGCACTGGCTGAAGAAGGTCACCCGCGACGGCTTCGAGGACGGCCTCTTCGAGGCCTGGCGCAAGGACTCCGAGTTCATCCTCAACCGCCCCGAGCGGCAGGGCGCCTCGGTCCTGGTCGCCGGCCCCGACTTCGGCACCGGCTCCTCCCGTGAGCACGCCGTCTGGGCACTCCAGAACTACGGCTTCCAGACGGTCATCTCCTCGCGCTTCGCCGACATTTTCCGCGGCAACTCGCTGAAGAACGGCCTGCTGACCGTGGTCCTGCCGCAGGAGACGGTGGACGCGCTCTGGGAGCTGACCGAGGCCGACCCGACCGCCGAGGTCACCGTCGACCTGGAGCGGCGCAAGGTCCTGGCCGCCGGGATCGACGCCGACTTCGAGCTCGACGAGAACGCCCGCTGGCGGCTCCTGAACGGACTCGACGACATCAGCCTCACCCTTCAGAACGAAGCCGACATCGCGGCCTACGAGGCGGCCCGGCCGGCTCACAAGCCCCGTACAATTACGGTCTGAGCAGCGCTTTTCCAAGACTGCGCCCCCCACCTTCCGGTGGGGGGCGCAGTCGCTTGTTGAGACCCTGTCGGGCGACAACTCGCCCTAGATGGCACAATCGGTGCATGGAACGCGACAGCCAACTCGAGCTCTACGAGGCAGTCGCCGCCCGATTGAAGGAAGCGCACACAAGAGTGCGCTCACTGCAAGTCCCGGAGGGCGTAAGGATGGCGCTGTCCCGGAAGCTGCTGGTCGTGACGGCCGCGGCGAAGCACGATCTCAAGGACGCGGCAGCGCGTCTGGACCGGTTGATGAAGGACCTCGACGAGGGCCGATTCCCAGAGGACGACTGACACCGAGAACTCCGCAGCGGATCTTCCGCGTTGCGGCACTAGGGTGATTAGACCGTTTCGTGTTTGATTTGCGGTATATACATGCCTAACGTGCGAAAAAGCTTGAACACTTTCGTTCTGGCAATGTCTCCGAAGGGGAAGACGTGAACAAGGCGCAGCTCGTAGAAGCGATTGCCGACAAGATGGGCGGTCGCCAGCAGGCCGCCGAAGCCGTCGACCACGTGCTTGACGCCATCGTGCGTGCCGTGGTCGGGGGCGACCGGGTCTCGGTGACGGGTTTCGGCTCGTTCGAGAAGGTCGACCGTCCGGCCCGCTACGCCCGCAACCCGCAGACGGGTGAGCGAGTGCGGGTCAAGAAGACCTCGGTCCCGCGCTTCCGTGCAGGTCAGGGCTTCAAGGACCTGGTCAGCGGCTCGAAGAAGCTCCCCAAGGGTGGCGAGGTCTCCGTCAAGAAGGCCCCCAAGGGCAGCCTCACCGGCGGCGCCTCCGCGACCGTGAAGAAGGCCGCCGCGAAGAAGGCCACCACCGCCAAGAAGGCCGCCGCGAAGAAGGCGACGCCGGCGAAGAAGACCACCGCGGCGGCCGCCAAGAAGGCGACCCCCGCGAAGAAGACCACCACGGCGGCCGCCAAGAAGGCGACCCCCGCGAAGAAGGCGACCACGCCCGCGGCGAAGAAGACCGCGAACGGCGCCGCCAAGAAGGCCACCACGGCCGCCGCCGCCAAGAAGGCGACCAAGGCCACGGCCAAGAAGACCGCGCCGGCGGCGAAGAAGGCCACGGCGACGAAGGCGCCCGCCAAGAAGACGACGGCGCGCAAGACGACCGCCAAGAAGACCGCCGCCAAGAAGTAGGACGAGCGGTACCGATCCGCCGGGCCGGGCTCCCCCCAGGGAGCCCGGCCCGCGGCGCGTCCGGGTGCCGTGGCGCGCGAGTACGGCGCGAGCGGAGGGCCGGCGCGTGGGGAAGTGCCGGTCAGAAGGTCTGCAGCGTCACCAGGATGATCCGCGGGACGGCCCCGGAAGCGCCGGGCTCCACCTCGATCCGCACCCGCTGCCCCGGGCGCAGCAGCCGCAGCCCGCCCGCCTCGAAGGCCTCCGCCCCGAACTCCACGGGGGTGCCGTCGTCGAGCAGCACACTGCCGCTGCGGGTCTCGGGGTCGTACGTGAACGCGGTCGCCTGCATGGGCCGCAGCCTATCCGGCCGCCGACAGCCACCGGGCGGCCGTCCGCGGGCCGAGCCCCAGGGCCCCGGCCACCGCGAGGTCCTCACCGGTGTCCACGTCCCGGCGTACGGAATCCACCCCGGCGAGCGTGATTTCCACCGCCCCCGAAGACAAATGCCGGAGCCTCGACGCGCCCCCGAATGCCGGTTCCAATTCCACCCCCGGAGCCGCCGAGAGGAATGTCGTACCTATTTCGGCGGCATCCGCGAGAAATGCTCTCGGAAATTTCCGGGCCACGTCGAGCACCCGGGCCAGCTCCTCCGGCCGCAGCGCCGGCAGATCCGCGTTGAGCGCCGCCACGCGCGCGTGCCGCCGCCGGGACCGCACGGCACGGACCCCGTGCGCGAGGGCCGCGTTGAGCCCCGCCGCCGGGGTGTCCCGAACGATGCGCGCACCCAGGGCCGCCAGGGCCTCGGCGGCCTCGGGATCGTCCGTGACGACCGCCACATCCCGTACCGGGACGCAGTTGAGGGCCGCCCCGACGGTGTCCTCGGCGAACGCCAGCGCGAGCCGCGGGCGCAGCCGGGACCCGGCCGCCGCGGCCAGCCGGCTCTTCGCCAGGGCGAGGGGCTTCAGGGGGACGACCAGGGACCAGCGGTCGTCCGCGTCCGGGTGCGTGGCGTGCGGTGGCTTCATCGGGGCCTATTCTGTCCCGCCCACACGTTCTCCCGGAGGGCCCGGGGCGTACGGTGTCACTCGACAGAGCAGGAGCATGGGGCGACACTTGACCCCCTGCCGGCCCGTCCTGGAGAAAGGTGTCCGAGTGCCCCGCCGCAGAATCGGCTTCTGGTACCGCCTCGCGGCGGTCATCGCCAAACCCCCCCTGGTGGTTCTGTTCAAGCGGGACTGGCGCGGCATGGAGCACATCCCGGCCGACGGCGGATTCATCACCGCGGTCAACCACAACTCCTACCTGGACCCGCTGTCCTACGCGCACTACCAGTACAACACCGGACGCGTCCCGCGCCTCCTCGCCAAGGCGGCCCTCTTCAAGGCCCCCTTCGTCGGCATGATGCTGCGCGGCACCGGACAGATCCCCGTCTACCGCGAGACGACCAACGCGCTCGACGCGTTCCGCGCCGCCGTCGACGCCATCGAGCGCGGTGAGTGCGTCGCCTTCTACCCCGAGGGCACCCTGACCCGCGACCCCGACATGTGGCCCATGGCGGGCAAGACCGGTGCCGCGCGCGTCGCACTGCTCACCAAGGTCCCCGTCATCCCGGTGGCCCAGTGGGGCGCCAACCTCGCGATGCCTCCGTACGCCAAGGAGAACAAGCTCAGCCTGTTCCCCCGCAAGACGCTGATCGTGCAGGCCGGTCCGCCCGTCGACCTCTCCCGCTTCCACGACCTCGAACCGACGCCCGACGTGCTGCGCGAGGCGACCGAGGTCATCATGGCCGCCATCACCGCCCTCCTGGAGCAGATCCGGGGCGAACAGGCGCCCGCCGAACCGTACGACCACCGCAAGGCCCGTCTCCAGCAGCGGCGCAAGGCGGCAGAGGGGGGCACGAAGTGACCAAGGCAGCCGTCTTCGGCAACGGATCCTGGGGCACCGCCTTCGCCATGGTGCTCGCCGACGCGGGATGCGAGGTGAGTCTCTGGGGCCGCCGCGCCGAACTCGCCAAGGAGATCAACGCCTCCCGCACCAACCCCGACTACCTGCCCGGCGTCGAGCTCCCCGCCACGGTCACGGCCACCGCGGACCCCGCCGAGGCCGCCCACGACGCCGACTTCACCGTCCTCGTCGTGCCCTCCCAGACCCTCCGCGGCAACCTCGCCGCCTGGGCCCCGGTGCTCGCCCCCGACACCGTCCTCGTCTCCCTCATGAAGGGCGTCGAACTCGGCACCGCCAAGCGGATGAGCGAGGTCATCACCGAGGTCGCCGACGTGCCGGCGGAACGCGTGGCCGTCCTCACGGGCCCCAACCTGGCCAAGGAGATCGCCGCCCGGCAGCCCGCGGCCGCCGTCGTCGCCTGCGTCGACGAGACGGTCGCCCAGCGGCTCCAGACCGCCTGCATGACCCCGTACTTCCGCCCGTACACCAACACCGACGTGGTGGGCTGCGAGCTCGGCGGCGCCGTGAAGAACGTCATCGGTCTCGCCGTCGGCATCGCCAACGGCATGGGCCTCGGCGACAACTCCAAGGCCACGCTCATCACCCGCGGCCTCGCCGAGACCACCCGCCTCGGCCTCGCCATGGGCGCCGACCCGCTCACCTTCTCCGGCCTCGCCGGCCTCGGTGACCTGGTCGCCACCTGCTCCTCGCCGCTCTCCCGGAACAACACCTTCGGCACCAACCTCGGCCGCGGGATGACCCTCCAGGAGACCATCGCGGCCACCAAGCAGACCGCGGAGGGCGTCAAGTCCTGCGAGTCCGTGCTGGATCTGGGCCGCCGCCACGGCGTCGACATGCCCATCACCGAGACCGTCGTCTCGATCGTCCACGACGGCAAGCCGCCGATCGTCGCCCTCAAGGAACTGATGTCGCGCTCGGCCAAGCCCGAACGCCGCTGAGACGTCGGTGACGCGCCCGCTGCGCCGTACGCGCGCGGCGGCGGCGGGGCTTAAGGAGTTCGGGAGCCGCAAGGTACGCTCATCGCGATATGAGCGAGAACACCCAGAGCCCCCGCAAGCCGCGCGTGGCCGTCGTCTTCGGCGGACGCAGCTCCGAGCACGCCATCTCCGTCGTCACGGCGGGCGCCGTCCTGAGCGCCATCGACCGGGACAAGTACGACGTGCTGCCCATCGGCATCACGACGGACGGGCGCTGGGCGCTCACCGCAGACGCCCCCGAGCGCATGGCCATCGCCGACCGTGCCCTGCCGAACGTCGCCGACCTGGCCGAGTCCGCGAAGGGCGGCGTCGTCCTCTCCGTCGACCCCGCCAACCGTGAGGTCGTCCTCAGCGAGCCCGGCGCCGTGCCGAAGGCCCTCGGCGAGGTCGACGTGGTCTTCCCGATGCTCCACGGCCCGTACGGCGAGGACGGCACCCTCCAGGGCCTCCTGGAGCTCTCCGGCGTCCCCTACGTCGGCGCGGGCGTCCTCGCCTCCGCCGTCGGCCAGGACAAGGAGTACATGAAGCGCGTCTTCGTCTCCTTCGGTCTCCCGGTCGGCCCGTACGAGGTCATCCGGCCGCGCGAGTGGGAGCAGAACCCGGCCGCGGCCCGCAAGAAGATCGTGGAGTTCGCCGCCGAGCACGGCTGGCCGCTCTTCGTGAAGCCTGCCCGCGGCGGCTCCTCCATGGGCATCACCAAGGTCGACGACCTCTCCGGCCTCGACGAGGCGATCGAGGAGGCCCGGCGCCACGACCCGAAGATCCTCGTCGAGTCGCTGCTGCGCGGCCGCGAGATCGAGTGCGGCGTCCTGGAGTTCGAGGACGGCCCGCGCGCCAGCGTCCCGGCCGAGATCCCGCCGGTCACGGACCACGACTTCTACGACTTCGAGGCCAAGTACATCGACTCGGCGTCGGGCATCGTGCCCGCCCCGATCGGCGACGAGGCCACCGCCGAGGTCCAGCGCCTCGCCGTCGCCGCGTACGAGGCCGTCTCCTGCGAGGGCCTGGTCCGCGCCGACTTCTTCCTCACGGAGGAAGGCGACTTCGTCATCAACGAGATCAACACCATGCCGGGCTTCACGCCCATCTCCATGTACCCGCGCATGTGGCAGGCGAGCGGCGTCGACTACCCCGAGCTCGTCGACCGGCTCATCCAGGCCGCGCTGACCCGCTCCACGGGCCTGCGCTGACCGGACCGGAAACGGAAAGACCGTGCCACCGCCTCTCAGAGGCTCGGCGGCACGGTCTTCCGCACGGGAGCGGCGAGATCGGCGAGCGGCGTCACGTCGTGCGCGTACCGCTCGCCGAGGGTCACCTCGACATACGTCTTCCGGTACGTCGAGGTGAAGCGGGGCCCGCTGCCCTCGGGGCGCTCCAGCATCCAGTTCACCCCGTTCGCCTCGACGCCCTGCGCCTTGGGATCGCTCATCTTTTCGGGCCGGGGGACCCCGCAGCGCAGTACGATCGCACCGTCACCCCAGCCGGCGGTCAGCTCGGAGCCGGGCTCCGGGTCACTCCGCTCAAGACCCGCCACGGTGTCGGGAAGCTCCTTCGCCAGGGCCTGGCAGAAGGCGGCCTCCGCCGCCGGGGGGCTTGGAACCACGACGGACGCCGAGGCGTCCGACGAGGAGCAGCCGGCGGCGGCCGGCAGCAGGACGGCTACCGCCACGGCGGCGGACAGGCCGAAAGGCCGGTGGGAAGACATCACCGGCCAAGCGTAGACGGGGGCTACAGATGAACGACCGGGCAGGTGAGGGTGCGCGTGATGCCGTCCACTTGCTGGACCTTCGCGACCACCATGCGGCCGAGCTCGTCGACCGTGTCCGCCTGCGCGCGCACGATGACGTCGTACGGACCGGTCACGTCTTCCGCCTGGAGCACCCCCGGGATCTTGGAGATGGTGTCGGCGACGATCGACGCCTTGCCCACCTCGGTCTGAATAAGGATGTACGCCTGAACCACGGAACCTCCAGGGCGACCACGAGGATCTTGTGGGAGAAAGAGACGCCACGGTACCGCGTCGCCGCGGGCCGCGGGGAGACCCACGTGTCCCGGGGCACTGCCGGGGTGGCGTACGCAGGACAGAAGTTGACGGTCTACTTGACGGTACCCAGCACGGTGACGGCCCGCGACCCGCGGCGCGCGACGACGCGCCCCCGCACGCCGGCCGGCACGAAGACACGAGGTGAGGCGCGGTGAAGGGCACAGTCGGAGAGCTCGGCGAGTTCGGGCTCATCAGGGAGCTCACATCGCGGCTCACCTCCACCCCGGCGGTACGGATCGGGCCCGGCGACGACGCCGCGGTCGTCGCCGCCCCCGACCGGCGCGTGGTGGCCAGTACGGACATCCTCCTCGAAGGACGCCACTTCCGTCGCGACTGGTCCACGGCGTACGACGTCGGCCGCAAGGCTGCCGCGCAGAACCTCGCCGACATCGCCGCCATGGGCGCGGTCCCCACCGCCCTCCTCCTCGGCCTGGTCGTCCCCGCCGAACTCCCCGTCACCTGGGCCACCGAACTCATGGACGGACTCCGCGACGAATGTCAGGTCGCGGGCGCGGCGGTCGTCGGCGGCGACGTCGTCCGCGGCGACGCGATCATGGTCTCCATCACCGCCCTCGGCGACCTGCGCAACCACGACCCGGTCACCCGCGGCGGCGCCAAGACCGGCGACGTCGTCGCCTACACCGGCTGGCTCGGCTGGTCCGCCGCCGGCTACGCGGTTCTCTCCCGCGGCTTCCGCTCCCCCCGCGCCTTCGTCGAGGCCCACCGCAGGCCCGAACCCCCGTACCACGCGGGTCCCGCCGCCGCCGGTCTCGGCGCCACCGCCATGTGCGACGTCAGCGACGGCCTGATCGCGGACCTCGGGCACATCGCCGAGGCCAGCAAGGTCCGCATCGACCTGCGGTCGGGACTCATCGACATCCCCACCCAGATGAACGACATCGGCCAGGCCGTCGGCGTGGACCCCATGCAGTGGGTGCTCACCGGGGGAGAGGACCACGCCATCGTGGCCACCTTCCCGCCGGACGTGAAGCTTCCCGCCCGCTGGAAGGTCATCGGCGAGGTCCTCAACCCCTCCGCGCTGCCGCAGGTCACCGTGGACGGGGCGCCCTGGCACAGCGCGGGCGGCTGGGACCACTTCGGGGAGACGGAGTGAGCCCCCGTCGGGTGCAGGTGCCCCCGCGGGTGCTGACCGTCGCCGGATCCGACTCGGGCGGCGGGGCCGGCATCCAGGCCGACCTGAAGACGATGCTCGCCCTCGGTGTCCACGGCATGAGCGTGCTCACCGCCGTCACCGCGCAGAACTCGCGGGGCGTCCAGGGCGTCTGGGAGCTTCCCGTGGAGGCGGTCCGCGCCCAGTACCGGGCCGTCGTCGACGACATCGGCGTCCAGGCGGTCAAGACCGGGATGCTGGCCACGGCGGCGCTCGTGGAGACCGTCGCCGGCCTGCTCGCCGACACCGATGCCCCGGTGGTCGTCGATCCGGTCGGGGTCTCCAAGCACGGGGACCCGCTGCTCGCCGAGAGCGCGCTCGACTCCGTACGGGAGAGGCTGCTGCCCAGGGCGACCGTCGCCACGCCCAACCTGGACGAGGTGGCGCAGCTCACAGGCGTACACGTCGTGTACGAGAGCGACATGCGGACAGCCGCCGAGGCGATCCTGTCGTACGGGCCGCGCTGGGTCCTGATCAAGGGCGGACACCTGCCCACCGGTCAGGAGGCCGTGGACCTGCTCACGGACGGCTCGGAGGAACACTGGCTGCGCGCCCCGCGCCACGACAACCGGCACACCCACGGGACGGGCTGCACGCTCGCGTCGGCGGTCGCGTCCGGGCTCGCCAGGGGGCTCGCCGTGCCGGAGGCGGTACGGGAGGCGAAGGGGTACGTGACCGGGGCCATCGGCGCCGGATTCGCCCTGGGCTCGGGCATCGGCCCGGTCGACCACGGCTGGCGCTTCCGGGCCTGATGGCTCCGGGGGCCGCGAAAGGCTCATGATCGTTTTCGGGCAAGGCAAAAGGCCGGTTCACCGAGGTGAACCGGCCTTTCAAGGCAACCGCAGGGGCTGCGCTACGACAGAACGTCGCAATTAGCGCGAGACCTTGCCGGCCTTGATGCACGAGGTGCAGACGTTGAGCCGCTTCGGCGTCCGACCGACCACGGCACGCACGCGCTGGATGTTCGGGTTCCAGCGACGGGACGTACGGCGGTGCGAGTGCGAAATGTTGTTGCCGAAGCCCGGCCCCTTGCCGCAGACGTCGCAGTTGGCAGCCACGGGTCACTCCAAAAGCTTCAGGATTTACAGTGAATTCCGGCGCACCGGAATCAGGAGTCTGAAGTGGCTTGCCGGGGGAAGGCCCGGCGTGAACCGGGCAACCGAAGCAGCATACAACGCCTGCCTCGGTGGAACGAAACTACCACGGTCTCCGCGGACCTCGCCCCGGGGCCAGGTCACTGGCGGTCCCCCTGCTCGAGCGAAGCCGAGAGCTTGGGGGAGGGACACCCTGCGTCTACCCTGCGGTGAGCTCACCGCAGAAGGAGGACCCCCGTTGTCGCGAGCCCTTCAGCCCTTCGAGGAGCTCGTCGAGCTCGACGCCGAAGCGGTCCGCTCCTGGTCCGCGCGGACGCTGGACGCCCTCGGCCGGGAGCGCGAGGAGATCGACGCGATCAACGTCTACCCCGTCGCAGACGGGGACACCGGCACCAATCTGTACCTGACGGCGGAAGCCGCCCACCAGGCCGTCGAGGCCGTCTTCGCCGCCTCCGCGCCCGACACCGCCGAGACCGTACGGGCCATGGCCCACGGCGCCCTGCTCGGCGCCCGGGGGAACTCGGGAACGATCCTCTCCCAGCTCCTGCGCGGCATGGCCGGGGTGCTCACCGACGGCTGTGACGGTGATCACCTCGCCCGCGCCCTCGCCGAGGCCGCGAGCGCGGCGCGACGGGCCGTCGCCCATCCCGTGGAGGGCACCATCCTCACGGTGGCGGGCGCCGCGGCCGTGGCCTGCGCCGCGGGCGGGGGACTCGTCGAGGTGGCGAGGAACGCCCACGAAGGGGCCAGGGCCGCCCTCGCGGCCACCTCGGGGCAGCTCGACGTCCTGGCACGCGCCGGAGTCGTCGACGCGGGCGGGCGGGGCCTTGTGACGGTCCTGGGCGCCCTCCTGGAGACCGTGACCGGCCAGGCCCCGCCACCCGCCGGTACGGCGGCGGTCATGCCGGCCCCCCGTGAGGAATGCCCCGCGGAGGGCGGGCCCGGCTACGAGGTGATCTACCTCCTGGAGGCGGACGACACGGCAGTGGACCTGCTGCGGGCCCGGCTCGACGCGCTGGGGGAGTCCCTCGTCGTCGTCGGCGGCGACGGACTCTGGAACGTCCACGTGCACGTCGACGACGCCGGTGCCGCCGTCGAGGCCGGCATCGAGGCCGGACGGCCCCACCGCATCCGGATCACCCACTTCGCGGCCGACGCGGCCGCCGACGGGGGCAGCGCGGAACGAGCCCAGCGCGCGGTCGTCGCCGTCGTCCCCGGCGAGGGCCTCGCCGGCCTCTGCGCCGAGGCGGGCGCGACCACCGTACGGACCCGGCCCGGCGAACCGCCCGCCGGCGACGAACTCCTCGACGCGATCCGCCGCGCCCACGCGCGCGAGGTCGTCCTCCTGCCCAACGACACCGAGCTGCGGCAGACCGCCACGGCCGCCGCCGAACGCGCCAGGGCCGAGGGCATCCGCGTCGCCCTCATCCCCACCCGGGCCGCCGTCCAGGGCATCGCCGCCCTCGCCGTCCACGAACCGGACCGCCGTTTCGACGAGGACGTCGTCGCCATGACGGCCGCCGCGGGCGCCACCCGCTACGCCGAACTCGCCGTCGCCGAACGCCAGTCCTTCACCTCCGCCGGCGTCTGCCAGGCCGGTGACGTCCTCGGCCTCATCGAGGGCGACGTCGCCGTCATCGGCAAGGACCTCACCGAGACGGCCCGCACGGTTCTCGACCGGATGCTCTCGGCCGGCGGCGAACTCGTCACCCTCGTCGTCGCCGACGACACACCGCCCGGGCTCGCCGCCGACCTGGAACGCCATGTCAGGCGCGGCTACCTGGCCGTCGACACGACGACCTACCACGCGGGCGCGGGGGCCCCGCCGCTGCTCATCGGGGTGGAATAGGGCCCGTTCCCGGCGGTTGTCCACAGGGTTCTGCGCGACTGTCGGTCCCTTGGTGTGGAATGGAACGCGTGCCCGCGCTCGACGAACCACTCAAGAAGTCCCTCGGCCCCGCCACCGCCAAGGTCATGGCCGAGGCACTCGACCTGCACACGGTCGGCGACCTGCTCCACCACTACCCCCGCCGGTACGCCGAGCGGGGGGAGCTGACCACCCTCTCCGACCTGCCGCTCGACGAGCACGTCACGGTCGTCGCGCAGGTCGCCGACGCCCGTGTGCTCACCTTCAACGGCGCCAAGGGGCGCGGCCAGCGCCTCGAAGTGACCATCACCGACGGCAGCGGCCGCCTGCAGCTGGTCTTCTTCGGCAAGGGCGTGCACAAGCCGCACAAGGACCTGCTGCCCGGCACCCGGGCGATGTTCTCCGGCAAGGTCTCGCTCTTCAACCGGCGTCTCCAGCTCGCCCATCCCGCGTACGAACTCCTGCGCGGCGACGACGGGGAGGCCGTGGACACCTGGGCCGGCGCCCTCATCCCGATCTACCCGGCCACCACCAAGCTGGAGTCCTGGAAGATCGCCAAGGCCGTCGACGCCGTCCTGCCGAGCGCCGTCGACGCCGTCGACCCGCTCCCCGACGCCCTGCGCGAGGGCCGCGGCCTCGCCGAACTCCCCGAAGCCCTCCGGCTCATCCACCGGCCCCGTACCAAGGCCGACGTCGCCACCGCCCGCGAGCGCCTCAAATGGGACGAGGCCTTCGTCCTCCAGGTCGCCCTCGCCCGCCGCAGGCACGCCGACACCCAACTGCCCGCCGTGGCCCGCCGTCCGGTCCCCGACGGCATCCTCGACGCCTTCGACGCCACACTGCCCTTCACCCTCACCGACGGCCAGAAGAAGGTCTCCAAGGAGATCTTCGACGACCTCGCCACCGAACACCCCATGCACCGCCTCCTCCAGGGCGAGGTCGGCAGCGGAAAGACCATGGTCGCCCTGCGCGCCATGCTCGCCGTCGTCGACTCCGGGGGCCAGGCCGCCATGCTCGCCCCCACCGAGGTCCTCGCCCAGCAGCACCACCGCTCGGTCACCGAGATGATGGGCGAGCTCGCCGAGGGAGGCATGCTCGGCGGCGCCGAGCGGGCCACCAAGGTCGTCCTGCTCACCGGCTCCATGGGAGTCGCCGCCCGCCGGCAGGCCCTCCTCGACCTGGTCACCGGGGAGGCGGGCCTCGTCATCGGCACGCACGCGCTCATCGAGGACAAGGTCCAGTTCCATGACCTGGGCCTGGTCGTCGTCGACGAGCAGCACCGCTTCGGCGTCGAGCAGCGCGACGCCCTCCGGGGCAAGGGCAAGCAGCCCCCGCACCTCCTGGTGATGACCGCCACGCCCATCCCGCGCACCGTCGCCATGACGGTCTTCGGCGACCTGGAGACCTCCGTCCTCGACCAGCTGCCCGCCGGACGCTCGCCGATCGCCAGCCATGTCGTCCCCGCCGCCGACAAGCCCCACTTCCTCACGCGCGCGTGGGAGCGCGTGCGCGAGGAGGTCGGGAAGGGGCACCAGGCGTACGTGGTCTGTCCGCGCATCGGCGACGAGGAGGACCAGAAGAAGAAGGCCAAGGCGTCCGCGGAGGACGAGGCGGAGAAGCGCCCGCCGCTCGCGGTCCTCGACGTCGCCGAGAAGCTCCGCACCGGCCCTCTCACCGGTCTCCGGATCGCCGTCCTGCACGGCCGTATGCACCCCGACGACAAGGACGACGTGATGCGCCGCTTCGCCGCGGGCGAGCTCGACGTCCTCGTCGCAACCACCGTCATCGAGGTCGGCGTCAACGTTCCCAACGCCACCGCCATGGTGATCATGGACGCGGACCGCTTCGGCGTCTCCCAGCTCCACCAGCTCCGCGGCCGCGTCGGCCGTGGCTCGGCCCCCGGTCTCTGCCTCCTCGTCAGCGAGATGCCCGAGGCGAGCCCCGCCCGGCAGCGGCTCAACGCCGTCGCCGCCACCCTCGACGGCTTCGAACTCTCCCGTATCGACCTCGAACAGCGACGCGAGGGCGACGTCCTCGGCCAGGCCCAGTCCGGTGTCCGCTCCTCCCTGCGGGTACTCACCGTCATCGAGGACGAGGAGGTCATCACCGCCGCCCGCGAGGAGGCCACCGCCCTCGTCCTCGCCGACCCGGACCTCACCGCCCACCCGGGGCTCCGCACGGCGCTCGACGCGCTGCTCGACAAGGACCGGGAGGAGTACCTGGAGAAGGGCTGACCGCGAGCCGTCACCAGCCGCCATAAGCTATTGCGTACGCAATCGTTTACGGAGAACGAGGACACCGATGACCCGCGTGATCGCCGGAACGGCCGGCGGGCGCCGCCTGGCCGTGCCGCCCGGCAACGGCACCCGCCCCACATCCGACCGGGCGCGCGAGGGCCTCTTCTCCACCTGGGAGGCGTTCCACGGCCTCGCCGGCTCGCGCGTCGCCGACCTGTACGCGGGCTCCGGCGCCGTCGGCCTGGAGGCGCTCTCCCGTGGCGCCGCCCACGCCCTGCTCGTGGAGTCGGACCCGCGCGCCGCGAAGACGATCCGGGACAACATCCGGTCGATCGGCCTGCCCGGCGCCGAACTCCGTACCGGCAAAGCGGAGCAGATCGTGACGGGACCGGCGCCGACCGACCCGTACGACCTGGTCTTTCTCGATCCGCCGTACGCCGTGGGGGACGAGGATCTTCGCGAGATACTCCTCACACTGCGCTCAGGGGGCTGGCTGAGCGACGATGCCCTCGTCACCGTGGAGCGCAGCACCAGAGGCGGAGAATTCGGCTGGCCGGCCGGTTTCGAACCACTGCGGGCCCGTCGTTACGGCGAGGGAACGTTTTGGTACGGTCGCGCCGCCTCTACGTGCGAAGACGCACGATGACCGGACCGGAGAGCGAGGGACCCAAGTTGCGCCGCGCCGTCTGTCCGGGGTCATTCGACCCCATCACCAACGGACACCTCGACATCATCGCCCGAGCCTCCAAGCTGTACGACGTCGTACACGTCGCGGTGATGATCAACCAGTCGAAGAAGGGCCTGTTCACCGTCGAGGAGCGGATCGAGCTGATCCGCGAGGTGACCGCCGACTTCGGCAACGTCGAGGTGGAGTCCTTCCACGGGCTGCTCGTCGACTTCTGCAAGCAGCGAGACATCCCCGCCATCGTCAAGGGGCTGCGCGCGGTCAGCGACTTCGACTACGAGCTGCAGATGGCCCAGATGAACAACGGCCTCACGGGCGTGGAGACCCTGTTCGTCCCCACCAACCCGACCTACAGCTTCCTCTCCTCCTCGCTGGTCAAGGAGGTGGCCGCCTGGGGCGGCGACGTCTCCCACCTGGTCCCCCCGACGGTCCTTCCCCGGCTGACCGAGCGCCTGGCGCGGAAGTGACGCCCGGCCACCGCTGCTGACACTCCGTCACCTGGTGTCGGACGGGCACCGACTGCCCTTACAGTCGTCCCGTCCGTCTCCATCCAGCTGTAGAGAGTGGCGAGCACCCGGTGGACGTACAGAAGAAGCTCGACGAGATCGTCGCGACCGTGCAGGGCGCACGCTCCATGCCCATGTCGGCATCCTGCGTGGTCAACCGGGCCGAGCTGCTCGCCCTGCTCGAAGAGGTACGGGGAGCCCTGCCCGGCTCTCTCGCCCAGGCCCAGGAGCTGATCGGCGGCCGGGAGCAGCTGGTCGAGCAGGCCCGCCAGGAGGCCGAGCGGATCATCGAGGCCGCCCACGCCGAGCGGGGCTCGATCGTCTCCGACACCCAGGTGGCCCGGCAGTCCCAGGAGGAGGCCGACCGGATCCTCTCCGAGGCCCGCCGGGAGGCGGAGGAGGTCCGCGCGGAGGCCGACGACTACGTCGACTCCAAGCTCGCCAACTTCGAGGTCGTCCTCAACAAGACGATCGGCTCCGTCGACCGGGGCCGCGAGAAGCTCCTCGGCCGCGGTCCGGGCCTCGACCAGGACGGCTACGCCGACCCGGACGCCCCGGAGTACAGCTCCGACCCCGGGACCCTGATCAGCCGGGCCGACGAGTACGTCGACGCCAAGCTCGGCGCCTTCGAGGCCGTGCTCAGCAAGACCCTGGAGGCCGTCGGGCGCGGCCGGCAGAAGCTGCACGGCCGGATCGCCTCGGACGCCCTCGGTGAGCACATGGCCGCCCAGGACGGTCTCGGCGGCCCCGTGCACACCAGCGACGCCGACTACCTCGCGGGCCTCGCGGAGCTGTCCGACCCCGAGCCGGCGCGGATCCCGGCCCCGCAGCAGCCCCAGCCCGACCCGTACGCCGCGTACCAGCAGGTCCAGCAGCAGCCCGACCCGTACGCCGGCTACCAGCAGGTCCAGCAGCAGCCCGACCCCTATGCCGGCTACCAGCAGGTTGAGCAGCAGCCCGACCTCGATGCCGGCTACCAGCAGCCGCAGCACGCCGACCCGTACGGATACCAGCAGCAGGACCCGTACGCGTACCAGCAGCCCGTCCAGCCGCAGCAGGGCGCCGCGCTCGACGAGACCAGCTTCTTCGACACGAGCATGATCGACCTGGAGCAGCTCCGCCGGTACGAACAGGGACAGTAGGGGTCTCAAGGCCCGGATTGGGCCCTGAGCGAAGCGTCCAGTATCCTGGCTCTTCGGTCGCGCGTATGCCCGCGATCCTTGCTGCCCACGTCAGGCAGCCTCCCCACGACGCAGAACGAATCGAAAGCAGGAAGAGCCCTGAGCACGCGCCTCGACCACCGCAACCCCCTCGTGTTCGACACGCACGAGCTGGGGCGGCGTCCTGGTGCCCTCCAGCGGATCTCGCGTTCGATCGAGGCCCCCACGGCCCTGGGCGTCGAAGGAGTGATCGGAGTGCCCGAGGGCGCTCCGGTGGAAATCGATCTCCGTCTTGAGTCGGTCATGGAAGGGGTGCTTGTCACAGGCACCGCCCGTGCATCGGCCGAGGGGGAGTGCGTAAGGTGTCTGGAGCCCGTCGAGCTGGAGCTCGACGTGGACTTCCAGGAGATGTTCTCGTACCCCGACTCCGACGACCGGGGCCGCTCCAAGGCGGCCGCGGACGACGAAGCCGAGGCCGACGAGGACATGATCCCCCTCGAGGACGGCATGTTCGACCTCGAACCCGTGCTGCGTGATGCGGTGGTGCTCGCACTGCCGATGCAGCCGGTGTGCCGGGAGGACTGTGCAGGCCTGTGCTCCGAATGTGGAGCCAACCTGAACGAGAACCCGGACCACCACCACGACGCCGTCGACGCTCGTTGGGCGGCATTGCAGGGACTCGCCGGTTCGCTGGGAACCGATGAGAAGGACAACATGAGCGGCAAAGCCTCTGACGGGGACGTCCGAAGCGCCGCCGAGAAGCAGGAGAAGTAGCCGTGGCTGTTCCGAAGCGGAAGATGTCGCGCAGCAACACGCGCCACCGCCGGTCGCAGTGGAAGGCTGCGGTCCCCACCCTGGTTTCGTGTGAGCGTTGCCAGGAGCCGAAGCTGCAGCACATCGCGTGCCCGAGCTGCGGCACCTACAACAAGCGCCAGGTCCTCTCGGTCTGATTGGGCTGGTGAGAGGCGCAATGTCTGAGTCCCGCAAGACGGACGACAAGACGGACCATGCCTCGTCCCACACGCTTCTGGAAGGGCGGCTCGGCTACAAGCTCGAGTCCGCCCTTCTGGTGCGTGCGCTGACCCATCGTTCGTACGCGTACGAGAACGGCGGTCTGCCCACCAACGAGCGTCTCGAGTTCCTCGGGGACTCCGTGCTCGGCCTGGTGGTCACGGACACGCTGTACCGGACCCACCCCGACCTGCCGGAAGGCCAGCTGGCCAAACTGCGGGCCGCGGTGGTCAACTCGCGTGCGCTGGCGGACGTGGGGCGCGAACTCGAACTCGGCTCCTTCATCCGGCTCGGCCGGGGCGAAGAGGGCACGGGTGGCCGGGACAAGGCGTCCATCCTCGCCGACACCCTTGAAGCGGTGATCGGCGCGGTCTATCTCGACCAGGGCCTCGACGCGGCGTCCGAGCTGGTGCACCGGCTCTTCGACCCGCTGATCGAGAAGTCCTCGAACCTCGGTGCGGGCCTGGACTGGAAGACCAGTCTCCAGGAACTCACCGCGGCCGAGGGTCTGGGTGTGCCGGAGTACCTCGTCTCCGAAGAGGGCCCCGACCACGAGAAGATCTTCACTGCTGCCGCCCGCGTCGGTGGTGTCTCGTACGGCACCGGCACCGGCCGCAGCAAGAAGGAAGCGGAACAGCAGGCGGCGGAGTCCGCGTGGCGCGCGATTCGCGCGGCCGCGGACGAACGCACGGCAGCGGCGAAGGCCGCGGCCGAGGCGGGAACGGGAGAGGTCGCCGACCCCTCTCCGACCGTCCACCGGGCGACGGCCTGACGGCCCGCACCCACCGCTTCCCGAGAACCCCGCCCCAGGGCGGGGTTCTCGCTTTTCCGGGTACCCGCCCCCGGTAGGGTTGAAGCGCAGTCGAAGTCGTCCGTCCGGAGGAGTCCCGTGCCCGAGCTGCCCGAGGTCGAGGTCGTACGACGCGGTCTGGAGCGCTGGGTCGCCGGGCGGACCGTGACCGAGGTCGAGGTGCTGCACCCGAGGGCCGTACGGCGTCATCCGGCGGGCGGCGAGGACTTCGCGGCCCGGCTGAAGGGGCAGCGGTTCGAGGTGGCCAGGCGACGCGGCAAGTACCTCTGGCTGCCGCTGGCCGACACGGGGACATCCGTCCTCGGACACCTCGGCATGAGCGGGCAGCTGCTCGTGCAGCCCGAGGACGCCGCCGACGAGAAGCACCTCCGGATCCGGATCCGCTTCGCCGACTCCGCCGGCACCGAGCTCCGCTTCGTGGACCAGCGCACCTTCGGCGGGCTCTCGCTCCACGACCAGACCCCCGACGGGCTGCCCGACGTCATCGGGCACATCGCCCGCGACCCGCTGGATCCCGACTTCGACGACGCCGTCTTCCAGAGCGCGCTGCGGCTGCGCCGTACGACCGTCAAGCGGGCGCTCCTCGACCAGTCGCTGATCAGCGGAGTCGGAAACATCTACGCCGACGAGGCGCTCTGGCGGTCCCGGCTGCACTACGACCGGCCGACCGCCACCCTGACGCGCCCGCGCACGGCCGAACTCCTCGGACACGTCAGAGACGTGATGAACGCGGCGCTCGCCGTCGGCGGCACCAGCTTCGACAGTCTGTACGTGAACGTCAACGGCGAATCCGGCTACTTCGACCGCTCCCTCGACGCCTACGGGCGCGAGGACGAGCCGTGCCGCCGCTGCGGTACGCCGATGAGACGGCGCGCGTGGATGAACCGCTCCAGCTACTTCTGCCCCCGCTGCCAGCGTCCGCCGCGCGTGACGGCGTAAGCAGTCCGGAGCTCGCGCTCCGGGCAGGCGGTGAGCGCGTGTCTCGGACGGACAGGGAGCTCGTGCTTCAGGCGGTCGCCGGAGCCACGCGCTCCGCGTCGTAGTTCTCCCGGGCCGCCTCGACCTGGGGCATCCGCCCCTCCACCAGTTCGATCAGGCCGATCAGCCGCTCCGCGATCTCACGGCCGAGCGGGGTGAGCCGGTAGTCGACCCGCGGCGGGTTGGTGGGCTGTGCCTCGCGATGGACGAGGCCGTCGCGCTCCAAGGCCTGCAGGGTCTGCGACAGCATCTTCTCGCTCACGCCGTCGACCCGTCGCCGCAGTTCGTTGAAGCGGAACGAGCCCTCGTGCAGCGCGCCCAGCGTCAGGCTCCCCCAGCGGCCCGTCACGTGCTCGAGCGTCCCCCGCGAGGGACAGGCCCGCGCGAAGACGTCGTAGGCGAGGTCGTCACTCATGACGTCCACCGTACTCCCGCGCAGCGCTCACCACCATGGGGGCGCTGCCCATCGGCATGCGCTGTCGGAAAGACAGTGCTCAGGCGGCTCAGTAGCCGAAGTTCTGCGTCCACCAGGGGCCGCCGTCGCCGAAGTGGACGCCGACGCCGACGGTCGTGAAGTCGCAGTTCAGGATGTTGGCGCGGTGGCCGTCGCTGTTCATCCAGGACTCCATCACGGCCGCCGCGTCCGCCTGGCCGCGGGCGATGTTCTCGCCGCCCAGGCCCGAGATGCCCGCCTTCTCCGCGCGCACCCACGGCGTTGCCCCGTCCGGGTCCGTGTGGTCGAAGAAGCCCCGGGACGCCATGTCCGCGCTGAACGCCCCGGCCAGTGCGGCGAGCCGCGCGTCCCTGTTCACCGGGGTGCAGCCCACCTGGGCGCGCTCGGCGTTGACCAGACGCAGGACCTCGGCCTCGGCGGCCTCGACCCGGTCGGCGGTGGAGGGGGCCCTGGTCTTCTCGACCGGTGCCTCGGTAGTCGGGGCGGGCTTCGGCGGCGCGGGGGCCTTGGTGGAGGGCGCGACCGTGATCCTCGGCGTCGTGGGCGCGGGCTTCGCGGTCTTCTTGGGCTTCGTGGGCTTCGGGGCCGCCTGGGGGGGCTTGGGAGCCGCCGGCTTCGTCGGCGTCGCCTTCGGGCTCGGCTTCGTGGACGGGGTGGCCGAAGGCGAGGCCGCCTTGCCGCTGCCCGTACCCGATCCCGTACGCGGGCCGTCGGTGGAGCCCGAGTCGCCCGCAGGGGTCTGGGTGGCCCCGCCCTGCGTCGTCAGTTCCGGGGCCTGCCGGGCAAGGCTCGGGCGCTCGCTCGTGCCGATGCTGCCGACCGTGAACGTGTCCCCGCCCGGCAGCAGGCCGGAGGCCACGGCGACGGCGCCCATCGCGACCGCCGCGGAGGCGCCGAGCAGGCCGGTGCGCACGGGTGTGCCGAGCCGCTTGCGGCGGGCACCCCGGTGCTGGTGGTCCGTACCGGCCGCGTACTCTTCTGCGGCGGGTGCGGCTCCGGCGCGACGGTGGCGTCCCATCTGCTCTGCCTTCCTCTGCTGGTTCAGTTGGGCTTTGCTGATCTTTGCTGTCGGCACCGTTGCGGGTCGTCAGCCGAACAGTGCGCGCCCGAACGGGTGAGGCGTGTTCGGTCGGGACTGTAGTCCATGGGCGTCCGGGGCGACGTGCTGATCTGGCAATCCGCCCGCTAGCGTGCAGTCATGAGTGATGACGTACGGATGACCGCCTGGGTGCGCGGCCGGGTACAGGGAGTGGGCTTCCGCTGGTTCACCAGGGCAAACGCTTTGGAGATCGGCGGCCTGCTCGGCTTCGCCCTGAACCTCGATGACGGCCGTGTGCAGGTCGTGGCCGAGGGGTCGCGTGAGAATTGCCACCGTCTGCTGGCCTGGCTCCGCTCGGACGACACACCCGGGCGCGTGGACGGAGTCACTGAGATCTGGGCCACGCCACGCGGCGGCTACGACACGTTCGCCATCCGCTGAGACCTCCGCGCCGGCGCCCCGCCCGGTGACCCGGAGGGGTGCCGGGCGGACGCGCGGTAACAGGTGCGTGACGGGGGAAAGTCCCTGGTGGTTGCCAAGAAGCGCCCGTCGTGGAAGGCTGCCGGGTAAGGATGATCGCGACGCCCTGAGGCACCGAGTCTGCGAGGCCCCGCCGCCCGTCGGGCGGCCCTGGACTCCTCGGTCGCCCCTTCGCACGGGGCGTGATCGTGTTGACCGTCAAACTTTTTGGTGAGACTCTGGAAGCCCCGCGCACCTTAGCTGTTTGGCAGTGGAACCGGCACGACAAGCAGTACTGCCGAGCACCGCGGGTGCGAATCCCTCACGACCCAACCGCTTCGGTCGGTCACTCATTGTGGAGGACCATCCATCATGGCAAAGGCGCTTCTCGGTTACGTCGGCGGCTCCGACCCGCGACTCCTCGCCGAGATGCGACGGCTTCAGCAGCGCGTCCAGGACCTCGAATCCGAGCTGGTACGGATCCAGTCCGAGAACGACTCGCTCGCCGCTGCCGCCGCTCATCACCAGGGAGAATCGCTGCTGAACAGCATCGACCTCGACGTACCCCAGGCGGAGCCTGCGCTCACCTGACAACCCAGCCCCGAGGGGCCAGGTGGGAAACACTCACGCCGGCACGGCCGACTGGGCAACCACGTCGGTACAGCTGGACATGCAAGGGGCGCTTCGGCGTCCCTTCTCTCTTTCCCCCCGCTTCACCCACTGTTTCCCCCTCGTCCCCCTCTTCTCATCCGAGGATCTGCCCTGCACCTTCGCGGGTGAAACGCACGGGCCCCGGTAGAGTCCCCGGGGTGCACCTCAAGGCCCTGACCCTCCGCGGATTCAAGTCGTTCGCCTCGGCCACCACCCTGCGGTTCGAGCCGGGAATCACCTGTGTCGTGGGCCCCAACGGATCGGGCAAGTCCAACGTCGTGGACGCCCTCTCCTGGGTCATGGGCGAGCAGGGCGCGAAGTCGCTGCGCGGCGGCAAGATGGAGGACGTCATCTTCGCCGGCACGACCGGGCGTCCCCCGCTCGGCCGCGCCGAGGTCTCGCTCACCATCGACAACTCCGACGGCGCCCTGCCCATCGACTACGCCGAGGTCACCCTGACCCGGATCATGTTCCGGGGCGGCAGCAGCGAGTACCAGATCAACGGCGACACCTGCCGGCTGCTCGACTTCCAGGACCTGCTCTCCGACTCCGGCATCGGACGCGAGATGCACGTCATCGTCGGCCAGGGGCAGCTCGACTCCGTGCTGCACGCCGACCCGATGGGCCGCCGCGCCTTCATCGAGGAGGCGGCCGGCGTCCTCAAACACCGCAAGCGCAAGGAGAAGGCGCTGCGGAAGCTCGACGCGATGCAGGCCAACCTCGCGCGCGTGCAGGACCTCACCGACGAACTCCGCCGGCAGCTCAAGCCCCTCGGCCGGCAGGCCGCCGTCGCCCGCCGCGCCGTCGTCATCCAGGCCGACCTGCGCGACGCACGGCTCCGCCTCCTCGCCGACGACCTCGTCCACCTCCAGCGGGCCCTCACGGCCGAGGTCGCCGACGAGGCGGCCCTGCTCGCCCGCAAGGAGGCCACCGAGACCGCGCTGCGCGACGCGCTCGCCCGTGAGGCGGAGCTCGAAGCGGAGGCCCGCGCCCTCGTGCCCCGCCTGGAGCGGGCCCAGCAGAACTGGTACGCCCTCTCCCAGCTCGCCGAACGCGTCCGCGGCACCGTCTCCCTCGCCGACGCGCGCGTGAAGAGCGCCACCACGGCGCCCCCGGACGAGCGCCGCGGCCGCGACCCGGAGGACCTGGAGCGGGAGGCGGCCCGCGTCCGCGAGCAGGAGGCGGAGCTGGCAGCCGCCCTGGAGGCGGCCGAGCGGGCCCTTGAGGACACCATCGCCCGCCGCGCCGAGCTCGAACAGGCGCTGGCGGCCGAGGAACGACGCCTCAAAGACCTGGCCCGCGCCCTCGCCGACCGGCGCGAGGGCCTCGCCCGCCTGCACGGCCAGGTCAACGCGGCCCGCTCGCGCGCCGCCTCCGCGCAGGCCGAGATCGACCGCCTCGCCGCCGCCCGCGACGAGGCGGTGGAGCGGGCGGCCACCGCCCAGGAGGAGTACGAGCAGCTCCGGGCGGAGGTCGAGGGACTCGACGCGGCGGACACCGAACACGGCGAGCGTCATGAGGCCGCCCGACGGGAACTGGCCGAGGCTGAAGCCCAGTTGAGCGCCGCCCGCGAGGCCGCGGGCGCCGCCGAACGCCGCCGCGCCGCCACCCGGGCCCGGCACGAGACGCTCGCCCTCGGCCTGCGCCGCAAGGACGGCACGGGCGCGCTGCTCGCCGCGGGACTCGACGGACTCCTCGGCCCGGCGGCCGAACTCCTCACCGTCACCCCGGGATACGAGATCCCGGTCTCCGCCGCACTCGGCGCCGCCGCCGACGCCGTCGCGGCCACCGGGCCCTCCGCGGCCGCCGAAGCCCTCCGACTGCTGCGCAAGCAGGACGCCGGCCGTGTCTCCCTGGTCCTGACCGGAGCCCCGGAACCGGACCCCGTACCGGCGTCCGACGGTCGCCCGTACGCCGCCGACCTCGTGCACGGACCCCCTGAACTCATGGCGGCCGTACGCCGCTTGCTGGCCGGAGTCGTGGTCGTCGGAGATCTGGACGAGGCCGCGGAACTGGTCAGGTCCCGGCCCGCGCTGACCGCCGTCACCGCCGAGGGCGACCTGCTCGGGGCCCACTTCGCGCAAGGAGGCTCCGCGGGAGCCCCCAGCCTCCTCGAAGTCCAGGCCTCGGTCGCCGAGGCCGCCGCCGAACTCGAAGAACTGGCCGTTCACTGCGCGGAGTCGGCGACGGCCCAGCGGGAGGCCGACGAGCGGCGCCGTACCGCCGCCGCACTCGTCGAGGAACTCGACGCCCGCCGCCGTACCGCCGAGCGCGAGAAGTCCGCCGTCTCCAAGGAGCTCGGGCGGCTCGCCGGGCAGGCCAGGGCAGCGGCGGGGGAGGCCGAGCGGACCGTGGCGGCGGCCGCCCGCGCCCAGGAGGCCCTGGAGAAGGCGACCGAGGAGGCGGAAGAGCTCGCCGAACGGCTCCTGGTCGCCCAGGAGGACGCCGACCTCGGGGGCGCGGAGGGCTCCGGGGACGACGAACCCGACACCGCCACCCGCGACCGGCTCGCGAGCGACGGCTCCCACGCGCGCCAGACCGAGATGGAGGCGCGGCTCCAGGTCCGTACCCACGAGGAGCGGGTCAAGGGGCTCGCCGGGCGGGCCGACTCCCTCGACCGGGCCGCACGGGCCGAACGGGAGGCATGCGCGCGTGCCGAGCAGCGCAGGGCCAGGCTGCGCCACGAGGAGCGGGTCGCGGGCGCGGTCGCCGCGGGCGCACGGGGGCTCCTGGCCCATGTCGAGGTCTCGCTGGTCCGCGCCGAGCGGGAGCGTGCGGCGGCCCAGACGGCACGCGCCGACCGGGAGCAGGGTCTGACGGCCGCCCGGGCCCGTGGCCGGGAGCTCAAGGCCGAGCTCGACAAGCTGACCGACTCCGTCCACCGGGGCGAGGTGCTGGGCGCGGAGAAGCGGCTGCGGATCGAGCAGCTGGAGGCGAAGGCCCTGGAGGAGTTCGGCGTGGAGGCGACCGACCTGGTCGCCGAGTACGGCCCGGACCAGCCCGTGCCGCCGCCGCCCGGGGTCGAGGGGGAGGAGACGGACGGCGATGACGCGGCCCGACCGCGCCCGTTCGTCCGTTCGGAGCAGGAGAAGCGGCTCAAGGCCGCCGAACGGGCGTACCACCAGCTGGGCAAGGTCAATCCCCTGGCCCTGGAGGAGTTCGCGGCCCTGGAGGAGCGGCACCAGTTCCTCTCGGAGCAGCTGGAGGACCTGAGGAAGACCAGGACCGACCTGCTTCAGGTCGTGAAGGAGGTCGACCTGCGGGTCGAGCAGGTCTTCACCGAGGCGTACCGGGACACGGCCCGTGAGTTCGAGGGCGTCTTCTCGCGGCTCTTCCCGGGCGGCGAGGGCCGGCTGGTCCTCACCGACCCGGACAACATGCTCACCACGGGCGTCGACGTGGAGGCCCGCCCTCCGGGCAAGAAGGTCAAGCGGCTCTCGCTGCTCTCGGGCGGCGAGCGCTCGCTCACGGCCGTGGCGCTGCTCGTCTCGATCTTCAAGGCGCGGCCCAGCCCGTTCTACGTGATGGACGAGGTCGAGGCGGCGCTCGACGACACCAACCTCCAGCGACTGATCCGGATCATGCGGGAGCTCCAGGAGTCCTCGCAGCTGATCGTGATCACCCACCAGAAGCGGACGATGGAGGTCGCGGACGCGCTGTACGGCGTATCCATGCAGGGTGACGGCGTCTCGAAGGTCATCAGCCAGCGACTCCGCTAAGCGTTCGTTCAAGTATTGAACTAGTGAGGGTCTGGTCTGCTCTAAAAGTCACACGACATCGACTATTGACTTCGAAACTTGAAGGCATAGTCTCTGCAACGTTGCTTTTACCTTCACGTGGTGGGCGGCGTGAAGTTGTGCGCCACTGGAAGGGCTTCCCCCCACCGAGGAGTCCATGTGACCAACACCGCGCAGGCGCCCACGCCGCCGCCTTCCGAAGGCCGAGCCGCCCACCCGGACCACCTCGGCCACGTCATCTTCATCACGGCCTCCGCCGCGATGGGCGGATTCCTCTTCGGATACGACAGCTCCGTCATCAACGGCGCCGTCGAGGCGATCCGCCACCGCTACGACATCGGCTCCGGCACCCTCGCCCAGGTCATCGCGATCGCCCTGATCGGCTGCGCCATCGGCGCCGCCACCGCCGGCCGGATCGCCGACCGCATCGGCCGCATCCGCTGCATGCAGATCTCCGCGGTGCTCTTCGCCGTCAGCGCCGTGGGCTCCGCCCTGCCCTTCGCCCTCTGGGACCTGGCGCTCTGGCGGGTCGTCGGCGGCTTCGCCATCGGCATGGCCTCGGTGATCGGCCCCGCCTACATCGCCGAGGTCGCCCCCGCCGCCTACCGCGGCCGCCTCGGCTCCTTCCAGCAGGCCGCGATCGTCATCGGCATCGCCATCTCCCAGCTGGTCAACTACGGCATCCTCCAGCTCGCCGACGGCGACCAGCGCGGCGAGATCGGCGGCCTGGAGGCCTGGCAGTGGATGCTCGGCGTGATGGTCGTCCCCGCCCTGCTCTACGGCATGCTCTCCTTCGCCATCCCCGAGTCCCCGCGCTTCCTGATCTCCGTCGGCAAGGTCGCCCGCGCCAAGGAGGTCCTCGCCGAGGTCGAGGGCCACGGCGTCGACCTCGACCTCCGCGTCGCCGAGATCGACCGGGCGATGCGCAGCGAGCACAAGTCGACCTTCAAGGACCTGCTCGTGGCCGGCGGCCGTTTCAAGCTGCTGCCCATCGTCTGGGTCGGCATCGGACTCTCGGTCTTCCAGCAGCTCGTCGGCATCAACGTCGCCTTCTACTACTCGGCGACCCTCTGGCAGTCCGTCGGCATCGACCCGTCGAGCTCGTTCTTCTACTCGTTCACCACGTCGATCATCAACATCGTCGGCACGGTGATCGCGATGGTCCTGGTCGACCGGGTGGGCCGCAAGCCGCTCGCGCTCGTCGGCTCCATCGGCATGGCCGTCGCCCTCGCCTTCGAGGCCTGGGCCTTCTCCGCCGACCTCGTCGACGGCAAGCTGCCCGAGACCCAGGGCGTCGTGGCACTCGTCGCCGCCCATGTGTTCGTGCTGTTCTTCGCCCTCTCGTGGGGCGTGGTGGTCTGGGTCTTCCTCGGCGAGATGTTCCCCAACCGGATCCGCGCCGCGGCCCTCGGTGTCGCCGCCTCCGCCCAGTGGATCGCCAACTGGGCCATCACCGCGAGCTTCCCGTCCCTCGCGGACTGGAACCTCTCCGGCACGTACGTGATCTACACGATCTTCGCCGTGCTCTCGATCCCCTTCGTGCTCCGGTACGTCAAGGAGACCAAGGGCAAGGCGTTGGAGGAGATGGGCTAACCCCCGCTGCCCCTCTCCTCACCCACGGAGACCGCCCCGGCCGAGGCCTCCGCCTTCGGCCGGGGCGGTCTCCGTCACCCGTCGAGCCGCGGCGCCGAGCCGTCACGCGCCGAACCGCGGCACCACGCTCACCCGTCGAGCCGCGGCACCACGCCCTCGCAGAACAGCCGCAGGCTCCGCCACCCCTCCTCCACCGGCATCCCGCCGCACAGCGGATGCAGCACCAGGCTCTCCAGGCCGAGCGCCAGGCACTCCTCCGGGGTGACGACCCGGTAGACCCCCTCCGCCCGCAGCTCCGCCACCGTCGTCGCCGCCGACCGCACCGCCGAGCGGATGTCCTTCGACTGCCACGACGCGTACGTCCGCGCCTCGTGCAGGAAGTGCTCCCCGTGCTCCGCCCAGGTCCGGTCCGGGTCCTCCGACAGATGCAGCAGCGGGGTCTCCTCCGCCGGCATCATCGTCCAGCCCTCGGTGCCGTACTCCGCGCACCGCTCCCGGTAGTAGGCGTCGAGCTCCGGCAGATGCGCGCTCGGGAAGAACGGCAGCCCGAGCCGGGCCGCGCGTCGGGCCGCCGCCCGCGACGAACCGCCCACGAGCAGCAGCGGATGCGGCCGGGTGAAGGGCCGCGGGGTGACCCGTACCGTACGACCCCGGTACGTGAACGGCTCCCCGGTCCAGGCCGTGAGCAGGGTCTCCAGGAGCAGGTCCTGCAGCTTGCCCCGCCGCCCCCAGTCGACCCCGCGCTCCTCGTACTCCTCCGGGCGGTAGCCGATCCCCGCCACCGTCACCAGACGGCCCCCGCTCAGCAGGTCCAGGACCGCGATGTCCTCGGCCAGCCGCAGCGGATCGTGCAGCGGCCCGATGATCGCCGAGACCGTGACGGCGATCTTGCGGGTCGCGCCGAAGACCGCGCCCGCGAAGGCGAAGGGGGAGGGCAGCCAGTTGTTCTCGACGCCGTGGTGCTCCTCGGTCTGCACGGTGTCGACCCCGTGCTCGTCGGCGTACGCGGCCATGGCGAGCGCGGCCCGGTAGCGCGCGGAGAGGGAGTCCGGGGTCGCGCGCGGATCGACGAGGTTGAACCGTACGACGCTGAACGGCATGGGAAGTCCCCCTTCGCAGGTGCGCGGAAGGGGGACAGTAGCTGACGGAGCGTCAGATGGAAACGGTCTCGTGGACCTCGGCGGCCGGTTCCGCCGCGGCCCGCGCGGGGGTCCGCGGCAGCACCGCGTAGAGCACGCCCGCCACCACGATCGTCGCCGCCCAGCCCAGACCGTTCTCGCCGATCCAGGACGAGGCGAGCGGACCGGCGAACCAGTCGACCTTCGTGAACAGGAGGCCCGCGAGCAGCGCCACGGCCCAGGCCGTCATGGCCTGCCAGGCGAAACCGGCCCGGTACCAGTAGGCGCTGGTCCGCGTGGTGTCCATGAGCGCCACCGCGTCGTACGACCGGCGCCGCAGCATGTCCACGCCGAAGACCCCGATCCACGCCGAGAACGCCACCGCGAGCAGCGTCAGGAAGGAGATGAACGAGCCGATGAAGCTGGTCGCCACCACCATCAGCAGGAAGCCGAAGACCAGGCTGATCACCGCGTTCACACTGACCGCCGCCGCCCGCGACACCTTGATGCCGAGGGTCTGCGCCGTGAACCCGGCCGAGTACATCGACATCGAGTTGATCAGCAGCATCCCGATCAGGGCGATCACCAGATACGGCACCGAGATCCACATCGGCAGCAGCTCACCGATGAACGAGACCGGGTCCTGCGCCGAGGCCAGGTCCGGCGTCGACACCGCCATCACCGCGCCCATCAGGACCATGGGCAGGACGACGATCCCGGCGCCGCCGACCGTCGAGCCCACCATCGCCTTCGAGGAGGCCGCGCGCGGCAGATAGCGGGTGAAGTCGGGGCCCGAGGGCACCCAGCTGATGCCACCGGCCGCGATCGTGCCGATGCCCGCGATCATCATGGCCGTCGAACCGGCCGGCTTGGCGAAGACCGCCGACCAGTCCGTGTTCGCCACCAGATAGACCAGGACCAGCACCGAGAAGGCGCCGAAGAGGTACGTGGACCACTTGCTGCACACCCGCAGGGCGTTGATGCCGAGACCCGAGACCAGGAAGGTGCAGGTGACGAAGAGCAGCAGCGTCACCACGATGAGGAGCGTGTTCGACTTCACCCCGAAGAGCAGGTCGAGCACGGTCAGCACCGCGTAGGCACCGGTCACCGCGTTGATGGTCTCCCAGCCCCAGCGGGCCACCCAGATCAGCGCACCCGGGAAAAGGTTTCCTCGCTGGCCGAACACGGCCCGCGACAGCGCCATCCCCGGCGCCCCGCCCCGCTTCCCCGCGATCGATATCAGGCCGACGATCCCGTACGAGAGGACGGGCGCGGCGACCGCCACGGCCAGGACCTGCCAGAAGTTCAGGCCGTTGAAGACGATCAGACCGGCGCCCATCGTGAGCAACAGCACACTGATGTTGGCGGCGACCCAGGTCGGGAAGAGCTCGCGGACCCGGCCGGTCCGCTCGGCGTCGGGGACGGGTTCGAGACCGCGGGTCTCCATGGCGCCGTCGTGCGTCGCGCCTGCGGCTTCGGAGGCGTCGTGGGGCATGGGGGTACTCCGTACACATGTGGGGGACCCACCCAGCGTACGTGCTCCGTCTCCGGCGGCTTCGTGGCCGATACTGGTGGGGTTATGGGAATCGAAATCCTCATCCTTGCCGTCGTCATCGCCGTCGTCGTGGTGGGTGTGACCAGCGGGCTCGTGATCGGCAGCCGCAAGAAGAAGCAGCTGCCGCCGGCGGAGCCGCCGTCCACCACCCCGACCATCACCGCTCCGCCCGCCGAGCCGCATGTCGGCGACGAGGCGGAGACCCTCCGGGAGGAACCACGCCGCACGGTCGAGGAGGTCACTCTCCCCGCCGAGGAGGCCGTCGAGACGCCGGCCGCCGTCGAGGACCCCGTCGTCGCGGAGCCCGCGGCCCCCGAGATCGAGGTGCCCGAGCCCACCGCAGGCCGTCTCGTACGGCTCCGCGCCCGGCTCGCCCGCTCGCAGAACTCGCTCGGCAAGGGGCTGCTCACGCTCCTGTCCCGCGAGCACCTCGACGAGGACACCTGGGAGGAGATCGAGGAGACCCTCCTCACCGCCGACGTCGGCGTCGCCCCCACCCAGGAACTCGTCGAGCGCCTGCGCGAGCGGGTCCGTGTGCTCGGCACCCGCACCCCGGAGGAGCTGCGCGGCCTGCTCCGCGAGGAGCTCGTCGCCCTGCTCGGGCCCGACCTCGACCGCACGGTGCACACCGAGAGCCCCACCGACGTCCCGGGCGTGGTCATGGTCGTCGGTGTCAACGGCACCGGCAAGACCACCACCACCGGCAAGCTGGCCCGCGTCCTCGTCGCCGACGGCAAGTCCGTCGTCCTCGGCGCCGCCGACACCTTCCGCGCCGCCGCGGCCGACCAGCTGCAGACCTGGGGCGAGCGCGTCGGCGCCCGGACCGTCCGCGGCCCGGAGGGCGGCGACCCGGCGTCGATCGCCTACGACGCCGTCAAGGAGGGCATCGCGGAGGGCGCCGACGTCGTCCTCATCGACACCGCGGGCCGGCTCCACACCAAGACCGGGCTCATGGACGAGCTCGGCAAGGTCAAGCGCGTCGTCGAGAAGCACGGCCCGCTCGACGAGATCCTCCTCGTCCTCGACGCCACCACCGGTCAGAACGGTCTGATCCAGGCCCGCGTCTTCGCCGAGGTCGTCGACATCACCGGCATCGTGCTCACCAAGCTCGACGGCACCGCCAAGGGCGGCATCGTCGTCGCCGTCCAGCGCGAGCTCGGCGTCCCGGTCAAGCTGGTCGGCCTGGGCGAGGGCCCCGACGACCTGGCCCCCTTCGAGCCGGGCGCCTTCGTCGACGCCCTGATCGGCGACTGACCCGCGGTCGAAGCGCAAGCGTGAGGGCCCCCGCCGTGGATCGGCGGGGGCCCTCACGTATGCCCTAGAAGTGCGTGCGGTGGCAGATGTACGCCAGGGTGCCGAGCAGCAGCCGCGCCTGCGGCGGCGCGCCCGCCGTATCCAGCGTCGGGGGCCTCAGCCAGCACACCGGACCGAGCCCGCCCAGGTCCGACGGGGGAGCGGTGATGTGGCTCCCCGGCCCCAGTCCGTGCAGGTCCAGATCGGCGTCGTCCCAGCCCATCCGGTACAGCAGCTGCGGAAGCTCCGCCGCCGCCCCCGGGGCCACGAAGAACCGGGCCCGCCCCGTCGGCGTCGCGCACACCGGGCCGAGCGGCAGCCCCATGCGCTCGAGACGGACGAGCGCCCGGCGGCCCGCCGCCTCGGCGACCTCGATCACGTCGAAGGCCCTGCCCACCGGCAGCAGCAGTGCCGCGCCCGGGTACTCCGACCACGCCTTGGCCGCGTCGTCGAGGCCGGCGCCCGCCGGGACCGGCTCCGCGAAGGAGAGGGGGTGCGCGCCCGGGGCCGTACACGCGGGATCACCGCAGGAGCACTGGCCGGAGACGGCCCGAGCGCCGGGGACGACGTCCCAGCCCCACAGGCCGGTGTACTCGGCCACCGCTGTGCACTCCGTGGTGCGTACGCGGCGGCGTACGCCGGACCGCATCTCACGAATGCCGCCGATCGTGAAACCCATGCCCCCTCCAACGGGTCGAGCGCGCCGGTGGTTACGACCCGGAGCATCGTCGTCACCCTTCGTCACGTTCCGTCGCGGAATGTGCAGCGCGGTCGTGCGAAGGGTGGTGCGGGCCGGGGCGCGCGCCTCTCCGCGCATCCGTCCGCCGACTCCGGTTCGTCGCATGTCAAGTGAATCGCGTTCCACGGGCGGCGGGTTCATTCGATGGGGTGGCGAATGGTGGCGTTTCTTGAATCGGGCTCGTAGACGGGTGATCGTAGGATTACTTTCGGTACTCGAAACCAGGAGGCGCTTGCGCACGCGGGTATGCCGGAGGCAACCCGGTTTCCAGTTCGAAGGAGAGCGAACGCCGGACGGGTGCCGCAAGAGGCGGCATTCTGATAGGGGTTCGCAGGACAGGCAATCAGGTGGATGGGGGCGTTCCAGTGGGCGGCAACGGCACAGAGGGTACGACTGCCGGCAAGCGCCCGAACGAGCAGCTGGGCTCGTGGTTCGTGCGCAGCGGCTGGTCGAAGGGCGAACTGGCACGGCAGGTGAACCGCCGGGCACGCCAGATGGGCGCGCACCACATCTCCACCGACACCTCGCGGGTGCGCCGCTGGCTCGACGGCGAGCAGCCGCGCGAGCCCATCCCGCGCATCCTCTCCGAGCTGTTCTCCGAGCGCTTCGGCTCCGTCGTCGCCGTCGAGGACCTCGGCCTGCGCACCGCCCACCAGTCGCCCTCCGTCTCCGGAGTCGACCTGCCCTGGGCCGGCCCCCAGACGGTTGCCCTGCTCAGCGAGTTCTCCCGCAGCGACCTCATGCTCGCCCGCCGGGGCTTCCTCGGCTCCTCCCTGTCGCTCGCCGCCGGACCCGCCCTCATCGAACCGATGCAGCGCTGGCTCGTCCCCACCCCCGTCGGCGACATCGAGCGGCCCGACGCTCTCGCCGACGCCCGCCGTCCCAACCGGCTCTCCGAGGTCGAACTCGACCTCCTGGAGTCCACCACCGCCATGTTCCGCAAGTGGGACGCCCAGTGCGGCGGCGGACTGCGCCGCAAGGCCGTCGTCGGCCAGCTCCACGAGGTCACGGACCTCCTCCAGGAGCCCCAGCCCGCCGCCACCGCCAAGCGCCTCTTCACCTGCGCCGCCGAACTCGCCGAACTGGCCGGGTGGATGAGCTACGACGTGGGCCTCCAGCCCACCGCCCAGAAGTACTTCGTCCTGGCCCTGCACGCCGCCAAGGAAGCCGGCGACAAGCCCCTCGGCTCGTACATCCTCTCCTCGATGAGCCGCCAGATGATCCACCTCGGCCGGCCCGACGACGCCCTCGAACTCATCCACCTCGCCCAGTACGGCAGTCGAGACTGCGCCACCCCGCGCACCCAGGCCATGCTGTATGCGATGGAGGCCCGCGCCTACGCCAACATGGGCCAGCCCTCCAAGTGCAAGCGGGCCGTCCGGATGGCCGAGGACACCTTCGCGGACGTCGGCCTCGACGGCGAGCCCGAGCCCGACTGGATCGGCTTCTTCTCCGAGGCCGAGCTCAACGGCGAGAACTCCCACTCCTACCGCGACCTCGCCTACGTCGCGGGGCGCTCCCCGACGTACGCCTCGCTCGCCGAACCCGTCATGGAGCGGGCCGTCCAGCTCTTCGAGAAGGACCCCGACCACCAGCGGTCGTACGCGCTCAACCTCATCGGCATGGCCACCGTCCACCTCCTCAAGCGCGAGCCCGAGCAGTCCGTCGTCCTCGCGGGGAAGGCCCTCGGCGTGGCCAGGAGCATCCGCTCCGAGCGGGTCAACACCCGGCTGCGCAAGACCGTCGACCACGCGGCCCGCAACTACAGCGACGTCGCCGAGGTCGTCCAGCTCACCGACCGGCTCACCGAGCTGCTGCCCGAGACCGCCGAAGCGGTCTGACCCCGGGCCCCGCGAGCCCCCGTACTCCGGCCGCGCCGGACGTCCCGTACTGCCCGACTCGGCTCCCCCGCCGCCAGGACACACGGACGCCCGGCGCGGCCGGTCCCCTTTCCGCGCCTGAAACGGCGCCTCCCCCGGACTCCGTCCGGGGGACCCCCACTCGCGGACGTGGCTGACCGCCGTCGTGGCTCGTCCATTGACGGTTGCGGCCGTCCGGGGCGGGACTCCGCATGTGTGAGGGCGTTACTCGCCTGTGATCCGGGCGTTCACGGCCACGTAACACGCCCCACCCCTTCGTCACCGCTCCGAAACATCGAGCGGCATCGGCGGAAACCGCGCTGCGCGAATCTCTGGCCCATAACCGGCCACCCTCACGGCCGGCCGCTCTCTCCGGCCCCGCCCCGCACGGCCGTACCGACGACGAGGAGACGCCGATGGCACCAGCCATCATGACCCTGGCAGCAGACGCCCCCGAGCTGTCCGCCGCCAACACCGGGTTCATGCTCATCTGCTCCGCCCTGGTCATGCTGATGACCCCGGCCCTCGCCTTCTTCTACGGAGGCATGGTCCGCGTCAAGTCCACCCTCAACATGCTGATGATGAGCTTCATCAGCCTGGGGATCGTCACGATCCTGTGGGTGCTCTTCGGCTTCAGCCTCGCCTTCGGCACCGACATCGGCTCGATCGTCGGCTGGTCCTCCGAGTACGTCGGCCTCAGCGGCATCGGCGTCACCGAACTGTGGGACGGCTACACCATCCCGGTGTACGTCTTCGCGGTCTTCCAGCTGATGTTCGCGATCCTCACCCCGGCCCTGATCAGCGGCGCCCTCGCGGACCGCGTCAAGTTCACCGCCTGGGCCCTCTTCATCACCCTCTGGGTCACCGTCGTCTACTTCCCCGTCGCCCACTGGGTCTGGGGCGCGGGCGGCTGGCTCTTCGAGATGGGCGTCATCGACTTCGCCGGCGGCACGGCCGTCCACATCAACGCCGGCGCCGCCGCCCTCGGCGTGATCCTCGTCATCGGCAAGCGCGTCGGCTTCAAGAAGGACCCGATGCGCCCGCACAGCCTCCCGCTCGTGATGCTCGGCGCCGGTCTCCTCTGGTTCGGCTGGTTCGGCTTCAACGCCGGCTCCTGGCTCGGCAACGACGACGGCGTCGGCGCCGTGATGTTCGTCAACACGCAGGTCGCCACCGCCGCCGCCATGCTCGCCTGGCTCGCGTACGAGAAGATCCGCCACGGCTCCTTCACCACCCTCGGCGCCGCCTCCGGCGCGGTCGCCGGCCTCGTCGCCATCACCCCGGCCGGCGGTTCCGTCAGCCCGCTCGGCGCGATCGCCGTCGGCGTCATCGCCGGTCTCGTCTGCGCCATGGCCGTCGGTCTCAAGTACAAGTTCGGCTACGACGACTCCCTCGACGTCATCGGTGTCCACCTCGTCGGCGGTGTCATCGGCTCCCTCCTCGTCGGCTTCTTCGCCACCGGCGGCGTCCAGTCCGACGCCAAGGGCCTCTTCTACGGCGGCGGCCTCGACCAGCTCGGCAAGCAGGCGATCGGTGTCTTCGCGGTCCTCGCCTACTCTCTGATCGCCTCCGCGATCCTCGCCCTGATCATCGACAAGACGATGGGGATGCGGGTCAGCGAGGACGACGAGGTCTCCGGCATCGACCAGGTCGAGCACGCCGAGACCGCGTACGACTTCAGCGGAGCCGGCGGCGGCACGTCCTCGCGCTCCACCGCCGCCCCCGCCCCGGCCGTCACGGAGAACAAGAAGGTGGACGCATGAAGCTCATCACCGCGGTCGTGAAGCCGCACCGGCTCGACGAGATCAAGGAGGCCCTCCAGGCGTTCGGCGTGCACGGCCTCACCGTCACCGAGGCCAGCGGCTACGGCCGCCAGCGCGGCCACACCGAGGTCTACCGGGGCGCCGAGTACACCGTCGACCTGGTCCCCAAGATCCGCATCGAGGTCCTCGTCGAGGACGAGGACGCCGAACAGCTCATCGACGTCGTCGTCAAGGCCGCCCGAACCGGCAAGATCGGAGACGGCAAGGTGTGGAGCGTGCCGGTCGAGACCGCCGTACGGGTCCGCACCGGCGAGCGCGGTCCGGACGCACTGTAAGCACACGAAGGAGCCGCCGGGTGACGAGCCTCGAAGTCAGCGAAGAGACCGAAGATTCGGGACCCGGCGGTTACGCGGCGGCCCGGCTGCTCCTCCTCCACGAGAAGGAGCGGTCCGGGCCGCCGCGCCGTACCGCCCTCGCCCGGCTCACCGACGACTGGCTGGCCGGACTCTTCACGGCCGCCGCACCGCCCCGGGGCGTCGCCCTCGTCGCCGTCGGTGGCTACGGCCGCGCCGAACTCTCCCCCCGCAGCGACCTCGACCTCCTCCTGCTCCACGACGGCAGCGCCGACAAGGCCGCCGTCGCCGCCCTCGCCGACCGGATCTGGTACCCCGTCTGGGACCTCGGGCTCGCCCTCGACCACTCCGTCCGCACCCCCGCCGAAGCCCGCGCCACCGCCCGCGAGGACCTCAAGGTCCACCTCGGACTCCTCGACGCCCGGCCCCTCGCCGGAGACCACGGACTCGTCGCCGCCCTGCGCACCACGATCCTCGCGGACTGGCGCAACCAGGCTCCCCGGCGCCTCCCCGAACTCGACGAACTCTGCAGGGAACGCGCCGAGCGCATGGGCGAACTGCAGTTCCTCCTCGAACCCGACCTCAAGGAGGCCAGAGGCGGACTCCGCGACGCCCAGGTCCTCCGCGCCGTCGCCGCCTCCTGGCTCGCCGACGCCCCCCGCGAAGGCCTCGACGCCGCCCGCCGCCGCCTCCTCGACGCCCGCGACGCCCTCCACCTCACCACCGGCCGCGCCACCGATCGGCTCGCCCTCCAGGAACAGGACGCCGTCGCCGCCGAACTCGGCCTCCTCGACGCCGACACCCTGCTCCGCGAGGTGTACGAGGCCGCCCGGACCATCTCGTACGCCACCGACGTCACCTGGCGGGAGGTCAACCGCGTCCTCAAGGCCCGCTCGGCCCGGCCCCGGCTCCGGGCCCTCCTGACGGGCCGTACGGGCGTCGCGAAACCGCCCGTCGAGCGCACCCCGCTCGCCGAAGGCGTCGTCGAGATGGACGGCGAGGTCGTCCTCGCCCGCACCGCCCGCCCCGAACGCGACCCCGTGCTGCCCCTGCGGGCCGCCGCCGCGGCCGCCCAGTCCGCCCTGCCGATCTCCCTGCACGCCGTACGCCGCCTCGCCGCCACCGCGAAGCCGCTGCCCGTGCCCTGGCCCGCCGAGGCCCGCGAGGAGCTCGTCACCCTGCTCGGCGCGGGCGAGGCCACGATCCCCGTCTGGGAGGCCCTGGAAGCGGAAGGGCTGATCACCCAGCTGCTCCCCGACTGGGAACGCGTCCGCTGCCGGCCCCAGCGCAACCCCGTCCACACCTGGACCGTCGACCGCCACCTCGTCGAGACCGCCGTACGGGCCTCCTCGCTCACCCGCCGCGTCGGCCGCCCCGACCTCCTCCTCGTCGCCGCCCTCCTCCACGACATCGGCAAGGGCTGGCCGGGCGACCACTCCGTCGCGGGCGAGACCATCGCCCGCGACCTCGCCACCCGCATCGGCTTCGACCGCGCCGACGTCGCCACCGTCGCCACCGCCGTCCGCCACCACCTGCTCCTCGTCGAGACCGCCACCCGGCGCGACCTCGACGACCCCGCCACCGTCCGCTCCGTCGCCACCGCCGTCGGCACCGTCGGCACCCTCGAACTCCTCCACGCCCTCACCGAGGCCGACGCCCTCGCCACCGGCCCCGCAGCCTGGTCCTCCTGGCGCGCCTCCCTCGTCGCCGACCTGGTCAAACGGGTCGCGGGCGTCCTCGCGGGCGAGACCCCGCCCGACCCCGAGGCCGCCGCCCCCAGCGCCGAACAGGAACGCCTCGCCATCGAGGCGCTGCGCACCGGCGAACCCGTCCTCGCCCTCCACACCGAACCGGTCGCGGCGGAACCCGAGGAACCCGAACCCGTCGGCGTCGAACTCGTCATCGCCCTGCCCGACCAGCCCGGCGTCCTCCCCGCAGTCGCCGGCGTCCTCGCCCTGCACCGGCTCACCGTCCGCGCCGCCGACCTGCGCGCCGTCGACCTCCCCACCGGACTCGGCACCGGAACGGGACCCGTCCTCGTCCTCGACTGGCGGGTCGCCGCCGAGTACGGCTCCCTCCCCGAGGCCGCCCGGCTCCGCGCCGACCTCGTGCGCGCCCTCGACGGCTCCCTCGACATCCCCGCCCGCCTCGCCGAACGCGAGGCCGCCTACCCCCGCCGCCGCGGCCTCACCGCCCCGCCGCCCCGCGTCACCGTCGCCGCCGCCGACTCCCGCCTCGCCACCGTCATCGAGGTCCGCGCCCAGGACGCCCCGGGCCTCCTCCACCGCATCGGCCGCGCCCTGGAGGGCGCCGAGGTCCGCGTCCGCAGCGCCCATGTCTCCACGCTCGGCGCCAACGCCGTCGACACCCTGTACGTGACCCGCCCGGACGGCGCCCTGCTGCCGGACGAGGAGGCGATCGACCTGGCCCGGACCCTGGAGTCGGCGCTCCGCTGACCTCCGTACCGACCCGCCCCCGCCCGCCGGATCCGGCGGGCGGGGGCACACACTTCGAGCGGCCCGATACCCTGGAGGGCAGTCCGACCGCCCCCGACACCTGAGGATCCGCGACCGCCGTGTTCGATACCCTCTCCGACCGCCTTGCAGCGACCTTCAAGAACCTCCGCGGCAAGGGCCGTCTGTCCGAGGCGGACATCGACGCCACCGCGCGCGAGATCCGTATCGCCCTGCTCGAAGCGGATGTCGCCCTGCCGGTCGTCCGGTCCTTCATCAAGCAGGTCAAGGAGCGCGCCACCGGCGTCGAGGTCTCCCAGGCCCTGAACCCCGCCCAGCAGGTCATCAAGATCGTCAACGAGGAGCTCGTCTCCATCCTCGGTGGCGAGACCCGGCGCCTGCGGTTCGCCAAGACCGCGCCCACCGTGATCATGCTGGCCGGTCTCCAGGGTGCCGGTAAGACCACCCTCGCCGGAAAGCTCGGTCTCTGGCTCAAGGGCCAGGGCCACTCCCCGCTGCTGGTCGCCTGCGACCTCCAGCGCCCGAACGCCGTCACGCAGCTCGGTGTCGTCGCCGACCGCGCCGGGGTGGCCTTCTACGGCCCCCAGCCGGGCAACGGCGTCGGTGACCCGGTCCAGGTCGCGAAGGACTCGATCGAGTACGCGCGGACCAAGATGTACGACGTCGTCATCGTCGACACCGCCGGCCGCCTCGGCATCGACCAGGAGCTGATGCAGCAGGCCGCGGACATCCGTGACGCGGTCTCGCCCGACGAGGTCCTCTTCGTCGTCGACGCCATGATCGGTCAGGACGCGGTCAACACCGCCGAGGCCTTCCGCGACGGCGTCGGCTTCGACGGCGTCGTGCTCTCCAAGCTCGACGGCGACGCCCGCGGTGGTGCCGCGCTCTCCATCGCGCACGTCACCGGCAAGCAGATCATGTTCGCCTCCAACGGCGAGAAGCTGGACGAGTTCGACGCGTTCCACCCGGACCGCATGGCGTCCCGCATCCTCGGCATGGGCGACATGCTCTCCCTCATCGAGAAGGCCCAGCAGACCTTCGACGAGGAAGAGGCCGCCAAGATGGCCTCCAAGCTCGCGTCGAAGAAGGGCCAGGAGTTCACGCTCGACGACTTCCTGGCGCAGATGGAGCAGGTCCGCAAGATGGGCTCCATCTCGAAGCTGCTCGGGATGCTCCCCGGCATGGGCCAGATGAAGGAGCAGATCGCCAACATCGACGAGCGGGACGTCGACCGTACGGCCGCCATCATCAAGTCGATGACCCCGGGCGAGCGCCACGACCCCACCATCATCAACGGCTCCCGCCGTGCCCGTATCGCCAAGGGCTCCGGCGTCGAGGTCAGCGCCGTCAAGGGCCTCGTCGAGCGGTTCTTCGAGGCCCGCAAGATGATGTCCCGCATGGCCCAGGGCGGCGGCCTCCCGGGCATGCCGGGCATGCCCGGCATGGGTGGTGGCCCCGGCCGGCAGAAGAAGCAGATCAAGCAGGCCAAGGGCAAGCGCAAGAGCGGCAACCCGATGAAGCGGAAGGCCGAGGAGCAGGCCGCGGCCGAGCGCCGCGAGCAGACGCAGGCGGGCGGCGCCTTCGGCCTCCCGGCGGCCGGTCAGACCCCCAAGGACTTCGAGCTGCCGGACGAGTTCAAGAAGTTCATGAGCTGACCACGGTCACCTCGTGAGAAGGGGCCCTGAGCGGTGCGGAACCGCCCCGGGCCCCTTCTCACCCCTCCGGGCCGCCCGCGATGCCGGGTTCCTCCCGCTCTTCGATACTGGGGCCACTGCCGCCCCGAGGAGAGCCACGTGGCCAATCCCGTACCCCCGCGCGATCGGACCGATCAGCCCTGGCGCTCGGAAGGGGCTCCGCCGCCCCCGCCGCCGAAGCGGAGGATGCCGGGCGGCTGGGGCAGCCTCATCCTCACCGCGCTCGTCGTCTACCTGATCACCAACATCGTCCTGTCGTTCTTCAACGAGGGCGACGGGCCGACCGTCTCGTACACCGAGTTCAGCAAGCAGGTCGCCGCCGGGAATGTCACCAAGATCTACTCCAAGGGTGACGCGATCCAGGGACAGCTGAAGGACAAGCGGCCCGTCCCCGACGGCAAGGGCGACTACAGCACGTTCCAGACCCAGCGCCCCGCCTTCGCCGACGACGATCTGTGGGCGCAGCTGACCAAGCAGAACGTCACCGTCACGGCCGAGCCGGTCGTGCGCGAACGCAGCTTCCTCGCCAACCTCCTCATCTCGCTCGCGCCGATGCTGCTGCTCGTCCTCCTGTGGGTGTTCATCGCCCGCCGCATGAGCGCGGGCATGGGCGGCGCCGGCGGGATGCTCGGCCGCAAGACCCCGCCCAAGCCCGTGGAGCTGGCCGGCGAACAGCGCACCACCTTCGCCGACGTCGCCGGCATCGACGAGGTCGAGGGCGAGCTCAACGACGTCGTCGACTTCCTCAAGAACCCGGGGGCCTACCGCGCGATGGGCGCCAAGATGCCCCGCGGTGTGCTCCTCGCCGGTCCGCCCGGCACCGGAAAGACCCTCCTCGCCCGCGCCGTCGCGGGCGAGGCCGGGGTGCCGTTCTTCTCCGCCTCCGCGTCGGAGTTCATCGAGATGATCGTGGGTGTCGGCGCCTCCCGGGTGCGGGAGCTGTTCGCCGAGGCCCGCAAGGTCGCCCCCGCGATCATCTTCATCGACGAGATCGACACCATCGGCCGGGCCAGGGGCGGCGGTTCCGGCATGGGCGGGCACGACGAGCGCGAGCAGACCCTCAATCAGATCCTCACCGAGATGGACGGTTTCACCGGCTCCGAGGGCGTCATCGTCCTCGCCGCCACCAACCGCGCCGACGTCCTCGACCCCGCTCTCACCCGGCCCGGCCGCTTCGACCGGATCGTGCACGTCAACCCGCCGGACCGGGGCGGCCGCGAGGCCATCCTCAGGATCCACACCCGGGAGATCCCGCTCGCCAAGGACGTCGACCTGGAGCACGTGGCCCGGACGACCCCCGGGATGACCGGCGCCGAACTCGCCAACCTCGCCAACGAGGCCGCCCTGCTCGCGGTCAAGCGCGACCAGAGGGCCGTCACGCAGTCGGACCTCTCCGACGCCCTGGAGAAGGTCCAGCTCGGCGCGGAACGCCCGCTCGTGATGCCCGCCGACGAGCGGCGCCGGACCGCGTACCACGAGAGCGGACACGCCCTCCTCGGCATGCTGCAGCCCGGGGCCGACCCGGTCCGCAAGATCACCATCGTCCCCCGCGGCCGGGCCCTCGGCGTCACCCTCTCCACCCCCGACTCCGACAAGTACGCCTTCACCGAGGACTACCTGCGGGGACGGATCATCGGAGCCCTCGGCGGCATGGCCGCCGAGGAGGTCGTGTTCGGCGTCGTCACCACCGGCGCCGAGAGCGATCTGGAACAGGTCACCGGCATCGCCCGGGGCATGGTGGGGCGCTGGGGCATGAGCGAGCGCGTCGGCCGCCTCACGGCGATCCCCGGCGACGCCCAGCAGGCGTACGGCCTCGCGGCGGCCCCGGCGACCCTCGACGCCGTCGACGCGGAGATGCGCCGCATCGTCGAGGAGTGCTACGAGAGCGCGGTACGCCTGCTGGGCGAGCATCGCGACCGGCTGGACGCCCTCGCCACGGCGCTCCTGGAGAACGAGACCCTGGAGGAGGCCGAGGCCTACCGGGCGGCGGGCATCCCCCGCGCGGGCCGGGAGGACTGACACCCCGGAGGGGCCTCCCGGGTACGCGGACCGATGCCCGGGCTCCACGGCACCCGGGCGAGCCGACCGCCTCGGTTCTACGGCACCCTGGCGAGCACGTACCGGAAGACGTTCGGCATCCACACCGTCCCGTCCGCGCGCACGTGCGGGGCGAGCGCCTCCTCGATCTCCTTCGCCACCTGCGAGGGATCCGTCGCCAGGACCGCCTGGTCGAACGCGCCCGTCGACAGCAGACCGCGTACCGCGCTGCCCTCGTTCGCGTACCCGAAGGGGCAGGCCACCCGCCCCGACCCGTCCGGCCGCAGCCCTGCCGCCGCCACCAGCCCGTCCAGGTCCGCGCGGATCCGGGGCCGGCGGTCCGCGAGCCGGGCCGCGACCCGCAGCACCGGTTCCGTGGCGCAGCGCTCCGACGGCCCCCACCCCGCGAGCACGACCGTGGCGCCCCGTTGCGCCGTACGGGTGAGCGCCACCAGCTGGGGGAGGAGCCCTTCGGTGGCGTGGAAGGCCGTGATCACGCCGTACGGACCGGCCTCCGGAGGCTCCTCCGTGACCGGGACGTCCTCCGGCAGTCGCTCTCTGGCCAGCTCCACGCGTGCGTGGTCCCGGTCCGCGCCGGCCACCCGTGCGCCCCGCGCGGCCGCCATCAGCAGAGCCAGGCCGGAGCCGCAGCCCAGGCCGAGGACCCGCGAGCCGGCGCCCACGTCGAGGCGGTCGTACACCGCCTCGTAGAGCGGAACGAGCATGCGTTCCTGGATCTCGGCCCAGTCGCGCGCGGGGTGGTGCGGGACGAGCGTAGGTGTCATGGAAAAGTGCCCCAATCCGTGCTCGGACGACAGCCCCCGTAGCCAGGGAACTGCGCATCCCGGGCCGCGTCCAGTGCTCGCGCCGCACCGATTCGTCCGGAAGCGTGAGGGAGCGGGAACCGGGGGAGGGGTGCCGCGCGACCGCGCGCGCGGACCCGGTAATGTCCGTGCAACGCTTCCCGGTCCGCTGAGGGAACGTTCTCCCGGGGCGCACGCGCCCTCGCCGCGCGCCGGGGCGTATGCGCCACTACGCACCAGCTTGACGCCCGCTGCGCGGCTTCTCCGCAGATCGGCGCACTGGCCCTCGTCAGGACGCATGAACGGCAACTGACGGGTACGTGCAAAATATTTGGGATGCCCCGGAATGGAACCCGGAGGCGATCCGGCTCGTTGTACCCGACGTGAGCACGACACCACCTGTTCTCGCCGCAGAGCTGGCACAGGCGTGGGCCGACATTCAGCGGCACCACCCCGAGCTGCCCGACCTTGCCGCGCCCGAGTCCCTGATCGGAGAGTCCTCGTCCGCCTGCGGCGCCGAGCTCTCCTTCGAACGGCTGCTCCACGAGGCAGTCCACGGCATCGCCGCCGCCCGAGGTGTCCGCGACACCTCCCGCGCCGGCCGCTACCACAACCGCAGATTCCTCGCGATCGCCGAGGAGATGGGCCTCGACCACCCCGAGGAGCCACACGCCAGCAGCGGCTTCTCCCTGGTCACGCTCAACCCCGAGGCGAGGCGGCGCTACCGGCCCACCATCGAGCGGCTCCAGCGCGCCCTGAAGGCCCACATGGTCGCCACGGCGGCCGACACCAAGCGCTCCTTCCGCGGACCGGCCGCCCGGCACGGCTCCTCGGGTGGCGGCGTGCGCGTCAAGGCCGTCTGCGACTGCGGGCGGAACGTGCGTGTGGTGCCCTCGGTGCTCGCCCAGGCCCCGATCGTCTGCGGCGGCTGCGGCAAGCCGTTCCGCATCCCGGAGACGGTGGGCGCCGCCAGCTGAGCCGGCGGCGTGTGGCACAATGGCTAGCTGTACTCGACAGTCGCACAGGACCCCTCTCTCCTCCGGCTGACGCGTCCATCGGGCATCCGAGTACCGCAACCCCACGTGGCATCTCAAAGTGCCCAACCACGTCAAGACCAGGAGACACCACTTCAGTGGCAGTCAAGATCAAGCTCAAGCGCCTCGGTAAGATCCGTCAGCCCCACTACCGCATCGTCGTCGCCGACTCCCGCACCCGCCGGGACGGTCGCGCGATCGAGGAGATCGGCCTCTACCACCCGACGTACAACCCGTCGCGTATCGAGGTCGACTCCGAGCGTGCGCAGTACTGGCTGTCCGTCGGCGCCCAGCCGACCGAGCCGGTTCTCGCCATCCTGAAGCTCACGGGCGACTGGCAGAAGGCCAAGGGCCTCCCGGCCCCCGAGAAGGCCCTGCTCGTCCCTGCGACGAAGGAGGCGAAGCGCGCCTCGTTCGACGAGTTCGCGAAGACCCTCGAGTCCGGCGACGACAAGGGTGAGGCCATCACCCCGAAGGCCAAGAAGGCCGACAAGAAGGCTGACGAGGCCGAGGCCGCGTCGACCGAGTCGACCGAGGCCTGATCATGCTCGAGGAGGCTCTCGAGCACCTCGTGAAGGGCATCGTCGACAACCCCGACGATGTGCAGGTCGCCTCGCGCAACCTGCGCCGTGGCCGCGTGCTGGAGGTCCGGGTCCACCCGGAAGACCTCGGCAAGGTGATCGGCCGCAACGGCCGCACCGCGCGTGCGCTGCGTACCGTCGTGGGCGCCATCGGCGGCCGTGGGATCCGGGTCGACCTCGTCGACGTGGACCAGGTCCGCTGAAGAAGTCGGCCGCATCGGTTGAATGATGTGCCGGCACGGGCCGGGGAGGGCTTACGAGCCCACCCCGGCCCGTTGTCGTTTTCGTCGTACGAGCTGTGTGACAGGAGAGTGTGGAGCAGTGCAGTTGGTAGTCGCGCGGATCGGCCGCGCCCACGGCATCAAGGGCGAGGTCACCGTCGAGGTGCGGACGGACGAGCCCGAGCTGCGGCTCGGCCCCGGTGCCGTACTGCTCACCGACCCGGCCTCCGCCGGGCCGCTGACCATCGAGACCGGCAAGGTGCACAGCGGCAAGCTGTTGCTGCGCTTCGTGGGCGTCAACGACCGCAACGCCGCCGAGGCCCTGCGCAACACCCTTCTCATCGCCGAGGTCGACCCCACGGAGCTGCCCGAGGAGGAGGACGAGTACTACGACCATCAGCTGATGGACCTCGACGTGGTCCTCGCCGACGGCACCGAGATCGGCCGGATCACCGAGATCTCCCACCTGCCGTCCCAGGACCTCTTCATCGTCGAGCGGCCCGACGGCACCGAGCTGATGATCCCCTTCGTCGGCGAGATCGTCACCGAGATCGACCTGGAGGAGCAGCGGGCCGTCATCGACCCGCCGCCCGGCCTGATCGACGACCGCGCCGAGATCGTCTCCTCCCGGGACGACGAACCGGGTGACGACGCATGAGGCTCGACGTCGTCACGATCTTCCCGGAGTACCTCGAACCGCTGAACGTCTCGCTGGTCGGCAAGGCACGCGCGCGCGGACAGTTGGACGTCCACGTCCACGACCTGCGCGACTGGACCTACGACCGGCACAACACCGTCGACGACACCCCGTACGGCGGCGGTCCCGGCATGGTCATGAAGACCGACCCCTGGGGCGACGCGCTCGACCAGACGCTCGCCGACGGCTACGAGGGCGGTGCCCACGGCCCGGTCCTCGTCGTCCCCACCCCCAGCGGCCGCCCCTTCACCCAGGAGCTGGCCGTCGAGCTCTCCGAGCGGCCCTGGCTGATCTTCACGCCCGCCCGCTACGAGGGCATCGACCGCCGCGTGGTGGACGAGTACGCGACCCGGATGCCGGTCTACGAGGTCTCCATCGGCGACTACGTCCTCGCCGGCGGAGAGGCCGCGGTCCTCGTCGTCACCGAGGCCGTCGCCCGGCTCCTGCCGGGTGTCCTCGGCAACGCCGAGTCCCACCGGGACGACTCCTTCGCCCCCGGGGCCATGGCCAACCTCCTGGAGGGCCCCGTCTACACCAAGCCCCCCGAGTGGCGCGGCCGGGGCATCCCCGACGTCCTGCTCAGCGGGCACCACGGCAAGATCGCCCGCTGGCGGCGCGACGAGGCCTTCCGGCGCACCGCCGCCCACCGCCCCGACCTCATCGAGCGCTGCGACCCCGCGGCCTTCGACAAGAAGGACCGCGAGATCCTCTCGATGATGGGGTGGGCACCGGAGCCCGGCGGCCGGTTTTGGCGCAGGCGCGAAGACGTGGAAGAATAGGCCGCTGTCGTCCGTCCGGCGCGCGCCCCTGCCACAGGGGGAACGACGCCGCCAGGAGCGGACGACGCTCCGAATCATCTTCGAACGTACCGCTGATGACCTGTGGCATCAGCGAGGAAAGAGACCTCCATGGCCTCCCTGCTCGACCAGGTCAACGCGGGTTCGCTCCGCTCCGACCTCCCCGCCTTCCGCCCCGGCGACACCGTGAACGTCCACGTGCGCGTCATCGAAGGCAACCGCTCGCGTATCCAGCAGTTCAAGGGTGTCGTCATCCGCCGCCAGGGCTCGGGCGTCAGCGAGACCTTCACGGTCCGCAAGGTCTCGTTCTCCGTCGGCGTCGAGCGCACCTTCCCGGTGAACAGCCCGATCTTCGAGAAGATCGAGCTCGTGACCCGCGGTGACGTCCGTCGCGCCAAGCTCTACTACCTGCGTGAGCTGCGCGGCAAGGCTGCCAAGATCAAGGAGAAGCGCGACCGCTGAGCCTCGGCTCCCGGCACGCTCGACGCTTCCGAGCCCTCGCACAGGCAGGCCGGATAGGCTCTGCCCCCGATGGACAACGAAGCACAGCACACGGAGCGCGACCCCTCTTCCGGTACGGAGGACGGGTCGCGCTCCGCGCGCGTTTCCGAGGACGGCGGGACCACGCCGGACGCGACCACGTCCGGCGGGACCACGCCGGACGCGACGGTGCCGGACGCGGCCACGTCCGGCGGGACCGCGCCCTCCTGGCGGCGGACGGCCTTTCTGGGCGGCGTCTGTGTGACCTTCCTGCTGCTCCTGAGCCATTTCGTGCTGCAGCCCTTCCTCATCCCGAGCGGCTCGATGGAGCCGACGCTCCAGGTCGGCGACCGGATCCTCGTGAACAAGCTGGCGTACCGTTTCGGCAGCGAGCCGGGCCGGGGCGATGTCATCGTCTTCGACGGCACGGGATCCTTCGTACGCGAGCAGGCGCAGGGCAATCCGGTGACCGGAGTGCTCCACGACGGCGCGGCCGCCCTCGGACTCGCGGAACCCGACGAGACCGACTTCGTGAAGCGGGTCGTCGGCATCGGCGGCGACCGGGTGGTCTGCTGCGACAAGGGCGGCCGGCTCACCGTCAACGGCGTCACCGTCGAGGAGCGGTACCTGATGCCCGGGGACCAGCCCTCCAGCGTGCCCTTCGACATCGTCGTCCCGCAGGACAGGCTCTGGGTCATGGGCGACCACCGCAGCCAGTCCAGCGACTCCCGGGACCACCTGGGCAGCCCCGGCGGCGGAATGGTCCCCGTCGACAGGGTCGTCGGACGCGCCGACTGGATCGCCTGGCCCTTCGGGCGCTGGTCCGGCGTCGCCGCCACGGACGCCTTCGACGCCGTACCGGCCGCGCCGGCCGGCGGACACGGGACGGGGGGCCATGGGTAGCCGAGGCCGGCCCCCGGGCGGACCGCGTCACGACGGCGAGCAGGGCACCGGCCAGGGCGCCGCCCTGCCGGGACGGGCGGAGCGGCGCAGGCTCGCCCGCAAGGTCAAGCGACGCCGACAGCGGTCCGCGATCCGCGAGATCCCGATCCTCGTCACGGTGGCCGTCCTCATCGCGCTCGTCCTCAAGACGTTCCTGGTCCAGGCCTTCGTCATCCCGTCCGGTTCCATGGAACAGACGATCCGGATCTCCGACCGGGTCCTCGTCGACAAGCTCACCCCCTGGTTCGGCTCCCGCCCGCAGCGCGGCGACGTCGTCGTCTTCAAGGACCCCGGCAACTGGCTCCAGCAGGAGGCCACGCCGCCCGCCGACGACCCGGTCGGCATCAAGCAGGCCAAGCAGGCCCTGACCTTCATCGGGCTGCTGCCCTCCGCCGATGACCGGGACCTCATCAAGAGGGTCGTCGCCGTCGGCGGAGACACCGTCCGCTGCTGCGGCGCGGACGGGCGGATCACCGTCAACGGCGTACCGCTCGACGAGCCGTACCTGCACCCGGGGAACGAGCCGTCCACCATCCCCTTCGAGGTGAAGGTCCCGCAGGGCCGGATCTTCGTCCTCGGTGACCACCGCTCCGATTCGGCGGACTCCCGCTTCCACCTCGACGAGAAGGACCAGGGAACCGTCTCGGAGAAGCAGGTCGTGGGACGTGCCGTGGTGATCGCCTGGCCGATCGGGCACTGGCGCGGCCTCGAGGAGCGGGACACCTTCGCCGCCGTACCGGACGCCCGTACGGGTTCCGAGTCCGCGCTCGGTCTGTCGCATAGTGTGTCCCAGCGGAATCTGAACGGATTCACCGGGCTCCCGACCCCTGCGGAACTTCTGCTCGTTATGGGAGTGGTGGGCCTGTCCCTGACCCGGGGCAGGCGTTCGCACGGACTGAGGAGTGGATGTGGGGGATTTGGCCGTCGGCGCACGATCCGGACACGATGAGCCCGACAAAAGGGCCGGCGGGGCCTTCGGCGATGACAGTGCGGGTGACGACGTGACGGGTGACGAGCAGGCGCGACCGCCGGGTGGCGGTGTGCCGGGCGGTGGCGACGACGACACGGCGGGCGGCTCCGGCAGGGGCCCCAGGAAGCAGCGTTCCTTCTGGAAGGAACTGCCCCTCCTCGTCGGCATCGCCCTGGTGCTCGCCCTGCTGATCAAGACCTTCCTGGTGCAGGCGTTCTCGATCCCCTCGGAATCGATGATGAACACCCTCCAGAAGGGCGACCGCGTCCTCGTCGACAAGCTCACCCCCTGGTTCGGCTCCGAGCCCGAGCGCGGCGAGGTTGTCGTCTTCCACGACCCGGGCGGCTGGCTCGAAGGCCAGAAGACGCCCACGCCCAACGTCGTGCAGAAGTTCCTCAGCTTCATCGGCCTCATGCCGTCCGCCGAGGAGAAGGACCTCATCAAGCGCGTCATCGCCGTCGGCGGGGACACCGTGTCCTGCAAGGAGGGCGGCAAGGTCGTCCTCAACGGCAAGACGCTGGACGAGACCGGCTACCTCTACCCCGGCTCCCTGCCCTGCCAGGACTCGTTCGGACCGATCAAGGTCCCCGAGAACCGGATCTGGGTCATGGGCGACAACCGCCAGAACTCCCTGGACTCCCGCTTCCACCAGCAGCTCCCGGGCGGCGGCACCGTCTCCAACGACGAGGTCGTCGGCCGCGCCGTCGTGATCGCCTGGCCCGTCACCCGCTGGGCGACCCTCCCCGTCCCCGACGTCTTCGACCAGCCCGGCCTGGGCCAGGCCATGACCGCCGCCCCCGTCGGCGCGGCAGGCCTCGCCGGAGCGCTCCCGCTGGTGCTGTGGCGCAGGAAGAAGCTCGCCGCGCGGCATACCGCCGCATAGTGACCCGCGGGTAGGGTGCCGTCCCGGACCGTCGACAGACCCACGGTCCGTCGACAGACCTACGGGGTGCGCACATGAGCGGAAACATACGGACCCAGAGCGGCCACGGCCGCCTCGGCAGCACGCTGTCGGGGCTGGCCGTGGCCGTCGGCTGTGTGCTCTTCCTCGGCGGCTTCGTCTGGGGAGCCCTGCTCTACCAGCCGTACTCCGTCCCCACCGACTCCATGACCCCCACCCTCGAGACCGGGTCCAAGATCCTCGCCCAGCGCGTCGACGGCGAAGAGGTCCGGCGCGGCGACGTCGTCGTCTTCACCGACCCGCTCTGGGGCAACTCGCCCATGGTGAAGCGGGTCGCCGCCGTCGGAGGCGACACCGTCGCCTGCTGCGACCGGAACGGCCGCCTCACCATCGACGGCACGCCCGTCCACGAGCCCTACCTGAGGCCGGGACCCGGCGGCCGGACCGTCGCCTCCGGACAGGAGTTCTCCGTCACCGTCCCGGAGGGCAACCTCTTCCTCCTCGGCGACGAGCGGCACACCTCGCTCGACTCCCGTACGCACATCGAGGAGGCCGGCCAGGGCTCCGTGCCCCGCTCCACCGTCGTCGCCCGGGTCGACGCGGTCGTCTGGCCCGCCAAGGGCCTCCTGGAACGCCCCGCCGGCTTCGCGGGACTCCCCGGCGGCATCTCCGAACCCGGGCCCGTACGCCCCCTCCTCACCGCCGTCGCCGCCGGAGCCTTCCTGGTGCTGGCCGGAGCCGCGTACGGCCCGGTGGCGGGCTTCCTCGCGAAGCGCCGCCCGGCGGGGCCCAGGACCGGACGGCGGGAGAAGGTGGGTACATGACGCATTCCTCCGCGCGGCCTCCGGCGAACCCGGACCCGGCGCACGTCCGGCGGCGGGTCGCGCGGGTCGTGCTCCTCGACCCCGACGACCGCGTGCTGCTCCTTCACGGACACGAGCCGGACGACCCGGCCGACTCCTGGTGGTTCACCCCCGGCGGCGGCCTCGAAGGCGGCGAGACCCGCGAGGAGGCGGCGCTGCGCGAGCTCGCCGAGGAGACCGGCATCACCGATGTCGACCTCGGACCGGTGCTCTGGAAGCGGTACTGCTCCTTCCCCTTCGACGGTCGCCGCTGGGACCAGGACGAGTGGTACTACCTCGCCCGCACGCGCGGAACCGGGGCGGCGCCCCGCCCGCGGGCCCTCACCGAGCTGGAGAACCGCAGTCTCGGCGGCCTGAGATGGTGGACCTCCGCGGAACTGTCGGCGGCGCGTGAGACGGTGTACCCGACCAGACTCGCCGAGCTGCTCCGCACGCTGCTCGACGAGGGACCTCCGAGTGCACCGTTGGTTCTCGCCCCGGAAATCGTTTAGGGGCGCGTTCGACTGGCGCACAATAGGGGGACGCACGGCTGAAGGGGAACATGCCATGAGCGCCGAGGACCTCGAGAAGTACGAGACCGAGATGGAGCTGAAGCTCTACCGGGAGTACCGCGATGTCGTCGGCCTGTTCAAATACGTGATCGAGACCGAGCGGCGCTTCTACCTCACCAATGACTACGAGATGCAGGTGCACTCGGTGCAGGGTGAGGTTTTCTTCGAGGTCAGCATGGCTGATGCCTGGGTCTGGGACATGTACAGACCGGCCAGGTTCGTCAAGCAGGTGCGGGTCCTCACCTTCAAGGACGTGAACATCGAGGAGCTCAACAAGAGCGACCTCGAACTACCCGGCAGCTGACACCGGTGAACGCGGCCTCACCCTCACGGGTGAGGCCGTTCTTCACAGCACCCCCGCCGTCCACAGCGCCGCACGCGATCCGCCCCGCTCCGTCACAGTCAGTGACGGAGGTGGTACCGCATGAACAAGACCCAGGCACTCGGACGGTACGGCGAAGAGCTCGCCGCCCGTCGGCTCACCGCGACCGGCATGCAGATCCTCGCCCGCAACTGGCGCTGCGGCCGCACCGGCGAGATCGACATCGTCGCCCGCGACGGCGACACCCTCGTCGTCTGCGAGGTCAAGACCCGACGGCTCGGCTCCTACGAACACCCGATGGCCGCCGTCACCCCGGGCAAGGCCGACCGGCTCCGCCGCCTCGCCGCCTGCTGGCTCGACCGCAACGGCGATCCGGCACCCCCCGGCGGCGTCCGTATCGACCTCGTCGGCATCGTCCTGCCCCGCCGCGGCGCCCCCGTCCTCACCCACGCCCAGGGGGTGGCCTGAGATGGGATTCGCCCGTACCTGCTCCGTCGCCCTCGTCGGCGTCGAAGGCGTCGTCGTCGAGGTCCAGGCCGACCTCGAACCCGGCGTCGCCGCCTTCACCCTCGTCGGCCTCCCCGACAAGAGCCTCACCGAGAGCCGCGACCGGGTCCGTGCCGCCATCGTCAACTCCGGCGCCGAATGGCCCCAGAAGAAGCTCACCGTCGGACTCAGCCCGGCGTCCGTACCCAAGGGCGGCTCGGGCTTCGACCTGGCCGTCGCCGCGGCGGTGCTCGGAGCCGCCGAGCGGATCGACCCGCGCGCCATCGCCGACCTCGTCCTCATCGGTGAACTCGGCCTCGACGGACGGGTGCGGCCCGTCCGCGGCATCCTGCCCGCCGTCCTCGCCGCCGCCGACGCCGGATACCACCAGGTCGTCGTCCCCGAACAGACCGCCGGCGAAGCCGCGCTCGTCCCCGGAGTCTCCGTCCTCGGCGTCCGCAGTCTCCGGCAGCTCATCGCCGTCCTCACCGACGAACCCGTCCCCGAGGAGGAGCCGACGGAGGAAGGCCGACCCGACGCCATGCTCGCGGGACTCCTCGTCCCCGGAGCCGGCATCGGCACCGGGCTCGCCCCCGACCCCGCCGACCCCACCGGAGGCCCCGATCTGGCCGACGTCGCCGGCCAGCACCGCGCCCGCCGCGCCCTGGAAGTGGCCGCCGCCGGCAGCCACCACCTGCTGCTCTCCGGCCCACCCGGCGCCGGAAAGACCATGCTGGCCGAGCGCCTCCCCGGCATCCTCCCGCCCCTCACCCGACAAGAATCCCTCGAAGTCACCGCCGTCCACTCGGTCGCCGGCATCCTCCCGCCCGGCGAACCCCTCGTCCGCCGCGCCCCCTACTGCGCGCCCCACCACTCCGCCACCATGCAGTCACTCGTCGGCGGCGGGAACGGCCTCCCCAGGCCCGGCGCCGTCTCCCTGGCCCACCGGGGGATCCTCTTCCTCGACGAAGCCCCCGAGTTCTCGGGGAAGGTCCTCGACGCGCTCCGCCAGCCCCTCGAATCCGGGCACGTCGTCATCGCCCGCGCCGCCGGAGTCGTACGGCTCCCCGCCCGCTTCCTCCTCGCCCTCGCCGCCAACCCCTGCCCCTGCGGCCGGCACACCCAGCAGGGCGCGGGCTGCGAATGCCCGGCCGCGCTCGTCCGCCGATACCAGGCACGCCTCTCCGGCCCCCTCCTCGACCGCGTCGACCTGCGCGTGGAGGTCGAACCCGTCACCCGCGCCGACCTCCTCGGCCAGGGCGGCCGGGGCGAGACCAGCGCCACCGTCGCCGCCCGCGTTCGCGAGGCCCGGGCCCGCGCCGCCGCCCGCCTCGCCGGCACCCCCTGGAGCGTCAACAGCGAGATCCCCGGCCACGAACTCCGTACCCGGTACCTCGCCGCACCCGGAGCCCTCGCGACCGCCGAACGCGACATCGAACGCGGCCTTCTCACCGCCCGTGGCCTCGACCGCGTGCTCCGGGTCGCCTGGAGCGTCGCCGACCTCGCCGGACACGACCGTCCCGACAGCCAGGACATCGCCCTCGCCCTCGAACTGCGCACCGGCATCACCCGGGGTGTGCCCGTCGGAGCGGGGGAGCGCGCATGACCGCCCCCACCCGCCTCGTCGAACGGCGGGCCCGCGCCACACTCAGCCGGGCCGTCGAACCCGGTGACGAACACGCGGGCCGCTGGCTCCACCGCTACGGAGCCACCGGCTTCCTCGACCGACTGCTCCACCCCGCCGACGCCACTGATTCCGGCGGCTCCGGTGGTTCCGGCGGGGGCGATCCCTTTCCCGGTACGGGACAGAAGCGCGTCACCTCCTGGCGGCTGCGCGCCACCGCGGCGGACCCCGAGCGCGACCTCGCCGCCATCCACGAACTCGGTGGCCGGTTCCTCATCCCCGGTGACACCGAATGGCCCCGTCAACTCGACGACCTCGGAGACGCCCGCCCCCTCGGCCTCTGGGTCAGAGGCCCGGCCGACCTGCGCACCTGGGCCCTCCGCTCCGTCGCCCTCGTCGGCGCCCGCGCCTGCACCCCGTACGGCGCGCACACCGCGGCCGACCTCGCCACCGGTCTGGCCCGCCGGGGCTGGGTCGTCGTCTCCGGAGCCGCCTACGGCATCGACGGCGCCGCCCACCGCGGCGCGCTCGCGGCAGCCGGAGCCACCGTCGCCGTCCTCGCCTGCGGGGTCGACACCCCGTACCCCCGAGGCCATGACCAGCTCATCCGACGCATCGCCGAACAGGGGCTCGTGGTAGGCGAGTTGCCGCCCGACAGTCACCCCACACCCAGCCGCTTCATCCTGCGCAACCGCGTCATCGCCGCCCTCACCCGGGGAACGGTCGTCATCGAGGCCCAGCACCGCAGCGGCTCCCTCGTCACCGCCCGCGCCGCCGCGCGCCTCGGCCGCCACATCATGGGCGTCCCCGGACCCGTCACCAGCGCACTCTCCGCGGGCGTCCATGAACTCCTGCGGGGCGACGCGACCCTCGTCACCGACGCCGACGAGATCGTCGAACTCGTCGGCGACATGGGCGACCTCGCCCCGGCGCGCCGGGGGCCGGTCCTTCCCCGTGATCTCCTCGCCCCCGCGACGGCCCAGGTCCTGGAGGCGGTCCCCGCCCGGGGCCCGACCCCCACGACAGGCATCGCCCGTCGCGCCGGTACCACCCCCGACGACACCCTCGCCAAGCTGTACGAACTCCACTCCCTAGGTTTCGTCGAACGGCACAGCGAGGGCTGGCAGTTGACGAAGGAGGCCACGTCGGCGTCGAACGCGCGGCGAGGCGGTACTTGACCTGGAGCATTCGGGTGAAAGGGTGATGGCGATGAACAACCGAGTTCTCTCGGCCGCGCCCGAGGGGCCGACGCGCGCCACGGCCCGGGTTCGAAGATGTGGCCGACGGCGTCCACCCGGAGCGGCGTCATCCGCCGATGTTCGCGCACCGCGACCGCGCACTCACGCTACGCTCACCAGAATTCCGTCCAGGACACTCCCACCGACACACCCGACAGCAGAACGGCTCAAGGCAACGCATGCCCCAGCACACCTCCGGGTCTGACCGCGCTGCGGTGCCCCCAGCAGCCCGGGGCGCCGTGCGACCACCCGCACCGACCTCCCTCGACGAACTGTGGCGGTCGTACAAGGACACGGGCGACGAGCGGCTGCGGGAGCAGCTGATCCTGCACTACTCGCCGCTCGTCAAATACGTCGCCGGGCGCGTCAGCGTCGGGCTGCCGTCCAATGTGGAACAGGCCGACTTCGTCTCCTCCGGCGTCTTCGGCCTCATCGACGCCATCGAGAAGTTCGACGTCGAGCGGGCCATCAAGTTCGAGACGTACGCCATCACCCGCATCCGCGGCGCCATGATCGACGAGCTCCGCGCCCTCGACTGGATCCCCCGCTCCGTCCGCCAGAAGGCGCGCAACGTCGAACGCGCCTACGCGACCCTCGAGGCCCAGCTCCGGCGCACGCCCTCCGAGAGCGAGGTGGCCGCGGAGATGGACGTCACGCTGGAGGAACTGCACGCTGTTTTCAGCCAGTTGTCCCTGGCGAACGTGGTCGCCCTGGAAGAGCTGCTGCACGTCGGCGGCGAGGGCGGCGACCGGCTCTCCCTGATGGACACCCTCGAGGACACCGCCGCCGACAACCCCGTCGAGGTCGCCGAGGACCGCGAGCTGCGCCGGCTCCTCGCCCGCGCCATCAACACGCTCCCCGAGCGGGAGAAGACCGTCGTCACGCTCTACTACTACGAGGGCCTCACGCTCGCCGAGATCGGCCACGTCCTCGGCGTCACCGAGAGCCGCGTCAGCCAGATCCACACCAAGTCCGTCCTCCAGCTCCGCGCGAAGCTGGCCGACGTCGGACGCTGACACGGTGCGAGCCGGTCGTACAGTGGAGCCGTGCCCAGGATTCGAGCGGCCTCCGTGGCCGAGCACCGGACGATGCAGCGCGGCGCCCTCCTGGACGCCGCGCGTTCCCTGCTGTCCGAGGGCGGGACGGAGGCGCTGACCTTCCCCGCACTCGCCGAGCGCACGGGCCTCGCCCGTTCCTCCGTGTACGAGTACTTCCGGTCGCGCGCGGCCGTCGTCGAAGAACTGTGCGCCGTCGACTTCCCCGTCTGGGCCGCCGAGGTCGAAGTCGCCATGGACGGGGCCGGGACCCCTCAGGGCAGGGTCGAGGCGTACGTCCGCAAGCAGCTGGAGCTGGTCGGGGACCGGCGTCACCGCGCGGTCGTCGCCATCTCGGCGAGCGAGCTCGACGACGGCGCCCGCGAGAAGATCCGCGCCGCCCACGGCGGTCTCGTCGCCATGATCGTCGAAGCCCTCGCCGAGCTGGGCCAGCCCCGGCCACGGCTCGGCGCCATGCTCCTCCAGGGCGTCGTCGACGCGGCCGTCCGCCGTATCGAGCTCGGCGCCGCCGAGGATCCCGCCGAGATCGCCGAGGCGGCCGTCACGATGGCCCTCCACGGCGTCAACGGAACCCCGGCCTGACGTCCTCGCTCCCCCCTGCTCGTCCGCCCGTCGGCAGCAGGCGTGAGGGGGCTCTCCCGGTCAGGACCAAGGGGTTCAGATAGACCTCGCCGCGGAGCAGCCCCCAGTGGAGGCAGGACTCCGCGCAGTGGGAGCCGGCGGCGACCCGGGCGATCGGGGTGCCCGCACGGACCGGTGTGCCCGTCGCCACCAGCGGAGTCACCGGGGAGAAGGTCGTCCGGAGCGGGGGAGTGCCCGTGCCCGGGAGGGTGAGGGTGACGACCCCGCGGCCGCCGACCGGGCCCGCGAAGGTGACCGTGCCCGCGGCCGGGGCCAGGACCGGGGTGTCCGGCGGGGCGGCCAGATCGACGCCGCGGTGCCCGGCGGCGTACGGCCCGGCCGGCGGCCGCCAGCCGCGGACGACCACGGGGGGCGGTGGACCCACGGGCCACAGCAGCCCGAGGGTGAGGATCAGTGCCATGAGACGCATGGCGAAAGGCTCCCCGCGACGACCGTTCCGGACCGGTCACGGACGGTTTCTGTGGACTGCTCGCCGGTTGTGGACAGTGCCGTCACCCGGCGCTCCCGGGGTCCCGTACACTTCCTATGGCGACCCGGGTCACCGGGTCGACTTCGCACGCCCCGCCACCCGGCCCTCACCGGTCGATGGCAGCGCCTTTTCGGTCCCTTGTGGCACGGCGCGTCGGGGCGTCAGGACATAACCGAGAAACCCAAGGAGATACGGCCATGGCCGTCGTCACGATGCGGGAGCTGCTGGAGAGCGGCGTCCACTTCGGTCACCAGACCCGTCGCTGGAACCCGAAGATGAAGCGCTTCATCTTCACCGAGCGCAACGGCATCTACATCATCGACCTGCTCCAGTCGCTGTCGTACATCGACCGCGCCTACGAGTTCGTCAAGGAGACCGTCGCGCACGGCGGCTCCATCATGTTCGTCGGTACGAAGAAGCAGGCCCAGGAGGCCATCGCCGAGCAGGCGACGCGTGTCGGCATGCCGTACGTCAACCAGCGTTGGCTCGGTGGCATGCTCACCAACTTCTCCACCGTCTACAAGCGTCTGCAGCGCCTCAAGGAGCTCGAGCAGATCGACTTCGAGGATGTGGCCGCCTCCGGCCTCACCAAGAAGGAGCTCCTGGTCCTCTCCCGCGAGAAGGCCAAGCTGGAGAAGACCCTCGGTGGTATCCGCGAGATGCAGAAGGTGCCGAGCGCCGTCTGGATCGTCGACACCAAGAAGGAGCACATCGCCGTCGGTGAGGCGCGCAAGCTCCACATCCCGGTCGTCGCGATCCTCGACACCAACTGCGACCCCGACGAGGTCGACTACAAGATCCCGGGCAACGACGACGCGATCCGCTCCGTCACCCTGCTCACCCGCGTGATCGCCGACGCCGTCGCCGAGGGCCTCATCGCCCGCTCCGGCGCCGCGACCGGCGACTCGAAGCCGGGCGAGAAGGCCGCCGGCGAGCCCCTCGCCGAGTGGGAGCGCGACCTGCTCGAGGGTGAGAAGAAGGCCGACGAGACCGTCGAGGCCCCCGCCGCCGAGGCCCCGGCCGAGGCTGCCGCCGAGACCGTCGAGGCTCCGGCCGAGGCCGCTGCCGAGGCCACCGAGGCCCCGGCCGCGGACGCCGAGCAGGCCTGACCCTTCAGGACCTTCGGGTGACGACGGCGGGGGCCCACAAAGCCCCCGCCGTCCACCCGTGGACCCGCCCGATCTTTCAGACTTCGAGAGAGAAACAGACTCATGGCGAACTACACCGCCGCTGACGTCAAGAAGCTCCGCGAGCTCACCGGCGCCGGCATGATGGACTGCAAGAAGGCCCTGGACGAGGCCGACGGCAACGTCGACAAGGCCGTCGAGGCGCTGCGCATCAAGGGCCAGAAGGGTGTCGCCAAGCGTGAGGGCCGCTCCGCCGAGAACGGCGCCGTGGTCTCCCTCATCGCCGACGACAACACCTCCGGTGTCCTCGTCGAGCTGAAGTGCGAGACGGACTTCGTCGCCAAGGGTGACAAGTTCCAGGCCGTCGCCGACAAGCTCGCCGCTCACGTCGCCGCCACCTCCCCGGCCGACCTGGACGCGCTGCTCGCCTCCGAGATCGAGGCCGGCAAGACCGTGCAGGCGTTCGTCGACGAGGCCAACGCCAACCTCGGCGAGAAGATCGTCCTGGACCGCTTCGCGCAGTACGCCGACGGCTTCGTCTTCGCGTACATGCACCGCACGATGCCGGACCTCCCGCCGCAGATCGGTGTCCTCGTCGAGTTCGACAAGGCCGACGCCGCCGTCGCCAAGGGTGTCGCCCAGCACATCGCCGCCTTCGCGCCGAAGTACCTCACCCGTGAGGACGTTCCGGCCGAGGTCGTCGAGACCGAGCGTCGCGTCGCCGAGGAGACCACCCGCGCCGAGGGCAAGCCCGAGGCCGCGCTCCCGAAGATCGTCGAGGGTCGCGTGAACGGCTTCTTCAAGGACGCGACGCTGCTCGGTCAGCCGTACGCCCTTGACAACAAGAAGTCCGTCCAGCAGATCCTGGACGAGGCCGGTGTCACCCTGAAGCGCTTCACCCGCATCAAGGTCGGCATCTGAGTCCGTACGCGAACGCGACGGACGTCGGACCCCCCGGTAGGGTCTGAGGCAGTCGTCCGCGCACGCGCAGGACGACCGCAGATCTGACAGGAGGCCATTGCCGTACGGGAAACCGCGAGGACCCAAGGCAATGGCCTCCTTCGTATGTGCACGAGGAGATCTCCATGAACCAGGGCGCCGTACAGGGCGACGACAACAACGGCAGGACGGCCGGGCGCTACATGCTGAAGCTGTCCGGAGAGGCCTTCTCCGGCGGTACCGGCCTGGGTGTCGACCCCAACGTCGTGCACGCCATCGCGCGTGAGATCGCGGCGGTCGTCCGCGACGGCGCGGAGATCGCGGTGGTGATCGGCGGCGGCAACTTCTTCCGTGGCGCCGAGCTCCAGCAGCGCGGCATGGACCGGGCCCGGTCCGACTACATGGGCATGCTCGGAACGGTGATGAACTGCCTCGCCCTCCAGGACTTCCTGGAGAAGGAGGGCATCGACTCGCGCGTCCAGACCGCCATCACCATGGGCCAGGTCGCCGAGCCGTACATCCCGCTGCGCGCCGTGCGCCACCTGGAGAAGGGCCGCGTGGTCATCTTCGGTGCGGGCATGGGCATGCCGTACTTCTCCACCGACACCACGGCGGCCCAGCGTGCGCTGGAGATCGACGCCGAGGCCCTGCTCATGGGCAAGAACGGCGTGGACGGCGTCTACGACTCCGACCCCAAGAGCAACCCCGACGCGGTCAGGTTCGACGCGCTCGAGTACGGCGAGGTGCTCTCCCGCGACCTCAAGGTCGCCGACGCCACCGCCATCACCCTGTGCCGGGACAACAACCTCCCGATCCTCGTCTTCGAACTGCTCACCGAGGGCAATATCGCTCGCGCGGTGAAGGGTGAGAAGATCGGCACGCTCGTGAGCGACCAGGGCACCCGGGCCTGACCCGAACCGGGGAACCGCCCCGCAAGGGGATGGACAGAGCCCTGCCGGTCGTACACCGTGCAGGACACAACGCGACGACACGCAGGAGCATGTGGTGATCGAAGAGACCCTCCTCGAGGCCGAGGAGAAGATGGAGAAGGCCGTCGTGGTCGCCAAGGAGGACTTCGCCGCGATCCGCACCGGCCGTGCGCACCCGGCGATGTTCAACAAGATCGTGGCGGACTACTACGGCGCCATCACCCCCATCAACCAGCTCGCGTCGTTCTCCGTTCCGGAGCCGCGCATGGCTGTGGTGACCCCGTTCGACAAGAGCGCGCTGCGCAACATCGAGCAGGCCATCCGCGACTCGGACCTCGGCGTCAACCCGAGCAACGACGGCAACATCATCCGGGTGGTGTTCCCCGAGCTGACCGAGGAGCGCCGTCGGGAGTACATCAAGGTCGCCAAGGGCAAGGCCGAGGACTCGAAGATCTCGATCCGCTCGGTGCGCCGCAAGGCCAAGGAGACCATCGACAAGTTCGTCAAGGACGGCGAGGTCGGCGAGGACGAGGGCCGCCGCGCCGAGAAGGAGCTCGACGACACCACCGCGAAGTACGTCGCGCAGGTGGACGAGCTGCTCAAGCACAAGGAAGCCGAGCTGCTCGAGGTCTGATGAACGACTCTTCCTGGGGGGCCCCGGCCGGTTCCGGCCGTAGGGGACCCGACCAGGGGCCCGTCCCGGCGGGTCCCGCATACGATCGGCATCAGGCGGCGCAGACTCGGCCCATGCCCATCGTGCCCGACGTTCCCGCCGGCGGATTCCAGGACGGTCACGGCCGGGGGGCCGCTCACCAGAGCGGTCCCCTGTTCCGTGACGAGACGCCGCACGAGCACCCGCAGGAGCCCATGCACAACCCCGCCCCGCCTCCGCCGCCCGCGCCGACGGCGCCACGGCAGAAGAAGAGCGCGGGGCGTGACCTGGGCGCGGCCATAGGGGTCGGGGTCGGGCTCGGCGCGGTCATCATCGCCTCGCTGTTCATCTGGAAGCCGGCGTTCATCGGGGTGATAGCGGTCGCCGTGGTGGTCGGGCTCTGGGAGCTCACCTCCCGCCTCCAGGAGCGCAAGGCGATCAAGGCGCCGCTGGTCCCGCTCGCGGTCGGCGGCGCGGCGATGGTCGTCGCCGGCTACGTCAGGGGCGCCGAGGGCGCCTGGGTGGCGATGGCGCTGACGGCGCTCGCGGTGCTCGTCTGGCGGATGACGGAGCCTCCCGAGGGCTATCTGAAGGACGTCACGGCGGGCGTGTTCGCCGCGTTCTACGTGCCGTTCCTCGCGACCTTCGTGGCGCTCCTGCTGGCCGCCGACGACGGCCCGCAGCGGGTGCTGACCTTCCTGCTCCTGACCGTGGTCAGCGACACCGGGGCGTACGCGGTCGGCTGGCGCTTCGGCAAGCACAAGCTGGCCCCGAGGATCAGCCCCGGCAAGACCCGCGAGGGACTGGTCGGCGCGGTGACGTTCGCGATGGCGGCGGGCGCGCTGTGCATGGAGTTCCTGATCGACGAGGGCGTCTGGTGGCAGGGGCTGATCATCGGCCTCGCGGTGGCGGCGAGCGCGACGCTTGGTGACCTCGGCGAGTCGATGATCAAGCGTGACCTGGGCATCAAGGACATGGGCACGCTGCTGCCGGGCCACGGCGGCATCATGGACCGCCTCGACTCGCTGCTGCCGACGGCGCCGGTGGTGTGGCTGCTGCTCGCTCTGTTCGTCGGAACGGCTTGACGGACACCGGGTACTCTGGAAGGGCTCGTGGCGCGTGCCGCGGGCCCTTCCGTCGTCCTCGCCGCTGCGGGGATGTTCCAGTGAGGTCTCCTGGCTCCGGCATCGTGATGCCGCGGTCCCCGTCTTCCCGGGGATGCCAGACCTCGTGCCGTCTGAGGAGACACCCGATCGTGGCCCGTCCAGTGCCCGGAGAACTCACTTTCGTCGCCCCCCGCGGAGCCAAGCTGCCGCCGCGGCACCTGGCCGACCTCACGCCCGCCGAGCGGAAGGAGGCCGTCGCCGCGATCGGCGAGAAGCCCTTCCGCGCCAAGCAGCTGTCCACGCACTACTTCGCGCGGTACGCGCACGATCCCGCCGAGTGGACGGACATCCCGGCCGCCTCGCGCGAGAAGCTGGCCGGGGAGCTGCTGCCCGACCTGATGTCAGTGGTGCGGCACATCTCGTGCGACGACGACACCACCCGTAAGACCCTGTGGCGGCTCCACGACGGCACGCTCGTCGAGTCGGTGCTCATGCGCTACCCGGACCGGGTGACCATGTGCATCTCCTCGCAGGCGGGCTGCGGGATGAACTGCCCGTTCTGCGCGACGGGCCAGGCCGGGCTCGACCGGAACCTGTCGACCGCCGAGATCGTGCACCAGATCGTGGACGGCATGCGGTCCCTGCGGGACGGGGAGGTGCCCGGCGGGCCGGCGCGCCTCTCCAACATCGTGTTCATGGGCATGGGCGAGCCGCTCGCGAACTACAAGCGGGTCGTCGGTGCGATCCGGCGCCTCACCGACCCCGAGCCGGACGGTCTCGGCCTCTCCCAGCGCGGGATCACGGTCTCCACGGTGGGCCTGGTGCCGGCGATGCTCCGCTTCGCCGACGAGGGCTTCAAGTGCCGGCTCGCGGTCTCGCTGCACGCCCCGGACGACGAGCTGCGCGACACCCTGGTGCCGGTGAACACGCGCTGGAAGGTGCGAGAGGTCCTCGACGCCGCCTGGGAGTACGCGGAGAAGTCCGGGCGCCGGATCTCCATCGAGTACGCGCTCATCCGGGACATCAACGACCAGGCCTGGCGCGGTGACCTCCTCGGCCGGCTCCTCAAGGGCCGTCGGGTGCACGTCAACCTGATCCCGCTGAACCCGACGCCCGGTTCGAAGTGGACGGCCTCCCGCCCCGAGGACGAGAAGGCCTTCGTCGAGGCCATCGCGCGCCACGGTGTGCCGGTGACCGTCCGGGACACCCGGGGCCAGGAGATCGACGGCGCCTGTGGACAGCTGGCCGCCGCCGAACGCTGACCTTGTACTCTGAGCTCGAACACATCTCCATATTCCGACAGGGGAGCGCCACAGCGCTGAGAGTGCGGTCACCGTAGGACCGCAGACCCTCTGAACCTTGCCCAGGTCATTCTGGGTAGGAAGTTCGGTCGTTAACTCAAGCTGTTGCGCCCTGCCCGCGACCGGTTCCGCCGGTCGCGGGCAGGGCCGCGTCTCTTCCTGGTCATACCCAGGAGGAATCTCAGTGAGCACCAATCCGGTGAGCATCAAGAAGGCCGCCGCCGCCGCGCTCGTCGCGGCGCTGGGCGTCACCACCCTCGCCGCCTGCGGCACGGATGACGTACGCGAGGGCGCCGGCAAGTCCGGCGCGCCCGCGCCGAAGACCGTGACCCTCGTGAGTCACGACTCGTTCAACGCCTCCAAGGAGGTGCTGGCCGAGTTCACGAAGCAGACCGGCTTCACCGTCAAGGTGCTGAAGAGCGGCGACGCCGGCGAGGCCGTCAACAAGGAGATCCTGACCAAGGGCTCCCCGCAGGGCGATGTCTTCTTCGGCGTCGACAACACGCTGCTCTCCCGCGCCCTCGACAACGGGATCTTCGTCCCGTACGAGGCGAAGGGCGTGGACCGCGTCCCGGCGGAGTACCGCCTCGACAAGGAGCACCGGGTCACGCCGGTCGACTCCGGCGACATCTGCGTCAACTACGACAAGAAGTACTTCGCCGACAAGAAGCTGGCGCCGCCGGTGACCTTCGACGACCTGACGGAGCCCGCGTACAGGAACCTGCTCGTCGTCGAGAACCCCGAGCGCTCGTCCCCCGGCCTCGGATTCCTCCTCGGTACGGCCGCGGAGTACGGCGACGACGGCTGGCAGGACTACTGGACGAAGCTCAAGGCCAACGGTGTGAAGACCGTCGACAGCTGGGAGCTCGCCTACAACCAGGAGTTCTCCGGCTCGGCCGGCGGCAGGCAGGCCAAGGGCGACCGGCCGCTCGTCGTGTCGTACGCCTCCAGCCCGCCGGCCGAGGTGCTCTACGGCGAGCCGCAGCCGAAGGTGGCGCCCACCGGCGTCTCCACCGGCACCTGCTTCCGGCAGACCGAGTTCGTGGGCCTGCTGAACGGGGCGAAGAACCCCGAGGGCGGCAAGGCGCTGATCGACTTCCTGATCTCGAAGAAGTTCCAGGAGGACATGCCGCTCCAGATGTTCGTCAACCCGGTGGTGAAGGACGCCGCACTGCCGGAGCTCTTCACGAAGCACGGGGCGGTCGTCGACAAGCCGGGGACGATGGCGCCCGAGAAGATCGCCGAGAAGCGCGAGGCGTGGATCCAGCAGTGGTCGTCGCTCGTTCTGAAGTAATCCCCGACCGCAGGGGAAGCGCGGCGCGGCTCGGCCTGATGGTCGTGCCCGTCGCCTTCTTCGCGCTCTTCTTCGCCTGGCCCGTCCTCTCGATCGTCGAGCGCGGGCTGCGGGTCGAGGGGGCGTGGCGGTTCGGCCGGTTCGGCGAGACGCTGAGCCGGCCGGAGATTCTCGACGTCCTGTGGTTCACGCTCTGGCAGGCACTCGCCTCCACCGGTCTCACCCTGCTGATCGTGCTGCCCGGCGCGTATGTCTTCGCGCGCTTCGACTTTCCCGGCAAGGGACTGCTGCGCGCCGTCGTCACCGTGCCCTTCGTGATGCCGACCGTCATGGTCGGCACGGCCTTCCTGGCGCTCGTCGGGCGCGGCGGGCTCCTCGACGAGCTGTGGGGCGTCCGGCTCGACACCACCATCTGGGCGATCCTGATCGCCCATGTGTTCTTCAACTACGCCGTCGTCGTGCGGACCGTCGGCGGTCTGTGGGCGCAGCTCGACCCGCGCCAGGAGGAGGCCGCCCGGGTCCTCGGCGCGTCCCGCTGGACCGCGTGGCGGACCGTGACCCTGCCGGCGCTCGCCCCGTCCGTCGCAGCGGCCGCCCTCATGGTGTTCCTCTTCACCGCGAGCTCCTTCGCCGTCGTCCAGATCCTCGGCGGATCGACGTACTCGACCCTGGAGACGGAGATCTACCGGCAGACCGTCATCCGCTTCGATCTGACGACGGCCGCCGTCCTCACGACGGTGCAGTTCGTCGCCGTCGGCGTCGTGCTCGCCGTGCACGCCCGGACGGTCCGCCGGCGGGAGACCGCCCTGAAGCTGGTCGCGCCCGAACAGAACGCGCGCCGGCCCCGGGGCGCCGGTCAGTGGGCGCTGTTCGCGGCCGTCCTGCTGTCCGTGGCGCTGCTGATCGTGCTGCCGCTCGGTGTGCTCGTCGAGAGGTCCTTCGCCACCTCCGGCGGATACGGGCTCGACTACTACCGGGCCCTGCGGACCCCGGACCCCTCGGGCACCTTCCTCGTGCCCCTCCTCGACACGATCGGGAACTCGCTCCGGTACGCCGTCGTCGCCACCCTGATCGCCCTCGTCATCGGCGGACTCGCGGCGGCCGCCCTGACCAGGCGCGCCGGGCGGCTCGTACGGGGCTTCGACGCGCTGCTCATGCTGCCGCTCGGGGTGTCCGCCGTGACCGTCGGCTTCGGTTTCCTCATCACCCTCGACGAGCCGCCGTTCGACCTGCGGGCCAGCTGGATCCTGGTGCCGCTCGCGCAGGCCCTGGTCGGCGTGCCCTTCGTCGTACGGACCATGCTGCCGGTGCTCCGCGCGGTGGACGAGCGGCTGCGGGAGGCGGCGGCCGTGCTCGGCGCCTCGCCGTGGCGGGCCTGGCGGGAGGTGGACCTGCCGCTGGTGCGGCGGGCGCTGCTCATCGCCGCAGGGTTCGCCTTCGCCGTCTCGCTCGGCGAGTTCGGCGCGACGGTCTTCATCGCCCGGCCCGACAGCCCGACGCTCCCGGTGGCCGTCGCCCGGCTCCTCGGCCGGCCCGGCGAACTCAACTACGGCCAGGCCATGGCCCTCTCGACGATCCTGATGGTGGTGTGCGCGGTGTCCCTGCTGCTGCTCGAACGGCTCCGGACCGAACGCACCTCGGGAGAGTTCTGATGCTGAGACTGGACGGCGCGACCGTACGGTTCGGGGAGCGGACCGCGCTCGACGCCGTGGACCTGGAGGTCGCCGACCACGAGATCGTGTGCGTGCTCGGTCCGAGCGGCAGCGGCAAGTCCACGCTGCTGCGGGCCGTCGCCGGGCTCCAGCCGCTCCACGGCGGCCGGGTGCTGCTCGGCGGCGCCGACCAGGGCGGGGTGCCGGTGCACCGGCGCGGTGTCGGCCTGATGTTCCAGGACCACCAGCTGTTCCCGCAGCGGGACGTCACCGGAAACGTCGCCTTCGGCCTCCGGATGCGGGGGGCGGGCCGCGCCGAACAGAGCGCACGGGTCGCTGAGCTGCTCGACCTCGTCGGTCTGCCGGGGGCCGGGCGGCGGTCCGTCGCCGCGCTCTCCGGCGGCGAACAGCAGCGGGTGGCGCTGGCCCGGGCGCTCGCGCCCCGGCCACGGCTGCTCATGCTGGACGAACCGCTCGGCCAGCTCGACCGGGGGCTGCGGGAGCGGCTCGTCGTGGAGCTGCGGCAGCTGTTCGGCCGGCTCGGGACGACGGTCCTCGCGGTCACCCACGACCAGGGCGAGGCGTTCGCCCTCGCGGACCGGGTGGTGGTCATGCGGGACGGACGGATCGCCCAGTCGGGTGCGCCCGTCGAGGTCTGGTCCCGGCCGGCCTCGGAGTTCGTGGCCCGCTTCCTGGGCTTCGACAACGTGGTGGCGGCCCGGGTGAGCGGGACCGTCGCGGACACCGTGTGGGGGAGGGTCCCGGTGCCGGAGGGCTCGCCGCAGGGCGAGCGCCGGCTCCTCGTCAGGCCGGGCGGGGTGCGTCTCGTACCGGCGGAGGACGGGCGGGTCTGGACCGTGGAGTCCCGGACGTTCCGGGGCAGCCGGGTGGCCGTACGGCTCCGCCCGGCGGACGGGCCCTCGCTGGAGGCGGAGTTCCCGCTGCGGGAGGTGCCCGAGGAGGGCGCCCGGACGGGGGTGGCCTTCCGGGCGGAGGACGTGGTGGTGCTCGGCGACGACACGCCGTAGCGGTGACAGCCCCCGGCGCCTGCGATGAGTTCCTCCCGCCGGGGGAGTCTCCTTCGAGTCGTCTCTTCGTCGATCGCGCAGGAGGAAAGCCGTGAGCCAGCTGCTCAGAGTCCAGAACTTCATGGTCTCGTCCGACGGGTTCGGTGCCGGTGAGGGCCAGAGCCTGGAGAGGCCGTTCGGCCACGCGGATCCGGGGGAGCTGTTCGCCTGGGCGGGTGCCACGGCGAGCTGGCCCAGGCGTACCGAGCCCGGAGGAAGCCGTGGCCTCGACGACTACTTCACGCGGGACTTCGCCCGGAACATCGGGGCCGAGATCATGGGCCGCAACAAGTTCGGGCCGCAGCGCGGGCCCTGGCAGGACCACGAGTGGCAGGGCTGGTGGGGCGACGAGCCGCCGTTCGGGACCCCGGTGTTCGTCCTGACCCACCATCCGCGGCCCTCGTTCACGCTCTCCGACACCACGTTCCACTTCGTCGACGCCGATCCGGCCACGGTGCTCGCCCGGGCGCGGGAGGCGGCGCGCGGCAAGGACGTCCGCCTCGGCGGCGGGGCCACCACGATCCGGGAGTTCCTCGAAGCGGACCTCGTCGACACCCTGCACGTCGCGGTCGCGCCGGTGAAGCTCGGGTCCGGGGTGCGCCTCTGGGAGTCGCCCGACGAACTGCTCGACCGGTTCCACCGCGATGTGGTGCCCAGCCCCCGGGGCGGGGTGACGCACCACGTCTTCTGGCGGAAGTGAGCGGGCCGGACTCTTGCCGGCGCGAATTGTCAGACACCCCCTAGCACCGTTCGCAGTCCCGGCGGGTCGCGCGCTGGTAGTCGCGGGTCGCCCGGGCCAGGGCGAGGCCGTAGCAGGAGAAGCCGCCGTAGGCGACGGCGACCACCCAGGGGGCGTGGTCCTCCAGGCCGGCGGAGATCGCGCCCGTCCAGGCCAGCACGCCGAAGGCCGCCAGGAGGGCTCCGAACGGCGCGAGCGCGCCCGCCCCCGCCCAGCCGAGCGCGAGCATCGGCAGCCGGGGCAGTCGCCGCCCCCAGGGGCGAGTCAGTGCGAGGGCCAGGACCATGCCGAGGACGGCGAGGACCGCGGTGACGTCGACCCCGTGGTCGTACAGCCAGAGCCCCAGGTCACTGGTGTACTCCGGGTCGGCGCCGGGGCGGCCCGTGCCCGTGAAGCCGACGGTGAGGCCCAGCGCCCAGGCTGTCTTGAGGACCGTGTACGGGACGAGGGCGGCGACCGCGACGAGGCCGGCGCGGGTGGCGGGGCGCCCGGTCGGCGCGGGGGCGTGTCCACCGCAGTACGGGCAGGTGCCGAGGGCCCCGCGCCGGTGGGTGAGGGCCGCGTACCCCCACAGGACCGCGCCGAGCACGGCGAGGCCCTGGTTGGCCAGGGCCGCCCCGTCGACCGGCGGCTGGCCACGGGAGAGGAAGGACAGCAGGTGGAGCGGGCTGAGGAGGGCGGGGAAGCCCGAGGTCAGACAGAGCCCGACGACCGCCCACGCCGCCGTGGAGGGCCACCGCGCGTGCGGGCGGCGGAGGAGGAGATACGCGAGGAGGGCGGCGGCCCCGTACAGCACGGCCGCGATCGCCTCGGCGGTCGTGCCCGTCCCCCTGCCGAGGAGCGCGTAGCCGAACGCGGGCCCGGTGACGGCGGCGACGGCCGCACCCGTGGCGTACAGCAGCGACCAGAGGAGAGCGGCGCGGCCCGCCCGGGCGGGCCTGTCCGACCGGAGCGGCAGGGTGGCGAGGGGGCTCATCGGAGTCATGCTCCGAGCCTCCCGGGCAGCGCCCCGGCGGACGTCGGCCCGGGGTCGGGTCCCGGTCCGCCGCGCGGGGGAGACGGGGCCCGCGCGTCTGCGACAGGAGCGGTACGACGGGTCCACGAGAGGGGCAGTGCGGGCCGAACGGCCCCGGCGCGGGGTTCAGCCGGTGAGCGGCAGCGCCGCGAGTTCCGCCACGGCCCAGGTCAGCGGCAGGAAGACCGCGACCAGGATGCCGGCGCGCATCAGGGCGGCCGTGCGGAGGGCCGTCGGCGGGGCGCCGACGCGGAGGAGGGCCTCGGTGGTGTGGGCGCGGCTCTGCTTGGACTCCAGGGCCGCGGTCAGCAGGGTGGCGGTGGTGCAGGCCAGGACGAGGGTGGCGCCCAGGCCGGTGAGGGGGCCGAAGGAGCCGGAGTCCGTGCCCGTCCGGTGCAGTGCCGCCGCGGCGAGGATTCCGGAGAGCACCGCGCACACGACGCCGAGGGGGCGGCCGATACGGCGGGACTCGTCCATCAGGACACGGCCCGCGAGCAGCCGGGTGGCGCCCGGCCTGACCGCCTGGAGGAGACGCCCGCAGCCGTGGACGATGCCGGGGCCGGCCACCGCGAGGCCGACCGCCGTGAGGACCCAGCCGGCCAGGACGCCCGCCGGGCTGCCGTCGAAGCGGCCCGGCAGCGGGAGCCCGCCGCCGCCTCCGTCCCGGCCCGCGTACGTCTCGACCGCCAGGCCGACCGCGATCAGGGCGACGCCCCACGGCAGCCCGGACGGCACGGCCCGCTCCGCTCCCTCGGCCCGGGGAGGCGCGGAGCGCGGCCGCAGCGCGATTCCCGCGGCCGCTGTGGCCGAGACGGGCAGCACCGCGAGCAGGGTGAGGGCCGCCGCGAGCGGGATCGGCTGGTCGGCGGCGAGGAGTTCCGCGGCGGCGCCGTCGAAGGGGAGTCCGGTGATGTCGCCGCGCAGGTGGAGGTAGAACAGCAGCGCGACCGTGGAGCCGAGGGTGCAGGCGACCGCGGTCGAGGCGGCGGCGATGGCCGTGAGGCGGGCGGGGCCGAGGCCGACCGCGGAGAGCCCGGGACGGGGGCGGGTGCTGGGGTCGGTGCGGGCCACGGCGACGGCGAACTGGACGGTCGCGGCGAGCGGCAGGGCGCACCAGAGCAGGCGCAGTACGGACGCCGAGGAGTGCTCCGGGTGACCGACGGCGTATCCCAGGGTGCAGAGCAGGAGGAAGCCCACCCCCGCGGCCGCCGCGGCGACGAGGAGCCGGCGGGCCAGGACGAGGGGGTGGGCCCCGCGGGCTAGACGGAGAGCGAGCACGCGGCGACGCCCTCCGCCCCTGACGCCGGGGGTACGGCGTTGACCCGGCGTCCGTCGAGGAGTGCGACCGTGCGGTCGGCGAGCGCCACGACCTCGGCGTCGTGGGTGGCGAGGAGCACGGTGATGCCGTGGGAGCGGGCGGCGGCCGCGAGGGTGCGCAGGAGCTGGGCGCCGTCGGCGCGGTGCAGGGTGGCGGTGGGTTCGTCCGCGAACAGCACCGAGGGCGTGGTGACGAGGGCGCGGGCGGTGGCGATCCGCTGGCGCTGGGACTGGGTGAGGGCGTGCGGGCGCTGCCGCGCGCAGGCGCCGATGTCGAGGCGCTCCAGCCATTCCAGGGCGGTGGTCTTCGCGGCCCGGTGGGAGAGCCCGCGGAGCAGCAGGGGCAGGGCCGCGTTCTCCCAGCCGGTGAGCTCGGGGACGAGGCCGGGCTCGGGGTCGATCCAGCCGAAGCGGTCGCGCCGGAGCCGCTCGCGGTCGGCGGGGCCGAGGGTGTGCACGGGGCCGCTGTTGAACCAGACCTCGCCCTGCTGGGCGACGAGCTGGCCGGACAGGCAGCGCATGAGGGTGGTCTTGCCGCTGCCGCGCGGGCCCACGAGGGCGAGGATCTCGCCTTCGCGGACGCCGAGGGAGACGCCGCTGAGCGCGTCCGAACCGCCCAGGGCACAGTGCAGGGAACGCGCCCAGAGCACGTCGTTGTCCGGTGGGGCCATCGCGTACACCTCGATGTCGGATCCGATCTGTGTTCCCCCGTGCGGGGGAACGAAGAGACGGGCCTGTCGGTCACTGGCTCCGGGAGGATCCAGGGCACGGACAGGGAAGCACCGTAAGGATTCAGATCCGCTTGTACGGACAGCACACGGCCCGGGCCGCCGCCATCCACTCGGATGGCGGCATGCCCGGGCCGGTAGTCACGCCGTGAGGGCGGCGTGATGCTGGGGGACCTCTGACCTGCTGGGGACCCTTACAGCTTGGTCCACGCCTCGGTGAGCACCGAGCGCAGGATGCCTTCGATCTCGTCGAAGGTGCCCTGGTCGGCGATCAGCGGCGGGGCCAGCTGGATGACCGGGTCGCCACGGTCGTCGGCACGGCAGTACAGGCCGTTCTCGAAGAGCGCCTTGGAGAGGAAGCCGTACAGGACGCGCTCGGTCTCCTCGTCCGTGAAGGACTCCTTGGTGACCTTGTCCTTGACGAGCTCGATGCCGTAGAAGAAGCCGTTGCCGCGGACGTCGCCGACGATCGGGAGGTCGTGCAGCTTCTTCAGGGTGTTGAAGAAGTTGCCCTCCTGGTCGAGGACGTGCTGGTTCAGGCCTTCCTTGTCGAAGATGTCGAGGTTGGCGATCGCGACCGCCGAGGACACCGGGTGGCCACCGAAGGTGTAGCCGTGGAGGAAGGTGTTGTCGCCCTTGTAGAACGGCTCCGCGATGCGGTCCGAGACGATGCAGGCACCGATCGGGGAGTAACCCGAGGTCATGCCCTTGGCGCAGGTGATCATGTCGGGCACGTAGCCGAACTTGTCACAGGCGAACATCGTGCCGAGGCGGCCGAAGGCGCAGATCGTCTCGTCGGAGACGAGCAGCACGTCGTACTGGTCGCAGATCTCGCGGACCCGCTGGAAGTACCCGGGCGGCGGCGGGAAGCAGCCGCCGGCGTTCTGCACCGGCTCGAGGAAGACGGCCGCGACGGTGTCGGCACCCTCGAAGAGGATCTCCTGCTCGATCTGGTCGGCGGCCCAGCGGCCGAAGGCCTCGGGGTCGTCGCCGTGGATCGGGGCGCGGTAGATGTTGGTGTTCGGCACCTTGTGCGCGCCGGGGACCAGCGGCTCGAAGGGGGCCTTCAGGGCCGGCAGGCCGGTGATGGACAGGGCGCCCTGCGGGGTGCCGTGGTAGGCGACCGCACGCGAGATGACCTTGTACTTGGTGGGCTTGCCCTGCAGCTTGAAGTACTGCTTGGCGAGCTTCCACGCGGTCTCGACGGCCTCGCCGCCACCGGTGGTGAAGAACACCTTGTTGAGGTCGCCCGGGGCGTAGTCGGCGAGACGCTCGGCGAGCTCGACGGCCTTGGGGTGCGCGTACGACCACACGGGGAAGAACGCGAGCTCCTTGGCCTGCTTGTACGCGACCTCGGCCAGCTCCTCGCGGCCGTGTCCGGCGTTGACGACGAAGAGACCCGCGAGACCGTCGAGGTAGCGCTTGCCCTTGTCGTCGAAGATGTAGGTGCCCTCACCACGCACGATGGTGGGAACAGGCGAGTTCTCGTACGACGACATGCGGGTGAAGTGCATCCACAGGTGGTCGTAGGCGGACTTTGACAGGTCGCTTCGGGACTGGGTCACGGTTATCGAGTTCCCCACATATAGGTCTGCTTCTTGAGCTTGAGGTAGACGAAGCTCTCCGTGGAGCGCACGCCGGGGAGGGTGCGGATGCGCTTGTTGATCACATCCAGCAGGTGGTCGTCGTCCTCACAGACGACCTCCACCATCAGGTCGAACGAGCCCGCGGTCATCACCACGTACTCGCATTCGGCCATGGCCGTCAGCGCCTCCGCGACCGGATCGAGGTCGCCCTCGACGTTGATGCCGACCATCGCCTGCCGTCGGAAACCCACGGTGAGCGGGTCGGTGACGGCGACGATCTGCATGACGCCCTGGTCGAGCAGCTTCTGGACGCGCTGCCTCACGGCGGCTTCGGAGAGGCCGACGGCCTTTCCGATCGACGCGTAGGGGCGGCGACCGTCCTGCTGGAGCTGTTCGATGATCGCCAGGGAGACGGCGTCGATCGTCGGGGACGAACCGGTTCCGGTTCTGGAGTCTGTGCTTCGACTGGCCACGACTTCACTGTGCACCGAGATTGTCCGTCGTGCAACCCCGGAGCGATGTAATTCGTTGTGAGACGCTCTCAATCTCACCGAATCCGAAGTTGAGAGGGGTCGGGGCTGTTGAAAGCGTCTGCCGAGCGACTACTCTGGGGTGTCTCGCCCATCGGGACGCGCACAAGGACGTGCGACGACAGAACGTGACAGGAGGGGTGGCCAAGTGACCACCGAGCTGCGCCGGCTGCGTAACTACATCAACGGGGAGTTCCGCGACGCGGCCGACGGCCGCACCATCGACGTGGTCAACCCGGTCGACGGTGAGGTGTACGCCACCTCCCCGCTTTCCGGACAGGCCGACGTCGACGCCGCCATGGAGGCCGCCGCGGCCGCCTTCCCCGCCTGGCGTGACAGCACCCCGGCCGAGCGCCAGAAGGTGCTCCTCAAGATCGCGGACGCCTTCGAGGAGCGCGCCGAGGACCTCATCGCCGCCGAGGTGCAGAACACCGGCAAGCCGACCGCCCTCGTCGCGAGCGAGGAGGTGCCGCCGATGCTGGACCAGATCCGCTTCTTCGCGGGTGCCGCCCGGATGCTCGAAGGCCGCTCGGCCGGCGAGTACATGGAGGGCATGACCTCCATGATCCGCCGCGAGCCGGTGGGCGTCTGCGCCCAGGTCGCGCCGTGGAACTACCCGATGATGATGGCTGTGTGGAAGTTCGCCCCGGCCCTCGCCGCGGGCAACACCGTCGTCCTCAAGCCCTCGGACACGACCCCCGCGTCGACCGTCCTGATGGCCGAGATCATCGGGCAGATCGTCCCCAAGGGCGTCTTCAACGTCATCTGCGGCGACCGCGAGACGGGCAAGACCATGGTCGAGCACCCGACCCCGGCGATGGCCTCCATCACCGGCTCCGTCCGCGCCGGCATGCAGGTCGCCGAGTCGGCGGCCAAGGACGTCAAGCGCGTCCACCTGGAGCTGGGCGGCAAGGCCCCCGTCGTGGTCTTCGAGGACACCGACATCGACAAGGCCGTCGAGGACATCTCCGTCGCCGGCTTCTTCAACGCCGGTCAGGACTGCACCGCCGCCACCCGCGTCCTCGTGCACGAGTCCATCCACGACGAGTTCGTCGCCGCCCTCGCCAAGGCCGCCGCCGAGACGAAGACCGGTCGGCCGGACGACGAGGACGTGCTCTACGGCCCGCTCAACAACGCCAACCAGCTGAAGCAGGTCTCCGGCTTCATCGACCGCCTCCCGGCCCACGCCAAGGTCGAGGCCGGCGGTCACCGCGTCGGCGACAAGGGCTACTTCTACGCCCCGACCGTCGTCTCCGGCCTCAAGCAGGACGACGAGATCGTGCAGAACGAGGTCTTCGGTCCGGTCATCACCGTCCAGTCCTTCACGGACGAGGCCCAGGCCCTCTCGTACGCCAACGACATCGAGTACGCCCTCGCCTCCTCCGTCTGGACCAAGGACCACGCGCGCGCGATGCGCATGTCCAAGGCGCTCGACTTCGGCTGTGTGTGGATCAACACCCACATCCCGCTCGTCGCCGAGATGCCCCACGGCGGCTACAAGAAGTCCGGCTACGGCAAGGACCTCTCCGCCTACGGCTTCGAGGACTACACGCGCATCAAGCACGTCATGACCTCCCTGGGCTGACCCCCCTCGGCTCCTCACGCGGCCCCGGCACCTTGATCGACAGGGTGTCGGGGCCGCGGTCCTTCGCCCGGGACATCGCCCCCGAGGAGCGGCAGCCGTTCGCGAAGAGGTGGAACGCGACCGTGGGGCTGTGAGAGGTCCGGAGCCCCTGCTTTTGAACACGTTCATAAAGAGGCGTACGCTGCGGTCATGAGCGACACGAACGGGCCGAGAGCCCTTCTCAAGCGCATCCGCGTCTGGCTGATCGTCTTCGTCGTCTGTCTGGTCCTGAGCGGCGTCACCGCCTTCCCGCTCGTCACCGAACTCCGGTACCTCGACGCCTCGCTCGACGGCTGGGCCGCGCCCGTGGCCGAGCTCCTGCCGGGGCTCGCCGAGTGGATCGACCGCGTCCGCGGTGGTCTCGAAGCCGCCGACGAGCAGTCGCCGTACCTGCTCTACGGCACCGACTGGCTGGCCTTCGCCCACCTCGTCATCGCCGTCGCCTTCTACGGCGCCTACCGCGACCCCGTCCGCAACATCTGGGTCGTCGAGTTCGGCATGATCGCCTGCGTCGGCATCATCCCGCTCGCCCTGATCAGCGGACCCGTCCGGGGCATCCCCTTCTGGTGGTCGGTCATCGACATGTCCTTCGGCGTCATCGGGATCCTGCCGCTGCTCCACGTACGCCGGCTGATCAAGCGGCTGGAGCCGGCGACGACCGCGGAGCCGGTGGCCGCCTAGTCCGGGAGGCCGTACGTCGCCACCATGATGTCCAGGGCGGTCCTGTTCATGTCCTGGCCCTTCGCGTCGGTCGAGTTCACGCTGTAGACGAGGGTGCGCGCGCCGTCGCGGGTCGAGGCGACGGCCGCGTTGTACCCCCAGCGGCCGCCCGTCTTGCCCCACACCTCGCGCCCGCCGAGCCGCTTCATCGACAGCCCCGCGGAGTACGCGGCCGGGTCGCCGGTCTTCGCGTCCGGCACCCTCGGCAGCGTGAACATCTCCTCCAGGAGCGGCCCGCGCACCACCCGGCCCGCGAACAGCTCCCGGGTGAACCGCTCCAGGTCGGCGGTGGTCGACACCAGGTCACCGGCCGCCCAGCCGTCCGTCGACCGCCACACCGAGACGTCGCGCAGCCCGGTCGTCCCGTCGTCGAGCCGCATCGTCTGGTAGCCGTGGTTGTACGGGCCGGTGATCTCGGCGGCCGTGCCCGGAAGGTAGGTGTCCCGGAGGCCGAGCGGGCGCAGGACCCGACGCTCCACCTGGTGCTCGTACGAGTCGCCCGTCACCCGCTCCACGATCAGGCCGGCGATCGTGTAGCCGATGTTGAGGTAGTGCTGCCGGGTGCCCGGGCGGAACTCGCGCGGCTTCGCCGTCGCCGAGCGGACCATGTCCCTCGGGTCGTGGACGTCGAAGCGGCGCGCGTACCACTCCTCCACCGTGTCGCCCGGGAAGTCGGGGGCCGGGATGCCATGGGTGTGGTTCAGGAGCTGGCGCACGGTCACCGTCGCGTAGCGGCCGGGGATGAGCTCCGGTAGATACGAGCGGGCCGTGCGGTCCAGGTCGATGCGGCCCTCGGCGGCGAGCTGGAGGACGGTCGCCGCCGTGAACACCTTCGTCACCGAACCGGCCCTGAAACGGCCGGCCGGGTCCGCGGGAGCCCTCGTCTCCAGGTCGTGGACCCCCGAACTGCCCCGCCAGGAGCCCTCGGTGCCGCCGATCTGGACGAGCGCGGCCGTGGCGTCGGCACGGGGCAGACCCGCGATCACCGCGCTCAGATCAGGGTTCGTCGTCCGGGACACGGCCGTCGGCGCCGGGGCACCCGCGAAGGCCGGGGTCAGTACCGGTCCTGCGGCGACGCCCAGGACCAGGGCCGCGGCGAGCAGCGTGCGGGTGGAATTCCTCATGGTCAACTCCGTGGTGTGAGCCCTCGTTCTCGATGGCTCCATCCTGCTGACCGGGCACGATCGAGCGGATCACCCGCACAGGCGGTCTTCCGCCGGTCACTTCCTCGCCGACGCGGGGGAGGGGCCGGGCCCTCCGTCTCCCCCGGGCGGGGGAGACCCCGCGGCCACCAGGCCCGTCTCGTACGCGCAGATCACCGCCTGGATCCGGTCGCGCAGCCCCAGTTTGGCGAGCACGTTCCCCACGTGCGTCTTCACCGTGTGGTCGCTGACGACCAGCTCCGCCGCGATCTCCGCGTTGGACAGACCGCGCGCGAGCAGCAGCAGCGTCTCCCGCTCCCGGCCCGTCAGGACGTCGAGCCGCGGGTCCGGGCCCACGGACGCCCGGCGCTGGCCGCCCGCCGTGTACTGCTCCACGAGCCGCCGGGCCACCGAGGGCGCGAGCAGCGAGTCGCCCGCCGCCACCACCCGCACCGCGTGCACCAGGTCGTCCCGCCGTACGTCCTTCAGGAGGAAGCCGCTCGCGCCCGCGTGCAGCGCCTCGTACACGTACGCGTCGGTGTCGAAGGTCGTCAGGATCACCGTCCGGCAGCCGGACCCCAGGGCGCTGATCGCCCGGCAGGCCTCGATGCCGTCGGTCCCGGGCATCCGGATGTCGAGCAGCGCCACGTCCGGCGAGAGCCGACGCACCGCCTCGACGGCCTCCGCCCCGTCCCCGGCCTCCGCCACCACCTCGATGCCCGGCTGCGCGTCGAGGATCATCGCGAAGCCGCTGCGGACCAGTTCCTGGTCGTCCGCGACCACCACCCGGATCGTCATGCCCCCACCTCCGCCGTGGAGGGTACGGGGAGCAGCACCCGCACCTCGAACCCGCGGCCGCCCGGTCCCGGCCCCGCGGCCGCCGTCCCGCCGTGCGCGGCGGCCCGCTCCCTGATGCCGGCGAGGCCGTGGCCGCCCGAACCGCCCTGCGGGCCGCGCCCGTCGTCGGTCACGGTGACGTGCAGAACGTCGTCGGCACGGGCGAGCCGGACCTCGACCGTGCGGGCGTCCGCATGCTTGACGACGTTCGTCAGCGCCTCCTGCACGATCCGGTAGACGTGCGCGCCGGTCGCGGCCGGCAGGGCCCGTACTCCGCCCTCCGTCGTGTACGCGACGGCCAGACCGCTGCTCCGGACCCGCTCCACGAGCGAGGGGAGCCCGGCGAGGTCCGGCTGCGGCTCCCGGGGAGAGGCAGTCTCGGAGCCCTCGCGCAGCAGCCCCAGCATCTGCCGCAGCTGGTCCATCGCCTCTCGGCCGGTCTCCGAGATCGCCTCGAACGCGGCCTCCGCGCGCTCGGGCGCCGTCCGTACCGCCACCGGCCCTGCCTCCGCCTGCACGATCATCAGGCTCACCGCGTGGGACAGGATGTCGTGCATCTCCCGCGCGATCCTCGCCCGTTCGCGCGCCGCGGCCCGCTCGGCGTCGGCCCGGTGGGCCCGCTGCCGGGCGTCCTGGAGCCGGCCGAAGACATGGGCGGCGCCGAACACGAAGAGCGAGAAGGTCAGTTCACGCGCCGACCGCGTGTTGAGCCAGACCGAGACCGGCACCGCGACCACCAGGAGCCCCGCCGCCACGAGCCGCTTCCACGGCGGAGACAGGAGCGCGATCGTGTAGACGATGACGAGCCCGGTGTACGGCAGCGGCTGCCCCGGCCCCTCCACGGCCAGCTTGTACAGCGCGCTCGCCGCCATGATCGCCAGGAGGACGGCGAAGGGCGCACGCCGCCGCCAGACCAGCGGCAGCACGGTGAGCGTCGTGAGCCCGTACGCGGCCCAGGTCGCCGGTTCGAGCCCGGGCGGGCGCGGCACCACGAACGGCATGGTCATCGCCGCCTGCACGAGCAGCGCGATCCCGAGGTCCACCGCCCACGGGTTCGCCGCGCCCCAGGTCCGCGCATGCTCCCACCGGACGCGCAACTCCCCCCGTATGCCCATTACGGCTTGCGGCCCACGGCGCCGAACTGTGCGACGGTGTACGCCTCCGAGGCGGCGTGGCGCCAGCGCGCGCAGGAGACGATGCCGGGCTCCAGGACGTCGAGGCCGTCGAGGAAGGAGGCGAACTCGGTGCGGTCGCGGGCGGTGATCGGCGGTGTCGCGTTCTCGTTCCAGAAGGCCATCGCGGCCTTGTTCCCCTCGCCGCCGAGCTCCGGCTCCAGGGTGGGATGCGTAAGGACCAGGAAGCTGCCGGAGGGGACGGCGTCCATCAGGGCCCGCACGATCGACCGGGCCTCGTCGGTGTCGAGGACGAAGTTGAGGATGCCGAGCATCATCACCGCGACCGGACGGGAGAGGTCGAGCGTCGCTCCGGCCGCCGCCAGGATCCGCTCCGGATCGTGGGCGTCGGCGTCCACGTACTCGGTGACGCCCTCCGGCGCGCTCGTCAGGAGCGCGCGGGCGTGGGTGAGGACGATCGGGTCGTTGTCGACGTAGACGATCCGGGCGTCGGGGGCGGCCCGCTGGGCCACCTCGTGGGTGTTGTCGGCGGTCGGCAGGCCCGTACCGATGTCGAGGAACTGGCGTACGCCGGCCTCGGCGGCCAGATGGGTCACCGCGCGTCCGAGGAACGCCCGGTCGGCGCGCGCCACTTCACCGATGCTCGGGTAGAAGGCGGTGACCTGGTCGCCGACGGCGCGGTCCACCGGGTAGTTGTCCTTGCCGCCCAGCCAGTAGTTCCACACGCGGGCGTTGTGGGCGATGTCGGTCCGGATCCGGTCGTTCACGCGCGGGCCTTTCGCAGGACGTCGGCGAGTGTGTCGACCCGGTTCGTGGTGACGGAGTCGACACCGTTCATGATCAGCTTACGCATGGTGCGGGTCGTGTCCGCCGTCCAGGCCGAGACGAGCAGCCCATCCCGGTGCACCCGCTCGTTCAGCTCCCGACTGACAAGCCCGAAACGGTAGTTGAGCCACCGCGGCCGTACCGCGTCGAGCAGCACAGGCCGGGGCGGCGCGAGCGAGGTCCATGTCAGGGCGATCTCGGCGGCCGGGTCCGCGGCGCGCACCTGGAGCATGGCGACGGCCCCCGCGCAGTAGTACACCCGCTCCCCGGCGCCGCACTCACGGACCGTGCCCACGATGGTGCGGACCGAGTTCTCGTCGCCGCCCGGCAGGTCGAGCATCAGGCGGCGCTCCCCGGCGGTCAGCAGCGCCTCGCGCAGGGTCGGCACGCCGCCGTACGTCAGCTCGCGGACCTGCTCGTACGTGAGCGAGGCGAGCGGCCGGTCGTGGCGCCAGAGGCGCTTCAGCGTGTCGTCGTGGAGGAGGACGGGCACCCCGTCCTTCGTCAGCCGGACGTCGACCTCGACCGCGCCCGCCCCCCGCTCGATCGCCGAGGCGATCGAGCGGAGGGTGTTCTCACGGACGCGGTACGGGTCGCCGCGATGGCCCACGACGACGACGGGCGGCCGCCCCGACGCCTGCCTGGCCTCCCGGGCCTCCTCGGTCTCCCTCGCTTCCCGGGCTTCCAGGGCTTCCCGGGCGGCGGTCGGGTCCATGGCGGTGTCGGAGTCCATGGCCCCCATTCTCGTCGCCGTCAGCGTCCGAGCCAGTCGTCGGTGTACGTGTCGATCTCGGCGGCGATCCGGGCCTTGCCGGCCGCGTCGAGGAACGAGGCCTCCACCGCGTTCTTCGCGAGGGCGGCGACCCCGCGCTCGTCGAGACCGAGGAGACGGGCCGCGACCGCGTACTCGGTGTTGAGGTCCGTGCCGAACATCGGCGGGTCGTCGCTGTTGACCGTGACGAGGACGCCGGCGTCCACCATCTGCCGGATCGGGTGCTCGTCCAGGGTGGCGACGGCGCGCGTGGCGATGTTCGAGGTCGGGCAGACCTCCAGGGCGATGCGGTGCTCCGCCAGGTACGCCAGGAGCGCCGGGTCCTGGACCGAGCTCGTGCCGTGGCCGATGCGCTCGGCGCCCAGGTCGTGGATCGCGTCCCAGACCGTCTGCGGGCCGGTTGTCTCGCCCGCGTGCGGCACGGAGTGCAGACCGGCCGCCCGCGCCAGGTCGAAGTACGGCTTGAACTGCGGGCGCGGCACCCCGATCTCCGGGCCGCCGAGACCGAAGGAGACCAGGCCCTCGGGGCGCAGGCCGTCGGTCGTGGCGAGGCGCGCGGTCTCCTCGGCGGAGACCAGGCCTGCCTCGCCCGGGATGTCGAAGCACCAGCGGAGCACGGTGCCGAACTCGGCCTCGGCGGACTTGCGGGCGTCCTCGATCGCCGCCATGAAGGCACGCTCGTCGATGCCCCGGCGGGTGGAGGAGTAGGGGGTGATGGTCAGCTCGGCGTACCGGATGTTCTGCCGGGCCATGTCACGGGCGACCTCGAAGGTGAGCAGCCGGACGTCCTCCGGGGTGCGGACCAGGTCGACGACCGACAGGTACACGTCGATGAAGTGCGCGAAGTCCGTGAACGTGAAGTAGTCGGTCAGCGCCTCCGGATCCGTGGGGACCTTGGAGTCGGGGTGCCGTGCCGCCAGCTCGGCGACGATACGGGGCGAGGCGGAGCCCACGTGGTGGACGTGCAGCTCGGCCTTGGGCAGGCCCGCGATGAAGGGATGGAGGTCGGTCATCGGATCATCGTAGGCCGGACGGTTCCCCCCGAGGGGTGAGGCCTTAGCATGGCGGGACCATGATGGGGGAGGCCCATGTCTGACAATCGAGACCAGTCGCGGGACGGGTACGACCCGACGGACCCGTGGGCTCCGCCGAACCGCGACGGGGTGGAACTGAGCAAGCCGGTGACGCCGTCGCCGGTGCACGACCAGCAGACCGTCACGTCCATGCCGCTCACGCCCGACACGGGCGCGGTGCCACCGCCGCCGGTGGCACCCGGCGGCCCCGCTGCCACGCCCGGCGCGTACGGCTACCCGGCGGGGGGCACGTCCGGCGGGTACGGCTACCCGGCGGCCCCGACGCCGCCGGTCACCGCGGCGTCCTCCGGGTACGGCTATCCCGGATACCCGTCGTCGTACGGAGGCCAGCCCGGCTGGCAGCAGTCCCCGTCCAACGGCATGGGGACGGCCTCGATGGTGCTCGGCATCGTCGCGGTGGCGGGTTTCTGCCTGTACGGCCTGGGGGCGATCCTCGGCATCCTGGCGCTGATCTTCGGCATTATCGGCCTGAAGAAGGCGGGCCGGGGCGAGGCCACCAACCGGGGCATGGCGCTCGCGGGCGTCATCCTCGGTGCCATCGGCACCCTGGTCAGCGCCGTCTTCCTGGGCTTCGTCATCTGGGCGGTGACGCAGGAGTCCTCGTCCTTCGACGACTCGGGGTCCGAGGACCCGTTCGCGTCGAGCCTGGTGGTCGAGAGCGACCGCTGAGACCGTGCGCCCGGGGGTGTCCGGCCTGATCAGCACGACGCCCCCGGGTCAGGCGACGCGGAGGCCCCGCACCGGTTCCGGTGCGGGGCCTCCGCGTCTCACGCGCCCCGCAGCCGCTCCCGCGCCTCCATGAGGGCGAAGCCCAGGAGGTTGAGGCCGCGCCACCGGGCGGGGTCGTGGGCGCCGGGGTCGCCGGCCGCGAGGCCGATCCCCCAGACACGGTCCACGGGGCTCGCCTCCACCAGGACGCGGGTGCCGGTGCCCAGGAGGTAGCCGCGCAGGGCCTCGTCCGAGGAGAACTTGTGGACGCTGCCCTCGACGACGATCGCGAAGCGCTCCCGTTCCCACACCGTCGCGTCGAAGTCCCGCACAAGGCGCCCGGCGTTCTTGGCCTCGGCGGGGGTGCGCGCGGTCAGCGCGGCCCGCTCGGCGTCCGGGTCCCCGAAGAGGCGGGCCTTGGCCGCCATCATCCAGTGCTCCGCCGTCGCGTAGGGGACGCCGTCGACCACGAAGGGCGAGGGCCACCACTGGCTCAGACAGCTCGCGGAGAGCTGTCCCCCGGGGTGCGGGCGGTGGCCCCAGAAGTGCAGCCACTTCACCTTGTCACCCCTGTTGACCTGCTGCGTCAGCTCCTCGATCTTGCTCATGCATGCGAGTCTGACAGCCGCCACGGACACACCGTACGGAGATATTCGGGGCGCCTCGACACATGGTCGACCGATTCCGTCGCGTAACCAAAAGGCAACAACGGAATCCCTTGTTGGCATGCCATACCTCTGTCAGGATCGGCACTCAATTCGAGCTGGAACAACGGAGAGCGTCATGGGCAACCGCTTCCAGGTGACGGACCGCTTCGCGGACGGCGCACAGTACATCGGCGGTCGGCTCCGCGCCGGAACGTCAGATCAGGAACACCAGGTGATCGACCCGGCGACCGGGGAGAGCGTCTGCACGTACACGCTCGCCTCCACCGCCGACGTCGACGCGGCCGTCGCCGCCGCCAAGGCCGCGTTCCCCGGCTGGGCGGGCGCCACCCCCGGCGAGCGCTCCGACGCGCTGCACCGCTTCGCCGCCGTCCTCGCCGAACGCGCCGATGACTTCGCCCGCGTGGAGTCCCTCCAGTGCGGCAAGCCGCTCAAGCTCACCACCGAGTTCGACGTGCCCGGCACCGTCGACAACACCGCCTTCTTCGCGGGGGCCGCCCGCCACCTCCAGGGCCAGTCGGCCGGCGAGTACAGCGGCGACCACACCTCGTACATCCGGCGCGAACCGATCGGTGTCGTCGGGTCCATCGCCCCCTGGAACTACCCGCTCCAGATGGCCGCCTGGAAGATCCTCCCGGCCATCGCCGCCGGCAACACGATCGTCCTCAAGCCCGCCGAACTCACCCCGCTGACCTCCCTGATGTTCGCGCAGGCCGCGACGGACGCCGGCATCCCCGACGGCGTCATCAACATCGTCAACGGCGCCGGCCGGACCGTCGGCGAACACCTCGTCGGCCACCCCGACGTCGTCATGACCTCCTTCACCGGCTCCACCCCGGTCGGCAAGCGGGTCGCGGAGATCGCCACCGCCACCGTGAAGCGCCTCCACCTCGAACTCGGCGGCAAGGCCCCGTTCGTCGTCTTCGACGACGCCGACCTGGAGGCCGCGGCCCACGGCGCCGTCGCCGCCTCCCTCATCAACAGCGGCCAGGACTGCACCGCCGCCACGCGCGCGTACGTCCAGCGCCCGCTCTTCGACGCCTTCGTCGCGCGCGTCGCCGAACTCATGGAGACCGTCCGCATCGGCGACCCCTTCGAGCCGACCACCGACCTCGGCCCCCTCGTCAGCCACCGCCACCGCGACAGCGTCGCCGCCTTCGTCGAGCGCGCCCGCGGCTACGCCACCGTCGTCACCGGCGGCGAAGCTCCTGGCGGTGACCTCAAGGACGGTGCCTACTACCGTCCGACCCTGATCACCGGCGCCGCGCAGGACAGTGAGGTCGTGCAGTCGGAGATCTTCGGCCCGGTCCTGGTGGCCCTGCCCTTCGACAGCGACGACGAGGGCATCCGGTTCGCCAACGACACCCCCTACGGCCTGGCCGCCTCGGCCTGGAGCCGTGACGTCTACCGGGCGGGCCGCGCCACCAGGGAGATCAAGGCCGGGTGCGTCTGGGTCAACGACCACATCCCGATCATCAGCGAGATGCCCCACGGCGGCACCAAGGCCTCGGGTTACGGAAAGGACATGTCCGCGTACTCCTTCGAGGAGTACACGCAGGTCAAGCACGTGATGTTCGACAACACGGCGGTCGCCGCGAAGGATTGGCACCGCACGATCTTCGGGGACCGATAGCAGACCGTCGCCCGACCAGCGGCGAACCATCCCGAAAGGGCACAGCGCATGGAGCAGTACGAGCCCGAAAGCCTGTCCGCCGCGCAGCTGGCGGCGATACGGCGCAGCATGACGAGCGGCCGCGGCGCCCTCACCCGCCGTTCGGTGCTGCGCGCGGGCGGCGTCGGAGCGCTCACGGTCGGCGGCCTCGCCGGTCTGACCGCCTGCGGCATCCCGCCGGCCAAGCGGGAGGGCCAGGGCACCGCCTCGATCGACGACTCGGCCAAGGAGAAGAGCATCGCCTTCTCCAACTGGACCGAGTACATGGACGTCAGCGAGGACGAGAAGACCCGCCCCACCCTGGAGGCGTTCACGAAACGCACCGGGATCACGATCAAGTACACCGAGGACATCAACGACAACGTCGAGTTCTTCGGCAAGATCAAGCCGCAGCTCGCGGCCGGCCAGGACACCGGCCGTGACCTGATATGCGTCACCGACTGGCTCGCCGCCCGCATGATCCGGCTCGGCTGGGCGCAGAAGCTCGACCCGGCCAACCTCCCCAACGCGTACGCGAACCTCTCCAGCCAGTTCCGCCGCCCCGACTGGGACCCGGGCCGGTCCTACTCGTACCCGTGGACCGGCATCTCCACCGTCATCGCGTACAACGCGAAGGCGACCGGCGGGAAGAAGGTCGACTCGGTCACCCAGCTCCTGGACGACCCCGCCCTCAAGGGCCGCGTCGGTTTCCTCACCGAGATGCGCGACTCCGTCGGCATGACCCTGCTCGACATGGGCAAGGACCCGGGGAACTTCACCGACGCCGACTACGACGCGGCGATCGGACGCCTCCAGAAGGGCGTCGACAAGAACCAGATCCGCCGCTTCACCGGCAACGACTACACCTCGGACCTCGACAAGGGCGACATCGCGGCCTGCCTCGCCTGGGCCGGAGACATCATCCAGCTCCAGGTGGACAACCCGGACATCAAGTTCGCCATCCCGTCCGCCGGTTACATCACCTCGAGCGACAACCTGCTCGTCCCCGCCCAGGCCCGGCACAAGACGAACGCCGAGAAGCTCATCGACTACTACTACGAGCTTCCCGTCGCCGCCCAGCTCGCCGCGTACATCAACTACGTCTGTCCCGTCGACGGGGTGAAGGACGAACTCGCCAAGATCGACCCGGAGCTCGCGAACAACACGCTGATCCTCCCGGACAAGGCCATGGCCAAGAAGTCGCACGCCTTCCGCTCGCTCACCAGCGCGGAGGAGACGGCGTACGAGGAGAAGTTCGCCAAGCTCATCGGCGCCTGAGGCCCCCTTCGTCCACCTCTCTCACTCCCCTGGGATCAGAACCCATGACTGACAAGACTGCTCACACTGGAAAGAACACGGGCGGCGGCGACGTCCGTCTCACCGGGATCAGCAAGACGTACGGCTCCTTCACCGCCGTCCACCCGCTCGACCTCACCGTCCCGCAGGGCTCCTTCTTCGCCCTCCTCGGCGCCTCCGGCTGCGGCAAGACCACCACGCTGCGCATGATCGCCGGCCTGGAGGACCCCAGCACCGGCACCGTCTTCCTCGGCGACACGGACGTCACCGACCTCCCGCCGTACAAGCGGCCGGTCAACACCGTCTTCCAGTCCTACGCGCTCTTCCCGCACATGGACATCACCGAGAACATCGCCTTCGGGCTGCGCCGGCGCGGCATCAAGTCGGTGAAGAAGCAGGTCGACGACATGCTGGAGCTCGTCCAGCTCGGCGACAAGGCCCGGCACAAGCCGCACCAGCTCTCCGGCGGCCAGCAGCAGCGCGTCGCCGTGGCCCGCGCGCTCATCAACCACCCGCAGGTGCTGCTCCTCGACGAGCCGCTCGGCGCCCTCGACCTCAAACTGCGCCGACAGATGCAGCTGGAGCTCAAGCGGATCCAGACCGAGGTCGGCATCACCTTCGTGCACGTCACCCACGATCAGGAGGAGGCCATGACGATGGCCGACCAGGTCGCGGTGATGAACGGCGGCCGGGTCGAGCAGCTCGGAGCCCCCGCCGACCTGTACGAGAACCCGCAGACCACCTTCGTCGCGAACTTCCTCGGCACCTCGAACCTCATCGAGGCCGAGGTCGTCGCGACCGGCGCCGACGTGGTGGTGACGGCGGGCGGCGGCACGCTCCGCGTCCCCGGCGACCGCTGTACCTCCGCCGTCCGCCAGGGCGGCAAGGTGCTCGTGGGCGTCCGGCCCGAGAAGATCTCGCTCGCGCACGCCGACGACGCGGGACAGATCGCCGACGGCCGCAACCGGGTCACCGGCCGCATCGTCGACTCCTCGTTCATCGGGGTCTCCACGCAGTACGTGGTGAACAGCCCGGCGGGGGCCGAACTCCAGGTGTACGAGCAGAACGTCGAGAGGCGCGCGGGTCTCCTCCCGGGCGCCGAGGTGGTCCTGCACTGGAATCCGGCGCACACCTTCGGTCTCGACGCGGCCCAGTCCCTGCTTGCCGGGACAGTGGGCTCCGCGGGCGTGGAGACGGTGGAGGACGCCGGATGAGTGCTTCCACCGTGGCGAAGGAGGCTCCCGAATCGGTCGACGAACCGATTCTGCGCAAGCCCTCCGCCCGCAAGCGGCTCGTCCCCTACTGGCTGCTGCTCCCCGGCATCATCTGGCTGCTCGTCTTCTTCGCGCTGCCGCTCGTCTACCAGGCCTCGACCTCGGTGCAGACCGGCTCCCTGGAGAAGGGCTTCGAGGTCACCTGGCACTTCCAGACCTACTGGGACGCCTTCAAGGAGTACTGGCCGCAGTTCGTCCGCTCCCTGCTGTACGCCGGGACCGCGACCCTGCTCTGCCTGCTGCTCGGCTACCCGCTGGCGTATCTGATCGCCTTCAAGGCCGGCCGCTGGCGCAACCTGCTCCTCGTCCTCGTCATCGCGCCCTTCTTCACCAGCTTCCTCATCCGGACCCTGGCCTGGAAGACGATCCTCGCGGACGACAGCGTCGTCGTGGACGTACTGAACGCCCTCCACGTCCTCGACGTGACCAGCTGGATCGGCTGGACCGAGGGCGACCGCGTCCTCGCCACCCCGATGGCCGTCGTCGCCGGTCTCACCTACAACTTCCTGCCCTTCATGATCCTGCCCCTCTACACCTCCCTGGAGCGGATCGACGGACGGCTGCACGAGGCCGCGCAGGACCTGTACGCCTCCCCGGCGACCACCTTCCGCAAGGTGACCTTCCCGCTGTCGATGCCCGGCGTCGTCTCCGGCACCCTGCTCACCTTCATCCCGGCGAGCGGCGACTACGTCAACGCCGAACTCCTCGGCTCCACCGACACCAAGATGGTCGGCAACGTCATCCAGTCGCAGTTCCTGCGGGTCCTCGACTACCCGACGGCCGCCGCGCTCTCCTTCATCCTCATGGCGGTCGTGCTTGCCATGGTCACCGTCTACATCCGCCGAGCGGGAACGGAGGATCTGGTCTGATGCGCTGGATACGACGCAACCTCGTCGTCATCGCGGGCCTGCTGACGCTCGCGTACATGATCCTGCCGAACCTCGTGGTGATGGCGTTCTCCTTCAACAAGCCGAAGGGACGCTTCAACTACTCCTGGCAGGAGTTCTCGCTCGACGCCTGGAAGGACCCCTGCGGCGTCGCCGACCTGTGCGAGTCGCTGTCGCTCTCGCTCCAGCTCGCCGCCTGGGCGACGGTCGGCGCGGTCGTCCTCGGCACGATGATCGCCTTCGCCCTGGTCCGCTACCGCTTCCGGGCGCGCGGCGCGATCAATTCGCTGATCTTCCTGCCGATGGCGATGCCCGAGGTCGTCATGGCCGCCTCGCTGCTCACCCTCTTCCTGAACATGGGGATCGAGCTGGGCTTCTGGACGGTCCTCATCGCCCACATCATGTTCTGTCTCTCGTTCGTCGTGACGGCGGTCAAGGCCAGGATCATGTCCATGGACCCGCGCCTGGAAGAGGCGGCGCGCGACCTCTACGCCGGGCCCACGCAGACCTTCCTGCGCGTGACCCTGCCGATCGCCGCACCCGGCATCGCCGCCGGCGCGCTGCTCGCCTTCGCGCTCTCATTCGACGACTTCATCATCACCAACTTCAACGCGGGCTCCACCGTCACCTTCCCCATGTTCGTCTGGGGCTCGGCGCAGCGCGGAACGCCCGTTCAGATCAACGTCATCGGCACCGCGATGTTCGTCCTCGCGGTACTGATGGTCATGGCCGGCCAGATCATCACGAACCGGCGCAAGAAAACAGCAACGGCCTGAGCAAAAGGCAGCTCAGGCACCGAAGGAGTTGGAAACCATGGCCCCAGTCGCCATGCGTCTCGCTGCACGATCTCTCTCCGACGCCCAGCCCGTCCCCTTCTGGCTGGAAGACCCGGGCAAGCCGGGCACCCTGCCCGCCCTCACCGGCACGGAGAAGTGCGATCTCCTCGTCGTCGGTGGCGGTTACAGCGGACTGTGGACCGCGCTCCTCGCCAAGGAGCGCGACCCCGCCCGGGATGTCGTACTGATCGAAGGCCGCGAGGTGGGCTGGGCCGCCTCGGGCCGCAACGGAGGCTTCTGCGCCGCCTCCCTCACGCACGGCTTCGGCAACGGGCTCGCCCGCTGGCCGGGCGAGCTGCCGAAGCTCGAGGAGCTCGGCGAGCGCAACCTCGACGCCATCGAGGAGGCGGTCGCCCGCTACTCCCTCGACTGCGACTTCGAGCGCACCGGCGAGATCGACGTCGCCACCGAGCCGTACCAGGTCGAGGAACTGACCGGGATGTACGAGGAGATCGACCGGCTCGGGCTCGCCGACGGCATCGAACTCCTCGACCGGGACGCCGTCCGCGCCGAGGTCGACTCCCCGACCTTCCTCGGCGGCCTCTGGGACCGCCGGGGCGTCGCCATGCTGAACCCGGCCAAGCTGGCCTGGGGCCTCAAGCGGGTCTGCCTCGACCTGGGTGTACGGATCTTCGAGAACACCCCCGGGCTGGAACTCGTCTCCGTCGGCGCCGGCATGGGCGTCCGCACCCCGTACGGCCGGGTCGTCGCCCGCCGGGTCGCCCTCGGCACCAACGTCTTCCCCTCGCTGGTCAAGCGGGTCCGCCCGTACACCGTGCCGGTCTACGACTACGCCCTGATGACCGAGCCGCTCAGCCCCGAGCAGCTCTCCTCCGTCGGCTGGAAGAACCGGCAGGGACTCGGCGACTCCGCCAACCAGTTCCACTACTTCCGGATCACCGCCGACCACCGGATCCTCTGGGGCGGCTACGACGCGGTCTATCCCTTCGGCGGCAGGCTGAACGCCGAGATGGACCACCGCCCGGAGACCTACCTCAAGCTCGCCGAGCACTTCTTCCGCTGCTTCCCGCAGCTGGAGGGCCTGCGCTTCAGTCACGCCTGGGGCGGCGCGATCGACACCTGCTCCCGCTTCTCGGCCTTCTTCGGTACGGCGTACCAGGGCAAGGTGGCGTACGCGGCCGGGTTCACCGGCCTCGGCGTCGGCGCCACCCGCTTCGGCGGGGACGTGATGCTCGACCTGCTCGCGGGGGAGCGCACCGAGCGCACCGACCTGGAGATGGTCCGCTCCAAGCCCCTGCCGTTCCCGCCCGAGCCGATCGCCTGGGCCGGCATCGGCATCACCAAGTGGTCGATGGCGCGTGCCGACGAGCGCGGTGGGCGGCGCAACCTGTGGCTGAAGGCCATGGATCGGATGGGCCTCGGCTTCGACAGCTGAACCGCCAATGTGATGCAGGTCACAATTGGCGGGTAGCTGAAACCGCGTAAGAGCAGGCGCCGTCCGCGCTCTCTCCGTACGGACATCGTGTCCTACGGAAGGAGACCGTTGTGATGGCTGGTACGGGGACCTCGGGCGCCAGGAGCGCGGTGGAGTGGCTGGTCTCGGTCGCGCCCGATCCCGACGCCTGCCGGTGGGAGTGGGAGCGCAATCCGCACGGGGTCGCGCTGCTGCCCGCCGGCAGGCGCTGGGACGTCCTGATCCTGCCGGCGGAGCTCGGCTGCCCCACGCTCGACGTACTGATCCGCCTGGTCGACCGGCCGGGCCCGGTACTGGCCGACTTCGGCGACGCCCGCGTCGGCTTCTTCGTCCCGCCCGGCACCGCCACCCGCTGGCTCGGCACCGGAGTGCGCGGGGCGGGTGCCGGGACCTGGATCGTGGTCCCGTACCCGGGGCGGAGGGCCGGCGCGGCCCGCTGGCTGGTCGCCCCCGACGGGACGGGAACCCTCACCGACGCGGCCCTCCTCGAACTGGCGATGCACGAGGCGGCCGGGCGACTCGCCAGGGAGCGGGGAGCCGACGGGGGCTGAGTGGAGGCGAGGTTCGCGCAGAGGTCTTGACCACTTGATTGGTCTGGACCATGCTGTGGCGCGCTCGCACCTCGATTCCCCCGCCCCCGGAGGCAGTTGTGGAACGCGCCAGACCTCTCACCCTGCTCCTCGCGGGCGCCCTCGCCGTCGGCGGACTCACCGCGCTCACCCCCGCGGCCCGGGCCGCCGACACCGAACTCGCCCGCAACGGCGGCTTCGAGGCCGGCCTCGACGGCTGGACCTGCACGGCCGGCAGCGGCGCCACCGTCTCCTCGCCTGTGCGCAGCGGTACGAAGGCGCTCCAGGCCACCCCCGCCGGGAGCGACAACGCCCGCTGCTCCCAGACCGTGACCGTCAAGCCCAACTCCACGTACACGCTCAGCGGCTGGGTGCGGGGCAGCTACGTCTACCTCGGCGCCACCGGCACCGGCACCACCGACGTCTCCACCTGGACGGGCTCCGCCCCCGACTGGCAGAAGCTCAGCACCGGTTTCACCACGGGCGCCTCCACCACCTCCGTCACGATCTACACCCACGGCTGGTACGGCACCCCCGCCTACCAGGCCGACGACCTCTCCCTGTACGGCCCCGGCGGCGACCCCGTGCAGCTCCCCGCCACCCCCACCGGCCTCGCCGCGGGCTCCCCGACCTCCACCTCCGTACCGCTGACCTGGGCCGCGGTCCCGGGAGCCACCTCGTACAAGGTCTACAAGGGCGGCGCACTCCTCACGACCGTGACCGGCACCTCGTACACCGCCACCGGCCTCGCCCCTGCCACGTCCCACACCTTCCAGGTCTCCGCGGCGAACAGCGCGGGCGAGTCCCCGAAGTCGGCCGCCGTGACGGCGACGACGACCAGCGATGGCGGCGGCAACCCGGGCCTCCCCGCGCACGCCCTCGTCGGCTACCTCCACTCCAGCTTCGCCAACGGCTCCGGCTACACCCGGATGGCCGACGTCCCCGCCTCCTGGGACGTCATCAACCTCGCCTTCGGCGAACCGACCTCGGTGACCTCCGGCGACATCCGCTTCAGCCTCTGCCCGGCGACGGAGTGCCCGAACGTCGAGTCCCTCGCGGACTTCAAGGCGGCGATCAAGGCGAAGCAGGCCGTCGGCAAGAAGGTCCTCATCTCCATCGGCGGCCAGAACGGGCAGGTCCAGCTCTCCACCACCGCCGCCCGCGACACCTTCGTCTCCTCCGTCTCGAAGATCATCGACGAGTACGGCCTCGACGGCCTCGACATCGACTTCGAGGGCCACTCCCTGTCGCTGCAGACCGGCGACACGGACTTCCGCAACCCGACCTCACCGGTCATCGTCAACCTGATCTCGGCGCTGAAGACCCTCAAGGCGAAGTACGGCTCCGACTTCGTCCTGACGATGGCTCCGGAGACCTTCTTCGTCCAGCTCGGATACCAGTACTACGGCTCCGGCCCCTGGGGCGGCCAGGACCCGCGCGCCGGCGCCTACCTGCCGGTCATCCACGCCCTGCGCGACGACCTCACCCTGCTCCACGTCCAGGACTACAACTCGGGCTCCATCATGGGCCTCGACAACCAGTACCACTCCATGGGCGGCGCCGACTTCCACATCGCCATGACCGACATGCTCCTCACCGGCTTCCCCGTCGCCGGCAACACGGACCGCTTCTTCCCGGCCCTCCGCGCCGACCAGGTCGCGATCGGCCTCCCCGCCTCCACCCAGGCGGGCAACGGCCACACGAGCCCCGCCGAGGTGAACAAGGCGCTGGACTGCCTGACGAAGAAGGTCGACTGCGGCACGTACCGGACCCACGGCACCTGGCCCGCCCTGCGCGGCCTGATGACCTGGTCGATCAACTGGGACCGCTACAACGCCTGGGAGTTCAGCCGGAACTTCGACGCGTACACATGGAGCTGACGGCCAGGACCAGCGACGAGAGGCAGAGGCTGGCAAGCACGTCCAGCGGCCAGTGGTAGCCCCGCAGGATCAGTCCGGTCCCCGTCACCGCCGTCAGTACGGCGGCGACGGGGACCAGGCGGTTCGAGACGAGGAAGGCCGCGCCGAAGTAGGCGACCGCGGCCGTCGCCGTGTGCCCCGAGGGGTAGTAGCCCTGCGCCCACGGCTCAAGGGGGCCGGGGCGGGCCGTCCACTCCTTCAGCGGAATCACCAGGAGCGGTACGAGGGCCATGGCGAGCCCCGCGTACAGGGCGGCGATCCGTCGGCCGCGCCACACCGCGTACGCCATCGCGCAGGCGAGGACGGGGAGGGCGACGGTCATGTTGCCGAGGTCGGCGCCGAGTTCGGAGAGGGGCCGGGGGACCGTGTCCACCAGGGCCCGGGACACCCGCTCGTCGAGCCTGGCCAAGGGGCCGTGGACGAGCACCTGCCAGGTCACGACGGCGAGGGCGACGAGCGCCGAGAAGAGAGCCGGCCGCCCTGGAACAGGGGGGGTGGTTCCAGGGCGGCCGAGGGGATCGGGCTGCCGCACGCCCCGGGGGGTGTGGGGCGGGCGGCCATCCGATCGGTGAGGAGTTCCGGAGCACGAGGCTCCAGTGGTGTGCGCGACGGCACGGTGTGGGCGGGGCTGGGGAGGCTCCGCCCGGGGTGTTTCTCTCATCTGCAGAAACCGTACGGCAGAGAAGAGGGGACCGACAGCGGGAAACGCATCCCGCCATCGGCCCCCCACAGAGTCTTCACACCGCGACCCTCACGGGGCGTCAGATCTGGGCGAACGCGTTCTCGATGACGTCGAGGCCCTCGTTCAGCAGGTCCTCGCCGATGACCAGCGGCGGCAGGAAGCGCAGCACGTTGCCGTAGGTGCCACAGGTCAGGACCAGCACGCCTTCGGCGTGGCAGGCCTTCGCCAGGGCGCCGGCGGCCTCCGGGTTCGGCTCCTTGGTCGCGCGGTCCTTGACGAGCTCGATGGCGATCATGGCGCCGCGGCCACGGATGTCACCGATGGCGTCGAACTTCTCGGCCATCGCGGCCAGGCGGGTCTTCATGACGGACTCGATGTTCTTCGCCTTGGCGTTGAGGTCGAGCTCCTTCATCGTCTCGATGGAGCCGAGCGCACCGGCACACGCCACCGGGTTGCCGCCGTAGGTGCCGCCGAGACCGCCGCCGTGGACGGAGTCCATGATCTCGGCGCGGCCCGTCACGGCGGCGAGCGGCAGACCGCCCGCGATGCCCTTGGCGGTGGTGATGAGGTCCGGGACGATGCCCTCGTCCTCGCACGCGAACCACTGGCCGGTACGGCAGAAGCCGGACTGGATCTCGTCGGCGACGAAGACGATGCCGTTGTCGTTGGCGAACTTCACGATCGCCGGCAGGAAGCCCTTGGCCGGCTCGATGAAGCCACCCTCACCGAGGACCGGCTCGATGATGATCGCGGCGACGTTGTCGGCACCGATCTGCTTGCTGATCTGGTCGATCGCCTGGGCGGCGGCCTCGGGACCGCAGTTCTCGGCACCGGTGGGCCAGCGGTAGCCGTACGCCACCGGCACACGGTAGACCTCGGGCGCGAACGGACCGAAGCCCTGCTTGTACGGCATGTTCTTCGAGGTCAGCGCCATCGTGAGGTTCGTACGGCCGTGGTAGCCGTGGTCGAAGACGACGACGGCCTGGCGCTTGGTGTACGAACGGGCGATCTTGACCGCGTTCTCGACGGCCTCGGCGCCCGAGTTGAACAGCGCGGACTTCTTGGCGTGGTCACCCGGGGTCAGCTCGGCGAGGGCCTCGCAGACTTCCACGTAACCCTCGTACGGCGTCACCATGAAACAGGTGTGGGTGAAGTCCTGGAGCTGCGCGGAGGCGCGGCGCACGACGGCCTCGGCGGAGGCGCCGACCGAGGTCACGGCGATGCCGGAGCCGAAGTCGATCAGACGGTTGCCGTCGACGTCCTCGATGATGCCGCCGCCGGCCCGCTTGGTGAAGACGGGAAGCGTCGAGCCGACGCCGCCGGCGACCGTGTCGAGACGGCGGGCCTGAAGCTCCAGCGACTTCGGACCGGGGATGGCGGTGACGACGCGCCGCTCCTGCGGGACAGCGTTCATGCGGGGCTCCTGGGGGTGTTCTGGACGCACTTGCGGGTTTCCTCCGCAGGCTAGGCGGGGCGGAGGGCCGGAGGCATGCGCCGATCGGGAGTGGTGGCGGCGTGTCGTTGTCCGCGTTGGACAGAGCACCCCCGTTTCGGCGCCCCGGGGCCGCCGCGGCGTCGCCCGGCCACACGGCTGGTCGAAACCCCTCCGGGGCGCCCCGGGGCCACTAGATTGACGGTGGCACAGAGACGGCGACCTGGCTGGTCAGGGGGCAGGGGTTCATGGAGACCGACGGCACGTACGAGTCACGCGACACGTTCGGCGGCGCGGCACCACCCCCCTCGAGGGGCTTCCCGCCGGCGCCCCCGGTCCCGCCGGTTCGCCGCCCAACGGGGCCGCCGAACGTTTCACCGCCCTCCGTTCCGCAGGGGGCGGGGCTCCCACCCGTCCCCACCCACAGCCCGGCCCCCGGCGCACCCACGCACAACCCGGATCCGGCAGCCTCCGCACCTACCCCGGCACCGGCCCCGACCGACCTGCCTCGGCCGACCGGCGCCGCCGGGGTGCGACACCCCGTTGTCGAGTGGCTCGACGCCCCGCGCCCTACGGCCGGTCTCGGCATCTGGCGGTTCCGGCACGTCCCGCCGCCGCCCGGCGCGCCCGTGCGACTGGCCCCCGCCACCGTCGCCGGGATGCTGATCCCGGTGGCCGTCGGCCTGCTCATCTGGTCGGCCTACCGGCGCGGGACGCTCCCGTACATGTACGCGGTGCTCCAGACCCTGACCCCGGGCGACTGGTGGTACCACGGCACCACCGCGCCACGGGACTGGCACGGGGCCGCGGCGCACGACGTCTTCGGCGGTGTCGTCTTCGTCGGGCTCGTCTGCGCGATCGCCGCGCTCGGCGCCTGGGGCAGGATCGTCCGCCATTATCTCGGCCGGTTCCGCGCACCCGTCCGCGCCGCGCTCGCGGGCGCCGGAGCCCTGATCGCCCTGTCGTTCGTCTGGCCCGAGGCCTTCGGGCTCGTCTGGGACCCGCTGCCCGTGGCCTCGCCCGTTCTCTCCCTCGTCTCCCTCGTCGGAGGCGGCTACGACGTTCTCGAGGCCCCGCTCCTGGTATATCCGCTGTACGCGCTCGTCACCGCGATCGTCGTATGGCCCTTCGCCCGCGTCGGAGCATGGGCGAGCCTCTACCGCGCCTGGCGCGCCCGCTCTGCCGCCGGCGCCACTGTCCCGGCTCCCGCCGCCCCGGGTGTCCCCCGCTCCCAGTGGCCCGAGCTGCGGGAAGCCGGTCAGCACCGCGCGGCCGAGCGGCTCGTCGGCGAACTGGTCACGGGCCGGATGAACGACGTCGACTGCGCCCGTGTCCGCCGGGCCTGGCGGGACAGCGAACGGGACGCCGACCGCCGCGTCGCCGTCGTCAGAAGCCTGATCGAGCAGGGCGCCGCCGCCGGCGCCCACCCGTCGGGCGACCGCGACCTGCCCCACCGCTCCTTCATGCACGACCTGCTCCTCGACCAGGTCCGGATCGGCCGGTACGTGCCCGCCGAGCGCACACCGCACGCCTACCACGGCGCCGGTCTCGCACTCGACCCCGGACTTCTCGGAACCTCCCTCCTCGCGGTCGGCCCTTCCGGCGCCGGGAAGACCCGCGCCCTCATCGCGCCCGTCGTCGAAGCACTCACCCTGCAGGCGCTCACGGGCACCTGCGCAGTCGTCGCCGTCGGAGCGGCCTCGGCACCCCTGGGTGCCGACGAGGCGTACGACGTCGTCGTCCGGCTCGGCGACCCCGCCTCCCGCTTCGACCTCGACCTGTACGCCGGGGCCACCGACCCGGACGAGGCCGCCGGCTTCCTCGCCGAGGGGCTCGTCGGTGACCTGGACGGTGTGGAGACCCGGCGCGCCGCCACCGTCCTCGCCCAGCTCATCGGCCCTTACCGGACGGCGTACGGATGCTTTCCGACTGTTCCGGTCCTGCGGGAGCTGCTCGAAGCCCGTGCGGAGAGCCTCCGGGACCTGCTGGACCTGCTGCCGGCCGACAGCGCGCAGGCCATGCGTCGCGAGCTGGACTCCCGGATCCGCCAGGTCGGCGCCGCGACCGACCTGGGACCGGTGCTCGCCGACCGGCTGGCCGCTCTCGACCGGCCCGTCTTCGCGGACTTCTTCGGCGGCGGCCGCGACAGCCGCCCCTTCTCCCTGGCAGCCGTGGCCCAGCACCCGATGCGGGTGCGGATCAGCCTGCCGGAGGGCGGCCACGAGGAGGCCGCCCGGCTCCTGAACCGGCTGCTCCTGGCCCAGTTCCAGTCCGTCACCCGGGACCGTACCGGGCGCGGCCACGTCGCCTTCCTGGTGCTCGACGACGCGGCGAGCGCACTGACGCACGGGACGGTCCGGGCGCTCCAGCGGCTGCGTGCCCAGAAGGCGGCGGTCGTGTTCGCCGTCCGTACCCTCGCCGAGGTGCCCGAGGCCCTCCACGGGCCGCTCCTCGCGGGGGTCGGCTGCCGGATGGCGTTCGCCGGACTGCCCACCTGGGACGGTCGCGCCTTCGCCGAGGCGTGGGGTACCGAACGGGTCGAGACCACGGAGGTGGCCCATCACACCGTCTTCGCCGATCAACCGATGACCCGGGCCTTCCACGCCCTGCGCAAGTTGGTGACCGGCAAGGCCGTGACCACTGAGGCCGTCACCGTGCGCGAGACGGAGCGGCAGCGGTGGTCGCCCTCCGACCTCGCACACGCCGTACCGCCGGGGCACGCCGTCGTCTCCCTCACCCATGTGCGTGGAGAACACGCGCCGCCCCTGCTCGTCGACCTGCGCGGCTGAGCGGCCGCGGGTCACCGAGGCGGCGGTCTGCCTCCGGTCGGCTCGCGCGGCGGAGCGGGCATCCATCGGCCCTGGCACAATCGGGGACGCCGCTCGGCTGAGCGGCGCCCCCTCGCTCAAAGGTCCGACGGTCCCCAATGCCGCCCACCCTCGCCTCGCTCGTCCAGCACTCCTCCCTGAAGCTCGTCGTCCGCGCCGGTGAGGACCGCCTCGACACCCCCGTCCGCTGGGCGCACGTCAGCGAGCTCGCCGACCCCGTCCCGTACATGGAGGGCGGTGAACTCCTCCTCACCACCGCGCTCACGCTCGACGCGGAGGACCTGGAGGCGATGCGCCGCTACGCGCGGCGGCTGCTCGGCGCGGGGGTCGTCGGGCTCGGCTTCGCCGTCGGCGTCAACTACGAGGAGATCCCGCCGGCGTTGCTCGAAGCGGCCCGCGAGGAGCATCTGCCGCTCCTCGAAGTGCCCCGCCGCACCCCCTTCCTCGCCATCAGCAAGGCGGTGTCGGCGGCCATCTCCGCCGACCAGTACCGGGCCGTCACGGCCGGCTTCGAGGCCCAGCGCGAGCTGACCAGGGCGGCGCTCGCCGAGGGTCCCGAGGCCGTCGTCGCCCGGCTCGCCGCGCACGTCGACGGCTGGGCCGCGCTCTACGACACCTCCGGCACGGTCGTCGCCGTCTCGCCGGACTGGGCGGCGCGCAGGGCCGCCCGGCTCACCCCCGACGTGGAGCGGCTGCGCGACAGGCCGGCGCCCGCGAGCGCGGTGGTCGGTGGTACGGACGACCGCGTCGAGCTCCAGTCGCTGGGGACCGGCCGGCGGGTGCGGGGCGCCCTCGCGGTCGGCACGGGCGCACCCCTCGGGACGGCCGAGCGGTACGCGGTGCACTCGGCGATCGCCCTCCTCACCCTCACGACGGAACGCTCCCGTTCTCTCCAGGCCGCCGAACAGCGACTGGGCGCGGCGGTCCTCCGGATGTTGCTCGCGGGTCAGCCCGACCACGCGCGCGCGGTGGCCGGTGACGTGTACGGCGGGCTGCTCGACGCCCCCTTCCGGCTGATCGTCGCGGAGCCCGCCGGGGGCGAACCGGCCGGCGAACCGCCCCTGCCGGTGCTCGCCGAGTCCCTGGAGGCGGCCGCCGCTCGCGCCGGCGAGGCGGTGCTCGCCGTTTCCGAGAGCGAGCAGCGGCTCGTCGTCCTCGCCGCGGACGGCGGCGCGGTCGTCGCCGCCTGCGAGCGGTACGCGGAGCGGGACGCCGAGGAGGCCGGTGTCGCCATCGGCCTGTCGGCCCCGGCCGGACCGATCGTGGCCGCCGCGGCGTACAAGCAGGCCGAGCAGGCGCTCTCGGTGGCCAGGAGGCGGGGGAAGGCGCTCGTCGAGCACGAGGACCTCGCGGCGGGCTCGGTCCTGCCGCTCCTCGCTGACGACGCCGTACGCGCGTTCGCCGACGGGATGCTCCGCGCGCTCAGGGACCACGACGCCACGGGCCGCGGCGACCTGGTCGCCTCCCTGCGGGCCTGGCTCTCCCGGCACGGTCAGTGGGACGCGGCGGCGGCGGACCTGGGCGTCCACCGGCACACCCTGCGCTACCGGATGCGGCGGGTGGAGGAGATCCTCGGCCGCTCCCTGGACGATCCGGACGTACGGATGGAACTGTGGCTGGCCCTGAAGGCGACGGGGGAGGGCACGGTGTAGGGGGAGGGCGGCGGAGAACCGCCGCCCGCCGTGCCCGCCCCGCCGTGCCCGCCTAGCCGTGCCTGCCCAGCCGGGCGTAACCGGAGGCCGGGCCCGGCCTCCGCCCGGGCCCGCGTCCGCCCACACACGCCGCTTCTCGCGCCCCTAGCCCTCCCCGTCCCCGCCGCCCCCGTCCCCGCCGCCCCGCCCGCCACTCCGTCGCCCGCTGCCGCGCACCAGTTGCCCCGCCGCCAGCGTCACCGCGGCCACCGCGCGGACCACGGGCGGGCCGCCCCTCGCCGCCCACACCACGCAGACGCACCCTCCGACGGCCAGCACCAGGACTCCCGTCAAGGCGAGAACGATCATGTTCTTCCCCCTCCTTCGTTGCGGTCGCGGCCATCCTGTCACCCCTGAGAAACGGCCCCCGGGATCCCCCTAAACCCTCGTCCCGCCGTCCGAATCCCGCTACCCCTGCCCGAAAACGGGCAATTTTCTTGGTCATCGGGCCTCATGCTCCCTACTCTCCTGCTCATGACACGCCCCGCCGTCGATCCGGCCCCCGAGGCACGCCAGGCCGCCCCCGGGTCCCGTACCGCCGTCCCCGTGACCGCCGCCGGCCCCTCCCGCCGCATCACCGGCGCCGTATGGGTCGCGCTCGGCATCGTGTACGTCGTCTGGGGCTCCACCTACCTCGGTATCCGGATCGCCGTCGAGACGATGCCGCCGTTCCTCTCCGCCGGCACCCGTTTCGTCACCGCCGGTCTGCTCCTCGCCGGGATCATCGCCTGGCGCCAGGGCCCCGCAGCCCTCAAGGTCACCCGCCGGCAGCTCGGTTCGGCCGTACTCGTCGGCCTGCTCCTGATCCTCGGCGGCAACGGCCTCGTCGTCCTCGCCGAGACGTCCATCCCGTCCGGTCTCGCCGCGCTGCTCATCTCCGTCGTCCCGGCCTGGGTCGTGGTCCTCAAGGCCGCCACGGGCCTGCGGCCGAGCGCCGGCGGTCTCGCCGGTGTGCTCCTGGGCCTCGCGGGGCTCGCCGTGCTCACCCTGCCCGGGCTCAGCGGCGACGTGAAGGCCGCCGGAGTGGTCCTCGTCGTCGTGGCCACCTTCCTGTGGTCCCTCGGCTCGTTCTCCTCCGGCCGTCTCCCGATGCCCGCCAACCCCTTCACGGCCAGCGCGTACGAGATGATCGCGGGCGGTCTCGGCGGTCTGGCCGTCGGCCTGGTCAGGGGCGAACAGCACGGCCTCGACCTCGCGGACGTCTCCACCCGTTCCTGGGCCGCCCTCGCCTACCTGATCGTCTTCGGCTCCCTGATCGCCTTCACCGCGTACGCCTGGCTCCTCCAGGCCGCGCCCCTCTCGCTCGTCGCCACCTACGCGTACGTCAACCCCGTCGTCGCGGTCGCCCTCGGCGCCCTGGTCCTGAACGAGGCCCTGTCGTGGCCGATCGTCCTCGGCGGCGCGATCGTCGTCGGCGGCGTCTGTCTGATCGTCTCCACCGAGCGGCGGGGATGAGCGAGCGCGTCGCCACGCGGCGGCGCGGCTGAGGCAGCGCACCATCCGGCGGCGCGTCGCCCGGCGGCGCGGCTGAGGCAGCGCGTCACGCTGAGCTCGGCCCCTTCCGGGATCGGCGTGGCTCCGCGAGCGCTCCTGCCCGGCCCTTTCAGCCAAGGCGGACAGGAGTCCCCGCCCACCACTCCACGGCGGACAAGCGACCGCCCGCCCGCTTCGCCCTAACGTGTCACGAGAGCGCGAGAGCACCCCCTCGCACCACCCCCCGAAACGGAAAGGGCCGGTACGCAATGACGACCACCCACGCCTTCTGGCTCGCCGGCCGCGAGGCCACCGGCGACGCCACCTTCGACGTCACGAACTCGTACGACGGACGTCTGGTCGGCAAGGTCAGCGTGCCCACCGAGGCCCAGGTCGAGGAAGCCGTCGCCGCCGCCCACGCGGTCGTCGACGAGTTCGCCGCGACCCCCGCGCACGTCCGCGCCGCCGCCCTCGACCACGTGTCGAAGCGGCTCGCCGAGCGCACCGAGGAGATCGCCCAGCTGATCTCCGCCGAGAACGGCAAGCCCATCAAGTGGGCCCGCGGCGAGGTCGGCCGTGCCGTCTCCGTCTTCCGTTTCGCCGCCGAGGAGGCCCGCCGCTGGAACGCCGGCGAGGCCCAGCGCCTGGACACCGAGGCCGGCGGCGCGGGCCGCCTCGCCCTCACCCGCCGCATCCCCACGGGCGTCGTCCTCGGCATCGCGCCGTTCAACTTCCCGCTGAACCTCAGCGCCCACAAGGTCGCCCCGGCCATCGCGGTCGGCGCCCCGATCATCCTCAAGCCGGCCCCGTCGACGCCGATCTCCTCCCTGATCCTGGGCGAGATCCTGGCCGAGACCGACCTGCCGGCCGGCTCCTGGTCGATCCTCACCGTGCCGAACGACCGGATGCCCGCCCTCGTACAGGACGAGCGCCTCCCCGTCATCTCCTTCACCGGTTCCGACAAGGTCGGCTACGCCATCCAGCAGTCGGTGCCGCACAAGCACTGCACCCTGGAGCTCGGCGGCAACGCCGCGGCCGTCGTCCTCCCCGACTGGTCCTCCGAGGCCGACCTGGACTGGGCCGCGAGCCGCATCGCCACCTTCTCCAACTACCAGGGCGGCCAGTCCTGCATCTCCGTGCAGCGCGTGATCGCCGACGCCTCCGTCTACGACCGCCTGGTGCCGAAGATCGTCGCAGCCGTGGAGGCCCAGGTCACCGGTGACCCCGCGGACGACGCCACCGACGTCGGCCCGCTCGTCGACGAGGCCGCCGCCCAGCGCGTCGAGTCCTGGGTCGACGAGGCCGTCGCGGCCGGCGCCAAGCTCCTCGCCGGCGGCAAGCGCGAGGGCGCGACCTACGCCCCGACCGTCCTCACCGACCTCCCGGCCGACGTCACCCTGGCCCGCGCCGAGGTCTTCGGCCCGGTCCTGACCATCACCAAGGTCGACGGCGAGGCCGAGGCCTTCGCCGCGGTCAACGACTCGGACTTCGGCCTCCAGGCCGGTGTCTTCACCCACGACCTGCAGACCGCCTTCCGCGCCCACCGCGCCCTCGAGGTCGGCGGCGTGATCGTCGGCGACGTCCCGTCGTACCGCGCCGACCAGATGCCGTACGGCGGTGCCAAGCGCTCCGGCGTCGGCCGCGAGGGCGTCAAGTACGCGATGGACGACTACACCTACGAGCGCGTCCTCGTCCTGACGGGCCTCGCCCTGTAACCCGTACCCCCGCCGGTACGGGTCCACGAGACCAGGCGGCCTGAGCCCACTGTGCGGGGGCTCAGGCCGTCTTCTCGTCTTTCCGGACCTCCGGAAATCGGGTACGACGGACAAAGAGACCCAGGAGGTTCCATGTCCGCGCCCACCCGGCAGCCCAAGGTCACCGCACACGAAGCCCGGCAGACCGCCGAGGCCGCACGGGAGCGGGACTGGCACAAACCCAGCTTCGCCAAGGAGCTCTTCCTCGGCCGGTTCCGCCTGGATCTCATCCATCCCCACCCGCTCCCCGCCGAGGAGGACGCCCGCCGCGGCGAGGCCTTCCTCGCGACCCTCCGCGACTTCTGCGAGACCCGGATCGACGGCGCCCGCATCGAACGCGAGGCCCGCATCCCCGACGAGACGATCACCGGCCTCAAGGAGATCGGCGCGCTCGGGATGAAGATCGACCGGAAGTACGGAGGCCTCGGCCTCACCCAGCTGTACTACAACCGCGCCCTCGCCCTCGTCGGCTCCGCGAGCCCCGCCGTCGGCGCCCTGCTTTCCGCGCATCAGTCGATCGGCGTACCGCAGCCGCTGAAACTCTTCGGCACCCAGGAACAGAAGGACGCCTTCCTGCCCCGGCTCGCCAGGACCGACCTCTCCGCCTTCCTGCTCACCGAGCCGGACGTCGGCTCCGACCCGGCACGCCTCGCCACCACGGCCGTACCCGACGGGGACACGTACGTCCTCGACGGCGTCAAGCTCTGGACCACCAACGGGGTCGTCGCCGACCTGCTCGTCGTCATGGCCCGCGTCCCCGTCTCCGAGGGGCACCACGGCGGCATCACCGCCTTCGTCGTCGAGGCCGACTCGCCGGGCATCACCGTCGAGCACCGCAACGCCTTCATGGGCCTGCGCGGCCTGGAGAACGGCGTCACCCGCTTCCACCGCGTCCGCGTCCCCGCCGCGCACCGGATCGGCCCCGAGGGAGCCGGCCTCAAGATCGCCCTCACCACCCTCAACACCGGCCGGCTCTCGCTCCCCGCGGCCTGCGCGGGGGCGGGCAAGTGGTGTCTGAAGATCGCCCGCGAATGGGCGGGCGTCCGCGAACAGTGGGGTGGGCCCGTCGGCCGGCACGAGGCCGTCGGCACCAAGATCTCCTTCATCGCGGCCACCACCTTCGCCCTGGAGGCCGTCGTCGACCTCGCCTCCCAGATGGCCGACGAGGACCGCAACGACATCCGCATCGAAGCCGCCCTGGCCAAGCTGTACGGCTCCGAGATGGCCTGGCGCGTCGCCGACGAACTGGTCCAGATCCGGGGCGGCCGCGGATACGAGACCGCCGACTCGCTGGCCGCCCGCGGCGAACGCGCCGTCCCCGCCGAGCAGCTCCTGCGCGACCTGCGGATCAACCGGATCTTCGAAGGCTCGACCGAGATCATGCACCTGCTGATCGCCCGCGAGGCCGTCGACGCCCATCTGTCCGTCGCCGGTGACCTCATCGACCCCGGGAAGTCGCTCGCCGACAAGGCGCGGGCCGGTGCGCGGGCCGGCGGCTTCTACGCCCGCTGGCTGCCCGGCCTCGTCACGGGACCGGGACAGCGGCCGGGGGCGTACGCGGAGTTCGGCGAGCTCGCGGCCCACCTCCGGTACGTGGAACGGACCTCCCGCAAACTCGCCCGCTCCACCTTCTACGCGATGTCCCGCTGGCAGGGCCGCATGGAGCTCAAGCAGGCCTTCCTCGGGCGGATCGTCGACATCGGCGCCGAGCTCTTCGCGATGAGCGCCGCCTGCGTACGGGCCGAACTCCTCCGCACCACCGGCGAGCACGGCCGCGAGGCCCACCAGCTCGCGGACGCGTTCTGCCGGCAGGCCAGGCTGCGGATCGAGGAGCTGTTCGGGCGCCTCTGGTCCAACACGGACGACCTCGACCGGCGGGTCGTCGACGGGGTCCTCACCGGCCGGTACACATGGCTGGAGGCGGGGATCGTCGACCCGAGCGGCGAGGGCCCCTGGATCGCCGACGCGACCCCGGGCCCGTCGCCGCACCCCGACGTCCACCGCGAAATCCGATAACCCCCACCCACCCCGACGCCTTCACCCACCCCGTCGACCTCCGCCGCCCCTCGTTGTGGGCATCTGTTCGACTGGGGCGGCCCCCACCCCTGCTGCCCCGCCCACCCCGCTGTGGGCACCTGTTCCGCTGGGGCGGGCCCCACCCTTGCCGCCGCCCGCCACCCCCGTTGTGGGCATCTGTTCCGCCGAGGTGGCCCGCCCCTGCTGTCCCCGCCTGCCCCGCTGTGGGCACCTGTTCCGCTGGGGCGGGCCCCACCCTTGCCGCCGCCCGCCACCCGCGTTGTGGGCATCTGTTCCGCCGAGGTGGCCCCACCCCTGCTGTCCCCGCCTGCCCCGCTGTGGGCACCTGTTCCGCCGGGGCGGGCCCCACCCGTGCGGCCGCCGCCCACCCCCGTTGTGGGCATCTGTTCCGCTGGGGCGGAACGGGTGGGCACAACGGACGGCGCCCCTTGCCGGGCCCAGGCTTCCGGGCCTGAACCCGCACCCGTCGTGCGCCGCACAAGTCGGTGGCGGGTCCAGGCACAGGGGGCGGAGGCGCCCGCCGAAGGGCGCCGTCCCGTGTGTCCACCCGTCCCGCCCCAGCGGGACGATTGCCCACACGGCGGTGGGGGTCGGGGTGCAGGCCACACGGGGGTGGGCCGCGGCGTAGGCCGCACCGGGGGTGGGCCGGGGCGCACGCCGACCAGGGCCGGGGGGTGCAGGCCCACCCCGGCCGGGCCAAGGCCCACACGGGCCGGGGCGCACGCCCCCACCGGCCGGGGCGCAAGGCCCGCACGGGTCTGGGCACAGGCTTCGGCCGGGCCAGGCCCACGCGGGCCGGGGCGCAAGGCCCGCACGGGGCCCGGGCACAGGCCCCGGCCGGGTCAAGGCCCCACCGCCCCCCGCCGACGCCCCGTCCACGTGGCGGACCGTCGGCCGGGCCGAGGCCCCAGGGCCCCCCGCCGACGCCCCGTCCACGTGGCGGACCGGGCCGCGACAGTACCGTCGCCCACGGCACCATGGACCCGTGACCGTCATGAACATCCCCGGCTCCAAGTCCGTCACCGCCCGCGCGCTCTTCCTCGCCGCCGCCGCGGAGGGCACCACCACCCTCCTCAGGCCCCTCGTCTCCGACGACACCGAGGGCTTCGCCGAGGGCCTCACCGCCCTCGGCTACGGCGTCCGCCGCGAGACCGGCGCCTGGCACATCGAGGGCCGCCCCGCGGGGCCCGGCGCGGACACCGCCGAGGTCTACTGCCGCGACGGCGCCACCACCGCCCGCTTCCTGCCCACCCTCGCCGCCGCGGGCCACGGCACGTACCGCTTCGACGCCTCCGCCCAGATGAGGCGACGTCCCCTCGGCCCGCTCACCACCGCGCTGCGCGCCCTCGGCGTCGATCTGCGGCATGGCGGGAAGGAGGGCCACCACCCTCTCGCCGTCCACGCCCACGGCGTGAAGGGCGGCGCGCTCACCCTGGACGCCGGGCAGTCCTCCCAGTACCTGACGGCCCTGCTCATGCTGGGCCCGCTCACCGCCGAGGGCCTCGACATCACCGTCACCGACCTGGTCTCGGAGCCGTACGTCGAGATCACCCTCGCGATGATGCGGGCCTTCGGCGCCGAGGTCCGGCAGGATGGCCGCACGTACCGGGTCGCGCCCACCGGCTACCGCGCCCGCACGTACGACATCGAGCCCGACGCCTCCACCGCCAGCTACTTCTTCGCCGCGGCCGCGCTCGAACCGGGCCGCTCCGTCACCGTCCCCGGCCTCGGCACCGGCGCCCTCCAGGGCGACCTGGCCTTCGTCGACGTACTGCGCCGCATGGGCGCCGACGTCGAGATCACCGCCACCGGGACGACCGTCCGCTCCACCGGCCGGCTCCGCGGCCTCACCGTCAACATGCGGGACATCTCCGACACCATGCCGACCCTCGCCGCCATCGCGCCCTTCGCCGACGGGCCGGTCCGCATCGAGGACGTCGCCAACACCCGCGTCAAGGAGTGCGACCGTCTCGACGCCTGCGCCGAGAACCTCCGCCGCCTCGGCGTCACCGTCACCACCGGCCCCGACTGGATCGAGATCCAGCCCGGCGCCCCCACCGGACCGGCCGAGATCGCCACCCACGGCGACCACCGGATCGTCATGTCCTTCGCGGTCACCGCCCTGCGCACCCCCGGCATCACCTTCGACGACCCCGGCTGCGTCAAGAAGACGTTCCCCGACTTCCACCGGGTGTTCGACACGTTCGTCCACACCCCGTGAAGAGCGCCCGGTGTTTGCGGTGAGAATGGGGGCATGAGCGACCGCCCCTCTCCTCTCGCCGATCCCCATAGCGTCTTCTCCCCCGTGGATGTGGACGCAGGACGCCGGGACATCGTCGTCCTCGGCTCGACCGGGTCGATCGGCACCCAGGCCATCGACCTGGTGCTGCGCAACCCCGACCGCTTCCGGGTCACCGCCCTGGCCGCCTCGGGCGGCCGGGTCGGGCTGCTCGCCGAGCAGGCGCACCGGCTGAAGGTCGCCGCGGTCGCCGTGGCCCGCGAGGAGGTGCTGCCGGAGCTGCGTGACGCGCTGAAGGCGCTGTACGGCTCCGAGCCGCTGCCCGAGCTCCTGGCGGGCCCCGACGCCGCCACGCAGCTCGCCGCCTCGCCGTGCCACACCGTCCTCAACGGCATCACCGGCTCCATCGGCCTCGCGCCGACCCTGGCCGCCCTGGAAGCCGGCCGTACGCTCGCCCTCGCCAACAAGGAGTCGCTGATCGTCGGCGGCCCCCTGGTGAAGGCGCTCGCCAAGCCGGGCCAGATCATCCCGGTGGACTCCGAGCACGCGGCTCTCTTCCAGGCGCTCGCCGCCGGCACCCGCGCGGACGTCCGCAAGCTGGTCGTCACCGCCTCCGGCGGCCCCTTCCGCGGCCGTACGCGGGAGCAGCTCGCCGACGTGACCCGCGAGGACGCCCTCGCCCACCCCACCTGGGCCATGGGCCCGGTGATCACGGTGAACAGCGCGACCCTGGTGAACAAGGGCCTGGAGGTCATCGAGGCGCATCTCCTCTACGACATCCCCTTCGACCGCATCGAGGTCGTCGTCCACCCCCAGTCGTACGTGCACTCGATGGTCGAGTTCACGGACGGTTCCACGCTCGCCCAGGCCACCCCGCCGGACATGCGCGGTCCGATCGCCATCGGCATCGGCTGGCCCGAGCGGGTCCCCGACGCGGCCCCCGCCTTCGACTGGACCAAGGCCTCCACCTGGGAGTTCTTCCCCCTCGACACCGAGGCGTTCCCGTCCGTCGGGCTCGCCCGGCACGTCGGCGAACTCGGCGGCACCGCCCCCGCCGTCTTCAACGCGGCGAACGAGGAGTGCGTGGAGGCGTTCCTCGCCGGACGGCTGCCGTTCAACGGAATCATGGATACGGTCACAGCGGTCGTCACCGAGCACGGCGTTCCCGGTACGGGAACCTCGCTCACCGTGCCGGACGTCCTCGAAGCGGAGACCTGGGCGCGCGCCCGGGCCCGAGAGCTCGCAGCGAAGGCAACAGCGGAGGCCCGCGCATGACCGAAATGCTCCTGTACGCCCTGGGCATCGTGCTGTTCGCCCTCGGTCTGCTCGTCTCCATCGCCTGGCACGAGCTCGGCCACCTCTCCACGGCCAAGCTCTTCGGCATCCGCGTGCCGCAGTACATGGTCGGCTTCGGCCCCACGATCTGGTCGAAGAAGCGCGGCGAGACCGAGTACGGCATCAAGGCCATCCCGGCCGGCGGCTACATCCGCATGATCGGCATGTTCCCGCCGGGCGACGACGGCCGCATCGAGGCCCGCTCCACCTCGCCCTGGCGCTCGATGATCGAGGACGCCCGCGAGGCCTCGTACGAGGAGCTCAAGCCCGGCGACGAGACCCGGCTCTTCTACACGCGCAAGCCGTGGAAGCGCGTGATCGTGATGTTCGCCGGACCGTTCATGAACCTGGTCCTCGCGGCCGCGCTGTTCTTCGGCTCGATGATGACCCTCGGCATCGAGGGCCAGACGACCCAGGTCGCCGGCGTCCAGAAGTGCGTCATCAAGCAGAGCGAGAAGCGCGAGAAGTGCGCGGCGGGCGACGCCGTCTCCCCGGCGTTCAAGGCCGGTCTGAAGGAGGGCGACCGGATCGTCGCCTTCAACGGCACACCTGTCAACGACTGGGACACCCTCTCCGACCGCATCCGCGACACCATCGGCCCCGCCACGGTCACAGTCGAGCGCGCCGGACAGCGCCTCGACCTGCACCCCACCCTCGTCTCCAACGAGGTGCCGCTCAAGGACGAGGACGGCAAGGTCGTCCAGCCCGTCGCCTACGGCCACGCCGGCTACCTCGGCTTCGCCTCCAAGACCGAGGTCGCGCCCCTCACCTTCGTCGAGACCACCGACCGCATGGGTGATCTCCTGGAGAACGGCGTCCACTCGGTCATCGCCCTCCCGGGCAAGATCCCCGGCCTCTGGGACGCCACCTTCGGTGACGGCGAGCGCGCGGACGACTCCCCGGTCGGCGTCCTCGGTGCCGCCCGGCTCACCGGCGAGCTGATGAACGTCGAGGCCCCGCCCGAGCGGATCCTCGTGTGGTTCATGAACATCCTGGTGATGTTCAACGTCTCGCTGTTCCTGTTCAACATGCTCCCGCTGCTGCCGCTCGACGGCGGCCACATCGCGGGCGCCCTGTGGGAGTCCGTACGCCGTCACACGGCCCGGATCTTCCGGCGCCCCGACCCCGGCCCGTTCGACGTGGCCAAGCTGATGCCCGCCGCCTACGTGGTGGCCGGTGTCTTCGTCTGCTTCACCCTGCTCGTCCTCGCCGCCGACATCGTCAACCCGGTGAAACTGACGTAGCTCCAGGGGAGGCCGGACCCGGTGGTGTCCGGCCTCCCGCCCCCAGGGCGGTAACCTCGGAGACCTGAGCCCGCCGACGCACAACCTTGAGGTTGCACAGAAGATGACCGCGATTGCTCTCGGTATCCCGACCGTTCCCACCCGGCTCGCCGAGCGGCGCAAGAGCCGCCAGATCCAGGTGGGCAGTGTCGCCGTCGGCGGTGACGCGCCCGTCTCCGTGCAGTCGATGACCACGACCCGCACCTCCGACATCGGCGCGACGCTCCAGCAGATCGCCGAGCTGACCGCCTCCGGCTGCCAGATCGTTCGCGTGGCCTGCCCGACGCAGGACGACGCCGACGCCCTCGCGACGATCGCCCGGAAGTCGCAGATCCCCGTGATCGCCGACATCCACTTCCAGCCGAAGTACGTCTTCGCCGCGATCGACGCCGGCTGCGCCGCCGTACGCGTCAACCCCGGCAACATCAAGCAGTTCGACGACAAGGTCAAGGAGATCGCCAAGGCGGCCTCCGACGCCCGGACGCCGATCCGGATCGGCGTCAACGCCGGCTCGCTCGACGCCCGGCTCCTGAAGAAGTACGGCAGGGCCACCCCCGAGGCGCTCGTCGAGTCCGCCCTCTGGGAGGCCTCCCTCTTCGAGGAGCACGGCTTCCGCGACATCAAGATCTCGGTCAAGCACAACGACCCGGTCGTCATGGTCGAGGCCTACCGCCAGCTCGCCGCCCAGTGCGACTACCCGCTGCACCTCGGCGTCACCGAGGCGGGCCCGGCCTTCCAGGGCACCATCAAGTCGGCCGTCGCCTTCGGCGCCCTGCTCTCCCAGGGCATCGGCGACACCATCCGCGTCTCGCTCTCCGCGCCGCCGGCCGAGGAGATCAAGGTCGGCATGCAGATCCTGGAGTCGCTCAACCTGCGCCAGCGGCGCCTGGAGATCGTCTCCTGCCCGTCCTGCGGCCGCGCCCAGGTCGACGTCTACAAGCTCGCCGAGGAGGTCACCGCCGGCCTCGACGGCATGACCGTCCCGCTGCGCGTGGCCGTCATGGGCTGCGTCGTCAACGGCCCCGGCGAGGCCCGTGAGGCCGACCTCGGCGTCGCCTCCGGCAACGGCAAGGGCCAGATCTTCGTGAAGGGCGAGGTCATCAAGACCGTCCCCGAGTCGAAGATCGTCGAGACGCTCATCGAAGAGGCGCTGAAGATCGCCGAGCAGATGGAGAAGGACGGCGTCGCCAGCGGCGAGCCGTCGGTCGCCGTCGCCGGCTGAGGCAGGTCCCGCCGGGCCCGGTTCCGGTTCTCGCACGCCCCGCCGCCCGCTCCGGGTGGCGGGGCGTCGTGCTGCCGGAGGCGTGCTCCCGAACCCTCCGGGTACAGTGCGGGAATCAGCAGAACCGCACGGTGAGGCCCCCTCGTGTTGACACACCCCGCCACCCGGGTCCTCGAACCCGCCGACCTCGGCGCCGCACTCGCCGTCCTGGAGAGCGCCCCCGTCGAGAACGCCTTCGTGGCGGCCCGCGTCCAGGTCGCCGGACTCGACCCCTGGCGTCTCGGCGGCGAGATGTGGGGCTGGTACAGCGAGGGCCGGCTGCGTTCCCTCTGCTACTCCGGCGCCAACCTGGTGCCCCTGTGCGCCACTCCCGAGGCCGTCCGCGCCTTCGCCGACCGGGCCCGCAGGACCGGCCGCCGCTGCTCCTCGATCGTCGGCCCCGCCGAGCCCACCAGCGAGCTGTGGCGGCTCCTGGAGCCCAGCTGGGGCCCCGCGCGGGACGTCCGCGCCCACCAGCCGCTGATGGTCGCGGAGGAGCCCTCCGGCACCGTCACGCCCGACCCGCTGGTCCGCCGCGTCCGCAGGGACGAGATGGACGTGATCATGCCCGCCTGCGTGGCCATGTTCACCGAGGAGGTCGGCATCTCCCCGCTCGCCAACGACGGCGGCCTGCTCTACCAGGCCCGGGTCGCCGAACTCGTCGGCGCCGGCCGCTCCTTCGCCCGCATCGAGGACGGCAAGGTCGTCTTCAAGGCCGAGATCGGCGCCGCGACGCGCCAGGCCTGCCAGATCCAGGGCGTCTGGGTCGCCCCCGAGCACCGAGGCAAGGGCCTGTCGGAGACGGGCATGGCCGCCGTCCTCCAGTACGCCCTGGCCGACATCGCACCCGTCGCCAGCTTGTACGTGAACGACTACAACACCCCCGCGAGGGCCGCGTACCGCCGCGTCGGCTTCCGGGAGACCGGCGCCTTCATGAGCGTGCTGTTCTGAGGCCCCGGCCGCTTGTAGGGTGCGCCGCATGGATGACGCAGAGGTCATGATCGGGCCGGTCAATCTCGCCGCCCGGGTGGACGAGGCCCTCGCCGTGCAGGCGCTCGCCTTCGGCCTGGACGAGGACGAGATCGCCGTACGCCGCCACATCGTGCTGCGCCACCTGCTCAGCCCGGGCGCCCGCGCCTACGGGGCCACCACCCCCGAGGGGACGCTCGCCGGATTCGTGTACGGGATGCCCAACGACCGCACCCACTGGTGGTCCACCGTCGTCGAGACGTACCTCCGCGCCACCGGCACCGCCGACTGGCTCGACGACTCCTTCGTCATCACGGAACTGCACGTCCACCCGGCCCACCAGGGGCGCGGCATCGGCCGCGAACTGATCACCGCCATCACCGACACGGCGGCCGAGCCGCGCTCGATCCTCTCCGCGATCGACACGGACAGCCCGGCCCGCGGCCTCTACCGGTCCCTCGGCTACACCGACCTCGCACGCCAGGTGCACTTCCCGAGCGCCGCCCGCCCGTACGCCGTGATGGGCGCGCCCCTGCCGCTCAAGCGCCGGAACTGATTTCTCGTCGCCCGTGCCGCCCGGCTAACCTCCTAGCCATCACCCTCCCCCAAGCTCTCGGCTCCGTTCGAGCAGGGGGGACCCCCAGCCCAGCAGGAGTACGAGAACCATGGCCAACGCACCGGTCCAGCGCATGTCCCAGTTGATGGCGAAGACGCTGCGCGACGATCCGGCCGACGCCGAGGTCCTCAGCCACAAGCTCCTCGTCCGCGCCGGTTACGTGCGCCGCACCGCCGCCGGCATCTGGAGCTGGCTGCCCCTCGGCAAGAAGGTCCTCTCCAACATCGAGCGCATCGTCCGCGAGGAGATGGACGCGATCGGCGCCCAGGAGGTCACCCTCCCCGCGCTGCTGCCCCGCGAGCCGTACGAGGCGACGGGCCGCTGGGACGAGTACGGCGCCGAGCTCTTCCGTCTCCAGGACCGCAAGGGCGGCGACTACCTCCTCGGCCCGACGCACGAGGAGATCTTCACGCTCCTGGTCAAGGACCAGTGCTCGTCGTACAAGGACCTGCCGGTCATCCTGTACCAGATCCAGAACAAGTTCCGTGACGAGGCCCGCCCCCGCGCCGGCATCCTGCGCGGCCGCGAGTTCCTGATGAAGGACTCGTACTCCTTCGACACGGAGGACGAGGGCCTCGCCCAGTCGTACGCCCTGCACCGCCAGGCCTACCAGCGGGTCTTCGAGCGCCTCGGCCTCGACTACCGCATCGTCGCCGCCACCGCCGGCGCCATGGGCGGCTCCAAGTCCGAGGAGTTCCTGGCCCCGGCCGAGGCCGGCGAGGACACCTTCGCCGACTGCCCGAACTGCGACTTCGCGGCGAACACCGAGGCCGTGCACCAGGCGGTGAAGCCGGTCGACGCCGCCGGGGTCCCCGCCGCCGAGGAGATCCCGACCCCCGACACCCCCACCATCGAGACGCTCGCCGCCTCGCTGGGCGTGCCCGCCTCCGCCACCCTGAAGAACCTTCTGGTGAAGGTCGACGGCGAGATCGTCGCCATCGGCGTCCCGGGCGACCGCGAGGTCGACATGGGCAAGGTCGAGGAGCACTTCGGACCGACGGCCACCGTCGAGCTGGTGACGGAGGAGGACTTCGCCGAGCGCGCGGACCTGGTCCGGGGCTACGTCGGTCCGCAGGGCCTGGACAAGGTCACGTACATCGCCGACCCCCGGGTGGCCCCGGGCACGGCGTGGATCACGGGCGCCAACAAGGAGGGCATGCACGCGAAGAACGTCGTCGCGGGCCGTGACTTCGAGGTCTCCGAGTACGTCGACGTCGTCGTCGTCCAGGAGGGCGACCCGTGCCCGAAGTGCGGCACCGGCCTGAAGCTGGACCGCGCCATCGAGATCGGCCACATCTTCCAGCTGGGCCGCAAGTACGCCGACGCCCTCAAGCTCGACGTCCTCGGCCAGAACGGCAAGCCGGTCCGCGTGACCATGGGCTCGTACGGCATCGGCGTCTCGCGCGCGGTGGCGGCGCTCGCCGAGCAGACCGCCGACGAGAAGGGCCTGTGCTGGCCGGCCGAGGTCGCCCCGGCCGACGTCCACGTCGTCGCCGCCGGCAAGGCGCTCCAGACCGAGCTGGCCCTGGAGGTCTCCGACAAGCTGGCCGCCGCCGGGCTCCGTGTCCTGGTCGACGACCGCGCGGGCGTCTCCCCGGGCGTCAAGTTCACCGACTCGGAGCTCATGGGCGTCCCGCAGATCCTGGTGGCGGGCCGCCGCGCGGCCGAGGGCGTCCTGGAGCTGAAGGACCGCCGGACGGGCGAGCGCGAGGAGCTCACGGTCGACGAGGCGATCGCCCGCCTGACGGCGTGACACCACGCGGGCGCGGGGGCTCAGCCCCCCGCGCCCCGCGCGTCGCCGTACCGCCCCCGTCGTAGGCTGCGCCCCCGTCATGGGCATTCGTTCCGCCGGGGCGGAACGGGTGGGCACCACGGGACGGCGCCCCTTGCCGGGCCCAGGCTCCAGGGCCTGGACGTGCGCCACGTGCGCGCTCAGCCCTCGTCCTCCCGGTGCGTCGACGGTTCCACCGACGTCCCCGTCAGGTCCTCGATCGCGTCCTCCGCGTCCGCCCGCCCCGCCAGATAGGCCGCGGACCTCGGCGGCACCGGCGGCGGCATCGCGTGGGGCGGCATCATCTCGGCATGCCCCCCGGCCGCCGCCCCCGGTGTCGCCCGCTCCAGGAAGCGGAGCAGCTCGACCGGGATCGGGAGCACCAGCGTCGAGTTCTTCTCGGCCGACACCGCCATCACCGTCTGCAGCAGCCGCAGCTGGAGCGCCGCCGGCTGCTCGGACATGACCTCCGCCGCCTCCGACAGCTTCTTCGACGCCTGCAGCTCGGCGTCCGCGTTGATCACCCGCGCCCGCCGCTCCCGGTCCGCCTCCGCCTGCCGGGCCATCGAGCGCTTCATCGTCTCCGGCAGGGACACGTCCTTGATCTCGACCCGGTCGATCTGCACGCCCCAGCCGATGGCGGGGGAGTCAAGCATCAGTTCGAGCCCCTGGTTGAGCTTCTCCCGGTTGGACAGCAGGTCGTCGAGGTCGCTCTTGCCGATGATCGAGCGCAGCGAGGTCTGCGCCATCTGCGAGACGGCGAACTTGTAGTCCTCGACCCGGACGAGCGCCTCGGCCGCGTCGACGACCTTGAAGTAGACGACGGCGTCGACCCGGACCGTCACGTTGTCCCGGGTGATGCCCTCCTGCGCGGGCACGGGCATCGTCACGATCTGCATGTTCACCTTGTGCAGGCGGTCCACCGCGGGAACGATCATCGTGAGGCCGGGAGCGCGCACGTCGTCACGCAGCCGGCCGAAGCGGAAGACCACCCCGCGCTCGTACTGCTTCACCACGCGCATCGCGGCGCCCACGTAGACCGCGATCGCCGCGCCCGCGCCGGCCGCCGCCATCAGCAGCTCTTCGATCATCACGGCCCCCTGGAGTCGAGCCGCCGAACGCCGCGAACCGGCGAACGGTACAAAAAGGGTATTCCCCTACAGCCAGCTCGCGAACTCCAGGAGGAGCTCGGCGTCCTGCCGACGCCCCGCCGTCAGCGCCCGCGTGCCCGACTCGACCGCGCGGAACAGGGTCCAGCCGCGCAGCCGCTCCCGGTCCAGGTCCAGGGAGTCGGCCAGCTTGTTGACCCGGCGCCGGGCCGCCGAGGCGCCCGAGGAGGCGGCCACCAGGTCCTCGACCCGGTCCCGTACGAGCCGGGCCAGGTCGTACGCCCGCTCGCCCACCAGCGGCTCCGGGCCGACGGCCAGCCAGGGCGCCCGGTCCCCGGCCAGGACCTTGCCCTGCCGGAAGTTCCCGTGCAGCAGCACCGTCTCGGAGGTACCGGCCACCAGCTCCCCGCGTGCCGCGAGCGCCGCCGCCGTCAGGCCCCCGGTCCCACCGTCGCCCAGGTGGGACTCCATCGCAGAGGCCTGCCGGGCGGTCCGCTCGGCCACCGTCTCGAAGCCGTGCCCCGCCCCCGGCGGCTCGACCCACAGCTTGCGTACGGTCCCCGCCGCCTCCAGCAGCGCCTTGGCCTCCGGCAGCGAGCGCAGCGAGACCTCGGGATGCAGCCGTTCGAGGACGAGCGCGCCCTCCCCGGCCTCGCCGAGGAGCTGGACCGCGCCCCAGCCGTTCCAGTGCGCGAGCGCCTCCCGTTCCCGGTCCGGCCGGGCGAACGAGGGTGCGATCTTGAGGGCCGCCGGGGTGCCGTCGGACCGCCGGACGAGCACGACGAGGCTGCTCCGCCCGCCGGGCGCCATCACCCGCTCGGCGGCGAGGGACGCGCGGTCGAGCACCTGGTCGGCGAGGGCGGGCAGTGTCCCGAGCCACTCGGTGGCGGCGGCGTCCCCGTACGTCTCACCGAGCGCCTTCGTCAGTCGCTGCGGCGGTTCGAAACCCATACGTGCGTTGTTCCTTCGGTCGGGGGCGGGGCTCATGCCCGCTCGGCGAGCCCAGGAAAGGTTACGTCGCTGCCGCGCCAGCGGACGGCCCGTACCGCCGCCTCCCTCAGCGCGGCGGCCGCCTCGCGCCTTCGCGGGCCCTCGGAGGCCCTGACCAGGTCGGAGTACACCCCGGCCACCCGGTCCTCGAGGACGGCCGCGAGACGCGCCGCACCGGCCGCGTCCGCGACCCGGAAGGGCAGCCCGTACGCGGCCGCGGCCACCACCGGCGTGCCGCCGAGATCGCGCACGGCCCTGCGCAGCGCGTCCCGGCGTGCCCGGTGGGCCTCGTACGCGGCGGTGGCCTCGGCCCGCCGTTCCGTACCGATCCGGCCGCCGACCACCCCGTACCCGTACACCGCCGCGTGCTCGGCGGCCAGCGCGGCCTGGGTCGCGTCGAGGGCGCTCATGCCCGTGCTCCTTCGGTCAGCAGATAGGCGTGCGCCGCGCCGGCGGCGGCGACGGAGGCGAGCAGCCGGGCGTACTCGGGCGGGGCGGTGAGCAGGGCGGCGGTGTGCGCGTCGGAGGCGGTGCGCTCGGCCGCCGCGAGCTCCTTGAGCGCGGCCCCGGGGTCGGCCGCGACGGGTACGGGCGCGGGGGAGGGGGTGGTCGTCGCCGGAGTGGCGGTCGGGGAGGCCGTCGCGGGCCTCACCGTCGTACCGCCCTCGCCGAGGGCCTTCGCGTGTGCCGCCACCGAGCGCCGCAGCGGCGTCAGCCGGGGCGCCAGGGCGGGATGGGCGGCGAGCACCGCGTCGTAACGTTCCAGCAGGGTCCGGGAGGCGGTCACCGAACGGAGCCGCAGCGCCGCCTCGGCGCGCGCCACCCGTTCGGCCTCCCGTTCGGCCGCGCTCGGCTTCCGGGGCCCGGGATCCTCGGAGGTGCAGCCCGCGAGGGCCGCCGCGGCGGCGGCCGAGACGCCCGCCGTCAGGAGGGCGCGCCTGCCCGTCGTCGTCACGCTCTCTCCCTCAGCCGTGGTATGTCGTCGAAGATCGTCGGATCACCGCAGGCGAGCGTACCCGCGGGCCCCGGGGCGATGGACGGCAACACCCTCCGGGACCGGATACCCTTTGGTCTGACACGCGACGAACACACAACAGCACACGCGGCCGAGGAGTCACCCGGATGAGCACCACCCAGAGCGACAGGCTGCGCGGACTCGTGGAACCGCTGGTCCACGCGAAGGGCCTGGATCTGGAAGAGATCGAGGTCTCCCGGGCCGGCCGCCGCGGACTGCTGAGGATCGTCGTCGATTCGGACGAGGGCGTGGAGCTGGACGCCTGTGCCGAGCTGAGCCGCGCGATCTCCGAGAAGCTCGACGAGACCGACGCGATGGGCGAGGGCGAGTACGTCCTCGAAGTCAGCTCCCCCGGCGCGGACCGCCCCCTGACGCAGACCCGCCACTACGAGCGCGCCACCGGCCGGCTGGTCAAGCTCCAGCTGACCGCCGACGGCGCCGCCGAAGAGCTGGTCGCGCGGATCCTCGCCGTGGACGAGGACGGCCTCGACCTCGAAGTGCCGGGCGTGAAGGGGCGCAAGCCCACCGCCCGCCGGGTCGCGTTCGCCGACATCGTCAAGGCGCGTGTCGAGATCGAGTTCAACCGCAAGGACAAGAAGGAAGAGGAGGCGTAGCCGTGGACATCGACGTGAAGCTGCTCAAGGGCTTGGCGCATGAGAAGGAGATCTCCTTCGACCTGCTGGTCGAGGCGATCGAGTCGGCCCTCCTCATCGCCTACCACCGCACCCCCGACGCCCGCCGCCACGCGCGCGTGGAGCTGGACCGGGCCACCGGTCACGTGACGGTGTGGGCGAAGGAAGACCCCTCCGATCTGGAGGAGGGCCAGGAGCCCAAGGACTTCGACGACACCCCGTCCGACTTCGGCCGGATCGCGGCGAGCACCGCCCGCCAGGTCATCCAGCAGCGGCTGCGCGACGCCGAGAACGACGTGACGTTCGGTGAGTACGCGCGCCGTGAGGGCGATGTCGTCGCCGGTGTGGTGCAGCAGGGCAAGGACCCGAAGAACGTCCTGGTCCGCCTGGACGACAAGCTGGAGGCCATCCTGCCGGTGCAGGAGCAGGTGCCGGGCGAGGACTACACGCACGGTCTGCGGCTGCGGACGTACGTCGTCCGGGTGGCGAAGGGTGTCCGCGGTCCGTCCGTCACCCTTTCGCGCACCCACCCCAATCTGGTGAAGAAGCTTTTCGCCCTCGAGGTGCCGGAGATCGCTGACGGCTCGGTCGAGATCTCGGCCATCGCCCGTGAGGCCGGTCACCGTACGAAGATCGCCGTCCGCTCCACCCGTTCGGGTCTGAACCCCAAGGGCGCCTGCATCGGCCCGATGGGCAGCCGTGTCCGGAACGTGATGGCGGAGCTGCTCGGCGAGAAGATCGACATCGTCGACTGGTCGGACGACCCGGCCGAGATGGTGGCGAACGCGCTGTCCCCGGCGCGGGTCTCCCGGGTCGAGATCGTCGACATGGCCGCCCGCTCCGCGCGGGTGACGGTGCCGGACTACCAGCTGTCGCTCGCGATCGGCAAGGAGGGGCAGAACGCCCGTCTCGCCGCGCGTCTCACCGGCTGGCGGATCGACATCCGGCCGGACACGGAGCCGAGCGGTCCGGAGGACTGAGACCGTTTTTGGCCATCAAGTGTTCGATTCTTGCCCCGAACGGGTGAGGTCGGCACGGGGAGGTAGACTTAATAGTGTCTGGCCGGACGCATGCCTGCGCGTGCCCTGAGCGAACCTGTGTGGGATGCCGGGAGCGAGCGGCCAAGAGCGATCTGCTGCGGATCGTGATGATCAAGGGCGAGTGTGTTCCTGATCATCGCGGTACGCTGCCCGGCCGGGGTGCGTACCTGCACCCCGCCGTGGTCTGTCTCGACCTGGCGGTCCGTCGCCGGGCGTTGCCGAGGGCCTTCAAGGTCCAGGGCCCGCTCGACACGACGGAACTGCGTCACCACGTCGAGCGGCCGGCGCCGCAGTGAACAAGAAGTACGGCACGGAACACCGTGCGGTCAGGTACCTCGCGAGTTGGAAGTAGGTCGAGATTGCGATGAGCACTCGATGAGTACGCGATGAGTACGCCCATGAAGTAGCGACGGTCCGGCGGTAACCGGACCTCACAAAGGAGCAAAGTGGCTAAGGTCCGGGTATACGAACTCGCCAAGGAGTTCGGTGTGGAGAGCAAGGTCGTCATGGCCAAGCTCCAAGAACTCGGTGAATTCGTCCGTTCGGCGTCCTCGACGATCGAGGCGCCGGTCGTGCGCAAGTTGACTGACGCTTTGCAGGGCCCCGGTGGCAACGCCGGCAAGTCCCCTGCCAAGCCTGGCGCGCCCCGCAAGGCGGCGCCCTCCCCCGCGGCGCCGTCTCCGGCCGCCGCAGCACGTCCCGCTGCTCCGAAGCCCGGCGCCCCGGCCCCCAAGCCGGCCCCCGCCGCGCCTGCGGCGCCGGCCCCGGTCACTCCGGCCGCGCCCGCGAGCAGCACCCCCTCTCAGGCTCCGGCCGCCTCGGGCCCCCGCCCGGGCCCGAAGCCCGCGCCCAAGCCGGTCACGCCGGCTCCGGCCGCCCCCGAGTTCACCGCGCCTCCGTCGGCTCCGGCCGCCGGTCAGCGCTCCGGTGGCGCCGCCCAGGGTCCCCGCCCCACCGGCGAGCGTCCCGCCCGTCCGGGTCAGCAGGCTCCCCGCCCGCAGGGTCAGGGTGCTCCGCGTCCGCAGGGTCAGGGCGCTCCCCGTCCGGGCGGTGCCCGTCCGGCCGGTCCGCGTCCCGGCAACAACCCGTTCACCTCGGGTGGCTCCACCGGCATGGCGCGACCGCAGTCGCCCCGCCCCGGTGGCGGCGCCCCGCGTCCGCAGGGCGGCCCCGGCGCCGTCCCCGGCGCTCCGCGTCCGCAGGGTGGCCCCGGCGGCGCCCCGCGCCCGCAGGGTCAGGGCGGCGCTCGCCCCACCCCCGGTGGCATGCCCCGTCCGCAGGCTCCCCGCCCCGGCGGTGCGCCCGGCGGTAACCGTCCCAACCCGGGCATGATGCCGCAGCGTCCCGCTGCCGGCCCGCGTCCCGGTCCTGGCGGCGGTGGCCGTGGTCCCGGCGGCCCCGGTGGCCGTCCGGGTGGTCCCGGCGGTGGCGGCGGCGGTCGTCCCGGCTTCGCCGGTCGTCCGGCCGGTCCCGGCGGTGGCGGCGGCGGCTTCGCCGGCCGTCCCGGTGGTCCCGGTGGCGGCGGCGGTCGTCCGGGTGGTCCCGGCGGCGGTGGCGGCGGCTTCGGCGGTCGTCCCGGTGGCTTCGGTGGCCGTCCCGGCGGTCCCGGTGGACGTGGTGGCACGCAGGGCGCCTTCGGTCGTCCCGGCGGTCCCGCGCGTCGTGGTCGCAAGTCGAAGCGTCAGAGGCGCCAGGAGTACGAGGCCATGCAGGCCCCGTCCGTGGGCGGCGTGATGCTTCCCCGCGGTGGCGGCGAGGTCATTCGTCTGTCGCGCGGTGCTTCCCTCACCGACTTCGCCGAGAAGATCGGCGCCAACCCGGCGTCGCTCGTCGCGGTGATGATGAACCTCGGTGAGATGGTCACGGCCACGCAGTCCGTCTCCGACGACACGCTGACGATGCTCGGCGAGGAGATGAACTACACCGTTCAGATCGTCTCGCCGGAGGAAGAGGACCGCGAGCTCCTCGAGTCCTTCGACATCGAGTTCGGCGAGGACGAGGGCGGCGAAGAGGCTCTGGTCTCCCGTCCGCCGGTCGTCACCGTCATGGGTCACGTCGACCACGGTAAGACCCGACTGCTCGACGCGATCCGCAAGACGAACGTCGTCGCGGGCGAGGCCGGTGGCATCACCCAGCACATCGGTGCCTACCAGGTCGGTACCGAGGTCAACGGCGAAGAGCGTCGCATCACCTTCATCGACACCCCGGGTCACGAGGCGTTCACCGCCATGCGTGCCCGTGGTGCGAAGTCGACCGACATCGCGATCCTCGTGGTCGCGGCCAACGACGGCGTCATGCCGCAGACGATCGAGGCGCTCAACCACGCCAAGGCCGCCGGCGTCCCGATCGTCGTCGCGGTCAACAAGATCGACGTCGAGGGTGCGGACCCGACCAAGGTCCGCGGTCAGCTGACCGAGTTCGGTCTGGTGGCCGAGGAGTACGGCGGCGACACGATGTTCGTCGACATCTCCGCCAAGCAGGGTCTGCACATCGACTCCCTGCTCGAGGCCGTCGTCCTCACCGCCGACGCCTCGCTCGACCTGCGGGCCAACCCGAACCAGGACGCGCAGGGCATCGCGATCGAGTCCCACCTCGACCGTGGTCGTGGTGCCGTCTCGACCGTCCTGGTCCAGCGCGGAACGCTGCGCATCGGCGACACCGTGGTGGTCGGCGACGCGTACGGCCGCGTCCGGGCGATGCTCGACGACAAGGGCAACAACGTCGAGGAGGCGACCCCGTCGACTCCCGTCCTGGTGCTCGGTCTCACCAACGTGCCGGGTGCCGGCGACAACCTCCTGGTGGTCGACGAGGACCGTACGGCGCGTCAGATCGCCGAGAAGCGCGCTGCGCGTGAGCGCAACGCCGCCTTCGCCAAGCGCGTCCGCCGGGTGTCCCTCGAGGACCTCGACAAGGTGCTCAAGGCCGGTCTCGTCCAGGAACTCAACCTCATCATCAAGGGCGACGCGTCCGGTGCGGTCGAGGCCCTGGAGGCCTCGCTGCTCCAGCTCGACGTCGGCGAAGAGGTCGACATCCGTGTCCTGCACCGCGGTGTGGGTGCGGTCACCGAGTCCGACATCGACCTGGCGATGGGCTCCGACGCCATCGTCATCGGCTACAACGTCCGTGCGGCCGGCCGTGCCGCGCAGATGGCGGAGCGCGAGGGCGTCGACGTCCGGTACTACTCGGTGATCTACCAGGCCATCGAGGAGATCGAGGCGGCCCTGAAGGGTCTCCTCAAGCCGGAGTACGAAGAGGTCGAGCTCGGTACGGCGGAGATCCGCGAGGTCTTCCGCTCGTCCAAGCTGGGCAACATCGCCGGTGTTCTCATCCGCTCCGGCGAGGTCAAGCGCAACACCAAGGCGCGCCTCATCCGCGACGGCAAGGTCGTCGCCGAGGACCTCACGATCCACGGTCTGCGCCGCTTCAAGGACGACGTCACCGAGATCCGCGAAGGCTTCGAGGGCGGTATCAACCTCGGAAACTTCAACGACATCAAGATCGACGACGTCATCGCGACGTACGAGATGCGCGAGAAGCCGCGCGCCTGATCGCGTCCGATCGTCAGCGTGAGCCGGGGCCGGTCGGCGGAAAGTATTCCGTCGATCGGCCCCGGCCGTTGCGTGTACGGTTTCCGGTGTCCCCGCCGAGTGGTCGGCGGGCACACCGAACCCGAACCGGCGGGACATCCGGACACACATGTATGTGGGGACACTGTCCTTCGATCTGCTCCTCGGCGACGTACGTTCGTTGAAGGAGAAACGTTCTGTGGTCAAGCCGATCGTCGCCGAACTCCAGCGGAAGTTCGCGGTGAGCGTGGCGGAGGTCAGCGGCCAGAACCTCCACCGGCGGGTCGAGATCGGCGTCGCGATGGTGTCGGGAGAACCGGGGCACCTCAGCGACGTACTGGACCGGTGCGAGCGGCTCGTCGCCGCCCGCCCCGAGGTGGAGCTGTTGTCGGTGCGCCGCAGGCTCCACACTGATGAAGACTGATTTGAGCAAGGCAAAGAAGGAGAAGGACCAGTGGCCGACAACGCGCGGGCGAAGAAGCTGGCAGACCTCATCCGGGAGGTGGTCGCCGAGAAGCTGCAGCGCGGCATCAAGGACCCCCGCCTGGGTACGCACGTGACCATCACGGACACCCGCGTCACCGGCGACCTGCGGGAGGCCACGGTCTTCTACACGGTCTACGGCGACGACGAGGAGCGGGCCAGCGCCGCCGCCGGCCTGGAGAGCGCCAAGGGCATCCTCCGTTCGGCCGTGGGCCGCGCGGCCGGGACCAAGTTCACCCCGACGCTCGCCTTCGTGGCCGACGCCCTCCCGGAGAACGCCAAGACCATCGAGAACCTCCTCGACAAGGCGCGAGCCTCCGACGCCCAGGTGCGGGAGGCGTCCTCGGGCGCCACCTTCGCGGGCGAGGCCGACCCCTACAAGAAGCCGGGCGAGGACGAAGCCGCCGAATGAGCAACGCAGCAAAGACCCCCGACGGACTTGTCATCGTCGACAAGCCGTCGGGCTTCACCTCGCACGACGTCGTGGCCAAGATGCGCGGGATCGCCAGGACCCGCCGCGTCGGCCACGCCGGCACGCTCGACCCCATGGCCACCGGCGTCCTCGTTCTCGGCGTGGAGCGGGCGACCAAGCTTCTCGGTCACCTCGCGCTGACCGAGAAGGAGTACCTGGGCACCATCCGGCTGGGCCAGACGACGATCACCGACGACGCCGAGGGCGAGATCACGGCGTCGGTCGACGCTTCGAAGGTCACCCGTGAGGGCATCGACGCGGGCGTCGCCGAGCTCACCGGCGCGATCATGCAGGTCCCGTCGAAGGTCTCGGCCATCAAGATCGACGGCAAGAGGTCGTACGCGCGGGTGCGTGGCGGCGAGGAGTTCGAGATCCCGGCCCGTCCGGTCACCGTCTCCTCCTTCCAGGTGTACGACGTCCGCGAGGCGACCGCCGAGGACGGCACCCCCGTCGTCGACCTCGTCGTCTCCGTCGTCTGTTCCTCCGGTACGTACATCCGGGCGCTCGCCCGGGACCTCGGCGCCGGGCTCGGTGTGGGCGGACACCTGACCGCGCTGCGCCGCACCCGGGTCGGCCCGTACAAGCTGGACTCGGCGAAGACGCTCGACCAGCTCCAGGAGGAGCTCACGGTCATGCCGGTCGCCGACGCGGCCACGGCGGCGTTCCCCCGGTGGGACGTCGACGAGAAGCGGGCCAAGCTGCTGCTCAACGGCGTCCGCCTGGAGATGCCGGAGTACCCGGCGGGGCCGGTCGCCGTCTTCGGTCCTGAAGGGAAGCTGCTCGCGCTGGTCGAGGACCAGCGGGGCAAGGCCAAGAGCCTCGCCGTCTTCGGCTGAACCGACCGGCTTCGACGCTCCTGTGGGGGGGGGCCGCGCGGCGGGGCCCCCCCCCCGCGTGCCCCCCGCCCGGCCGGGCCGGCGGGCGCCCCCCCAAAAACCCCACCGGGCGGGGCGGCGGGG
>NZ_JBHVZO010000017.1:0-40132 GCF_042879855.1 Streptomyces sp. NPDC058326 | reverse complement strand
GGGCCCTTATGGAACCCCGCCGGGGGGGCTCTCCCCCCGGGGGCCAATCCCAACCCCCCCCCCGTTTTCGGCCACACCCCCCGGCTCCGCCCCCCCGGGGGGGGGGGGGGGCCCGGCGCGGGGCCCCCCCCCACGTCGTTCCCCCGGCAGAGCCTGTCCGGCGGAACGCCGAAGAATCACCCCTTCGGGGAGGCGCTCGGAGTGAACGGGGGAGCGCCAGGGGGCGTGTTCGCCCAGCCTGCGCCTCGGAGTGATCACGGCGACCTACCGTCGTCACCATGGGACGCGGGGACCTGGCGACGCTGGTACGGATCTGCGATCTGGCGGGCCGGCCGCGCGGCACCGGTTTCCTCGCCGACCACCACGGAACGGTCGTCACCAGCCACGAAGCCGTCGACGGGCTCAGCCGTGTCCTCCTGCACGCCCCCGGCGACCGCAGCTGGCTCGCCGAGGCCGAGGCGGTCACATCCCTGCCGGAGAGCGGACTCGCCCTCGTACGGACCGAGGGACTCGGCGTCCGGCCGCTGCCCCTCGCGACCCGCACCGAGATCGAACCCGGCACCTACGTACGGATCGCCGCCCACGGCTGGCGCGAGGCGCGGGTGCTCGGCCCCGCCGCCGTCACGTACGCCGCCGCCGACCGGTTCCACACCCTCGCCGACGCCCTCGAACTCGCCATCGGCACCGAGGGCGCCGAGGCCCTCCGCCGCGGCGGACAGGCCGCCGGCGGCCCCGTCCTCGACACCGCCACCGGCACCGTCCTCGCCGTCCTCGGCACCGCCCTGTACGGCGACCGCGAGGCCGCCGGATACGCGGTGCCGCTCCGGCCCGAAGGCCCCCTCACCGCCCTGCTCCGGCGCAACGCGGCGACCGTCCCCGCCTACGGACCCGACCTCAACCTCGCCGGGATCCTGGAACTGACCGCCACGTCCGGCGGGCCCGTGCGGGAACCCGACCCCTGGCCCGAGCCCGTCGAACGTCCCGAATGCGTCCGGGAGTTCACCCGCTTCACCGCGGGAGAGGCGCCCGTCCTCGCGCTCGTCGGCGCCCCCGGCACCGGACGCACCACGGCACTCGCCGCGCTCTGCGCCCGCCGCGCCCGGGGCGTCGCACCCGCCCCCACCGTCCGGCTGCGCGGCGCCGACCTGCGCGCCGACGACCGCTCGGTCGCCGACGCCGTCGGCCGCGCCCTGCACCAGGCGGGCCGTATCGTCGCGGCCTCCGGGGCGCTCGGCGACACAACCACCGTGACCCCGGAACGGGCCGCGGCCCTCGCCCACGAGGCGGGCCGGCCGCTCCTCGTCGTCCTCGACGGCCCCGAGGAGATGCCGCCGCTCCTCGCCCACCGGCTCGCCGAGTGGACCGCGGCCACCGAGGGCTGGCTCCGCGCCCACCACGTCCGCCTCGTCACCGCCTGCCGTCCCGAGCACTGGGAACTGGCCGGCGCCCTCTACACCCCGGAGGCGCCGCACCGGCCGGCCACCGGCTCCGGGGACGCACCCGGGGGCGGGCCCGGGGCCGGGCAGCCTCCCGCCCTCGTCCTCGGGTCGTACTCCGCGACGGAGGCCCAGGCCGTACGCGAGGGATACGGCCTCCGGGAGACCGACCTCGCCGAGGCCGACGCCCGGCACCCGCTCGCCCTGCGACTGCTCGCCGAGGTACGGGCCGCGCTGCCGGCGGACGTACCGGGGCGGCCGGGACGCGAGGAGATCTTCACCGCCTACCTCGACCTCCTCTGCCTGCGGATCGCCGTCCGGATCGCCGCGGGCTCCCGGCCACTCGTCCGGGGGACCGCCGTACGCCGGCTCGCCGCGCGCGTGACCGGCCAGGTCCACGAGGCGGCCCGCCGGTGCCTCGGTCCGGGGCACGGCGTCCTCGACCGCTCCTCCTTCGAGGAACTCTTCCCCTGGCGGGACGGCTGGGCCTCGGCCGTCCTCACCGAGGGGCTGCTCGTCCCGGCGGGCTCCGGCTACCGGTTCGCCCACGAGGAACTCGCCGACTGGGTGCAGGCGGCCCATCTGGACCTGGACGCGGCCCTGCACGCACTGGTCCACAGCCGCCACGACGACGCGCCGCCGGAGCCCGCTCCCCGCCCGGGGGACGGGGCGCCGGGCACGGGGGCAGGGGCGCGTTCACCCGCAGGGGAGCACCCGTCCTTCCTCACCCCGGACGCGACGAGCGACCCCGCTCCTCCCGCGCGTGCCGGCGGTCCGACCGCCGGGCCCGGCGCCGACGTCCCCCGGCAGCGCACCGCCGGCGAATCGGAACCGGGGGCCGGCCGGCCGCCCGTGCCGCGGCACCGCATCGGGCCCGTCCTCCAGGCGATGCTGCGCCTCCACCGCGAACAGGGACCGGCCGGCCTGGCCCCCCACCTCGCGGCCCTCGCCGACTCCCTCGACCGCTTCGCCGACGGGGACACGGGGCCCGAGTATCCCCCGGCGTCCCACCCGTACGCCGGCGCCGTCTGGTGGGCCGCGCGGCTGTTCGAGGAGACCGTGCGGCGAGTGGGGGACCCGCGGCCGTATCTGCCCGTCCTCCGGTCGCTCGCCGACCGGGTCGGCGGCCGGCCGGGGCACCGTCCGGTCTTCGCCGCCTTCGGCACCGCGTTCTGGCTCGCGCTCCCGCTCGGTGAGGACGAGCGGATCGATCTGCTGCGGCGGCTCGTACCCGCCGACCCGGCGCCCGGCCGTGGGGCCGGTCACGAGACCGGCGGGGACCGGATTCTCGACGCCGTCGCGGGGATGCTCGCCGCAGACCCCCGGGGTGTCCAGCCGCTCCTCTGCCGCTGGTTCGGCGACGACCGTCCCCTCCCCGCCGCCCCGCACGCGACCGTCGCCACCGCCGCCCAGGCCCTGCTGCACACCCATCGGGCGCTCGCCGTCGACGACCTGTGCGAGGCGCTCGTCTCCACCGCCCATCCGCTCGCCGAAGGCCTGCTCGCCGCCCTCGCCGAGGACGAGCCCGCCGCCGTCTGCCGGGCCGTCGACCGGTGGGCCCACGACGACGGGCGCCCGGAGCGGCGCGTCGCCGCCGCCGCGTACGGAGACCTGGTCGCCGGACACACCACCACCTCCGCCGACCGGGAGCTCCTCCGCTACGCCGCTCTCGCGCTGCTCGCCCGCCCCGGCGACCAGGCCCTCCACGGAGCCGCTCTGGGCCTCCTGATCAGGGACCCGCACAGCCGCGCCCGCCATCTGCCCCGCGCCCTCGCCGAGCCCCGGGTCCCGGCGGGCGCCCTCGCCGAGGCCCTGGCCACCGACCCGGGACCGGTGCTCGCCGCCTTCGGGGCCCGGCTGCGCGGGGCGGGCGAGGTTCCGGCCGCCGCCCTGCGCGCCCTCGCCGAGGTCGACACGCCCGCCCTCGCCCGCCGGATCGCCGTCCTCGTCCGCGACTACGCCGCCCGCCACCCCGAGGGCGCGCGGCACGTGGCCGACTTCGTCGACCGCCGGTTCGAGGACGGCCCGGCGGCCAGGGCCGTGCTCCACCCCCTGGTCACCGGGTTGATCCGGGGCCGCCCCGCCCCCGTCCGCCGCGCGCTCGCCCCCGTTCTCGCCGCTCCCGGCACCGGTGCCTCCCGCCACCTGCGTGCCGAACTGCTCGACGTACTCCTCACCCACGAGCGGTACGAGGCCGAAGCGGGGGAGCTGAGCGTCCTCGAGGCCCTCCTGACGGCCGCCGCCGAGGGCGCCGAGTCCCGCAGCGAGCCCCGCACCCGGGAGCTCACCCACCGGGTCGGCGCCCTGTGGGCCCGTACCCCCGAGGGCGCGGGGCGGCTCGACCCGGCCCTCGCGGGACTCGCCCGCGCGCGGCCGCCGTTCGCCGCGCTGCTCGCCCGCTGGACGGTCGCCCGCCCCGGCGACTGGGTGCCGCTGCTCGGTCCCGAGACCCTCCAGGCGCTGCGGACCCACGGCACGTCCATGCCGATGCGAACCGACGGCCGTGGGCATGGCAGTCTTAGACCTGCGTAATCGGCGAACAGGCGGACGAGGAGCGGTCACAGTGCAGCGCTGGCGTGGCTTGGAGGACATTCCCCAGGACTGGGGGCGCAGCGTCGTCACCATCGGCTCCTACGACGGTGTGCACCGCGGGCACCAGCTGATCATCGGGCGGGCCGTCGAGCGCGCGAGGGAGCTCGGCGTCCCCGCCGTCGTGGTCACCTTCGACCCGCACCCCTCCGAGGTCGTACGGCCCGGCAGCCATCCGCCGCTGCTCGCCCCGCACCACCGGCGCGCCGAGCTGGTGGCCGGCCTCGGTGTGGACGCGGTGCTCGTGCTGCCGTTCACCGCCGAGTTCTCCCAGCTGTCCCCGGCCGATTTCATCGTCAAGGTGCTCGTCGACAAGCTGCACGCCAAGGCCGTCATCGAGGGCCCCAACTTCCGCTTCGGGCACCGGGCCGCAGGAGACGTCGCCTTCCTCACCGAGCTGGGCGCCACCTACGACTACGAGGTCGAGGTCATCGACCTGTTCGTCAGCGGCACGGCGGGCGGCGGCCGGCCGTTCTCCTCCACGCTCACCCGCCGGCTCGTCGCCGAGGGCGACATGGCGGGGGCGGCCGAGATCCTCGGCCGTCCGCACCGGGTCGAGGGCATCGTGGTCCGGGGCGCGCAGCGCGGCCGCGAGCTCGGCTTCCCGACGGCCAACGTCGAGACCCTGCCGCACACGGCGATCCCGGCGGACGGCGTCTACGCGGGCTGGCTGACGGCGGCGGGGGAGCGGATGCCGGCGGCCATCTCGGTCGGTACGAACCCGCAGTTCGACGGCACGGAGCGGACGGTCGAGGCGTACGCGATCGACCGCGAGGGGCTCGACCTGTACGGGCTGCACGTGGCCGTGGACTTCCTGGAGTACGTGCGGGGGATGCTCAAGTTCGACACCCTGGACGATCTGCTCCTGGCGATGGCGGGCGACGTGAAGCGCTGCCGGGAGCTCACGGAGGCGTACGACCGGGAGCACCCGCAGGTCTGAGCCCGGCCGCCGCCTCCTCCGTACCGCTCACCAGGTGACGAAGAGCTCCTTCGGGCCGCGGATCAGCCCCTTCGACTGCCACACCACGTCCTCGGGGCTTCCCGCGAGCCGCAGGTCCGGATAGCGGCGCAGCAGCGTCGACAGCATCACCTCGGACTCCATGCGGGTGAGCATGGCGCCCATGCAGTGGTGCGGACCGTGCCCGAAGGAGACATGCCCGATGCCCTCCCGGTCGAAGTCGAGGGTGTGCGGGTCCTCGAAGGCCTCCGGGTCGCGGTTCGCCGCGAGGTAGGAGGCGTACACCGCCTCACCCGCCCGGATCAGCACCCCGCCGATCTCGACGTCCTCCGTCGCGATCCGCGGCAGCCCCACCCCGTTCCGGTGCGGGATCCACCGCAGCAGCTCGTCCACCGCCTGGGGCAGCAGCTCGGGCTCGGCGCGCAGCCGGTCCGCGAGCTCCGGCCGGGTGAGCAGCACGTAGACCATGTTGGCGCTGTTGTTCCGTACCGCGTGGGCGCCGCTGATCAGGATGGCCATGGCCAGCGAGACGGCCTCTTCGGCGTTGATCCTGCCCTCCGCGAGGGACTCGGCGAGCACCCCCGCGAGATCGTCCTGCGGTTCGGCGAGCCGCCGGTCGAGCAGCCGGGTGACATAGCCGTGGATGTGGGCCTTGGCTGCCCGGCTGCTCTCCGGTCCGGGTCCCGACGACAGGATGAGGTCGGGCCAGGAGGCCAGCTCCGCCCGGTCCTCGTCGGGGACGCCGAGCAGGTCGCAGACCACAGCCATCGGCAGCGGGCCGTGCAGGTGCCTCATCAGGTCGGCGGGCCGGCCGGCCGCCTCCATCGCGTCCAGGAAGCGGTCGGTGCTCGCCTGGGCCAGGGGACGCAGGCGTTTGGTGCTCTGTCCGGTGAACGCCTTGGTCACCGCCTTGCGCAGCTGGGTGTGGTACGGCGGATCGGCGTAGTTCAGGGCCGCCTTCGAGGCCACCATGTGGCCGGTCATCCTGGTGACCTGCCGGTCGAGCAGCGCCGTCCGGCTGAACCGGGGGTCGGAGGTCACCGCGCGCACGTCCTCGTACCGCGTCACCAGCCAGGCCTCGTTCTCCGCGGTGAACGGCAGCCGGATGCGGGCGACGGGCTCCTTGTCGAGGAGTTCGGTGAGCAGCGGGTCGAAGGCGAGGGCGGGGAGGTCGTCGACGGCCCAGGTACGGGCGGGCGGGGGCGGCGGGGAGCCGGCGGTCGTCCGTTCGGAGGGTGTCGCTTCTGACGCCGGTTCGGCGGTCGTCTCGGAGGTCATGGGGTGGCTGTTCCCGGCGGCGGACGGCGGCGATCCGCCGAGCGCCCACAGCCCCCTGAACGGAGCACCCTCCGGAGGCCCCGCCCCTCACCCAGCGTAGGCGTCCGGTGGCGCTCGCGGTTGCGGGGTCGCGATCACCGGGTGAGTGTGGGCGGCAGTTCACGCGAACGAGACGAAGGAGCGAGTGTCGTGGTGACTTTGTGCAAGCCCGCGGTGTCCGTGCCCGAGCACGTGATCACGATGGAGGAGACCCTCGACCTCGCCCGCTCACACCATCAGGGGCATCCTCAACTGGCCCTGGCCCTACGCCTGATCGGCAACACCGGGGTGACCAGGAGACACATTGTCCAGCCCATCGAGGAGACCCTGAAGCATCCAGGCTTCGAGGAACGCAACATCCGCTACGAGGCAGAGGCCAAGGCCCGCGTCCCGGGCGTCGTCCGGGAGGCCCTGGACAACGCGACGCTGCGCCCGGCGGACATCGACATGATCGTCTACGTCTCGTGCACGGGCTTCATGATGCCGTCCCTGACCGCCTGGATGATCAACACCATGGGCTTCCCCAGCCACACCCGCCAGCTCCCCATCGCGCAGCTCGGCTGCGCCGCCGGCGGAGCGGCGATCAACCGGGCACACGACTTCTGCACCGCCTACCCCGATGCCAACGTCCTCATCGTGGCCTGCGAGTTCTGCTCGCTCTGCTACCAGCCCACCGACCTGGGCGTCGGCTCGCTGCTCTCCAACGGCCTCTTCGGCGACGCGGTCGCCGCCGCCGTGGTGCGCGGCCGGGGCGGCACCGGGATCGCCCTGGAGCGCAACAGCTCCCACCTCGTCCCCGACACCGAGGACTGGATCGCCTACAGCGTCCGCGCCACCGGCTTCCACTTCCTGCTCGACAAGCGGGTGCCCGGCACGATGGAGCCGCTCGCCCCGGCGCTCCGCGAGGTCGCGGGAGAACACGGCTGGGACGCCGGGAAGCTGGACTTCTACATCATCCACGCGGGCGGGCCGCGCATCCTCGACGACCTGAGCCGCTTCCTCGAAGTGCCCCCCGAGGCGTTCCGGTTCAGCCGTGCCACGCTCACGGAGTACGGCAACATCGCCAGCGCCGTGGTCCTGGACGCCGTCCGCCGGCTCTTCGAGGAGGGCGGGCAGCCCGAGGGCGCGCGGGGGATCCTCGCCGGCTTCGGCCCCGGGATCACCGCCGAGATGTGCCTCGGACGGTGGACGAACGCCCCGGTCACCTCCGAGCCGAACCTCGGGACCCGCCGCATCGTGGGCTACTCGCCGTCGCTCCAGCCGGCCCGTACGGCCGCCTGAGCGCCGAGCGCCGACCACCGCGTACGTGTACGAGTACGAGCCCCGTGACGACCCCGGACGCCGTGTCCGACGAACCGACGAACCGCCCCAGCAGAGGAGAGCCATGTCCGCCACGCCACCCTCCCCCCGCAGCAGGCGCCCGAAGGCCCTGCGAGGCTCCGCCGCGCTCACCGCGCTGGTCGCCGGAGCGGCCGCCGCCTCGCTCGCCGGCGCACCCGCCGAGGCGTCCACGCCCCTCGCGGGCCGGGTCCCCATGCACCAGTGCTGGGTGAACGGTGTCGCCGCCCCGCCCGGCGAGATCGTCAGCGGGACCAACAACGACGACAACATCTTCTGCGACAGCGACCTGGAGAACGTCACCGTCTGGGGCGGCGACGGGAACGACATGATCGAGGTACGCGGCCTCGTCATCGACTCGGCCGTGATGGGGGGCGAGGGCGACGACGTCATCCGTGCCAAGCACCTCGTGCCGCAGAACGCCTCCAGCATGGTCCGGGGCAACCGGGGCAACGACATCATCAAGGTCGCCACCGTCGCGGGTGACGGCGCGGAGCACGGCGCGGTCGTCCACGGCGACGACGGCGACGACAAGATCACCACCGGCTCGGTCACCGGCGCGCCCGGCAAGTTCAACCGGGGCGGCGGCATCGTCACCGGCAACGACGGCGTCGACACCATCAAGGTGGGCACGATCGACTTCTCCGGCCGGGTCCTCGGCGGCAGCGAGGCCGACACCATCGAGGCGGCGGCGCTCGGTCCCGAGTCCGGCGGCATGATCCAGGCCGGGCCCGGGGACGACGAGATCAGCGGACCCGGCGGCGCGATCCTGACCGTCGGCCCGCACTGGGGCTCCGTGGACGCCGGTGTCGGCAAGGACACCTGCACGGTGAAGTCCGTCTCCACCCGTACGTCCATCAGCTCGTGCGAGATCCTGCCCAAGGCGGCCCCCGCGGACGGCGCGGCCAAGCCCTCGGGGCCCGCCAAGCCCGGGGGGCCCACGGAGGCCGAGCAGGAGGGGCAGGTCGGCGCCCCGGCCGAGCCCGTGGAGCAGGGGTACCCCGTCGGCCGGCCCGCACCGGTGGACGCGCCCGCCGAGCCCGCCGCGGAGCCCGGCGTCCGCTGAGCCGGACCGGCTCAGACCGCGGCCTGCCGCGTCACCCAGTGGCAGGCCACCTCCTGGGTCCCGCCGCCGCCCAGGACCGGCAGGCCCTCGCCCCGGCAGCGGTCCGCGACCGCCGCCGCCTCGCCGGAGGCGAGGACCTGGCAGCGGGCGTGGAAGCGGCACCCGGAAGGGATGCGGGACGGGTCCGGGGGCTCGCCGGTCAGCACCACCGGAGCGCCACCGGACTCCGGCAGCACCGACAACAGCGCCCTGGTATAGGGGTGTTGGGGACGGGTCAGTACGGACTCGACCGTGCCGGTCTCCACGACCCGCCCCAGATACATCACCGCCACCCGGTCCGCGATGTTCCACGCGAGCCCCAGATCATGGGTCACCACCAGAGCGGCGAGCCCGAGTTCGTCGCGCAGGCGCAGCAGCAGCGCCAGGATCTCGCCCCGTACGGACGCGTCGAGGGACGCCACCGGCTCGTCGGCGACGATGAGTTCGGGCTCCAGGACCAGCGCCCCCGCGATCACCACCCGCTGCCGCTGGCCGCCGGACAGCTCGTGCGGATAGCGCAGGAAGAAGCGCTCCGGGGGCCGGAGCCCGGCCCGCGCGAGCGCCCCGGCGACCGCCTCCCGCTCGTCGCGCTCCGACCGGTGGAGTCCGTGGATCCGCAGCCCCTCCGCCACCGCGTCGTACACGGTGTGCCGGGGGTTCAGCGAACCGCTCGGGTCCTGGAGCACCAGCTGGGCCCGCTTCCGGTAGGCCTTGAGGGCCCCGGCGGAGTACCCGAGCGGCTGCCCGTCGAAGGCGACCGTCCCCGACGTGGGCCGCACAAGACCGAGCAGCGAACGCGCGAGCGTCGTCTTGCCGCACCCCGACTCCCCGACAAGGGCCACGATCTCGCCCGCGCCGATGTCCAGGTCCACCCCGTCGACCGCGCGCGCGGTCGGCGCGCCCCGCCGCCCGGGGAAGGCGACGTGCAGACCGCGCGCCGAGAGCAGCGGCCCCGCGGATGTCTCCGTACTCATGACGTACTCCCCACATGGACGCAGGCGGCCCGGTGTCCCGCGCCCGCCTCCCGCAGTTCCTGGTCGCTCGTCCCGCAGGTGTCCACCGCCACCGGGCAGCGCGGATGGAAGGTGCAGCCCCCCGGCAGGTCCGCCGGGTCCGGCGGGTCGCCCGGCAGGCCGCGCGGCGCCCGCCGGGACGCGAGGTCCCCGATGCGGGGGAACGCCGAGGACAGCGCGCGACCGTAGGGGTGGCGGGCGGCCTCGTACACCGCCCGAGCCGGCCCCTCCTCGACGACCCGGCCCGCGTACATCACGGCGAGCCGGTCGCAGGTGTCCGCGAGGACCGCGAGGTCGTGGCTGATCATCAGGAGGCTGATGGACTGCTCGGCGACGAGCCGCTCGATCAGCCGCAGGATCTGCGCCTGGATCATCACGTCGAGCGCGGTCGTCGGCTCGTCCGCGACGATCAGCCGGGGATCGCAGGCGAGGGCCATCGCGATCATCACCCGCTGCCGCTGCCCGCCGGACAGCTCGTGCGGATAGGCGGCCGCCCGCGCGGCGGGCAGACCGACGTGTTCGAGCAGCTCACCCGCGCGTCTGCGGGCCGCCGTCGGGGTCGCGTGGCCGTGGACGAGCAGCGGCTCGGCGATCTGGTCCCCGATCCGGTGCACCGCGTTGAGCGAGTGCATCGCGCCCTGGAAGACGATCGAGGCACCCGCCCAACGCACGGCCCTGAGACGTCCCCAGGTCATGGCGAGGACGTCGTCGCCGTCGAGCAGGATCCGGCCCTCGATCCGCGCCGAGGCCGGCAGGAGCCGTAGCAGCGCGAGCGCGAGCGTGGACTTGCCGCAGCCGGACTCGCCCGCCACCCCCAGCTTGCTGCCCGCCTCCAGGGTCAGGTCGACCCCGCGTACGGCGGGCACGGCGGCCGCGCCCGAGCCGTACGTCACCTTGAGGTCCCGTACTTCCAGGAGGTTCTGTGTGTTCATCGTCCCACCCCCAGCTTCGGGTTGAGCACGGACTCCACCGCGCGACCGCACAGGGTGAAGGCGAGCGCGACCAGGGCGATGGCGATGCCGGGCGGGGCCAGGTACCACCAGTGCCCGGAGGAGACGGCGCCCGCCTCCCGCGCGTCCTGGAGCATCCCGCCCCAGGAGACCACCGTCGGATCACCGAGCCCGAGGAAGGCGAGGGTCGCCTCGGTGAGGATGGCGCTGGAGATGCCGAGCGTGGTCTGCGCGAGCACCAGCGGCATCACGTTGGGCAGCACGTGCTTGCTCATGACGTGCCCGTGGCCGCCGCCGAGCGCGGTCGCCCGCTCGATGTACGGACGGGACTCCACCGCGATCGTCTGCGCCCTGACCAGGCGGGCGGTGGTCGGCCAGCAGGTCACGCCGATCGCCAGGACCACCGTCCACATCGACCGGGACATGACGGTGGCGAGCACGATCGCGAGCACGAGGGCCGGCATCACCAGGAACCAGTCGGTGATCCGCATGACGACGGTCGAGAACCAGCCGCCGTAGTGTCCGGCGATGATGCCCACCAGGGTGCCGATGGCGACCGAGAGACCCGCCGCGAGGAGGCCCACGAGCAGCGAGATCCGCGCTCCCCAGATCAGCAGGCCGAGCAGCGAGCGCCCGAACTGGTCCGTGCCGAGCGGGAATTCGAGGCTGGGTGCCTCCAGGGCCGTGCCGGGGGCCTTCGTCACCGACTGCACGTCGGCGCCGACGAACAGCGGGGCGGTGAGCGCGAGCAGCGCGATCAGCGCCAGGCCGGCGAGGCCGAGGAGCCCGGCCCGGTGCCCGCGGTACGCCTTCCAGAAACGGGCCATCGTGTTCCGGCGGCGTTCCCAGGTCAGTGACGACGTCGACCGGCCGCCGGTCGGTTGTGTGGAGGTCATCGGCCCACCCGGGGGTCGAGCAGCGGATAGAGCAGGTCGGCGATCAGGTTCATCACGATCATCGCTCCGGCGAAGACCACGAACAGGCCCTGGACCAGCGGCAGATCGGGCACGCTCAGTGCCTGGTAGAACAGCCCGCCGAGCCCCGGCCAGGAGAACACGGTCTCCACCAGGATCGAACCGGCGGCCACATGGCCCAGATTGATGAAGATCATGGTGACGGTCGGCAGGAGCGCGTTCGGTACGGCGTGCCGGCGGCGCACGGCGTCGTCGCGCAGCCCCTTCGCCCGCGCGGTGGTCAGATAGTCGCCGCCCATCTCGTCGAGCAGCGAGGAACGCATCACGAGCAGGGTCTGGGCGTAGCCGACGGCCACGAGCGTGACGACGGGCAGCACCAGATGGTGGGCGACGTCGAGGACGTACGCGAAACCGGTCTCGCCGGTCCCCGACTCCATGCCGCCGGTCGGGAACAGCCCCGGGATCGGACCCATGCCCACGGAGAACACGATGATCAGCAGCAGCCCCAGCCAGAAGGAGGGCACCGACCACAGGGTCAGCGCGATCCCGGTGTTCAGCCTGTCGCCGAGACCGCCGTGCCGCCACGCCGAGCGGGTGCCGAGCCAGAGCCCGAGCGCCGAGTAGATCACCACGGCGACCCCGGTGAGCAGCAGGGTCGCCGGGAGCTTCTCCGCGATCAGCTCCCCGACGGGGGTACGGAACTGGAACGAGGTGCCGAGATCGCCGCTCAGCGCCTTGGCGCAGTAGTCGGTGAACTGCTGCCACAGCGGCAGATCGAGCCCGAACTGACGCCTCAGGGTGGCGAGCTGTTCGGCTGACGTGGGCACGCCGTGCGTCATCGCCCTCACCGGGTCACCGGGGATGATCCGGAAGAGGAAGAAGCTGGTGACCAGTACGGCGAAGAGCGAGACGAGCGCGCCGCCCAGCTTCCCCGCCGCGTGGCGGAGATAGCCGAGGGAGGAACCGGTGCGGGACGCGCCGTCCGTGGCGGGGGCCTTCTCGGCCCGCGCCACGTCGGCTGCGGTGCTTGCCGTCGTCACGTCCTACTCGCGGTCGTCGGCGGTGGAGCGGCGGCGCAGGCCGAGGACGATGCCGGCGCCGACCACGGCCACCACGGCCACGCCGACGCCGACGATCACCCCGGTGGACGAGCCGCCGTCGGAGCCGGCGGCCCTGGCCGTGGGCACGGCCGACCACCAGCTCCAGTAGCCGTCCTGGCCCCACAGGTTTCCGGCTGCCTCGGGCATGGTCGTGATGGACGCGATCTGGTCCGTGCGGTACGCCTCGAGGGCGTTCGGGTAGGCCATGATGTTCATGTACCCCGTGTCGTACAGCCGGGACTGCATCCGCTTCACCAGATCCGCCCGCTTGGCGGCGTCGTACTCGACCGCCTGCCGCGCGTAGAGCCCGTCGAACTCCTTGTCGCAGATGAAGTTGTCGGTCGCTCCGGAGTCCTTCGGGGTCGCGGGGAGCGTGCCGCAGGTGTGGATCGACAGGACGTAGTCCGGGTCGGGGTTGACCGACCAGCCGTCGAAGGCCAGGTCGTAGTCGCCCTTGACCCAGGGGTCGGAGACGCTGTCCAGGCACTCGACCTTCAGTCCGATGCCCAGCTTGCCCCACCACTCCTGGAGGTACTTGCCGACCGCCTTGTCGTTCGGGTCGGTGGCGTGGCAGAGGATCCGGAACTCCAGCGGCTTGCCGTCCTTGCCGAGCCGCTTCCCCGCGGCGTTCTTCCGGTACCCGGCCGCGTCGAGCGTCTTCTCCGCCGCGGCGGGGTCGTACGCCCGCTTCTGCCCGGCCTCCGGCTTCCAGAAGTACGAGCCGAAGCGCGGCGGGATGTATCCCTCGCCCTCGACGGCGTGGCCCTGGAAGACCTTGTCCACGATGGTCGTCCGGTCGACCGCGAGGAAGAGTGCCTTGCGGACGGCCGGGTCGAGCAGCGCCTTGTGCCCGTTGCCGAAGGTCTTGCCGTCCTGGGCCTTGGCGCCCGGGTTGGTGGCGAGGGCGTAGAACCGGCGGCCGGGCGCGTCGTTGACCGTGATGTTCTTCTGCGTCGTGAGCGCGGCGGCCTGGGCGGGCGTCAGGTTCGGTACGAAGGACACCTCGCCCTTCTGGAGGGCGGCGACGGCGGCGTCCCCGTCCTTGTAGTACTTGAAGACCAGCTCGTCGAACTTCGGCGCGCCCCGCCAGAACTTCTTGTTCGGCTTGAGCTTGATGTACTGGTCGACCTTGAAGTCCGTGATGACGAAGGGCCCGTTCCCGACGATGGGGAACTGCTTGTCGTTGTTGAACTTCGAGAAGTCGCCGACCTTCTCCCAGACGTGCTTCGGCACGATCGGCACGTCGAGCGCCGTCATCGTCGCCTGGGGCTTCTTCAGGCGGATCACGAGCGTCCGCGGGTCGGGCGCCGTGACCCGCTCGAAGTTGGCCGTGAAGCTGCCGTTGGCGGTGGCGGCGTTCGGGTCGGTCATCATCTTGTTGAAGGTCCAGGCCGCGTCCTCGGCGGTGGCCGGCTTCCCGTCGGACCAGGTCGAGTCCTCACGGATCGTGTACGTCCACGTCAGCTTGTCCGGCGAGGAGGTCCACGCCGTCGCGAACCCCGGGACGGGACGGGCGTCCTTCGCGTCGTAGTTGGTGAGGTACTCGTAGGCCAGCCGGTGGATGCTGGTCGAGGTGAGCTTCTGCGCGAGGAACGGGCTCAGCGAGTCGATGCTCTGGGAGACGGCGACGGTGAGCGTGTTCGTGGCCGGGGCCTTGCTGTCGGCGGCGGCGGTACCGGGGACGGCCACGAGCGAGACGGTGGCGACACCGGCGGCGACACCGGCGGCGAGCAGCGGACGGAGTGCTCTGTGGGCGACGGGGGCGGGGCGGGGTGGAGCCTTCGTGACCATGACCATGGGACGTGACCTCGCGTCGGGCTGTCGTGGATCTTGGGCTGACGATGGGTGAAGCGAAGGTGTATCAGCGGTGGTCTGCCGTCGTCAACGATCCCTCAAACCCCTTGTGGACTGCGGGAATGCCACGAGGCCCCGCACCGGGGAACCGGTACGGGGCCTCATTGGTCTACTCCTGTGACGCCTTACTGCTGAGGGGCTGGCGGAGCCCCCGGGGGCTGCTCCTGGTGCCAGTCGGGCGGCGGGACCTGCGCCTGTGCCTGGTCGTGGCCCTGATGGAACCCGGAGCCGTGATCCTGCGGATCCGTCTGCGGGGGCAGCGGCTGACCGGGCTGCGGCTGCTGCCAGCCCTGGGGCATCCCGGGCTGCCCGGCGGGCGCGCCGAACGGCTGTCCGGGCAGGGGCTGTGCTCCGTACGGCTGACCCGGCGCGGCGTGACCGGGCGCGGCCTGACCGGGCATCGGATGCCCGGGCATCGGCTGCGCCGCGTAGGGCTGACCGGGCGCGGGCTGCGCTCCGTACGGCTGACCCGGGGCCGGCGGCTGTCCGTAGGGCTGCTGCGGGTACGGCTGCCCGGGGGCGGGCTGACCCGGCATCTGCTGACCGGGCGCGGGCGGCGCTCCGTACGGCTGACCCGGTACGGGCTGTCCGGGCGCGAACTGCCCCGGCACGGGCTGCCCGGGCATCGGCTGACCCGGCATCGGCTGGCCGGGCATGGCCTGACCCGGCATCGGCTGTCCCGGCATCGGCTGGCCGCCCGGCATCGGCGGGGCCATGTGCGGAGGCATCGCGCCCTGCCCGTCGCCGGTCCACAGGCCCTGCGCCTGCTGGGCCCGTACGAAGTCCTCGGCCACCATCGCCGAGAGGTGGAAGTACGCCTCCCGGGTCTTCGGCCGCATCATGTCGAGGTCCACCTCGGCACCGGCCGACAGGTGTTCGTCGAAGGGCACGACCACGACACCGCGGCAGCGCGTCTGGAAGTGCTGCACGATGTCCTCGACCTTGATCATCTTTCCGGTCTCGCGGACCCCCGAGATGACGGTGATCGAGCGCTGCACCAGGTCCGCGTAGCCGTGCGCGGAGAGCCAGTCGAGCGTCGTCGAGGCGCTGGAGGCGCCGTCCACGGAGGGCGTGGAGATGATGATCAGCTGATCGGCGAGGTCGAGCACCCCGCGCATGGCGCTGTACAGCAGACCCGTACCCGAGTCCGTCAGGATGATCGGGTACTGCTTGCCCAGGACGTCGATCGCCCGCCGGTAGTCCTCGTCGTTGAAGGTCGTCGAGACGGCCGGGTCCACGTCGTTGGCGAGGATCTCCAGACCGGACGGCGCCTGCGAGGTGAACCGGCGGATGTCCATGTACGAGTGGAGGTACGGGATCGCCTGCACCAGGTCACGGATGGTCGCCCCGGTCTCGCGCCGCACCCGGCGCCCCAGGGTTCCGGCGTCCGGGTTGGCGTCGATCGCCAGGATCTTGTCCTGCCGCTCGGTCGCCAGGGTCGCGCCGAGCGCGGTCGTCGTCGTGGTCTTGCCGACACCGCCCTTGAGCGAGATGACCGCGATCCGGTAGCAGGAGAGGACCGGGGTACGGATCAGCTCCAGCTTCCGCTGCCGCTCCGCCTCCTCCTTCTTCCCGCCGAGCTTGAAACGGGCGGCGCCACCGGGTGTACGGCTGGACTTCGGCTTCTGCTTGTTGTTCCGGAGCAGACGGTCGGAGGAGAGCTCGACGGCCGCGTTGTACCCGAGCGGGGCGCCCGGCACCGAACGCTCCCGCTGGTCGTGCGTCACCGGCGAGGGCCAGGCGACCCCGGTCCGGGGGTCGACCGGCGGCTGACCGTCGTACGGCGGCTGGGGAGCGGCGGCCTGCGGCGGTACGGCGGCGGGGTGCGGGTAGCCGTACCCGCCGCCCGGGACCTGCGCCTGCGGCGGCACACCGCCGGGGGGCGCGGACTGTCCCCCTGGGCCCTGCTGCCCGGGAGGTGCCCCCAGCGGGTAGCCGTAACCGCCCTGCTGCGGAGGCGGACCGGGCTGCGGGAAGCCGTAGCCGCCCTGAGGCGCGGGTGCGGGCGGCTGAGGAGCCTGCGGGTAGCCGTAGGAGCCGGGCGCCTGGGGCTGCGGCTGGGGCTGTGCCTGCGGCGGTACGGCGCCGGGAGCGGCGGGCGGCAACGGCGCGGCCTGCGGCGCGGGCTGGGCGCCCGGGGCCGGCTGCGCGGGCCACTGCTGGGCGGGTCCGGGAGCCGCCGGCTGGAAGGACGGCGGCAGCGGCGGCAGCCCACCGGCCCCCGGCCCCGCGGCGGGAAGGGGCCCGGGAGCGCCGGGGAACGGCCCGGGAGCCACACCGGGGCCGAAGCCCTGGGGCGCGTCGGCGGGCGGGTAGGAGGCGGGGGCGGCCGGGTGGGCCTCCGGAGCCGCGGGGGCGGCCGGGGTCTCGGCGGGAACGGCGCCGGTGACCGTTCCGGAGGCGGTGTTGTCGGTCTCGCCGGTCTCCGGAGTCGCCACGGCAGCGGCGGGCGCCTCGGCGGCCGCCGCGTCGGGGGTGTCGGAGGGCTCCGCCGGGGGCGCACCCTCGGTCCCCGGCTGCGCGGTCTCGTCCGACGGCGCGTCGGACGCTTCGGTCGTGTCGACCGTGTCGGCCCCGGTCGGCGCGCTGCCGGCCGTGTCCTCCGCGGGGGTGCCGTCGACGGCTCCGGCGGGGGCGGAGCTCTGATCCTCGCCCGGTGCCTGTCCCGTGTCGGAGGCGCCTTCCGCGGCGTCCGCCGGCGCGGGGGAGGCCGTCGCGGGAGAGGCCTCCGCCGCGCGCTCCGCCATCTCGCGCTGGAGCGCGGCGGGGGAGAAGCGCACGGTGGCGCCGCTCTCGACGTCCCCACCCCCGAGGGAGGATCCGGGCGCGGACGCCTCCGGAGCGGGAGCGGGCGCGGAGGCACCCGGCGTGGCGGCAGGCGGCACGGGAGCACCAGGCGCCCCGGCGCTCGCCAGGGACGCGCCCGGCACCGATCCACCCGGTACCGATCCACCCGGTACCGATCCACCCGGCATCGGGGAACCCGCTCCGGCCGCCGGCGCACCGGCCACCGGCACCCCCGCCACGGGCGTCACACCCGCGCCGACGGGAGCCGTACCCCCGGGAGCCGCCCCACCGAGCGGAGCCGCACCTACCGGAACCCCACCGACGGGAGCCGTACCCCCAGGAGCCGTGCCCGCCGGAGGCAGAGCGACCTCACCCGTCCCCGCCGGCGGAGCCGCCGGCGTGTTCCAGCTCGGCTCGAAGCCGCTGCCCGCCGGGAGCCCCGGTACCGGCAGCGGCGCTCCGCTCGGCGGCGGGGGAGTGGCACCGCCCGCCCCCGCACCGCCCGACGCGTTCTGCGTGTACCAGGCGGGCGGGGTGTAGTCGATGGTGAACTCACCCGTCATCTCGGCGGGATCCGCGTCGGACTGATCGTCGGCGGGCGGATTCCAACCCCCGTGGATCTCGTCGCGATCGCCGTTCACTTTGCCTCCTGGTGTGGTCGAGCACCCTTGTGCCGTTGTGGGCGGGGCCCTTCCACCCTAATCGGCGCGGGCGACCCCCGGGCAGGCCCGAAAGCCCCTCCCCGCCCGTCCCCGTGACCCGGTCCGGGCACCAAGTGACCTGACCGCGCCGCAGAGTGAGAACCCCGACCGTTCAAAACGATGCAAAAACGGACGTACTTGAACGACTTCATGCCGTTTTGGCGTCGTTCAGTCCATTCGGCGCGCGCCGCCCAACAATCCGGTCTCGGCGTCGGTCGCCTGGGTCATCACGAACTGGCGGTCGCTCGGCGTGCACCAGAGGGTCACCCCGTCCGCGAGCGTGGACAGCGCCTCGTACTCGTGACGCGGCAGGCTCATGATGCGGCCGATCTGTGCGGCCTCGTCCGGGGACACCCGCTGCACACCGACGAGCGAGGACTTCTCAAGGAGCCGGGGCGCGACCGGGCTCAGATACGGCAGCAGGGTCACCACGGACTGCCAGGGCGCGGACACGACCCGGCCGCGCGGCGGCCGCATGCCGCAGTCGCGGACCACGACCACCGGGCTGCCGGCGGACGCGCCCTGCGGCGGCACCCGCCCCACGTCGTGCAGCGAGATGCACGGCTGGCCGCCTCCCGCCGCCTGCGCCAGCGCCGTCCAGGCCTGCGCGCGGCCGGTCTCGACGGCCACCCGGGCGCCCGTCGCGGCCGCCCGCAGCGCGAGGACCTGCGCGGTCCACAGGCCGCCGATGAGAGTGACGTCGTACGGGACGGGCCGGTTGATGCCGAGCACGGCGGGGCGGCTCTCGGCGTCGACGCCGATCACCATGCCGTCGTCGCCGACCGGCAGGGCCAGCGCGTCGAGCTGGTCGAGGGCGACGGAGTGCTTGTCGCGGCGCGGCCCGACGAGCCCGAAGCCGAACCGGGGCCGCGTGCCCCGACCCGTACCGCGAGCGTCCGTACCGCGCGCACCGCGGGAACCCGTACCCCCGGAACCCCGGGAGGCGGACCTGTGGGAGCCGCCCGGACCGCCGGAGCGGCCCGGTGCGCCGAAGGAGGCCGTCGACATCAGCGCGCACCTCCCAGCGGAAGCGTCGCGAGGATGCCGGGCACCTGTTCCCGGTCCAGTCGCACCAGTCCCGTCCTCACCCCGCGTGCCGCCCGTTCCAGTTCGTGGCGCGCGGCCACCAGTTCCTCGTCGCTGCGCCCGGTGATCCGCACATGTCCGGCCACCGTCACCTCCTGCCGGTCCCCGCCGCTCAGCGTCAGGCTGAACGTCGTCGCGAGCGCGGGCAGCGAGGTCAGCAGGGCCACCAGCTGCGGCATTGAGGCCCCCGCGCCGCCCTGGCCGCCCAGCTGGGGCCAGCGCCCCACCCAGTACGTCGTGTGCCGCCGGTCGTCCACCCGCCAGGTCCGCGCGGTCTCCTGCGTCCGCCGCCCCTGCGCCTGCCCACGGCCCGCCTGCGCTATCGCCATCGGGCTGGCGCAGGTCGAGGTGGCGAGCGCGGACGTGAGCTCCTGCTCCGTCAGCACGCTCGCCCGGAACCCGGCGCCCGCGAGCCGGCTCGCCAGCTGGTCCGCCGCCCGCACCACGCACTTCTGCGCCCCCGTCACGCCGCCGCCGCGTGCGGCGACCGCCTCCGGGCACAGCTCGGGGTCGAGCTTGAGCGCGATCCAGGTGATCCGTACGGCGGGCGATCCCGTCTGCGCCTGGAGCGGCCCGTAGTTGCGCGCGGCCATGGACTGCGCGGGCAGGTGCGGCGCGGGCGCCGGCTGGGTGTGCTGCACGATCTGCGCCGACTCCAGCCGGATGCCGTCCACGCTCAGCACGTCCCGGACGAGCCCGACGGGCAGCGGCCGCGCCGCGCGGTCCGGACGCAGGGCGGTGCCGTCCGACTCCACCCGCAGCACGGCGGTCAGGAAGGTACCGTCGCCGACCATGCCCACCGGGCGCCGGTCGCGGTCGCTGTACGCGTAGGTCCGCAGCGCCGGGTCGCACTCCACGACCGGCGCGAACCCCGGCTCGGTGCCCTCCGGCACCGTGAACGAGGCCGCCCGGCGGCTGCGGGCCCGAAGTGCGAGGAACGTGCCGAGCCACTCGGGCAGCGAGCGCCGGTGGCGGCGTACGACGGCCAGCAGGACGAGCACGACGGCGACCACGCCCGCGGGGACGAGGAGCACCGGCTCGACGACCCAGGCGACGACCAGCAGGGCCGCCGCCACCTCGATCAGTACGAGCTGTTGCAACTGGAACGAACCGAAGTGTCCCGGACGCGCCTGAAGTCTCGGCGAGACCGAGGAGGCGGGTCCCGGGGACGGGGGTTCGGAGGTACTGGCCGCGGCGGGCCGCGTCCGCGTCGCGGAAGCCATGATGGAGAATCCCCCTCAATTCGTCCCGATCACCCTGGCCTGCCAGGGCTTTGGCGGCCGGATCACCCTACCCGCCCCACGAACACCACGGGACAGCAGGCATAGTAGGGGGCCGGTCCGACGGCCGGGGCCCGGGTGCCACCTCCCCCGGCTCCCGCGCGAAGATCGCGCCTGACGAGAATGGGGACTCATGGCATCGCGGCGGGACGAGCTCAACGCGTACACCTTTGCGAAGAAGCGCACGGTGGCGGCATTCCTCCAACCCTCGCCCTCGGGCACGGAGGAGGGGGCACCGAAGCCGCTGCGCGCGATCGTCCCCGGTCTGATCGTCGCCGCGCTCGTCGTCGCCGGCTTCGGCGCCTGGGGCATGTTCAGCCCCCAGGCCCCCAAGGGCTGGGACACCCCCGGCACCCGGGTGATCGTCGGCAAGCAGTCGACGACCCGGTACGTGGTCCTGGAGACCGGCAAGGGCAAGGACAAGAAGACCCTGCTCCACCCCGTCCTCAACCTCGCCTCCGCGCGGCTCCTGCTCAACCCCGACGAGTTCCAGGTCGTCCAGGTCGCCGACAAGAAGCTCGACGAGGGCAAGCCGCCGCGCGGCCCGATCCTCGGCATCCCGTACGCCCCCGACCGGCTGCCCACCGCCGACGACGCGGGCAAGGCCAAGCGCTGGGCCGTGTGCGAGCAGCCCGGCGGCGGTACGGGCGCCAGCGTCCAGAAGGCGACCTTCCTCTTCGCCGAGCGGGACCTGAAGCGCACCGAGAACGGCAACCGGCTCAAGGCCGGGCAGATCCTGTACGTCAAGGGACAGAAGGGCTCCGCCCAGTTCCTCGTCGACCACACGGGCACCAAGTACCCGGTCAAGGCCGACTCCCCCGGACTGCTCACCGCCCTCGTCGGCCTCGGCAAGGAGCCGCAGGCGGTCACCGACGACTGGCTCGCCACCCTGAACACCGGCGACGAGGTCGACTTCCCGCGCCTCGACGGCGAGGTCGGCAAGCCGGCCGACATCCCCGGCAGCACCCTGAACGACACCGAGAGCCGGATCGGCATGGTCCTGCTCGCCCAGACCGGCTCCGGACCCCAGCACTACGTCGTCCTCGCCGGGAAGGTCCAGCCGGTCACCTCGTTCACCGCCTGGCTGATCATCAACTCCCGGCAGACCGGCGTCCTCGACATGGACGGCCAGGCCACCACCGTCGACGCCTCCTCGTTCGTCCCCGACCCCACCGTCTTCCACGACGGGGTCCGCTGGCCGAGCCTGAAGTCCACCCAGGTCAACGACGCCACCGGCGCGGGCGCCCGCGACACCGTGTGCAGCGTCCTCACCCACGTCGACGAGAAGGGCGGGACGACCCTCGCCACCTGGGCCGGCACCAAGTACCCCGCCGACATCACCGCGGGCGGCACCAGCACCTACGTCACCCCCGGCACCGGCCTGCTCTACACCCAGATCCAGGGCAAGCAGAAGACGCCCGACGGCTCGCTCTTCCTCGTCACCGACACCGGCCTGCGCTACGCCGTCCAGGCCAACGGCGACAGCGACTCCGCCCGCTCCGAGATCGGTGCGGGCGACAAGGAGCAGCAGACCGACGGGCGCCCGGAACCCAGCGAGGCGCAGAAGCGTCTCGGCTACGAGAAGGTCGTGCCGGCTCTCGTCCCGATCGCATGGTCGGAGTTCCTGTCGAAGGGCCCGCGGCTCGACACCAACAGCGCGCGTCAGCCGCAGGGTTCCTAGGGGGTGGCACCGGTGACGACGACGTACCGCGCGGCCGCGCTGCTCGCCGCGGGCACCCTGACCGCCCTCCTCGCGACGCCGGCGGCCGCCGCCGCGCCGCGCCAGACAGGGCCCGTCCTCAACGGCAGCGGCGAGTGCACCTTCCCGATGAAGAAGCAGATCGAGGGCATCCCCTGGCCGCTCCAGCGGGTCCTCCTCGACGAGCTGTGGCAGGACACCAAGGGCAAGGGCGTCCGGGTCGCCGTCATCGACACGGGCGTCGACGACGTCAACCCGCAGCTGCGGACCGCCGTCGACGCCAAGGCCGGCAAGGACTACCTCAAGCCCGACAAGAAGAACCCCGGCTTCGGTGACGAGAAGCGGGGCAAGACCGACGGCACCGTCGACGACGTCGGCCACGGCACCAAGGTCGCCGGCATCATCGCCGCCCGCCCCCGCGCCGGCACGGGCTTCGTCGGTCTCGCCCCCGAGGCGACGATCATCCCGATCCGGCAGAACGACGAGAAGAACAGCGGCAAGTCCGACACGATGGCGCTGGCGATCAACCACGCCGTCGCCAAGGGCGCCCACGTCATCAACATCTCGCAGGACACCACCCAGGCCCTCGACGCCGACTCACCCATGGCCAGGTCCGTGGCGGCCGCGCTCCGGAAGAACGTCGTCGTCGTCGCCTCCGCGGGCAACGACGGCATGGACGGCAAGCTCAAGATGACGTACCCGGCCGCCTTCCCCGGCGTCCTCGCCGTCGCCTCGTCCGACCGGAACAACGAGCGCGCCGCGTTCTCCCAGGCCGGCACCTTCGTGGGCGTCGCCGCCCCCGGCGTCGACATCGTCTCCACCGTCCCCGGCGGCGGCCAGTGCGTCGACAACGGCACCAGCTTCTCCGCCCCGTACGTCGCCGGCGTCGCCGCGCTGCTCCGCGCCGAGCACCCGGAGTGGACGGCGGCCCAGATCGTCGCCCGGATCGAGCAGACCGCCGTCCGCTCGATCAACGGGCGTGACAACTACGTCGGCTGGGGTGTGGTCGACCCGGTTGCTGCGCTCGCCGACACCCCGGGGACGCCGCCGTCCTCGCCCACGGCCGACCCGGCCCCGCCCAAGCCGCCGGCCCCCGAGCCGGCCCGTCTGGCGCTGTCGGAGACGCCCCAGGAGCGCTCGGAGCGGCTCGCCACCTACGCGTTGGGGATCGGTGTCGTCCTGGTGGCCGTGGTCGCCGGAACCGCCGTCGTGATCCGCGACAGCCGCCGTAGAAGGGAGGTCCGTTGACCCGCCGCCTGGTCAAGTATCCGGACCGTCCTTTGCAGTTGGAACTGCCGCCGTCAATGGCTAAAGTGACCGCTGGGCGCACGGCAGTGCGAGCCCAGCACGGGGGCGGCATCAGAAGATTCCCGTCCGCATCACAACCGGATGGCCCGACGGCCCAGCCGTCGACGCCACCGAAGGAAGAAGGGGCAAGATGTCGAAAGACCTGAACGTAACCAGTGCCGAACAAGTCAAGCTCGCCGGCCGGATCCAGGACTTCTCCGACGAGCTCCAGTCCCGCATCACCAACCTCAACGGCGTGGTGGACCGCGTCCAGGCGGGCTGGCAGGGCGCTGCGAGCAAGGAGTACGACCGGGTCCAGAACGACCTGAACCAGCGCCTGCGCAGCATGCGCCAGGAGCTCTCGAAGCTCGAAGAGATGATGCGCATGAGCGCCGACGGGTTCTCGCGCGAGGAGGAGGACCGTCTGCGGTCCTTCCGCACGATGGACGCCAGCGGCGGCGCCGGTGCCGGCGGCGGCAACCAGAGCGCCATCCTCGGCGTCTGAGCCACTCGACCAGTCCTCCGCGCCACTCTCACTCCAGGAGTCAACACCATGACCACTGCGGTCAATTACGACACCGTGACGCAGGCGGCGGCCGACACCCGCCTGACCTCCACCACCCTCACCCAGAAGCTGGACGACCTCATGGCCGAGGTCAACCGCGTCGCCAGCAACTGGGAGGGTGAGGCCAAGATCGCCTACCGCGAGACCCAGGACCGCCTGACCCGCGACATGGCCGGCATGAACCAGGACCTGGCGCGCATCGCCACGCTCCTCGACGAGTCGGTCGCCGGCTACCAGGACACCGACCGGGGCAACGCGGCCCGCTTCCGCATGTGACATCCCGCGGACGTACGTGAGGGGGTGGCCCGTCCCGACGGGCCACCCCCTCACGCGTACCGCCCGCTACCGCAGGTCGAACTCGCCGTCCCGGGCGCCGAGGACGAACGCGTCCCACTCGGCCTTCGTGTAACGCAGCACCGTCTCCTTGTCGAGGGACGAACGCATCGCCACCGCCCCCTCGGGGAGCCGCGCGATCTCCACCCGCTCCTCGTCCGGGCTCGTCCCCGGAGCGCCCTCCCACTCGACGCCGGAGATGTCCAGCGCGTACAGCTCGTCCTTCTGGCGCTGCTTCTCGGCGGCCAGGGCGGCGTCCGCGCTCTCGGTGCTGGTCTGGTGGGCGTCGGTCATCGGCGCGTTCCCTTCGCGGTCGTACGGTCCCTCCCACAGTAGTGGGAGGGACCGCGGCGATTCAGCCGGAAATCAGTGCTGTTCCGGCAGCCAGCCCAGCTGCACCAGCGGCGTGCCCCGCTTCCGCGACACGAACGTGCCCCGGCCCTGCGGCATGGGCCGCGCCCGGACGCTGCCGAGGATGTCGCCCTCCTGCGGGTCGCCGGAGAGGATCACGCCCTGCGCGCCCAGCTCCCGGATCCGCTGCATGAACGGCTCGTACATCGCCCGTGAGGCACCCGCCTGGCTGCGCGCCACGATGAACCGGATGCCGACGTCCCGCGCGAACGGCAGGTTCTCCACGAGGACCGCCAGCGGGTTCCCCGAGTTGGTGGCCACCAGCTCGAAGTCGTCGATGAGGACGAACAGTTGCGGACCCGACCACCAGCTGCGGTCCCGCAGCTGCTGCGGTGTGATGTCGGGCTTCGGCGCCCGCTTCGTCATCACCGTGTTGATGGCGTCCATGTGCATCTGCATGGCCGAGGCCATCGGCGCGTACTCCAGGAGGTGCGAGGGCGCCACCGCCTCCAGCATCGTCCGCCGGTAGTCGCCCACCACGATCCGCGCCTGCTCCGGCGTGTACCGCTCGCACAGCTGCTTCGCGATGAGCCGGAGCAGCGCCGTCTTGCCGGACTCGCTCTCGCCGAAGACCAGGAAGAACGGGTCCGTCTCGAAGTCGACGAACACCGGCTCCAGGTTCGTCTCGTCGATACCGATCGCGATGCCGTGCTGCGGGTACTCGAAGCCCTTCGGCAGCCGCTCCGCCGGCAGCTTGCGCGGCAGCAGCCGCACCGCCGGGGCCGGCGCGCCGGTCCAGCTCGCCCGTACCGCCTGGACGAACGCGGAGGTGCCCTCCGACAGGTCGGCGGAGGAGCTCGACCCGTCGATCCGCGGCAGCGCCCCCATGAAGTGCAGCTTCTCCGGCACCTGACCACGCCCCGGCACGCCGGCCGGCACGTTCGCCGCGACCTTCCGGTCGAACTCGGAGTCCATGACGTCACCGAGCCGCAGCTCGAGCCGGCCCAGCATCTGGTCCTTGAGCGCCGCCCGCACCTCCATGTAACGGGAGGCGGTGATCACCACGTGGATGCCGTAGCCCAGACCGCGCGCCGCGATGTCGGAGACGATCGCCTCCAGCATGTCGTAGTCGTTGCGGAAGCTGCCCCAGCCGTCCACGACGAGGAAGACGTCACCCCAGGCCTCGCCCGGCAGTTCGCCCGCGGCGCGCTTGCGCCGGTAGGTCGTCATCGAGTCGATGGAGTGCGAACGGAAGAACTCCTCCCGCCGGTTGAGCACGCCCATCACCTCGGCGACCGTCCGCCGCACCCGCTCCGGGTCGAGCCGGGACGCCACCCCGCCGACGTGCGGCAGATCGGCGAGCGAGACCATGCCGCCGCCACCGAAGTCCAGGCAGTAGAACTGCACCTCGGCCGGGGTGTGGGTGAGCGCGAAGGACGAGATCAGCGTCCGCAGGATCGTCGACTTCCCGGACTGGGGACCGCCGACGACCATCATGTGACCCGCCGCGCCGGAGAAGTCCCGGTACAGCACCTCGCGCCGCTGCTCGAACGGCTTGTCGATGAGGCCGAGCGGCACCGTGAGCCCGCCCTGACGCGTGTACTCCGTCGCCGTGAACCCCCGGTCCGCCGTCTGCGCGAGCCCCGGAAGCAGCTGGTCGAGCGACGGCGCCTGGTCGAGCGGCGGCAGCCACACCTGGTGCGCGGGCACCCCCTGGCCCTCGAGACGCCGCACGATCACGTCGAGCACGGTGTCCGCGAGCGCCTCGTCCTCCTCGGCGCGCTGGGCCGTGAGGTACGCCGGGTCCGGCGCCGCGTACACCACCGGCACCGGCGCCGCCGTGAACAGCGCGGGACGCCGCTCCACCGGCATCTGACCGATCTCCAGGCGCGGCCCGCCCGTCCGGTACGTCCCCGACACGTACGCCGCCTTGAAGCGGGTCATCTCGTCCGTACCGAACTTCAGATAGCCCGAACCCGGCACCGACGGCAGGTGGTACGCGTCCGGCACGCCGATCGCCGTCCGCGACTCCGCCGCGGAGAACGTCCGCAGACCGATCCGGTACGACAGATACGTGTCGAGACCGCGCAGCTTGCCCTCCTCCAGACGCTGCGAGGCCAGCAGCAGATGCACACCGAGGGAGCGGCCGATGCGGCCGATCTGGATGAACATGTCGATGAAGTCCGGCTTGGCGGTGAGGAGTTCGGAGAACTCGTCGATCACGAGGACCAGCGAGGCCAGCGGTTCCAGCGGGGCGCCGGCGGCCCGCGCCTTCTCGTAGTCGTGGATGTTGGCGTAGTTGCCCGCCGACCGCAGCAGTTCCTGGCGCCGCTGGAGCTCACCGCGGATCGCGTCACCCATGCGGTCGACCAGGGTCAGGTCGTCCGAGAGGTTGGTGATGACCGCCGCCACGTGCGGCATCTGCGACATGCCCGCGAAGGTCGCGCCGCCCTTGAAGTCCGCGAGGACGAAGTTCAGCGTCTCCGAGGAGTGCGTCACCGCGAGGCCGAGCACCAGCGTCCGCAGCAGCTCCGACTTTCCGGAACCCGTCGCGCCCACGCACAGACCGTGCGGACCCATGCCCTCCTGCGCGGCCTCCTTCAGGTCCAGCATGACCGGCTGGCCGTCCTCGCCGACACCGATCGGCACCCGGAGCCGCTCGGCCACCGACCGCGGCCGCCAGGTCCGCGCCACGTCCACCGAGGCCGCGTCGCCCAGGTTCAGCAGATCCGTGAAGTCCAGATTGGCGAGCAGCGGCTCGTCGTCGTCCCCGCCGCCCATCCGCAGCGGCGCCAGCTGCCGCGCCAGGGCCTCCGCCGCCGGCAGCGAGATGCCGTCCGGCAGCCCCTCGTACGCGAAACCGCCGCCGAACTCCAGGGACAGCCGGCCCGGCCGTACCACCACCGAGAGACCACCGCGCGGCTCGTCGAGCTCGCCCGAGACGACCTCCACGATCGTCACGCCCTGAAGACCCTCCGCCGCCGCGAGCAGCGAGTCGGGCGGCACCATCCCGCCGTCCAGGACGACCACCACGTGCGGCTGGTCGAGCACCGGCTGGTTGTCCCGGGAGAACCGGGGCCGCCCGTCCAGCTTGGAGCGGATCAGGTTCTCCAGCTCGCCGAGGTCGTCGCCGAACAGCCGCTTCGTACCGGCCCCGTCGACCTGCCCGGGCACCTGGGTGTGCGGCAGCCACTTCGCCCAGTCCCACCGTTCCTGCGAGGCCCGCGCCGCGACGACCGCGATCACCAGGTCCTCGGGGGAGTGCAGGGTCACCAGCTGCGCCACCAGGGCGCGCGCCGCCGCCTGCGCGGACTCCGCCTCGCCCGACACCGTCACGTGGTAGAAGGCGCGCATCGAGACCGCCATCGGCAGCCCGTCCAAGGTGCCGTGCACCGCGAGGAACTGCTGCATCGCCCCCGCGCACAGCGGCTCCAGCTCGTCCACCGGAGCGGTGTCCGGCGCCACCAGCGGCGTCGCCAGCTGCTGCGCCCCGAGCCCGATCCGCGCCTGCCCGAAGTCATGGTCGCCGACCCGGCGCTCCCACACCCGCGAGCCCTCGGCCACCACCGACCACAACTGCTCGGGGGAGGGGTGCAGATACAGCTGCGCGTCGCGCTGCTTGCGGGCCGTGCGCCGGACCGTACGACGGGTCTGCGCGAGGTATTTGAGGTAGTCGCGGCGGACATCGGCCATTTGCCCCTGCGTACCGCGACGGAATCTGACGAACTGGGCGACGGCCATCGCGATCGTCGACGCCAGCATCAGGGTGCCCATGATCCGCATGATCGGAGACGGCGTCATGAAGAAGAACACCACCGAGGAACCCATGCCGAGCATCGGCAGGAGCTGCATCAACGCCGACTCCTGTTGCCCCCGCGGCAGTTCCGGCGGAGACTCCAGGACCAGTTCCTCACCGGGCACTTCCGGCGGAAGCGACCTCGGCGGGCGTTTGACGACGATCTGGCTCACCGGCGCATCAATCCCTCGTTGGAGGCGGGTTCGTGGCGGGAGCATCCGCCCGGCACCCCTGTCGGCAGCCGGGCGCACGGACTTCCCCCATGGGACGGCGATCCTACTTGCAGCCCGTGGGGGGCGCCCCCGGTAGGGTGGCCCGCGCATCGTGCGCAACCGCGAATCAGGGGGTCCACACACGTGAGTACGACCGCAGCGACCGGCTTCTGCCGCGTCACCGTCGTGGCGCCGGACAGCCGCATCGACGTCGCGCTCCCCGAGGACATCGCCGTCGCCGACGTCTACCCGGAGATCCTGCGGCTCACCGGGCAGACCCAGGCCGCCGGCACCCCCACGGGCTATCACCTGGTCCGCCGGGACGGATCCGTCCTCGACGGCGCCCGCACCCTCGCCGCCCAGCAGGTCCTCGACGGCGAGGTGCTCTCCCTGCGCCCGTTCGCCCAGTCCCTGCCGCCGGCCGTCTACGACGACGTGTCCGACGCCGTCGCCTCCGCCGTCACCCGCGACCGGCACCTGTGGAGCGACGAGCTGCTGCGCGGCGCCGGACTCCTCGGCGGCGTGCTGCTGCTCGTCCTCATGGGCTTCGTCCTCTGGTTCGCCGACCCGGTCCGCCACGACATGCACAGCCTGCCCGGGATCATCGCGGGCGCCGCCGGCTTCCTCCTCACCGCCTTCGCCGGAGTACGCGCCCGCGTGTACGGCGACCGGGCGACCGCCGTCGCCCTCGGCCTCGGCGCGCTGCCGCTGCTGCTCATCGCGGGCTCCGGCATCGTCGGCCCCGACCCGGGCGAGGGCCCCGGCCGCCTGCAGTTCCTGCTCGGCTGCGTCACCGTCCTCGTCGCCTCGGTGGCCCTCGTCGCGCTCACCCCCAGCGGCGACGCGCCCTTCGTGGCCGCCACCTTCCTCGCGGGCGTCGGCACCCTCGCCACCTTCCTGGCGATCCTCACGGAGGCCACCGCCACCGAGACGGCAGCCGTCTGCGCGCCCGTCGCCATCGGCCTCGTCGCCTTCCTGCCCGGCCTCTCCGCCCGCTTCGCCCGGCTCCCCATTGGCTACGCGGCCCCGCGCAGCGCCGCCGACGACGAGTTCCTCGGCGACCCGCAGCAGCCGGCCGGCGAGGACGCGCAGCCCGTCGACGGCGAGCGCATCGCGCTCCAGGCCCGCCGCGGCCACGAGATGCTCCTCGGCCTGGTCGGCGGCTGCGCGGCCGTCGTCGTCGGCTCCGCCGCGGTCCTCGGCTTCGCCGGAAACGTCTGGGGCCAGCTCCTCGCCCTCGCCGCCGGCCTGGCGATGCTGCTGCGCGCCCGCCTCTTCCGCTACACCTCGCAGGTCGCCTGCGTCCTCGTCGCCGGCATCGCCGCCATCGCGCTGCTCGTCCTCGGCCTCTCCCTCAACCCGCCGGCCGACCTGGTCAAGGACCTCCTGATGTACGGGGACCGCGGCGGCCTCGACATCCGTACGATCTGGCTCACCGCGGCCGTCGCCGCGGGCGCCGCGCTGATCACCGCGATCGGCCTGATCATCCCGAGGAAGGGCCTCTCCCCGTTCTGGGGCCGTCTCCTCGACCTGGCCGAGGTCTTCGTCCTGCTCTCCCTCGTCCCGCTCTGCCTCGCCGTCCTCGACGTCTTCACCGCGGTCCGCTCGCTGACCAGCAAGTAGGTCCCTCTCGCAAAGGCACACCGGGGGCGCTCCGGCGAGCTGGTACGCTGTGTGACGGCCGTTTGTGTACGCGCTCCCGGAATGCCCCGACACGGTCGGAAGCCTCTGGGAGCTGCGCCCATCGGACCTTCGCCCGCCGAGTAACGGAAGCTTCCCCTGAGACCTAGACCAGGGGCACTCGCGGGCGCACGAACACCCAAGAGGAGATCAGCGTGGCACTCGACGCCGCTGTCAAGAAGCAGATCATGACCGAGTTCGGCACCAAGGAGGGCGACACCGGCTCCCCCGAGGTCCAGGTCGCCATGCTCTCCCGTCGTATCTCGGACCTGACCGAGCACCTCAAGCAGCACAAGCACGACCACCACTCCCGCCGTGGTCTGCTGATCCTGGTCGGCCAGCGCCGCCGCCTGCTGCAGTACCTGGCCAAGAAGGACATCCAGCGCTTCCGTACGCTGGTCGACCGCCTCGGCATCCGCCGCGGTGCGGCCGGCGGCGCCAAGTAAAGACGCCGTGAAGGGAGCGGTTCCCACTTTCAGGGGGCCGCTCCCTTTGCTGTACGTGCGCAAAGTGCGCATCGGCACTTAGGCTGGTCGCACAACCCCATAACGACGAGCGAGGAGCCGCCGGCTCGCCGCCGGTCCTCGGTAGTGGCCCCCGGAAACGAATCCCCGGGTGCTTCGATCGAAGACCGGCCAGCCCTGAAGCGAGCTTCTCCGCCCCCGTCGCACACCGTCCCCCGCCACACGGGCCCGGGACGCAAAGACGAACACGTAGGAGAAACCCATAGTGGAGAACGAGACCCACTACGCCGAGGCCGTCATCGACAACGGCACCTTCGGTACCCGCACCATCCGCTTCGAGACCGGCCGCCTCGCCAAGCAGGCCGCCGGCTCCGCCGTCGCCTACCTGGACGACGACACGATGGTCCTCTCGGCGACCACCGCCTCGAAGCGCCCCAAGGACCAGCTCGACTTCTTCCCCCTCACGGTGGACGTCGAGGAGCGGCAGTACGCGGCCGGCAAGATCCCCGGCTCCTTCTTCCGCCGGGAGGGCCGCCCCTCCGAGGACGCCGTCCTCACCTGCCGTCTGATCGACCGGCCGCTGCGCCCCTCCTTCAAGAAGGGCCTGCGCAACGAGATCCAGATCGTCGAGACGATCATGGCGCTCAACCCCGACCACCTGTACGACGTGGTCGCGATCAACGCCGCCTCCGCTTCCACGATCCTGGCGGGCCTGCCCTTCTCCGGCCCCATCGGTGCCACCCGTGTCGCCCTGATCAAGGGCCAGTGGGTCGCGTTCCCGACGCACACCGAGCTCGAGGACGCCGTCTTCGACATGGTCGTCGCCGGTCGCGTCCTCGAGGACGGCGACGTCGCGATCATGATGGTCGAGGCCGAGGCCACCGAGAAGACGATCGAGCTCGTCAAGGGCGGCGCCGAGGCGCCGACCGAGGAGCTCGTCGCCGCCGGTCTCGAGGCCGCGAAGCCCTTCATCAAGGTCCTCTGCAAGGCCCAGTCGGACCTCGCCGCCAAGGCCGCCAAGCCCACCGGCGAGTTCCCGGTCTTCCTCGACTACCAGGACGACGTCCTGGAGGCGCTCACCGCCGCCGTCAAGGGTGACCTCGCCAAGGCGCTCACCATCGCCGGCAAGCAGGAGCGCGAGACCGAGCTCGACCGCATCAAGGAGCTCGCCGCCGAGAAGCTCCTCCCGGCCTTCGAAGGCCGCGAGAAGGAGATCTCGGGCGCCTACCGCGCGCTGACCAAGAAGCTGGTCCGCGAGCGGATCATCAAGGACAAGGTCCGCATCGACGGCCGCGGGCTGACGGACATCCGTACGCTCGCCGCCGAGGTCGAGGCCATCCCGCGCGTGCACGGCTCGGCGCTGTTCGAGCGTGGCGAGACCCAGATCCTGGGCGTCACCACCCTCAACATGCTCCGCATGGAGCAGCAGCTGGACACCCTCTCCCCGGTGACCCGCAAGCGCTACATGCACAACTACAACTTCCCGCCGTACTCCGTCGGCGAGACCGGCCGCGTGGGCTCGCCCAAGCGCCGCGAGATCGGCCACGGCGCCCTCGCCGAGCGCGCCCTCGTGCCGGTCCTCCCGACCCGCGAGGAGTTCCCCTACGCGATCCGTCAGGTGTCCGAGGCCCTCGGCTCCAACGGCTCGACGTCGATGGGCTCGGTCTGCGCCTCCACCATGTCGCTGCTGAACGCCGGTGTGCCGCTGAAGGCCCCCGTCGCCGGCATCGCCATGGGCCTGATCTCCGAGGAGATCGACGGCAAGACGCACTACGTCGCCCTCACCGACATCCTCGGTGCGGAGGACGCGTTCGGCGACATGGACTTCAAGGTCGCCGGTACGAAGGAGTTCGTCACCGCCCTCCAGCTCGACACCAAGCTGGACGGCATCCCGGCGTCCGTCCTGGCCGCGGCCCTCAAGCAGGCCCGCGACGCCCGCCTCCACATCCTCGACGTGATGATGGAAGCGATCGACACGCCGGACGAGATGTCCCCGAACGCCCCGCGGATCATCACCGTCAAGATCCCCGTGGACAAGATCGGTGAGGTCATCGGCCCCAAGGGCAAGATGATCAACCAGATCCAGGAGGACACCGGCGCCGAGATCACGATCGAGGACGACGGCACCATCTACATCGGTGCCCAGGTCGGCTCGCAGGCCGAGGCCGCCCGCGCCACGATCAACGGCATCGCCAACCCGACCATGCCGGAGGTCGGCGAGCGCTACCTGGGTACGGTCGTCAAGACCACCACCTTCGGTGCCTTCGTCTCCCTGATGCCCGGCAAGGACGGTCTGCTGCACATCTCGCAGATCCGCAAGCTCGCCGGTGGCAAGCGCGTGGAGAACGTCGAGGACGTGCTGGCGATCGGCGCCAAGGTCCAGGTCGAGATCGCCGAGATCGACCAGCGCGGCAAGCTCTCGCTCGTTCCGGTCATGGCAGACGACGAGAACGCTGCCGGCGCCGCCGACGACAAGGGCGACACCGACCAGTGACGTCCCGTAGTCCCGTGACGACGGCCCGCCCCTCTTCGGAGGGGCGGGCCGTCGCCCGTACCCAAACGCTTCTCCCGGGCAAGGACGGCATCGGCACGGTCCGGCGCACGACCCTCCCCGGCGGCCTCCGGATCGTCACCGAGACGCTCCCCTCCGTGCGCTCCGCCACCTTCGGCATCTGGGCGCACGTCGGCTCCCGCGACGAGACCCCGGCGCTGGGCGGCGCCACCCACTACCTGGAGCACCTCCTCTTCAAGGGCACCCACAAGCGGTCCGCCCTCGACATCTCCGCCGCGATCGACGCGGTCGGCGGCGAGATGAACGCCTTCACGGCGAAGGAGTACACCTGCTACTACGCCCGGGTCCTCGACACCGACCTGCCGCTGGCGATCGACGTCGTCTGCGACATGCTCACGGGCTCGCTCATCCTCGAAGAGGACGTGGACGCCGAGCGCGGTGTCATCCTCGAAGAGATCGCGATGACCGAGGACGACCCCGGTGACGTCGTGCACGAGCTGTTCGCCCGGACGATGTTCGGCGACACCCCGCTCGGCCGCCCGGTCCTCGGCACCGTCGACACCGTCAACGGGCTCAGCCGCGGCCAGATCGCCCGCTTCTACAAGAAGCACTACGACCCGACGCACCTGGTCGTCGCCGCCGCGGGCAACGTCGACCACGCGACAGTGGTACGCCAGGTCCGCCGCGCCTTCGAGAAGGCCGGCGCCCTCAGCCGTACCGACGCCGTCCCCGTCGCCCCCCGCGAAGGCCGGCGCACCCTGCGCACGGCGGGCCGCGTCGAGCTGCTCAATCGCAAGACCGAGCAGGCCCATGTCGTCCTCGGCATGCCGGGCCTGGCCCGCACCGACGAGCGCCGCTGGGCCCTCGGCGTGCTGAACACCGCCCTCGGCGGCGGCATGTCCTCCCGCCTCTTCCAGGAGGTCCGCGAGAAGCGCGGCCTGGCCTACAGCGTGTACTCGTACACCTCGGGCTTCGCCGACTGCGGCCTCTTCGGCGTGTACGCGGGATGCCGGCCGAGTCAGGTCCACGACGTCCTCAAGATCTGCCGGGACGAGCTCGACAAGGTGGCGTCCGACGGCCTCACGGACGACGAGATCGCCCGCGCCGTCGGCCAGCTGTCCGGTTCGACCGTGCTCGGCCTCGAGGACACCGGCGCGCTGATGAACCGCATCGGCAAGAGCGAGCTGTGCTGGGGCACCCAGATGTCGGTCGACGACATGCTGGACCGGATCGCGGCCGTCACCCCGGACGAGGTCCGGGAAGTCGCCCGCGATGTACTGGAGCAGCGGCCCTCGCTCTCGGTGATCGGCCCGCTGAAGGACAAGCAGGCGGACCGCCTCCACCAAGCGGTCTCCTGACCCCGAGCCCCTAAGGAATTTCAGAGCAATGAGCAAGCTGCGCGTGGCGGTCCTCGGAGCACAGGGCCGTATCGGCTCCGAGGCCGTGAGGGCCGTCGAGGCCGCCGAGGACATGGAACTGGTCGCGGCCCTCGGCCGCGGGGACAAACTGGAGACGCTCACCGAGGCGGGTGCCCAGGTCGTCGTCGAACTGACCACCCCCGCGTCGGTCATGGAGAACCTCGACTTCTGCGTGCGCCACGGCGTCCACGCGGTCGTCGGCACCACCGGCTGGACCGAGGAGCGCCTCGCGCGGCTGAACTCCTGGCTCGCCGCCTCCCCGGAGACCGGCGTCCTCATCGCCCCGAACTTCTCCATCGGCGCGGTCCTCACCATGAGGTTCGCCCAGCTCGCGGCGCCGTACTTCGAGTCGGTCGAGGTCGTCGAGCTGCATCACCCGAACAAGGTGGACGCGCCCTCCGGCACCGCCACCCGGACGGCCCAGCTGATCGCCGCGGCCCGCGCGGAGGCCGGTCTCGGCGCCCAGCCGGACGCCACCGCCACCGCCCTGGACGGGGCGCGCGGCGCCGACGTCGACGGCGTCCCCGTCCACGCGGTACGGCTCCGGGGCCTCCTCGCCCATCAGGAGGTGCTGCTCGGAGGGGAGGGCGAGACCCTCACCGTCCGCCACGACTCCCTGCACCACTCCAGCTTCATGCCGGGCATCCTCCTGGGCGCCCGCCGCGTGACCGCCACTCCGGGCCTCACCTTCGGCCTGGAGCACTTCCTGGACCTGGGCTGACGGCCATGGGCGGAAAGATCACGTACGTCTTCCTGGCCACTGTGCTCGTGCTCGTCTTCGGAGTGGTGGCTATGGAGGGCGTCCTGCTGCTCCTCACGGGCGAGCCCGCCGCCATGGGCATGGGCGCGGTCGCGTTCCTGCTGCCCGGGGTCGGCGGCTGGTTCCTCTGGAAGAACACGCGCTTCGCGCGGCAGGCGGGCCGCCTCGCCACCGAACTGGAGGCGGAGGGCGGCCTGCCCGTCGACGAACTGAAGCGCACGGAGGGCGGCCGGATCGACCGGGACTCCGCCGATGAGGTCTTCGCCCGGCGCAAGGCCGAGACGGAGGACTCACCGGACGACTGGCGCTGCTGGTTCCGGCTCGCGGTCGCCTATCGCGACGCCCGCGACACCCCCAGGGCCCGCAAGGCGATGCAGCGGGCCATCGCCCTCCACGAGGGGCGTCCGGTCAGCGCCTGACGGCCGGGGCGACGCCGTACTCGGCGTTCCACGCCTCGACCGTGTCGGCCGCCCGGTCGAAGGCCTCGACACGGGAGAGGAAGTCGGCGTTGTGGTCGGTGAGCAGCACCAGCTGCTCACCACCCTGCCGGCCGAGCACCAGGGCCTGCCCCTGGACGGTACGGGGGAGCCCCAGCCAGCGCACCGGCTGCTGCACGGTCCGTACGGCGGTCACCTTCGTCCACGGCACGGTGACGGTCGAGAAGAAGGCCGCGCGGCGCACCCCGGCCCGGCTCACCCAGGTACCCACGCGGAGCATCCGGAGGGCGGCCAGGATGACGAGCACGGCGATGCCGAGGGTGGCGGCCCCTCCGTCGAAGCCTCCGGCCGCGGTGATGATGACCGCGGCGAGGAGCACGAAAGAGGCGAGCAGCAGCGCGAGCGCCGCCGCCCCGACCCGCCAGGACCCCGGCCGGTACGGACGGCGCCACTGGTCGTGGTCGTCGAACGGGAGGGCGATGTGGTCGGTCGTGTCAAAAGCACGGTCGGCCGTCATGAAGGGCAGGGGCACGACAGGTCCTCACTCACAGGCACGCTCGAAGGGGCAGTGCCCGGTGAGGCTACCTCAGCGGTTGTCGGAGGCCTCGGACTGCTGCTGACGAGCGGCCGAGTCCCCGGACTGCAGGGACGGCATACCGAAGATCAGCGATCCGACGAGGCCGGCGACGACCGTCAGTCCGATCAGGGTACGACCCACGATCTGGGAGGCGCCGAGGCGCTCCCGTGGCGGTGGAGTGACGTTACTGCGGAACTGGTCGGACTCGGACTCCGCGACGAACGCGAACGGTACGGCCTCATCCCGGCGGTACATCAGAGCCACTCTCCTCAGTCGTCGTCATGCTTCACGGGTAGAGACGACGGATCCGGCGTTTTGGTGCCCTTTTTCATCAAAGCAGCCGAATCTCATCCTCCAGGAGGATGGCGGGACTCATGCCGCCGATGGAGGCACTCCCCAGCAGGGACGGCTTTGTGGCCCCAAAGGGCACAGATGTCCGAACACTCGACGCGAAGTGTCCGTATTGCGACGTTTCACGAAGTTCATCTAGGCTGATCAAACGGACCCGGCGCTGCCTGAACCCCCGAGCAGGCAGCGCCGGGCTCCTTTCTCCTGTCCCCCTCAGGGACACCCGGTGCTGAGCAGCGAGTAGCGTGTTACCCATGGCTCCGATCTCCACTCCGCAGACCCCCTTCGGGCGGGTCCTCACCGCCATGGTCACGCCCCTCACGGCGGACGGCGCACTCGACCTCGACGGTGCCCAGCGACTCGCCACCCACCTGGTGGACGCAGGCAACGACGGCCTCGTCATCAACGGCACCACCGGTGAGTCCCCCACCACCAGCGACGCGGAGAAATCAGAGCTGGTGCGAGCGGTACTGGAGGCGGTCGGAGACCGCGCCCACATCGTGGCCGGCATCGGCACCAACGACACCCACCACTCGATCGAGCTCGCCCGCGCGGCCGAGCGTGACGGCGCCCACGGCCTCCTCGCCGTGACGCCGTACTACAACAAGCCCCCGCAGGAGGGCTTGTACCGGCACTTCTCGGCCATCGCCGACGCCACCGAGCTCCCGGTGATGCTCTACGACATCCCCGGCCGCAGCGGCGTTCCGATCGACACCGAGACGCTCGTCCGGCTCGCCGAGCACCCGCGCATCGTCGCCAACAAGGACGCCAAGGGCGACCTCGGCCGCGCGAGCTGGGCCATTGCCCGCTCCGGCCTCGCCTGGTACTCCGGCGACGACATGCTCAACCTGCCGCTGCTCTCCGTCGGCGCCTGCGGCTTCGTCTCCGTCGTGGGCCACGTCGTCACCCCGGAACTCCGCGCCCTCCTCGAAGCCCACCTGGGCGGCGAGGCCCAGAAGGCCACCGAGATCCACCAGCGACTCCTGCCGATCTACACCGGCATGTTCCGCACCCAGGGCGTCATGACCACCAAGGCCGCCCTCGCCCTCCAGGGCCTCCCGGCCGGCCCGCTGCGGCTGCCGCTCGTGGAGCTCTCCCCCCAGGAGACCGAGCAGCTCAAGGTCGACCTGGCCGCCGGCGGGGTAGAGCTCTGACAACGGACTTCACAACTGAACACTGACAACAGCAAGTGCACGAATGTCATGCCCGCCACGTGCCGAGAGGTACGTGGCGTGCGTGGTGAGGAGAGTCTTTTGAGTCATCCGCATCCTGAACTCGGCGCCCCGCCGAAGCTCCCGAAGGGCGCCCTGCGCGTCATCCCGCTCGGCGGGCTCGGCGAGATCGGCCGGAACATGACGGTCTTCGAATTCGACGGCCGTCTGCTCATCGTCGACTGCGGCGTCCTCTTCCCCGAAGAGGAGCAGCCCGGCGTCGACCTGATCCTGCCGGACTTCACCATCATCCGGGACCGTCTCGACGACATCGAAGGCATCGTGCTCACGCACGGCCACGAGGACCACATCGGTGCCGTCCCCTACCTGCTCCGGCTGAAGCCGGACATCCCGCTCATCGGCTCCAAGCTGACCCTCGCCCTGATCGAGGCGAAGCTCCAGGAGCACCGCATCCGCCCCTACACCCTTGAGGTGAAGGAGGGGGACCGGGAGGTCCTGGGTTCGTTCGACTGCGAGTTCATCGCGGTCAACCACTCCATCCCGGACGCGCTCGCGGTCGCCATCCGCACCCCCGCGGGCATGGCCGTCGCCACCGGCGACTTCAAGATGGACCAGCTCCCGCTGGACGGCCGCCTCACCGACCTCCACGCGTTCGCGCGTCTGAGCGAGGAAGGCATCGACCTCCTCCTCTCGGACTCCACGAACGCCGAGGTCCCGGGCTTCGTCCCGCCGGAGAGGGACATCTCCAACGTCCTGCGCACGGTCTTCGCGAACGCCCAGAGCCGGATCATCGTGGCCAGCTTCGCCAGCCACGTGCACCGCATCCAGCAGATCCTCGACGCCGCCCACGAGTACGGCCGCCGGGTCGCCTTCGTCGGCCGCTCGATGGTCCGCAACATGGGCATCGCCCGTGACCTGGGCTACCTCCGGGTCCCGGCCGGCCTCGTCGTGGACGTGAAGACCCTCGACGACCTGCCGGCCGACGAGGTCGTGCTGGTCTGCACGGGCTCGCAGGGCGAGCCGATGGCGGCCCTGTCCCGCATGGCCAACCGGGACCACCAGATCCGCATCGTCCCCGGCGACACGGTCATCCTGGCCTCGTCCCTCATCCCGGGCAACGAGAACGCGGTCTACCGCGTGATCAACGGCCTGACTCGCTGGGGAGCGAACGTCGTCCACAAGGGCAACGCGAAGGTCCACGTCTCGGGTCACGCCTCGGCCGGCGAGCTGCTGTACTTCTACAACATCTGCCGCCCGAAGAACCTCATGCCGGTCCACGGCGAGTGGCGCCACCTGCGCGCCAACGCCGAGCTCGGCGCCATGACGGGTATCCCCAAGGACCACATCGTCATCGCCGAGGACGGCGTCGTCGTCGACCTGGTCGACGGCCGCGCCCGGATCACCGGCAAGGTCCAGGCGGGTTACGTGTACGTCGACGGCCTCTCGGTCGGCGACGTCACCGAGACCTCCCTCAAGGACCGCCGCATCCTCGGCGAGGAGGGCATCATCTCGGTCTTCGTCGTGGTGGACTCCTCGACCGGCAAGATCGTGGGCGGCCCGCACGTCCACGCCCGGGGCTCCGGCATCGACGACTCCGCCTTCGACGCGGTGCTCCCGAAGATCGACCAGGCCCTGAACAAGTCGTTCCAGGACGGCGTCGTGGAACCCCACCAGCTCCAGCAGCTGATCCGCCGCAGCGTCGGCAAGTGGGTCTCCGACACCTACCGCCGCCGGCCGATGATCCTCCCGGTCGTCGTCGAGGTCTGACGGCCTGACCAGCGCACCACTGGAGCGGGGCCCCTCGATTTGCATCGGGGCGCCCCGCTCCAGTACGTTTACGGCTCCGCCAGATCGGGAACCACCGGCGCCTTCGTGTGCCTGAACGGTTCTTCGGGAGGCGGGAAATCCGACTCAGATCATCTGATAAAGTCGGAACCGCCGAAAGGCCCCCGGAGTGAAAACAAAAGGGACCGGAAAGCACCGAGGAAATCGGATCGAAAAGATCTGATAGAGTCGGAAACGCAAGACCGAAGGGAAGCCCGGAGGAAAGCCCGAGAGGGTGAGTACAAAGGAAGCGTCCGTTCCTTGAGAAC
>NZ_JBHVZO010000016.1:163320-191432 GCF_042879855.1 Streptomyces sp. NPDC058326 | reverse complement strand
ATCGCCGCCGAAGGCACCGCCGAAGAACTCAAGCGACTCATCCCCGGCGGCCACGTCCGCCTCCGCTTCACCGACCCCACCACCTACCGCACCGCAGCCACCACACTGCCCGCCACCACCCGCGACGACGACGCACTCACCCTCCAGATCCCCAGCGACGGCACCCAGCGCGAACTCCGCACCCTCCTCGACGGCCTCGACGCCGCCGGCATCGAAGCCGACGAACTCACCGTCCACACCCCCGACCTCGACGACGTCTTCTTCGCCCTCACCACCGGCAACAACCCCCACCCGTCCAAGGAGTCCGTCCGATGAGCACCCTGTCCCTCGCCGTCCGCGACTCGGCGACGATGCTGCGCCGCAACCTCCTCCACGCCCGGCGCTACCCGTCCATGACCCTGAACCTGCTGCTCACGCCGATCATGCTGCTCCTGCTCTTCGTCTACATCTTCGGAGACGTGATGAGCGCGGGAATCGGCGGCGGCAGCGCGGACCGCTCTGACTACATCGCCTACATCGTCCCGGGCCTGCTGATGATGACCATCGGCAGCACCGTGATCGGAGCCGCGATCTCCGTCTCCATGGACATGTCCGAAGGCCTCGTCGCCCGGTTCCGCACCATGGCAATCCACCGGGGCTCCCTGCTCGTCGGCCATGTCCTCGGCAGTGTGCTGCAGGTGCTCGCCAGTCTGATCCTCGTCGGCGCCGTCGCCGTGGCCATCGGCTTCCGGTCCACCGACGCCACGGCGCTCGAGTGGGTGGCGGCGCTCGGACTCCTCGCGCTGTTCGCCCTGGCGCTCACCTGGATCGCGGTGGGGATGGGCATGGCCAGCCCCAACCCGGAGGCGGCCAGCAACATGGCCATGCCGCTGATCCTCCTGCCGCTGATCTCCAGCGCGTTCATCCCGGCCCACACGATGCCGGGCTGGTTCCAGCCGATCGCCGAGTACCAGCCCTTCACCCCCGCCATCGAGACCCTCCGGGGACTGCTCCTCGGCACCGAGATCGGCCACAACGGCTGGCTCGCCCTCGCCTGGTGCCTCGCCCTCACCGCACTCGGCCACCGCTGGTCCACGTCCGTCTACAACCGCGATCCCCGGTAACCCACGCATCGCACGAGGGCGGCGCACTCCGGCACACCACGTCGGAGTGCGCCGCCCTCTCCGGCTCTCCCGCCGGAACCGTGGGCCGGGGCGCAGGCTCCATGTCTGGCGCGCCGTCAGCGGGCTTCCGTCAGCCCCACTGCTCGTCCGAGAGGGAGGTGACCGGCTGCGGCTTGCCGATGACGGCGAGGGCGATGAAGAAGTTGATCTGGCCGATCGCGAGGGTGAGGGTGGCGAGCGCCTTGTCGTCGTAGTGCTTCGCGACCTCGGCGTACAGCTCGTCGGTGACGCGCTCCCTGCCGTGCGGGGCGGGCTGGAGGGTGGCCTCCAGCAGGGCGAGCGCGGCGCGCTCGGCGTCGGTGAAGCAAAGGGCGTCCTGCCAGGAGGAGACGGCCGTGATGCGCTCCTCGGTCTCGCCGGCCTTACGGAGGAACGCGGTGTTCAGGATGGTCAGGTAGGTGTTGCCGACGATCTGCCCGGCGCGGAGGTGCACGAGGTTCATCGTGGTGCGCGGCACCGAGCGGTTGCCGGTGGCCCGGAAGAGGGCGGCGCTGACGTCGCTCAGCTCGGGGACGAACTGGCCGGGGTCGGGCATCCGGGAGATCGAGGGGTTCGTCATGGCTTCTCTCCTTCGTGTGGCCGCCGTGGTCGGCGTCTTCACAGCACTGACGGACCTGCTCGCGACGGTGTGACAGAAATCCGGAAACTTTCTCCTCCTGGCCGTGTACCTGATCTCGTGACGACCTTCACCCCCTCCTCACGGTTCTCCACCGGGACCACCCAAGGGCATCCGATACGTCCGTTTAGTCCCTGACTGGATGCTGACTGCGTGTCGTTACGGGCACCAAGGCCGGGTTTGCTTTTGACTCAAGCGTTCTGGAACCCTCCGTTCGACTTATCTGACACACCGACAAACGGAGGCACCTTCACATGCCCACACGGCGCATACGTCGCGCTTGGCTCACGGCAGCCGCCGCGGCCTCGCTCGCGATCACCGGCCTCGCGGCGCCGGCCCAGGCGGAGGACGTCCCGGGCGCTCCGGAGACCTGGGTCCAGGAACCGCTCACGGCCGAGGGCACCGCCTCGCCGTTCACGACGCAGGCCTGGACCGCACCGGGCGGCGCGGCCTCGCCCGGCGACTTCACGATGTCGCCCGGCGCGCTGAACGGCGAGACCACCACGCGGGTCGCCCGCCTCGACGCGGTGCTGCCCAAGTCGGGCGTGCAGAACCTGCTGGCGGGGGCGAACCGCACCGCCGAGCCGTGGTGCTCCCGCGACTCGTTCGGCACGGCGCCGAACCCCGACATCAAGTACTGCCTGCAGAACGACGACTCCGTCTCGCGCGAGTGGGTCCCGCAGGGCATCACCGGCGTCTCCGACGCCAAGGACAACGAGCTGTGGGGCGACGCCGGGAACATCCAGCTGTTCGCCTCGTACGACGGCTGGGACCCGGGCCGGGAGACCGACCCGAACCCGGCGACGGGCGACTGCACCACGGCCGAGCTGGAGGCGAACGACGCCTGCAGCCAGAAGGGCGTCCGGATCACCTTCGTCCAGAGCCGGACCAACCCGGCGACCGGCAGCCCCGAGGTCAAGTACCGTCACGTCCTGCTCGGCTGGACGTACGTGAACTCGGCCGACCACGTCTCCTTCGACGGGCTGCACGCCGCCGAGTACCCGATCCAGAAGGGTGTCCACGCCGGCGGGATCGTCTGGTACGGCAACTACCTCTACGTCGCGGACACGCGCAACGGTCTCCGCGTCTTCGACATGCGCTACATCATGGACCTGGACCCGGACGGCGACCCCACCACGCACGACGCGATGGGAACCGACACCGACGGGGTGAAGACCACCTCCAACGTCGAGGTCAAGACGAAGGTCGGCCGGCACAACAACGTCTGGTACAGCTTCGGCTACCGCTACGTGATGCCGCAGGTCGCGGCGTGGAAGTTCAAGGCGACACAGAGCAACCCCAAGGGTTCGTACGCCTGTGTCTCCACCGGCGCCCCGAAGGCCTCCTACATCTCGCTGGACCGCAGCACCACCCCCGACCGCCTGCTCATGGGTGAGTACTGCCGTCCGGAGAGCGGCTACCCGTCCACCGGCCGCATCGCCTCGTACCCGGTCGCGGCCCTGGAGGGCCGCTCCGCCGACGTGACCGCGGAGGGCTGGGCCAACTACCTGCCCCTGTCCAACGGTGGCGCCCAGGGCGCGGCGGCGCACAACGGCACGCTGTACGTGAACGAGTCGAAGGGCACGGACGAGCCGGGCAATCTCTGGCGCTACAACTGGAGCAACGGCCAGCTGGTCCAGAAGGGGCAGGCCGTCAAGACAGCCCGCGGACCCGAGGACCTCTATGTGGAGCGCGGCACCGGCCGGCTGTGGTCGCTCTCCGAGCACCGCCCGGGAGTGGCGGCCGACTGCACGGCGAACCGGGACGCCGCCGATCCGGTGGGCACGGACTACTGCCAGCGCGTGCTCTACGGGCACAAGCTGAGCTGGCTCGACGGACAGCCGTAGCCGGAGCGGAGCACCTCCGTCGGCCGCGTCGAACCCGGCGCGACCGGCGGGGTGGTCCCCGGTGAGGACAGCCCGCCCGGCCGCGCCGACGCGGCACGGCCCGGCCGGCCCCCAGGGTGGAGAGGGTCTGGGGCAGCCGCCGCCAACAACCCCTTCTATTCATACATCTGAACAACAGTCACATGCATGACCATTGACGCGTCCATGAGGGCACCCCTAGCGTCCCGGGAAAGCGCTTTCTCGTCCAGTCCCGGAACGCCGTCCATCCCCCTCCTGGAGACCCCAGATGCATCTGCGATCCGTCACAGCCTGCGTCAGCCTGCTGGCGGGCACGCTCGCCGCCCTCTCCGTGAACCCGGCACACGCCGCGTCCACGCTGTACGAGGCCGAGAGCTCCCCCGCCGTCTGCAGCGGCACCATCGACTCCGACTGGTCCGGATACTCCGGCAGTGGCTTCTGCAACGGCACCAACTCGACCGGCGGCTACGCCCAGTTCACGGTCAACGCCTCCGCCGCGGGAACGGCCACACTCGCCGTCCGCTTCGCCAACGGGTCCACGGCCGCACGGCCCGCGAGCCTGGCCGTCAACGGCTCCACCGCGCAGACGCCGTCGTTCGAGACGACGGGCGCCTGGACCACCTGGACCGTCAAGACCCTGACCGTGACCCTGAAGGCCGGCAGCAACACCGTCCGGCTCACCCCCACCGCCTCCGCCGGGCTGCCCAACATCGACTCCCTGAACGTCACGACGGCCGACACCCCGCCGCCGGCGGGCAGCGCGCTGTACGTCGCTCCCCACGGCACGGACGGCGCGTCCGGCACGCAGGCCGACCCCACGACACTCACCTCGGCGATCGGCCGCGTCGCCGCAGGCGGGACGATCTACGTCCGCGGCGGCACCTACCGTCACTCCACGACGATCACGGTCCCGCCCGGCAACAACGGCACGTCCAGCGCCCGCAAGACACTGTCCGCCTACCCCGGCGAGACCCCGGTGCTGAACTTCTCGGCCATGACCGAGGACCCGGCCAACCGGGGCCTCGCCCTCAACGGTTCGTACTGGCGCGTCAACGGCATCGTCGTCGAGCGCGCCGGCGACAACGGCATCTACGTCGGCGGCAGCAACAACGTCATCGAGCGCACGGTCACGCGCTTCAACCGCGACACCGGCCTCCAGCTCGGCCGCACGGCCTCCACCACGCCCCGCGACCAGTGGCCGTCCAACAACCTCGTCCTCAGCGCGGAGTCGCACGACAACGCCGACTCCGACGGTGAGGACGCCGACGGCTTCGCCGCGAAGCTCACCGTCGGCGGCGGGAACGTCTTCCGTCACGCCGTGGCCCACCACAACATCGACGACGGCTGGGACCTGTACACCAAGACGGACACCGGCCCCATCGGCACCGTCACCATCGAGGACTCCCTCGCGTACGACAACGGCACCCTCAGCGACGGGTCCCAGGCCGGCGCGGGCGACCGCAACGGCTTCAAGCTCGGCGGCGAGGACATCCCCGTCAACCACGTGGTCCGCCGCACGATCGCCTTCCACAACGGCAAGCACGGGTTCACGTACAACAGCAACCCGGGCTCGATGACGATCTCGAACAACATCAGCGTCGACAACGCCCAGCGCAACTTCTCGTTCGACGCGGGCACTTCGGTCTTCCGCGGCAACACCTCCTGCCGCGCCGGGAGCGGGACGAACGACCGGACCATCGGTGACGTCGACGGCACGAACCAGTTCTGGTCAGGATCGAACGGCTCCCGCTGCTCCTCGTACGCCGGGGCCCTGAGCTGGTCCTACGCCGCGGACGGCCGCCTCGTCACGGCCTTCGGCGGCCGTACGGTCACCTGGTGAGCAGCACCCGGAGATGAACTGCCGCCGTCGGCCCCGGTGCTCCAGGCCGGGGCCGACGGCGCCGTGACCCCGCGCCGACCTGGCGTCGGCGGGAGAGTTCCCGCTCGCGGCGGGGCACGGTGGCGTGGTCGTACGCGAGGGAGCCGTACGGCTACGCGGATCGCGCCGCCTGCCGTGCGGCGGCGCGCAGGGCGGCGACGACGGCCGTGGTCGTGGGGTTCGCGGACTCGGTGTGCCGTGTCGCCGCGAACAGGAGGCGCTGGACCGGGTGGCCCTCGATCGGTGACGTGCGGATTCCGGGCGTGGTCGGGTCGACGGCTGTACGGGGGACGAGCGCGGTGGCGAGACCGGCACGGGCCAGGGTGAGCTGGGCGGTGATGTCGGCGGTCACGTAGCGGGGGGCCGGTGTGAAGCCCGCCTGCCGGCAGGCGTGCAGGATGGCCTGCCCGCAGTCCGTGGTCGGCGGCGGCAGGGCGAGGCTCCGGGTGGCCAGATCCCGCAGGGCGACGGGCTGTTCGACGGCTCGGCTCCCGGCGGTGACGACGAGCAGCGGATCGTCGAGCAGCGGTGAGACCCCGATGCCCCGGGGTGTCTCTTCCGGCAGGTGGGTGTACCGCTGCCCCAGCACGACGTCGACGGCACCGAGCGTGAGTTCCCGCAGTTGTGCCTGGTCGGTGATCAGACAGGTCACGGTGAGCTGTGGATGGTCCGCGCCGAGGGCGGTGAGCGCGGGTGCCACGATCCCGGCGACGGTCGACGGCAGCGCGGCGAGCGTGGTGGTGGCGCCGACCGTGCCCCTGACCGCCGCGACGGCGCTCTCGGCCTCCCGCACGGCGCCGAAGATCCGGTCGGCGTGTTCGAGGAGGACCCGGCCCGCCTCCGTCAGTGCCACGGTTCGCCCGTCGGGGCGCAGGAGGTCGACACCCATGTCCTGCCTCAGCGCGGACAGCTGCTGGGACACGGCCCCGGCGGACAGGTCCAGCGATTGGGCGGCCGCGGCGATGGAGCCACGGGCGGCGACGGTTCTGAGCATGTGCAGACGGCGGATATCCAGCATGACTCGATAGATTATCTGACGGGATACCTCAGAAAAGAGGCCCTTGACCTGTCGAGTCGTGGTGAGCGACCTTCAGCGCATGGAGATCTTCGACTGCATCGCCGCCGTTGCCCGGCCCCTGCACGATTTCGGTGACGAGTTCATGTCCGACGAGAGGACCGCCGCCCTCGGTCTGCGCGCCGGGTTCGCCCCGGGTCGCGGTTTCTACTGCCGAGGGCGCTTCGGGGTACTCGGTGAGGCACCGGTCTCGGTGGTCCAGGCGGTGCAGGGCTTCCTCGGCCCCGATCTCGTCACCGCGGGCTGGCTGGCGGGACGGCCCGTGATGCCGGCGGAGGAGGCCGCCGCCTGCTACGCGGAAGCCGTCCGGACCTGGGGACGTGCCCATGTTCCCGCCGGCGTGGACGTGGAACGCTTCAACCAGTTGGCGCAGCGGCTGATCGACGCCGCCGACGCCGACGCGCTGCCTCTGTTCGCCGGCTGGCGCGCGCAACCCTGTCCGGGCGACGACCCGGTCGGCGCCGCCATGCAGCGCGTACACGTCCTGCGGGAACACCGTGGCGCCTGCCACCTGGTGGCGGTGCGCCACTGTGGGCTGAGTGCTCGGGCTGCGATGGTCGTCCGTCTCGGCGTCGAGCAGGCGACCCGCTACGGCTGGCGGGACCCGGAGGCCGCCGCCGCGGACCAGGTCCCCCGGTGGGAGCGTGCCGAGCGGCTCACCGACGAGCTGCAGGCGCCGCTCTACGGCGCGCTGACCAACCGGCAGCGTACGGAGTTCGCCGAGCTCGTGGGCGCGTTGACCGCTCGCTGACCCCGCGCCGGGAGGCAGGAGCACCACCGGCCGGTGCGGCTCATGATCCGGGGAAGTCCCCGCACGTCCGCACCACCGTTGACGCGCGCATCGTAGTCGGCGGAACCGTCTCCCCCAGGGGCGGACCGGGCCCCGCCCGGTCGGCCGAACGGCTGACCTCAACTGCGCAGATACGAGGCTCCGTTGAGGTCGAGGATCGTGCCGGACGACCATTCGGCGGCGGGTGAGGCCAGCCAGAGGACCGCCGCCGCGATCTCGGCGGGCTCGGCGACGCGGCCGAAGGGGCTCTGGGCGTGGATCGCGGCTCCCTCGGGCCCTTCCAGGCGGGGCGAGACCCGCTCGGTGGCGAAGAAGCCGGGCGCAACCGAGGCGACGGCGATCCCGTACGGGGCGAGCGAGACGGCGAGCGACTGGCCGAGCGCGTGGACGGCGGCCTTGGTGGCGCCGTAGGCCGGGTGGTCCGGTTCGCCGCGGAAGGCACCTCGGGAGCCGATGTTGACGATCCGGCCGCCCGTACCCTGGTCGATCATCCGGCGGGCCGCGAGGTGGCTCAGGTTCGCGGTGGCGAGCAGGTTCACGGACACGTGCCGCTGCCAGACCGCCACCCACTCCTCGTACGGGGTCTCGGCGAGGGGGTGGCGGAGGTTCACCGCCGCGTTGTTGACCAGGACGTCGATCCCGCCGAGCGCCTCGGCCGCCGTGCCGGCCACGGCCGCGGCTCCCGCCGGGTCCGCGAGGTCACCCCCGACCAGGGTGTGGCCCGCGCCGTCGAGGGAGTCCAGGGTCGCGCGGGCGTCCTCGGCGCGTGAGGCGAAGTGGACGGCGACCCGGTCGCCGTTGGACGCGAACGCCTGGGCGACGGCCCGGCCGAGACCGCGGGAGGCGCCGCTGACGAGGACGCGGCGGCCTGTCGCGGGCAGCTTCGTGCGGGCGCCTTCGGGAGGCGTGGGGTCTTCGGTTCTCACCTGGTCATTCTCCCCCGGCCGGGGACGCACCCGGCGGCGGGTGTACGGCCTGAGGCCGTCGGCGTCACCGGGCCCCGGGCCGGTGTCAGGCGCCGGTGGGAGGTTCCGGTTCCGTCTCCGCCGCCAGCTCGGCCCAGACGGTCTTGCCCTCGTCGGTGTAGCGGACGCCCCAGTTCTCCGCGAGGGCGGCGCAGATGAGCAGGCCACGGCCGCCCTCGTCGACGGCCTTGGCGTGGCGGAGGTGCGGAGCGGCCTGGCCGGCGTCGCCGACCTCGCAGATCAGCGTGGTGGCGGAGTCCCGGATGAGCCGCAGGGTGATCGGAGCGGCACCGTACCGCACGGCGTTGGTGACGAGTTCGCTGGCGAGGAGCGTCACCGTGAACGGGTCGGCGGGGTGGTCCCACCGCCTGAGGCACTCCTCGACGTGTGCCCGCGCGGTGCCGACGGCCGCGAAGTCGAAGGGGACGGTCCACTCGGCGAGTTCGCTCGGCGGCAGATGACGGGTCCGCGCGAGGAGCAGGACACGGTCGGCGGCGAGGAGCCCCTCCACGGAGTCCGCCATCGCCTCCACGTCACGGTCCGGGTGTCCGAGGGCGCCGAGGAGGTCCTCCGTACGGAGGTCGTCGTCTCCTGACGTGGCGGGAGAGGCCATGCAGAGGGTGCTGCCCTCGGGCAGACGGTGCTCGGCGCAGGCGAACGGCGGGCCCTCGGCGCCGAGCAGGGGGCCTTCGTCGACGGGTTCGGTGTCGATGGAACCGTCGGGCCGGACGACGGCGAAGAGCGAGGTGCCGGCACGGGCGATGTCGAGCCGTCCGCCGACGGGGTCGTGGACGGCGACGGTGCAGCTCGCCGTCGGGCGGTCGTCCTCGGTGGCGGGGGTGTGCTCGGCGGCGAGGCGGAGCGTGGTGTCGTGGAGCCGGGCGAGGAGCTCATGGGGGTCGAGGTCGAGCGTGGTGAGGCTGTGGACGGCGGTCCGCAGGCGGCTCATGGTGGCGACGGCGCTGAGTCCCGCGTGCTCGACCTGACCGACGACGAGTGCCACCCGCGCCCCGGGAAGCGGGACGACCTCGAACCAGGCTCCGGCGCCGCTGCCGCCGGGCCGGTGCCGCTGGGCCACGTCGACGGCCCGCTGTGTGGCCTCCTCCTGACGCAGCGGCCAGCTCTGCAGCGCGGTCATGACGACGTGCTCGCGGGTGAACCGCAGGGCGTTCTCCAGGCAGGTCGCCGTACGGTCCGCGAGGGCTTCGGCGAGCTGCACGTCGTCCGCGCCGTACGGTTCGGCGTCGGCCGCGCGCTGGAAGGCGACGACGCCGAAGATCTGCCCCCGTACCGTCAGCGGGGCGACCAGCCGCATCCGGTCGGGCCCGCCGTCGCCCTCGCCTCCGCCCGGGAGCAGTACGGCTCCCGAGGGCAGCGCCGCACCGAAGATCCCGGGGAGCAGGGTGGCGCCCGCGGCCGGGATCGGCGGCCCCGGGGCGGTTCGGCCCGCGGCGGCGCAGCGCAGGAGGGGGGCGGGGGTCCGGGACCGGAGGCCGGGCTCCCTTCCTCTCAGTACGGTGTCGGTGAGGGCCACCACGACGGAGTCGGCGAACCGTGGCAGCGTCACGTCGACGAGCTCCTGCGCGGTGCGCTCCACGTCGAGGCTGGAGCCGATGCGTTCGTGGGCGTCCTGCAGCAGCCGCAGCCGGTTCCGGGCGCGTTCGCGCGCGGTGACGTCCGTGCTGGTGATGACGAGGCCGAGGACGCGTCCCGCGGCGTCCTGGAGGCGGTACGCGGAGGCGGAGAAGACGTGCTCGGTCCGGGGGTCGACGAGGGGCCGGCCGGTCACGAGCTGGTCGAGCGCCGGGCGGCCCGTGGCGAGGACGGTGCGCAGCAGGTCCTCGTCGACGCTCACCCCGGCGAGGGCGTACGCCTGGACCGCCGGCAGCCCGACGAGCCGCTCCGCCGGAATGCCGCGGATGCCCACGGCGACGGTGTTGACCCGGACGACGCGGAGGTCCGTGTCCAGGACGTGGAGGCCGACGTCGGACTGGGTGAACACCGCGTCCAGGACGGCCTCGCCCCAGGGACCGGGGGCGTCGGGCTCCCGGGGCGCTGTGGCTTCCGTGTTCACGCTCGCCACCCCCGCGTCACGCGAAGGCGGTTCTCAGCGCGGACCAGGCGACCTTCGGATCGGAGAGGCCGTGGTACGCCGACGGGATCTCCTTGTCGACGCCGAAGTGGTGGTAGACGGCCAGCATGGCCGAGCGGACGGAGTACTCGACGGTGAAGACGACGCCTTCGGGGATCTCGACGAACTGTCCGAGGAAGGCGAAGTTCTGGGCGCCGTCCGGGATCACGAGGGGCCGGTCGGTGGCGACGCGCCGCTGGAACTGGGCGTCGATGTAGGGCATCTGGACGGTGGTGACCCGGGTGGTCTCCCGTACCTCGTCGGCGATGTCGTCGAAGCCGAGGTGGCCGAGGAGCTCGTCGAGGATCTCGGCGCCGGTGCAGTCGTCCATCTTCTTGGGCACGTGGTCGCCGGGGACGTCACCGAAGAGCGCGTACCCCCACAGCGTGTACGTGTCCTCCCGCTGCTCACGGAAGTGGGGCTGGGCCGGCACGACGACCGAAAGCAGCCAGCGGGAGTCCTTCCAGGTCATCAGGGCTCCCTCACCTGGGACGTTGCCGGTGTACTCCTGGATGCGGTCGAGGAGGGTGCGGCCGGTCATGGTGAGGGTGAAGGATTCCCATTTGGTCTCGTCGATGTTGCCGCAGAAGACACTGGGGCGGCCGAAGTCGGGGGCGTTCTTGGCGATGGACTCCCAGAGCCGCCAGGAGCCGTCCCTTTTGTCGCGGATCAGTTCGGGGACGGTGGTGCTGTCGCCGTACGCGGTGTCGGCGGTCATCGAGCCGATGGTCAGGAACGCGTAGTCGTCCTCCCCCAGTTCGATCGTCCCGTCCTCGGCGCCGTCCCGCTCCAGATGGAGCCGTGAGATCCGGCGGGCGGCGGGGCCGGAGAAGTCGACGTCGGCGACGGTCACGCCGAAGTCGGTTCGCACGCCCTGGGCGGTGAGCCACTCCTGGAGCGGGCGGATCACCGAGTCGTACTGGTTGAACTTGCTGCGCCGCACCCCGGACAGGGTGTGAAGGCGGTCGAATTCCTGCACGAAGGCGAGGAAGTACCGCTTCAGCTCGATCGCCGAGTGCCAGTTCTGGAAGGCGAACGTGGTCCGCCACATGCACCAGAAGTGGGTGGTGAAGAAGTGCGGCTGGAAGAAGTCGTCGATGCGCCGGGCCCCGATCACCCGCTCCGGCAGGGCGAGCAGCCGGGTCAGGTCGGCGCGGTCGCGGGTGTCGAGACCGAGATGGGAGGCGTCGGCGATGGTTCGGTCGGCGTTGATGACGCGGGCCTTGGCGTTCGTGGGGTGCTCGATGTTGAAGGCGAGCATCTCCTGCCGTACGGAGACGGCCGGGTCGTCCAGGGTGGGGATCGTCTCCAGGAGGTTCCACAGGCAGACGTAGTGCTCCTCCTCGAACATCCGGCCGCCCCGGGTGACGTATCCGCCCTCACGTGTCGGAGCCGGGGCGCCGTCCATCGATCCGCCCGCGATCGGCAGCTGTTCCAGGATGCGCACGTTCCTCCCCGGAACGCCCGCGTCACGCACGAGGAAAGCGGCCGCGGCGAGGGAGCCGATGCCTCCGCCCACCAGGTAGACCTTCGAGTGCTTCGATGCCGGCACGGGAGACCTCCGGTTGGGGTGGGGACGCGGCGCGGGCGGTCGGGAAGGCGCCGTGGCGGCCCGACCTCCCAGCCCTACGAGCTTCGCCCGGATCGACCGCGCGCGCGAACGGAGCACCCCTGGCACCGGAGTGACGGTGCGGCCGCCTCGCCGTGCCCCGGGACGGTGGCACGACCGCCCCGCCGCTGTCGTGGGAGCGGCGGCACGGCCCGTCACGGGTGGCCGGCGCTCCCCCTGCCGTGCGGCACGTACGCCGTATGGGCCGACGGGCGGGGGAAGGTCCGGGTCGCCCCGGCCTCCGCACCGGCCGGCCGCCGCCCCGCCGAACGGGGCGACCCCGCTACGACACCGACGCGTCCCCCGCCGACGCCGGCCGCGTGCTGCCGGACGGTTGGTCGGGCCGTGCCGTGAGCGCGGCTCCGGGGTGCCGGGCCGCCTCGGCCGCGGAGTAGGAGGAGGCGAAGGTGAAGGCGCGCGGTGAGGGCCCGTGCGCCCGAAGTTCGGCCAGCCGGTCGAGAGCCTCGCCGACGGTCGGGAGGTGGCCGGCGGGGACCCACCAGAGAACGAGGTGCGCCTCCACGTGCCGTTCGAACCATTCGCGGCGCCGCCGCATGACCTCCAGATGGCCGCTGCGGTAGGCGAAGTCCCACAGCGCTTCCTGCGTCTCCCACACCGACAGGTTGACGATGACGTCCTCACCGGCGGGGCGAAGCCCGGTGGCGTCGGCCTCCCCCTCCTCCACGAGCCGCCACACGAAGCCGGGTGCGCTGTCGGCGGCGGCGTTGACCGGATCGAGCTGCTCGACGAAGGACGCCACGCGCGGGTCGTCGAAGGGATGGAGGAGGGTGGCGACGTTGAGCTGGGCGAGGTGGGCGGAGTGCGCGGCTGCGGTCATGGCCTCATCCCAGCACGCCCCCCAATTCTATGTCAATGATCATTGTTTTTAGAAGCTTCGACCACCACGCAGCACTCCCCCGGCCTCGCGTCCATGCGCGCGCGGACAGGACCGTCGACACCGAGCAGCCCCTCGAGAAGGGCGAGGTTCATCCCGCAGACGAGCGGCGGGAAGCGTTCGGCGACGGCGTGGAAGGGGCAGTTGCGCATACGGACGACGGGTGCGGCCGTCTCCCCGGCGGCCCCCTCGCCGCCGTCGGCACCGTCGGCACCGTCGGTGCCCTCCAGGTGCGGTTCGTAGCCCCGGGCGGCCAGCACCTCCATGGCCTGTTCGAGGTCGCCGCAGGGCGCCGCCGAGCCGCGCAGGGCCTCGCCCCGGCGGCGCGCGGCGACACAGAGCCCGGCGTCGAGCCCGGCGTGCTCGGCGGCCTCCGCGAGCAGCTCGGCGGCCGTGCGGTAGTCGCGGGCCGGCAGTGACACCGACCGCTCGGCGCGCGAGCGCGTGTACACCTTGGCGGGGCGGCCCGCGCCCGGCCCCGAACGTCCGGTCAAGCGGCGGCTGCCGCTCTCGAGGAGCCCGGCCTCGGTGAGTCTGTCCAGGTGGTGCGCGGCGAGGGTGCGCGCCACCCCGGCCGCCTCGGCGGCCTCGTTGCGGCCGACCTCACGGCCCTGAGCCGCCACGTACTCGTACAGTCGGCGTCGTACCGGATCCTGCAGTGCAGCGATCGCTTCGATGTCCTCCACCTGGCCATTCTAGGAACAACACAGGTTGGAGATAGAAGGGCGACCCCGCCCCGGCTGCCGAACACCCTCGCCCTCGCGCCTCCGCACGGAGCGGCGTGACCACCGCTCCGCCCGGAGGCGTGGCCGGAGGAGACGCTCCCGGCGGGGGAACCGCGCGCCGCGGTTCGATGCGCCGAAGCTCAGGGCGCCGTCTCGTACGTGGAAGGTCAGGGCGCCATCTCGTACGTGCCCGAGAGCGCCTCGACCCGCTGCCAGACGCGCCCCGAACGCGCCTCGTCGACGACGGGACGCCGGACCGCGCCGAGCGCCCAGAGCTGCTGCTGCTCGGTCGCGGAGTCCTTGCCGTGCAGCTCGACGGCGTGCGCGGAGAAGTCGCGGACGAGGACGGCGAACAGCTCGTCGAGGACGTCCTCGTCGAGACCGGTCAGGGCGGCCTGCTCCAGGACCAGCTGTCCGTGGACGACGAGCGCGAAGAGCTGGCCGACGGCGAGGAGGAGATCGAGGTCGCGGCTCTGCTCCTCGTCCGGAGCGGCCTTCAGGACGAACTCGCAGAGCGCGTCGGCCTGTTCACGGAAACGCGCGACGTTGGACAGGTGGGCGTACGTGTCGTAGGCCGGGCGCCAGTCGTGGAAGCGGACGGAGCCGAGACCGCGGGCCGGGCCCTGGCGGAAGAGGAACGCGTCGTCGGCCGCGTCCAGGCGGGTCGGGACGGGCTCGTACGCGACCGGGTCGAGGAGGTGGTTGCGCATGAACTTCAGGATCAGCGCCAGGTTGACGTGGACCGTGCCCTCCAGCTTCGGCAGGCCGCGGATCTCCACGGCCGCCTCGGCGAAGTAGTTGTCCTTCTCGAAGCCCTTGGCGGCGATGACGTCCCACATCAGGTCGATGACCTTCTCGCCCTCCGTGGTCACCTTCATCTTCGTCATCGGGTTGAAGAGGAGGTAGCGGCGGTCGTCGGGGCCGGCGGTGCGGAAGTAGTCGACGGCGCGGTCGCTGAACAGCTTCATGCCGACGAGCCGGACGTACGCGTCGGTCAGCTCGCGCCGCACGTGCGGGAAGGCGGTGACGGGCCGGCCGTACAGGATGCGGTTCTGCGCGTGGGTGACGGCCTCGTACATCGCGTGCTCGCAGATGCCGATCGAGGCGGTGCACAGGTTGAACTTGCCCACGTTGACGGTGTTGAGGGCGGCGTCGAAGGCGGCGCGGCCGGTGTGCAGGACGTCCTCGGCAGCGACCGGGTACTCCTCCAGGCGGAACTCGCTGACGTACTTGGAGGAGTCGACGACGTTCTTGACGAGGTGGTACGCCGGGTGGCGGCTGTCGGCCGCGAAGAAGACGTAGCCGTCGGGGCCCTCGACGTCGGTGCGGCGGCCGAAGACGGAGACGAGCCCGGCCGCGTTGCCGTTGCCGATGTAGTACTTGGAGCCGGTGGCGCGGAAGCCGCCCTCGCCGTCGGGCTCCAGGAGCATGTCGGTGGAGTAGATGTCGGCGCCGTGGGACTTCTCGGAGAGACCGAAGGCGAACACCTCGCCCTGGGAGAGGAGTTCGGCGGCGCGGGCGCGGGCGGCGGCGTTGTCGCTCTGCCAGACCGGGCCGAGGCCGAGGATGGTGACCTGCCAGGCGTACCAGTAGTCGAGGCCGTAGAAGCCGAGGATCTCGTTGAGGGCGGCGATGCGGGCGGTGTCCCAGCGCTTGTCGCCCTGGTCCTCGCCGGCGGCGGAGGCCGGCGTCAGGAAGGTCGCGAAGAGCCCCTCCTCGGCGGCGAAGGCGAGAAAGTCACCGAGCCAGGCTCGGGTCCGGTAGTCCTCGATGATCCGGCGCTTGCCGCGCGCCTCGAACCAGTCGACGGTGGCGCGAAGGAGCCGTCGGGTCTCCGGGTCGAAGTGCGCCGGGTCGTAGGTGTGCGGGTTGAACAGCAGCGGGTCGGCCATGACGTCCGCCTTTCCGGCTCGGGATGAGGGTGAGGGTGCGGCAGGAGGTTTCAGTGCCCGGCCTGGAACCGGGCGAGGGTGCGGGAGGAGTTTCAGCGCCCGCCCTGGAAGCGGGCGAGGGTGGCGAGGACGTCGTCGAGCCAGGCGAGCATCATCCGCTCGTACGCGATGCCGCCGCGCAGCACGGCGTGCTGGAGCTCACGCTCGGCGTCGAGCGGCGGGGCCGGGACGCCGGGGTCGCGGTCGGCGTCGAGCGGCGGGCTCGGGGCGGGCTCTCCGAAGTCGCGGGCCTCGCCGGCCAGGTAGCGGGCGAGCCGGTCGGTGTGTGCCCGCCGGTGCCGCTCGACCTCGCCGATCAGGGCGGCCGGGTCGTCGAAGGCGGCACCCCTGATCTTCACGGCGAGGTCGTGCCGCACGCTCTCGGGCTCGATCGGCTCGTGCAGCCACGCGGAGAGCGCGTCCCGCCCCGCGGCGGCGACGGAGTACTCCTTCTTGTCCGGACGTCCCTGCTGCGGCACGTCCCGGACGTCGACCCAGCCGTCGCTCTCCATGCGCTTGAGCACGCGGTAGATCTGCTGGTGGGTGGCGGTCCAGAAGTACCCGATGGAGCGCTCGAAGCGCCGGGCCAGCTCGTATCCGGACCCGGGCTTCTCGAGCAGGGAGACAAGAATCGCGTGGTCGAGCGCCATACGCCCGATCTTGCTATGCACCTCGTTGCATAGCAAGCCCGCTCCAGTGAGACACGGCTCACCCGGCGCGCCGGCGGCCGGGGCGAGGGGCACAGGCACGGGACCGACTCCCGGAGCGGCTGACTGAACGGCCCGACGTCTCGCCCCGCCACTGCACGGCTTTGCCGGAACGGCAAGAACAATTGCCCGCCCTCGTAAGCGAGTTGCAGCCTGGTCCAGTCAGGACGATCGAACCGAGAGGCTGCATCATGACCACCTATGAAGACGCCGACCCCGTACGGGGCTCCGGCGACCGCGCGCCGGTCAACAACCGCGTCCACCACGTCGGCTCCGGCCGGCTGGACGGTTTCGCCGCCATCAGCGGAGGCACCGTCGGCTCGAAGCGGCTCTGGATGGGCCTGGTGGAGAACCCTCCGCTGAGCTCGACGGACAACCACCATCACGGCGACTCGGAGGCCGGGATCTACGTGGTCAGCGGACATCCCGTGTTCGTCTACCACGACGGCACCCAGGAGGTACGGCTCGCCGCCGGGCCCGGAGACTTCTTCCTCGTCCCGCCGTTCGTCCCGCACCGGGAGGAGAACCCCGACCCGCACGAACCCGCGGTCGTGGTCATCGCCCGCACCACCCAGGAACCGATCAAGGTCTCCGTGCCCGAGCTGTACCGGCTCGAAGAGTCGGCCACGCAGTCGGGCCGGTCGACGCCCTAGACACCCCCTAGCCCCGCGCCCACACCCCACCCGTACTCCTGCCGCACCCAGCACCTGTGACCCATGTCACGCCTTCCGTCTTTCCCTTTCCGTTGTCGCCGTACCGGGCGGAGGCTCTCCCCTGTGCAAGGGACTCCACATGAGGCAAGTGAAGGACGGACGGCGTGCAGCGGACCACGGGTTTTGAGCAGCTGACGGATACCGAGCTGATACGGGCGGCGCAGTACGGCGCCCCCTGGGCGCGCGAGCGCCTCGTCGCGGACTGCCGGCCGCTCGTCCACGCCCTCGCGGCCCGCGCCCTCGACGGACGGCCCGGCGCCGAGGCGGCCGTGCACGCCGTCGTACGGGACACCGTGAGCCGGGTCGAGTTCACTCTGGGCACCCTCTCCTCCCCGGAGGCGTTCCGCCCCTGGCTCGTCGCGGTCACCGTGGAGAGCGTCCTGGCCCGTGCGGCGGCCGTCCCCGGTCACCCGGCCCGGCCCGCCGCCCCGGGCAACGGCTACACCGAGGCCCTGCGCTGGCTGGACGTCGAGGACGCCGTCCTCGCGGCCCTGTGGTCGCTGGAGGAGGAGGGGCACCTCAGCCGGTACGAGACGGCCGCCGCGCTGAACTGGTCCCTGGACGACACCGCGATGCGGATGGAGACGGTACGCGTACGCCTGGCCGAGGCCCGGTCCGTGACCACCGCCCTCGCCCACCACCCCCGCTGCCCCGCTCTTCAGCGGCAGGCCGGCGCCTGGGACGGTCGCCCGAGCGCCGCCTGGCGCGAGCAGCTGGCCCGGCACACCACCCCCTGCGCCCACTGCGCCACCGGAATCGGCGCGGCCGTACCCGTCGGCGCGTCCGCGGCGCCTGCCGACGACGGCGATCCGGCCGAGACCTACCTCCTGCTCCCCCGCATCCCCGATTCCTCCGCCCCGGGGGACCGCGACACCACCGGTGCGGCGGCCGGGCGGCGCAGCACCCGCGCGGCCCGCCGGAAGCGCCGCCAGGCCGACGAACGCACACGCCGCCGCGCCGCCGTCGCGGCCGGGATCGCCGTCGTCGCGGTGACCGGAGGGGCCTTCTCCCTGTACTCCGGACGGGACGGGAAGGAAGTCATGGAGGTGAACCGGGCCGCCGCTCCGGGGCTCGACCTGCCCCTGGCGAACGAGCCGGGCACGCTGACCGCCTCGCCGTCCACGACCTCCGCGTCGCCCTCCGCCCCGGTTTCCGCGTCCGCTTCCGCTTCGGCCTCGGCCTCCGCTTCCGCTTCCGCTTCCGCTTCTGCGGCACCGGGCGCCTCCAGGCCGGCTGCGTCCACTCCCGCCAGGAGCCCCCGCCCCACCACCGCCGCGCCCGCGCCGCAGCGTCCCACCACCCCTGCCGGAGGCTCCGACGCCACGGCCTCCACGCCGCCGGGGACCTCCGCTCCGACGGGCGGCACGGACGCGGGCCCGGGGGCCGGTCCGCAGCATGACAGCGATCGGACCTCTGCGGCGGACCAGGTGATCGCGCTGGTCAACGCCGAGCGAGCGAAGGCTGGTTGTGGCCCCCTCAGCGCCCACGCCACCCTGACGAAAGCGGCCCAGGGTCACTCCGACGACATGGCCGCCCGGGACTTCTTCGACCACACCAACCCCGACGGCGAGGGTCCGGGCGAGCGCGTCACGGCCGCGGGCTACCCGTGGTCGACGTACGGCGAGAACATCGCGAAGGGCCAGAGCAGCCCGGAACAGGTGATGGAGGCCTGGATGAACAGCCCCGGGCACCGCGCGAACATCCTCAACTGCGACTTCAAGGAGATCGGCATCGGCATCCACACCGCCGGCGGCCCGTACTGGACCCAGGTCTTCGGAGCCCGCTGAGACCGTGCGGGTCCCCGGGTCTCCGCGACCCGGGACTCACGAGCCGTGCCCCGGGTCGCGGCCGTAAGACCGGCCGGGGGCCTCGACATCCTCCTCACGAAGACGCGCTCCCCGGCCTGGTCAACCTCCCGGCCGTGCGGCGGGAGCGCCGGCGCCCCGGCGCTCCCGCCGGCCAGCCGGCGCGCATCCCGTTTCGGTCAATCGCAGCAGTCGCAGCAGCACTTGCACGGATTGCAGCAGCCACCGCCGCCACCACCACAGCCGTCACCCGAACCACCGCCGGAACCGCCGGAACCCCCGGAGCCCCCAGAGCCCCCGGAGCCGTGGCCGCCGCCCGAACCGCCGGAGGAGCCACCCGAGGAACCACCCGAGGAACCGCCCGAGTTGCCGCCGAACCAGCCGTCACCTCCGGAACCGCCCCGACCGGAACCGCTGCCGCCGCCGCCTTCGCCGAACTCCATGGGCTCGCCCTCATCGTCGGCGCAGCCGCAACAGCTGAAGCACAGCCTGCAGTCGCCGCACAACCGGCGCCATTCGCGACACCGCCGGCACTCCCCGTCCGCCGACCGGTTCGACGCCGACGGCGCGCCTTCCGGGGCCGTTCCCACGAGCGCCCCGACGCCGCAGGCCGCGCCCGTTCCGGCTTCCGCGGGTGTCTCCGTCGCCGTACGGCGTCCCAGCCAGGGCAGCATGCGCGGGCCCCGGGCCTGGGGGCGGTGCTGATGGTGACGGTGCCGGGGGTCGAAGGCCCGGTCGACGGCGCGCTCCAGTTCGCCTCCCAGAAGGGCCCCCACCAGCCGTCCGTCGACGAACTCGGCGTCGGACAGGGCCAGCCTGATCCCGTGGACGGCGTCGTCGCAGAGCCGGCGCACTTCGGCACGGTCCGCGCCGGTCACAGCGATCGGGTTCCACGCGCCGGCCGCCGCGTCCGCGTCCAGGTCCTCCACCGCGTCCAGCAGATGGGCCAGCCGGCCGAACAGCCGGCCGGCCTCCGACAGCGGTTCGGCGTTGCCCGGCCGGTCGGTGAGCACCGCGGTGTACGCGAAGGCGGCGGCGGTCGCCGTCTCGGTGGGCTCCGTGACCGTCAGCAGCGAGCCACCCGGACCGGTCGAACGCTCCACCTCCGGCTGGCGTTCGACCGCCCTGAGCAGCACGGCGGTGTCGAAGCCGAGCCGTTCACCGCCCGCGGCGCCCGCACGGTCCCAGCCGCGGGCGATCCTGCGGGCCGCCGGCGTCAGCGGGCGGCTCCCCAACAGACCGTCCCCGTCGGCCACATGGTCACGTATCTTCGCCGCGGCGAGCACCAGCGACACCGTCGCCGCAAGACGCGCTCCCTCGCCCTGCGCCACGTCCGCCGACCGCATCCCGCGCAGCGGGCACGGACCGGCGCCCCGGCGCCAGTCGCCGGTACGCTCCGACTGCGCCTCGGTCAGCACCGAGACGATCAGGCCGTCGTAGTTGGTGGCCACCCTCGCGAACTGCCCGTACTCGCTGCGCAACGCCAGGCACAGCCCGCACAGATGCGCCATCCACTCGGCACGCAGCCCCTCGCCCAGGCGATGACGGCATGGCCTGATGATTCCGAACACCGAAGTTCTCCCCCGTAGAAACCATAGGAACCGCTGCCCGCCCGGACACAGTCAGGTGGACGGCTCCTGCCCGCACGCGCCTCACGCGTGTGGCGTCGGCGCGCGGCCGACATCCTAGAGGGTGCCCTCCCGATGGTTCACGGGCACGTCAGCGGGCGGATGTGCTCCTGCTGAACCAGCCGCTGAACATCCCCGCCCCGGCCACGGCGTCCCCGTCGGCTTCGGCCGCGGGCCGCTCGGCCCTGGCCAGCAGCTTCCGGGCCTCCTCCCGCCAGGTCGCCGCGTCCGCACGGGGCGGCGGCAGGAACGGGCCCCGCTGCGGCGCCTCCGAAGCGGCCCCGAAGAAGTCGCCGCCCTTCCGCTTGAAGTCGTCCGTGCCCCACTGGCGGCCGGAGCCGTGCCGGGGGACCTTCTGGAAGTGGGGAATGTGCTTGGCGCAATGGATGTACGCCTCCTCGACGGCGACCTCCACCCAGACCAGGGCCCGGCGACCGGGCACCGGGTCGACCGCGAGCCCGGAATGGGCGCGGCGCATCTCGTCGTCGGCCACGACCCTGGCCCGGCCGTTGACGTGCAGTCCGATGCGGTCGCGGAGGAAGTCGACCATGAGGATGCCGACGTGCGGGTTCTCCTCGATGTTCCCGAGGCTGGCGTGGACGCCGTTGCCCCGGTACTCGGGGTAGGCGAGTGTCAGGTCGTCCAGGACGTGGAGGAAGCCGGGCGGACCGGCGCGGAAGGTGTTGTCGCACTCGCCGTGCCGGTCGGCGGTGGCCAGGAAGAACATTTCCTGCCGTGCGACGAACTCCCGCATCCGAGGGTTCAGCCGGTCGAGGACCTGATCCCCGTAGAAGCGGTCGGCGCGCTCCGCGGTGCCCATCCGCTGCTGGACCTGGTGCTCGCCGTCGCTGCCCGGGCGGTGGGTGCGCAGGGGGGTCTCCCGCCACTGGCCGGTCGTCTGCTCGAAAGTGCTCACGTCGTTGCCCCGACCAGTTCTTCGATGGAGTCGTGTCGAATGCGGTGGGTGGGGATGCCCATGTCCACCAGGGAGTCGACGCTGCGGCGGATCATGCCGGCCGGGCCCGACAGATAGGCGTCGTGGGTGTGCCAGGGGCCGAACTCGCGCACGACCTCCGGGATGCCGCCGGACAGCAGGCCGACGGGGCCGTCGTCCACGACCGGGCGGACGGAGAGCCAGGGGTGCGCCTGCTGGAGCCGCAGCATGGTGTCGATGTCGTACAGGTCGTTGTTCCGGCGGGCGCCGTAGAACACGTCGACGGTGCGGCGCCGGCCGTGCCGGGCCACGTCCTCCACCAGGGCCTTGATGGGCGCGATGCCGGTGCCGCCGCCGAGACAGAGCAGCCCGCTGTCGGCGGTGTGGTCCACCGTCATGGAACCCGCGGGGGGACCGAGACGGATGACGTCTCCGGGACGGGCGTGGTGCACGAGCGCGTTGGAAACCCATCCCGCCGGTACGGCCTTGACGTGGAAGGAGAGGAGTCCGTCGGAGCGGGGCGCCGAGGCGAACGAGTAGTGCCGCCAGACGCGCGGCCACCAGGGGGTCTCCAGGGCGGTGTACTGCCCGGCGAGGAAGGGGTACGGCTGGTCGGGCCGGACCGTGACGACCGCGATGTCGCGCGTGCGCTTGTCGTGGGCGACGACCTCCGCCTGCCACCAGGCGGGCGAACGCAGCTCGTCCTCGGTCGCCGCGTCGATCATGATCTGGGAGATCGTGGTGTACGCGCCGACCCACGCGGCCTCGGTCCTCGGCCCCCACGTCGACGGGGCGTAACGGGTGAGGGCGCCGATCAGGGCCTCGCCGACGGCCGGATAGTGCTCGGGGAGCGTGCCGTACTTCCTGTGACCGCGGCCGAGGTGGGTCAGGTACCGGGACAGGGTGACGGCGTCGTCGGCGTGGGTCGCGGCGGTGAGCAGCGCCTTGAAGAGGCGGTCGCGCTGGGTGTCCATGGCCACGGGGAAGAGCGCCCGCAGGTCGGGGTGGCGCGTGAAGAGCAGGGCGTAGAAGTACGAGGTCACCTTGTCGGCGATGGGCTCGATCTCGGCCATGGTGCGGCGGAGGAGCGCCGCGTCGGACGTGTCCTCGGGCGCTGCCTGGACGGTGGGGCCGGGACCGGGACCGTGTACGGGGCGTTGTGTCCCCTGCGCGGGGACTCGGCCTTCCGGGCGCGTCGGCTGCCGCTGCTCGGTCGGATACGGCTGTCCGGTCGGCTGCCGCTGCTCGGCCGGCTGCCGCTGTTCGGTCGTCTGCCTCGGGCTGCGCCCGAACCAGGCACCGCCCCCGGCCGCACCGCCGGATCTGCCGCCGCCGGCCGACGGGTCCGTCGGAACTTCCATCGGTCTGCCTCGCCTCGAACGTCTTCGGTCGGTCTTCGCGCGCGGGGTCCCGCGTGTGCCCCGTTCTCCCTCTCCCCAGCGGAATTTCCGCCGCGTCACCCCTGCCCCCGCGAAACCGAGGCATACGTCGCCCCCCTGCGGGGCGTTCACCCGGACAGGTGAATGGGCCCGACCCTACCTCGCGTGCGCAGCCACCGGCCTGACGCCGCCTCTCAGCCTGATGGGGCATGAATATGCTGGTCAGAGACGTGTTACCGACTGGTTGGAACAAAAGGCGAGGCCGTTCACGCCCGATTCCAGGGGGAATTCACCGACCGAAAACTCACGGAGTGATCAAAAATCCTCCACATCTTTTGTACGGAGTTCGCCCGCCCGCGCCGGACGGACGGCGCCGGTCGGGAACGCCCTTGCGGCGAAGAGCACGGCCCGCGCGGCGGGCCGTGCTCTTCCCACACCTCCCGCTGCTCGTCGGTCAAGGGGTGTAGACGGTGGGGCGGGGCGGCGTGGGAATGCCCGCGCCGATGAAGAAGCTGGGGTGCGGGGGCTGGTTGTAGGCGGTGTTCTGCCAGGCGAGGGCCGTGCGGTACTGCGTGTCGTGGAGCAGGGTGGTGATCCTTGTGCCGGTCGTGTGCGGGGTCGAGTAGATGCGGAGGGCGCGGTTGTCGCCGGTGCGCCAGACGACCTCCTCACGCCAGTCGCCGAGGATGTCCCCGGAGAGGGCGGGCGTCGCCTTGGTCGTGTTGTTGGAGGAGACGCCGGAGCCGGTGAGCAGGCGGGTGTCGCCGGAGGTGCCGTACTTGTCGATGCGCGTGCCGTCGAGGAGTTCGCGGACGGTGTCGCCGTCCCACCAGGAGAGGAAGTTGACGCTGGAGGGTTCCCGGCCGAGGGAGGCGCCGCTCGTCGAGCGCAGGGTGGTGTCGGAGGCCGACCACGCCTCGGCGCCCGGGCTGCCGGCGTAGATGTCGGCGGCGACGCCCCGGCCGTTGTCGGAGCCGGAGGCCGTCTGCCACAGGACCTGGCCGGTGCGCGCGTCGGCCGTCCAGGAGCCGGGCTTGCTCTTGTCCTCGGAGACCTTGAAGTACTCGAGGCCCGGCCGTGCCGGGTCGAGGTCGCCGACGTGGCCGGCGTCTCCGTGGCCGAGCCGGGTCGTCCAGAGTCCGGCGCCGTTGTCGTCGACGGTCATCGCGCCGTAGACGATCTCGTCCTTGCCGTCGGCGTCGACGTCGGCGATCGAGAGGCTGTGGTTGCCCTGACCGTCGTACCCCTTGCCCGTGTTGGTGGAGGAGTTGGTGTCAAAGGTCCAGCGGCGGGTGAACTGGCCGTTCCGCCAGTCCCAGGCGGCGATGACGCTGCGGGTGTAGTAGCCGCGGGCCATGATCAGGGACGGACGGACGCCGTCCAGGTAGGCGGTGCCGGCGAGGAAGCGATCGACGCGGTTGCCGTAGGAGTCGCCCCAGGAGGAGACCGTACCGCGGGCGGGGACGTAGTCGACGGTGCCCATCGCCTGGCCGGTCCGGCCGTTGAACATGGTCAGGAACTCGGGGCCGGAGAGGACGTATCCGCTGGAGTTGCGGTGGTCGGCCGAGGAGTTGCCGATCACCGCTCCGGCCCCGTCCCGGGTGCCGTCGGCAGTCTTCATGGCGACCTCGGCGCGTCCGTCGCCGTCGTAGTCGTACACCTGGAACTGCGTGTAGTGCGCGCCCGAGCGGATGTTGCGGCCCAGGTCGATCCGCCACAGCCGGGTGCCGTCGAGCTTGATGCCGTCGATGACCGTGTTGCCGGTGTAGCCGGACTGCGAGTTGTCCTTGGCGTTGGTGGGCTGCCACTTCAGGATCAGTTCGAGCCGGCCGTCGCCGTCGAGGTCGCCTGTACTGGTGTCGTTGGCCTCGTAGGTGTAGGCCACCCCGTCCGGTGTGGTGCCGCCCGCGGGCGGCGTGATCGGCACGTCCAGGTATCCGGGGCGGAACTGGAGCGCGTGCTCGGACGAGGGCTGCTCCGCGCCGTTCACCACCGCGCGGATCGTGTAGTCGGCCGAGTCGGGGGCGCCGGCGTCGAAGTAGTTCGTCGACGTGGTGAGCGGTGAGGAGTTGAGCTTCGTGGCGCCCCGGTAGACGTTGAACGCCACGTCGTTCGGATCGGTGGCGAGCCACCGCCATGACACCAGGTTCCCGGCGGCGGTGTGGGTGCTGGTGAGTCCCCGGTCGAGCCTCTCCACCTGCCGGGCGGTGGCCGCGTGCGCGGTCTGGGGCAGTCCGGCGAGCGCGGAGACGGCCAGCGCGGCGGCGGTGAGGCCGCGCATCAGCCTGCTCCTCGACCGGCTCCCCGCTCTGCGGAATGGCGGAGCCGCACGGCGGCTCCGGTGTGCGTCGGTCACGGTGACCTCCGGTGTATGTGGTGCGCGAACGCGGTCGCCCGCGGGACATGAGGGGCGCACGAAGGTGTGGGAACGCTCCCACGGCTGCGAGCGTAGGAATCCGCTGACGCCCGGTCAAGAACCTTGTCGCGTCTTGATGTTCACTGCTGTTTGAATCCGTGACTTTTCCTTGCGCGCCGATTGACACCGCCGGAGCCGGGCCGTGAAACTGCGTGACGCCCCTCCCGGCCCCTGAGAACGATCCCAGCCGCCTGACCGACGACCTGGAACCGGAGGGGCGGTCTTCCCGTTCTGCGACGGCTCCCCAGTCACGCCCTCACCGTGTGCACGCTCACAGGAGCGGGGCCGTGGAGACCGGCCGTCACCGTGAGAGAACGACGGCTCGGCCGCCTGGCCCCCTCGCCACCCACCCGCGCTGACCGGCACACGGCAGCGTCCCCCTCCCAGGGAGCGAACCCGATGACGAAACTCCGGATCCTCATCACCACGGCCCTGGTCATCGCCCTGTCGACACTCGGCATCCGCGCCGCAACAGCGGCCGACCGGCCTCCCGCCCCCTGCGCCGCGGCCCCGGCCACCGCGACCTCGGCCGAGGTCGCGGCGACACCGATCACCGTCTGGCTTGCCGGTGACTCCACCATGGCCAACCCCGGCGCGCTCTGCCCGGTCGGCTGGGGCAGCCAGTTCGACGCCCTCTTCGACGACGACGTGACCGTCAGGAACCTGGCCGTCGGCGGACGCAGCATCCAGACCTGGCTGTACGAGTCGGCCGTCAGCGGCACCATGGGCGCCGACGGCGAGTGCCGCCTCACCTCAAGCACCTACTCGGCCCGCTGGCAGGCGATGCTGAACGCCACCACCGGGATGAAGGCCGGCGACTACCTGTTCCTCCAGTTCGGCATCAACGACTCCCCCCCCACCTGCCCCCGGCATGTCGGCCCCGCCCGCTACCAGCAGCTGATGACCATGATGGTCCGGGCCGCCCAGGCCAGGGGCGCGCACCCGGTACTGCTCACGCCGGTCGCCGCGATCACCTGCTCCGGCACCACCGCGACGAAGAACCGCGGCTTCGTCACCGAGACCTACGCCACCGGCACCGCCACCGGCGCGCCGGTCATCGACCTCCAGACGCTGAGCGTGTCGCTCTACAACAGCCTGCGGTTCTGCCCGCACGACGGCGACTTCGGCTCGGGCCCCGTCGGCGCCTTCTTCTGCGACGACCGCACCCACTTCGACACCTACGGCGCCCAGCGGATCGCCGGGCTCGTCGCCGGTGACCTACGCCGGCAGAACCTCCCGCTCGCCACGCGCCTCAGGTAGCGGAGCCGTACGAAGCGTCGTGCCACTTCACCTCGTCACAGCCGACGACCCGACGACGACAAGGAGACCCACATGACCCGCATCAAGAACACCCGGCACAAGCCTTCCGGAAGGAAGCGGGGCACCCTGCGCCGCAGGGTCGCCGTGGCCCTGCCGCTGTCCGCACTGCTCGCCCTGGCCCCGTCCGCCGCGTCCGCCTACCCCAACCCCGGGTACGTCACGGGCGCGACCGTGGTGCACGACCCGACGATGATCCGCACCGCGTCCGGCCAGTACCTGCTGTACGCCACCGGTGGCGGCATCAGCAACCGCGCCTCCGCCGACCGCACCGCCTTCAGCGCGGGCGCGGACGCCTTCTCCTCGCGGCCGAGCTGGTGGTCGCGCTACTCGTCGGTGCCGGAGGCGTGGGCTCCGGACATCTCGTACCACGGCGGCAAGTACCTGATGTACTACTCGGTCTCGTCGTTCGGTTCGCGGAACTCGGCCATCGGGCTCGCGGGTTCGACGACCGGGCAGCCGGGCAGCTGGACCGACTACGGCATCGTCTACACGTCGAGTTCGGCCGCCGACTACAACGCCATCGATCCCAACCTCTTCGTCGACGACGACGGCACCTGGTGGCTGTCCTTCGGCAGCTGGTCGAGCGGGATCAAGATGATCCGGATCGACCCGTCGACCGGCAAGCAGCTCTCCACGAACACCACGCGCTACTCGCTCGCGTCGCGCCCCACCGGCACGAAGGCTGTCGAGGCCCCGTACATCGTCAAGCGCAACGGCTCCTACTACCTCTTCGCCTCGTACGACGTCTGCTGCGCGGGCACGGACTCGACGTACAAGGTCAAGGTCGGCCGGGCCGCCGCCGTCACCGGCCCGTACCGGGACAGGAACGGCGTCGCCCTGATGAACAACGGCGGCACGCCCGTGCTGGAGTCGCACGGGAGCGTCATCGGCCCGGGCGGGCAGTCGATCATGAAGGACGTGGACGGCGACCTGATCGTCTACCACTACTACGACGCCGGCTCCGGCGGCGTTCCCAGGCTCGGCATCAACCGTCTGGACTGGAGCAGCGGATGGCCCGTCGCCCACTGACCCGCCGCCGCTCTCCGGCCGGGCGAGGCCGGCTCCTCAGAGGCCGGCGCCTGAGAGGCCGGCTCCTCAGAGGCCGGCTCCTCCGTCGAGCGGGCTCAGGAAGGTGAGCACGGACTCCTTCTCCTCGATCAGCGGCTGGAGCTCCGCGTTGAACGGCGGGCCGTAGGGCGCCGCCACGTGGGCACGGAAGGCGGCCTCGTTCGCGTACACCTCGAAGATCCAGTACGCGCGGGGCTCGGAGTCCTTGGTGTAGACCTCGAACGCCAGGTTCCCGGGCTCCTCCCGGACCCGAGCGGCGTACTCCCGGACGAGTTCGGCGACGCGATCCTCGCTTCCGGGGAGCACGGTGAACTCGGCCAGCAGTGTCTTCTTCATGTCCTGTCTCCTGTCTCTCTCGCCGGCGACAGGGGGCACCGGCGTTTCGGAACGGTGCGGAGGGGGGGGGGGCGGGGTCCCCCCGCGCCCCCCCGCACCCCCACACAGCTAGCGCGGGGCGCGGAAGCCGGCGGGCACCGGCCACGCGAACACCCACCCCGC
>NZ_JBHVZO010000016.1:20549-163310 GCF_042879855.1 Streptomyces sp. NPDC058326 | reverse complement strand
TTTTTTTTTTTTTGTCCTTTCCCCTTTCACCCCCCGCGGGCCCGGGGGCCCCCGGGGTTTCCGCCCGGGGGGGGGGGCGCCCCCCGGCCCCCGGGCCCCCCGCCTCCGCACCCTCAACTGGCCTGCGCGGGCACTCAGTCGCGGTACGACCGCACCTGCCAGACCTTCGCGCTGTCCAGGCGGGCGGAGCCGCCCTCGGCGAAGAGCCGGATGCCGTCGCTGTCCGGACGGGGGAAGATCTGGTCCGTGATCACGGCCTCGCCCTCGCCGCCGAACACCTCGACCGAGGACCAGTCGACCAGGATCCGGAGCTCGACCTTGCCGTTCCTTGCCGCCAGCGGCGCGCGCTGGACGCCGGGGAAGTCGCGGTGGAAGTCGACCGCACCCGAACGCGTCCGGTCGACGTACAGCTCCTGGGTCTCCTTGTCGTAGCCGATGACGGTCTCCTCGCCTTCGCCCGTGCGCACCTTGAACCCGAAACGCTCCGCGTCGGCGAGGGTGAACGTGGCCCGGATGTCCAGCGCCTTGCCGTCGGCCCGGCCCGCCGCCAGCGGTACGGAGCCTTCCGCGATCCTGGTGCCGCGCACGCTGACCGAGGGGCCGTGGAGCGACTCCACGGTGGAAACGGGCTGTTGCGTCAGCCGGATCCGGCCGTTCACCGTGCGCAGAGCCATCTCGCGCGGGATGCTCTGCGCGCTGCGCCAGGGAGAGGTCGGAATGGAGTTGGCGTACTGCCAGTTGTTCATCCAGCCGATCATGCGGCGCTTGCCGTCGGGGGCGTCCTCCCAGGAGACGGCGGCGTAGTAGTCCTTGCCGTGGTCGACCCAGTCGGCCCGCTGGAGGGCCGAGACGGCCGGCCGGTCGGCGGCGACGAAGTGGTCGGCCATGACATGGCCCCAGCCGGCCTTGTTCATGTCGACGAGCTGGAGGGTGGCCTGCTTGCCCTGGTGAGCGCGGAGGTCGAAGGAGGCCCAGTCCAGGCTTCCGCTGTCCGCGCCGGTCGCACTCCGGACGACCTCGCCGTCGATGAGGAGATTGACCGTGGTCTCCGTCGAGCGGGGCCGTGCCGGGGTGTCGGAGAGCATGACCTGGTCGAGCAGGATGTGCCCCCAGCCGCCGGTGTTCTCGTCGACGACCTCGATGTGCGCGGTCCGGCCTGCGAGGTCACCGAGGTCCCAGGAGACCCAGTTGAGCGACTCCGAGTCGGTGCCGGTGGCACTGCGTACCGTCCTGCCGTCGACGACGAGCCGGACAGCGGTGGGGGCGTCGGATCCGGAGGGGTGGTTGCCACCGCCCACGAGGAGGTTGAGGTGCTTCGCGTCGATGGTGAACGCGGGCGAGGTGAGGGTGCCCGTCGTCCCGTCGCCGCCCAGGAACGTGTTGACCAGGCCGCCGCCCTCGTATCCGGACACCTCGTGCTGCCCGGGGAGGGTGCCGGGTGCGGGCCCGTCGCCGAAGGCGGTGCCAGTGGCCGTCCAGGAACCGTAGCCGCCCTGCTCGAAGTCGGCGAGGACCTCTCCCGCGGGCGCGGGTGAGTCGCCCATCACGGAGCCGGGGACGTGGGGGTGACGGCCGCCGCCCACCTTGAAGTTGAGATACGGGGCGGCGACGGTGAAGGGCGGTGAGGTGAGCGTGCCGGTCTCGTGGTCACCGCTGTGGAAACTGTCGACGAGTCCCTTGCCCTCGAAGCCGCTCGTACCCGACGTGCCGGGCGCGGGCGCCGGGACGGGTCCGTCGCCGAAGGCGGTGCCGGTCGTCCGCCAGGAGCCGTAGTCGGTCCCCTCGAAGTCCTGCAGCACCAGGCCGGGCGGGGGCGTGTAGGAGCCGTCGCCGTCGGGTTCGAACCGCTTGCCGTCGAAGTCGCCCACGAAGTACTGGGCGGCCGAACCTCCCGCGATTCCACCGGGGTTGATGTTGACGACGAGCACCCACTTGACGCGCCCGGGGTCGCCGTCGACGGGCAGCGGGAACAGGTCGGGGCACTCCCAGACGCCGCCCACCGCGTTCCGCGGGCCGAAGTCGCTCAGATGCGTCCAGCTCTTGAGATCCTTGGAGGAGTAGAACCGGACTTTGTGCTCGGTGGACAGCGACACCGTCATCAGCCAGCTCTTCGTGGGGGCGTACCACTGGACCTTGGGGTCGCGGAACTCCTTCGACCCGATGTCGAGCACCGGGTTTCCGGAGTACTTGGTCCAGGTGCGCCCGCGGTCGGTGCTGTACGCCAGGGACTGGGCCTGCTTGCCGTCGTCCTTGTAGTGGCTGGTGTAGACGGCGACCATCGCGGGGTTCTCCGCGGTCCCGAACCCGGTGGTGTTGGCGTGGTCGACGACGGCGCTGCCGGAGAAGACCATCTCCTCGTCGTCGTGCGAGAGGGCGAGGGGGAGTTCCTGCCAGTGCACCAGGTCCTTGCTGACGGCATGGCCCCAGGACATGTCGCCCCAGGTGTCGCCGCTCGGGTTGTACTGGTAGAAGAGGTGGTACTCGCCCTTGAACCAGACGAGTCCGTTGGGGTCGTTCATCCAGTTCTCCGCGGGGCTGAAGTGGAACTGGGGGCGGTACGTCTCCGTGTACGGCCGGCCGGCCTCGGCCGCCGCCTGCGGGGCGACGGCGGTGACGGCGAGCGCACAGGTCGCGGCCGCGGCGGCGACGAGGCGCAGCGGGACACGGCGGCGTGCGGGAAATCGGCTCATGGTTTCTCCTGCACTGGGGGCGGCGGTGTCGTCTCGGCGTCCGCTGCGTAGGTACGACACCGGGGGATTCGCAGGGCCGGGCGGTGGGGGCGACCCGGGAAACGGAATGTCATCGATGACATGTGACAGCGATGACATCTGCTGGGGAGTGATGATGGGCGAGCTCCGCGTGGCACGTCAATGGCTCTGGCGGAGTTCGTTCGGGCCGCCGGGCCGGGCCGAGGGCCCGATCGACGGCTCGGCGGACGGTTCAGCCGGGCGGCGGGCGGCGGACTGCAGGCTGCGGACTGCGGGCGGCGGGCGGCGGGCTGCGGACTGCGGGCTGCGGGCTGCGGTTGAGCCGGCGTCGGTGGGAGGTTGAGCCGACTCCAGTCGACGTTTCAGCCGGCGGTACGGCCGGCCGCGGGCGCCGGCATCCGCAGCTGGCGGGCCCAGGGCGGGTTCGGGCCGACGACGCCGCAGGTCAGCGCCGCCACCCGGGAGGCGAAAGCACAGGCGTCGACGACGTCGTCCACCCGCAGGTCCGTCAGCCGCCCACCGAGGAGCCCCTTGTCGCCGAGATGGTGCAGGAGGCCCGCGGTGAAGGAGTCGCCCGCACCGACGGTGTCGACCACGTCGGCCGTGGGCGCCGGTACGGCGGCCCGCTCGCCGTTCAGCGAGGCGACCGCGCCGCGCTCCCCGCGGGTGATCACGACGAGGGGGACGCCCGCCGCGTGCCAGGTGTCGCAGGCTCGCTCGATCGTGCACCCCGGGAGCAGCAGCTCCAGGTCGTCCTCACTGAGACGGAGGATGTCCGCGAGCGCGCACCAGTGCGGCAGGCGTTCGCGGTAGACCTCCGGCGCCACGAGCAGCGGCCTGACGTTCGGGTCGATCGAGATCGTGGCCGTCACGGAGGCGCGGGCGAGGAAGTCCTCCACGACCGCGCCGCCGGGCTCGCGCACCAGGGCCAGGGAGCCCGAGTGCAGGCAGGCCGTGGAGGTGAGGTCCGCTCCGGCGAGCTCGTCCGCCGTCCACTGCCAGTCGGCGGTGCCCTGGGCGTGGAAGGAGTACGCGGCCCGGCCCTCGGCGTCGAGTTCGGCGACGGCCAGGGTGCTGGGCTCGGGTGCGCGTACGGCAGCCGAGAGATCGACACCCGAGGCCTCCAGATGACCGCGGAACAGCCGGCCGAAGACGTCGTCGGACAGCCGCGCCAGGAAGCGGGACGGCGTGCCCAACCGGGCGAGCGCCACAGCTGTGTTCGCCGGACCGCCGCCCGGCAGGACCCGCAGGGCGAGCTCACCCGGCATGGGCGCGGGGACGGTGAAGGCGTCCGCGACGCATTCTCCGAGGACAGTGACCAGAGGCAGGCGCATGACTCGTTCTCTCCAGGTGGGCAGCGCGAGAAGGCTGCGGTTTTCGCGGGGCTTTGAGGAAACTCACCGAGAGCACTGCTCTCCGTGAAGGAAGAGCGCCGCTCTCCGTGAAGAGCGCCGCTCCCGACGTGGGGCGGTGCGGGCGGCGTTGCCGATTTGTGACGGCGCCAAGGCATTGACGTTTCCGGGTGACGGAGTTCATCATCCTCCGCAAGCAGTGTCAACGATGACATCGGTCAACGATGACACTCGCGGGAGCCTCGACAGCAGCAGTCCCTCGCGCAGCAGCCCTTCGCTCCGCGCGGCCGTTCCGCCCTCGTCCAGCAGGAGATCAGTCATGCTTCGCAGAAACCGCACCACCCGCGCCGCCATCGGATTCACCACCCTCGCCGCCGTCTCGGCGCTGACCCTGACGGCCTGCGGCTCCGGTGCGCAGGGAGGGTCCGGCGGCGGAACCAAGGTCGGGCTGATCACCAAGACCGACACCAACCCGTTCTTCGTGAAGATGAAGGAGGGCGCCGAGCAGGCCGCCAAGGACAACGGCGTCGAACTCGTCAGCGCGGCCGGGAAGTTCGACGGTGACAACGCGGGCCAGGTCACCGCGATCGAGAACATGGTCAACTCCGGCGTGAAGGGCATCCTCATCACGCCCAACGACTCCAAGGCGATCGTCCCCGCCCTCGAGAAGGCGCGCGCCAAGGGCGTCCTGGTCATCGCGCTCGACAGCCCGACCGAGCCCCGGGACGCCACCGACGCCCTCTTCGCCACCGACAACGTCAAGGCGGGTGAGCTCATCGGCCGGTACGCCAAGGCCGCCATGGCCGGCAAGGAGGCGAAGATCGCCACCCTGGACCTCGCGCCCGGCGTCGCGGTGGGTGTGCAGCGCCACCAGGGCTTCCTCAAGGGCTTCGGCATCGCGGAGGGCGACCCGTCGGTGGTCTGTATGCAGGACACCGGCGGCGACCAGGCCAAGGGCCAGACCGCGATGGAGAACTGCCTCCAGAAGTCCCCCGGCATCAACGTCGTCTACACGATCAACGAGCCCGCCGCACTGGGCGCCTACACCGCGCTGAAGGCGAAGGGCCTGGAGAAGAAGGTGCTGGTCGTCTCCGTCGACGGCGGCTGCACCGGCACGAAGGCCGTCAAGGAAGGCAAGATCGCGGCGACCTCGCAGCAGTACCCGCTCGCGATGGCGTCCAGGGGCGTCAAGGCGGTCGTGGACTTCGCCAAGGACGGCAAGAAGGCGTCCGGCTACACCGACACCGGCGTCACGCTCATCACGGACACGGCCCAGCCGGGTGTCGACGCCAAGGACACCGCGTACGGCCTGGAGAAGTGCTGGGGCTGAGCCCCGCGTCAGGGCGGGCGCCATGGAAGCCCGCCTCTGACCGGTCGCTCCCCCGGCCGATGGGCCGGGCCGACTTCCCCGGCCGCCGGCTCGACTTCCCCGGCCGATGGGTCGGCCCGACTTCCATCGACCACCGCCCACCCACCCAGCCTCGACCACCGATCACCGACCACCGGCAAGGACCCACATGACTGCCACCACCCTGCCCTACGACCAGCTGAAAGGACCGACCACGGTCCGCCGGCTGCTCGCCACACCGACCGCGGGCCCACTCGTCGCGCTGCTGCTGGCCTGCGTCTTCTTCTCCCTGACGACCGAGCAGTTCCTCTCCGGCGGCAACTTCTCGCTGATCGTCCAGCAGGTCATGGTCGTGGGCACGCTGGCCATCGGGCAGACCCTGATCATCCTCACCGCGGGCATCGACCTCTCCTGTGGTGCCGTGATGGCGTTCGGCAGCATCGTCATCGCCAAGACGGCTGCCGAGGGCGGCCTGTCGCCGCTCGCCGCGATCGCTCTCGGCCTGGTCGTCTGCTCCGGCTTCGGCCTGATCAACGGCCTGCTGGTGCAGCTGATCCCGCTCCCGCCGTTCATCGTCACCCTCGGCATGCTGAACGTGGCGTTCGCCCTGACCCACATCTACTCGGCCGAGCAGACGATCACCGACCTCCCGGCGCCGCTGACCGCCCTCGGTGAGACGTTCCCGCTCGGAAACACCGACATCACCTACGGCTCGATCGTCACCATCGCCCTGTTCCTGCTCTTCGCCTACGCGCTCAGCAGCACGTCATGGGGCCGGCACGTGTACGCCCTGGGCAACAGCCCCGAGGCCGCCCGGCTGAACGGCATCCGCACCTCCCGGCTGACCGTCGGCATCTACACCCTGGCGGGACTCGTCTACGGAATCGCCGCACTGCTCATGGTCTCCCGCACCGGCGTCGGCGACCCGCAGGCCGGGCAGACCGACAACCTGGACAGCATCACCGCCGTCGTCCTCGGCGGCACCAGCCTCTTCGGCGGCCGCGGGGCCGTCCTCGGCACCTTCATCGGCGTCCTCATCGTCGGTGTGTTCCGCAACGGCCTCCAGCTGATGGGCGTCGCCTCCATCTACCAGACCCTGATCACCGGCGTACTGGTGATCCTGGCCGTGACCGTCGACCAGATCTCCCGGAGGAAGACCCGATGAGCACCGCCGACGTCACGCCCGTGCTCCAGGCCCGCGGCCTGGTCAAGCGGTACGGCCATGTCACCGCCATCGACGGCGCCGACTTCGACCTGCTGCCCGGCGAGGTCCTCGCCGTCATCGGCGACAACGGCGCCGGCAAGACGAGTCTGATCAAGGCCCTCACCGGTGCGCTCACCCCGGACGAGGGCGAGATCCGGCTGAACGGCGAACCCATCAGGTTCGCCGGGCCGCAGAGCGCCCGGCAGCACGGCATCGAGACCGTCTACCAGGACCTGGCCGTCGCCTCCTCCATGGACATCGCCTCCAACATGTTCCTCGGGCGCGAGCTGCGCCGGCCGGGCTTCCTCGGCAGCGCGCTGCGCATGCTCGACAAGAAGCGCATGCGCCAGGAGGCGGCAGCCCACATGGCCGACCTCAAGATCGGACTGCGGTCGCTGACGCAGCCGGTGGAGACGCTCTCCGGCGGTCAGCGCCAGGCCGTGGCGGTCGCGCGGTCGGTCGCCTGGGCCACGAGCGTCGTCGTGATGGACGAGCCGACCGCGGCGCTGGGCGTCAAGGAGTCGGGGCAGGTCCTCGACCTGATCCGCCGGGTCCGCGACAAGGGCATGCCCGTGGTTCTGATCAGCCACAACATGCCGCACGTCTTCGAGATCGCCGACCGCATCCACATCCACCGGCTCGGCCGTCGCGAGGCGCTGATCAAGCCGTCCGACCACTCCATGGCGGAGGTCGTCGCCATCATGACCGGGGCGCTCAGGGTGAACGACAATGGGGGTACGGTCGTTGCCGACGCGGATGCCGCCCAGGCGGCAGGAGTGTCCGCCCACTGAGTCGCCGCCGGGGGGACCGCCGCGCAGACCACAGGGTCGCCGCACAGTCAGGACAGCGGGCCCGGCCCCGAGCGGGGGCCGGGCCCGCCGAACGCACAGGAACGGTGGTACATGGCCGCGAACCGCCGCCCCACACTGGCCGATGTCGCCAGGGAAGTGGGCGTCAGCGCCAAGACGGTGTCCCGGGTGCTCAACGAGGACGGACCGAGTTCCCCGCAGACCCGCGAGCGGGTCCTCGCAGCGGTCGCGAAGCTCGGCTTCCAGCCGAACCTGATGGCCCGCAACATCCGCGTCGGCGGCCCCGACACCACCGTCGGTCTGGTCGTGCCCGACCTCGGCAACCCCTTCTTCGGAACCGTCGCCGGCGCCATCGAGGACGCCGTGCGGAGCCGGGGGCTGACCCTGCTCATGGGCTCGTCGGCCGAGGATCCGGACCGGGAGCGGGCGTTGATCCAGACCTTCCTCGCCCGGCGGGTCAGCATGCTGATGGTCGTGCCCGCGTTCGGAGCCGACCACAGTCATCTCAAGGCACCGCGCGCGGCCGGTATGCCCGTGGTGTTCCTCGACCGGCCGGGGGTCGGACTGTCCGCCGACTGCGTGGTGAGCTCCAACCGGACCGGCGTCCACGAGGGCGTCTCCCACCTCATCGCCCGCGGTCACCGCCGGATCGGTTTCATCGGGGACCTTCCCGCCAAGCTCTACACCCGGCGCGAGCGGCTCGCCGGCTACCGCTCGGCGCTCGCCGAGGCCGGTCTGCCGTACGACCGGGCCCTGGTGACCGGCGGGCACAGCCAGGACGGGGCCGCCGCCGAGACCACCGCGCTCCTTGCCCTGCCGGATCCCCCCACGGCCCTGTTCGCGGCGAACAACATCATGGCCCTCGGAGTCATCGCGCAGCTCACCCGCGAGGGACGCAAGGACATCGCCCTGGTCACCTTCGACGACCTGCCGCTCGCCGATGTCCTCGAACCGGCCCTGACCGTCGTGGCCCAGGACCCGGCGGCCATCGGCGAGACGGCGGCCAGGACCGCCCTCGCCCGCCTGGACGGCGACCGCACCCGCGCCCGGACCGTCATGGTCCCGACCCGCCTGGTGGTCCGCGGCTCCAGCGAACTGCTTCCGTACCCCGCCGCGCAGGCACCGTCCGGAGGTTGAGCGACCCGAACGGCTGTCAACCCGGGATGACGGGGAGGGTCACCGGAACGTCTCCTTCGTCGGCTCGGGCCCGGAACGCGGCGCCTTCGTCACCCCGATCCGCATCCCCGCCCTCAAGCGGGCCGAGCCCCTGCCCGCTCAGCCCGAACCGGTCCTCCGGCCGGCCGTCCTGCCCGCGGCGGCGGCCGGCCCGGTGACGTCTCCCGGCCCGGCTACCGGTCCGGTGCGGATGTCCGCTCGGAGATCTCCACCTCGAACCAGACGACCTTGCCGCCCAGCAGCATGGTGGTCCCCCACCGCCGTGCGAGCCGGTTCACCACCCAGAGTCCACGCCCACTCTCGTCCGACGGGCGGACCCTTCCCTGCCGCGGCATCTGGGGTGAGTCGTCGGCGACCTCGCAGCGCAGCACGTCCGTACGGTGAAGCCGCAGCGTCAGCGGCCGCTCGGCGAACCGCACGGCGTTCGTCACCACCTCGCTGATCAGCAGCTCCACCGAGTCCGTCAGCTCCTCAAGACCCCAGCGGGCGAGCGCCCGCCGGGCGAGGCGCCGGGCCCGCCCCGGGGCCGCGTCCTCCGGCTCCAGGAACCAGTACGCCACGTCGCTCGGCGTGATCCCCTCGAAACGGGCCGCGAGCAGCGCGATGTCGTCGTCCCGGTCGCCGGGCCCCAGCATGTCGAGGACGTCGTCGCAGAGCGCCTCCAAGGGCGGCGCGTGGGGGGCGGTCACCTGCGCGGCCGCCGCGAGCCTGTCCCGCAGCCGCTCGATCCCGGTCCACACGTCACGCATCCGGGACTCGACCAGTCCGTCCGTGTAGAGCAGGAGCGTGGCGCCGGCCGGGGCGTCCAGCTCGACCGCCTCGAACTCGACCCCGCCGACCCCGATCGGCGCGCCGGGCGGCACCCGCAACACCTCGGCGCGACCACCCAGGTGGAGCAGGACGGGCGGCGGATGGCCCGCGTTGGCGACCGTCAACCGGTGGGCGACCGGGTCGTACACCACGTACATACAGGTCGCCATCCGGTCCTCGCCGAGCCGCTGCGCCTGCTCGTCCAGGCGGTGCAGGACCTCCTGCGGCGGCAGGTCGAGACCGGCCAGGGTCTGCGCCGTGGTGCGCAGCTGGCCCATGATCGCCGCCGCCGTTCTGGAGTGGCCCATGACGTCACCGACGACCAGGGCGACTCTGCTGCCGGGCAGCGGGATCGAGTCGTACCAGTCGCCGCCGACGCGTGCCGTCTCGGCCGCCGTCAGATAGCGCGAGACCAGTTTCACGCCGGCCGGCTGCGGAAGCGAGACCGGCAGCATCGTCCGCTGGAGCTCGTCCGCGATGTACGCCTCACGCCCGTAGAGGACGGACTTGTCGATGCCGAGCGCGGTGTGCGTGGCCAACTGGGCGGCTACCTGCAGGTCGTCCGGCTCGAAGGCGGGTGTCTCGGGCCGGCGGACGAACACGATCGCTCCGATGATCCTTCGGCGCCCCCGCACGGGGGCGAGGATCGTCTGCCGACCCCTCTCCGCCGCGTGGTCCGCGCCGAGAAGCTCGGCCAGTGCGTTCCCGGCTGCGGCGGAGTCGCCGAGGACCGGCTGCACCCCGCTCAGCACCACGGCGAGCGCACCGCCGGGCCGCACCTCGCGGCGTTCGGCTGCCCGGGTGGGAGCAGGGTCGGGTACGAGTACGTGTTCCTCGCCCGGTACTCGCGAAGGCCGCATACGGTCGGTACGGCGCAGCCGCAGCACGAACGGGCGCACGGGGCGCTCGTCGCCCACCGGCAGCGGGTCGCGCAGATAGACCAGGATCTCGTCGGAGAACGACGGCACGGTGGCCCGGCACAGGCCGAGCACGATCTCGTCCAGGTCGAGGCCGCGCGCGATGCGCCGGGTCGCCGCCCCGATGAAACGCACGGTGTCCGAACTCGGCCGGCCGGGCAAGGCCGTGCGGGGAGGTCGCCTGCCACCGGCGGACGAGTTGTCAGGGGTTGTTCCGAACAACCCCTCAGAATCGTCCGCGCCGGGCGGGCGTGGTTCCTCACGGACGGCCTCACCGGGAACGATCCTCTCGTCGGCCCTCCCGGTGCCGGCCGCGAACCAGCCGACGTCCTCAGCCGCCTCCTGGACTGCTTCGTGCTCGCGGTCGAGAACGTCACGGGCCTTCTGGAGCGCGGCGTCGACCTGATCGAGGGCGTCGTCGTCCACTGTCGTACTCCGTGGACCGGGCAGCACCACAGCCGGACCGACCGGCTGCTCACCGGCGTCCGCGTCGGGACGCAGCCCTCGCAGCTCCGCCTCCAGGCGGCTGATCCGGCGCGCTGCCAGATCCGCCACCTGCTGCGCTCTGTCCCTCTCGTCCTCGGCCCGCGCGAGCTGCAGCCGCAGGTCCTCCGTCTGGTGCTGGGCCCGGTCCAGCCGGGTCTCGGCCTTCACCACCTCCGCGGGCCTGGGGTTCCCGGACGCCCTCATCGCGTCGAGCTGCCGGGTGAGCTGGGCGACCTGCGCCTGTGTCTGACCGAGCAGGGCGAAGAGGACGGTCGCCACCTGAAGGGCCTGCAGGCGGGCCTGCTCGCTGACCTCGAATGCCTGACGCACACGATTGAGCTCTTCCAGGGCGGCGATCGTGCGTTGCTGTGCCTCGACGAGGTCGTAGGCGGAGCCGGCGGACGTCGGCGTGGGGGCTCGTCCTGCCGCGGTCCACAACGGACGGACCTGCTCAAGGCGGTGGGCCGCCTGTTCCCCCGTCTCCGCGGGGAAGCACACGTCGGCGACGGCCTCGGCCACCTCCCAGCTCAGACCGATGCCGTTGAGCTGTTCACGGAGTCGCCAGAGCGGGGGAATCGCACCGCTGCCGAAGTGCTCGGGGGTGAGGAGACGGTGCAGTCTGCCCACCGTCACATGGGACTCGTCGAGCCAGCCGCGCAGGACATGAACGAGGTCGTTGATCTCCTGGCAGGCCCCACGAGCCTCCGCCCATGGCCGCCCGGGCCGTTTCGCTGTCCCCACGTCACCCTCCCGAAGGGGGTTGTTCAACGCACAACCCCGTGTTGTCCCGCGAACAACATCCAACCGGTTCACGCGCACGGGTGGGGGGTGGATCGTCGATTCAGGGCGGTGCGCAGCGCACCGCGCACCACGTACACGAACCTGCTGGAGGAGAAGCCGTGAACGTCACCCACGCCGCGATGGTGATCATGGCGATCGGCCTGGCGGTGGTCTTCTCACTGCTGGTGGCCGGAGCCGCGTTCGCCGTCGGCCGCTGGGGCGGGAACGCGGTCCCCGACTGTGTCGCCGCGTCAGGCAAGGCGTTCGCGGCGACGCTGACGGTTCTCAGTGCCGTGCTCGCGGTCGTCCTCACCGTCATCAGGTAGGGCGATCCGGCGCTCAGGGGCCTCCGGGCTCGGCGGCAGCTCACTGGATCGGGTCGGACCGCCCTCAGCCGGCGTCGGTGCCCAACCGGCGGTCGGCATGGTCACCGTGAGGGCGGCGGGGCGGTGCTCTTCCTGACGACGAGGCTGGTCGCGAGCTCCATGCGCGTCACGGACGGCTCCCCGACGCGCAGGCGGAGCAGCATCTGCACCGCTTCCTCGCCCATCTCGCGCAGCGGCTGGTGGACCGTGGTGAGCGGTGGGCTCGACCAGCGCGCGATCATCACGTCGTCGTACCCGACGACGGACAGGTCCTCGGGCACGCGCAGCCCGCACACGCGAGCCGCCTCCATGACGCCGAGCGCCTGCAGGTCGCTTCCGGCGAAGATCGCCGTGGGTCGGTCCGGCATCCGCAACAGCTCCATGGCCCGCGCGTATCCGCCCTCGACGTGGAAGTCGCCGAATCGGACGAGGGAGGCGTCGTGGGCGAGGCCGGCCATGTTCAGGGCTGACCGGTAGCCGTCGAGCCGGGCCAGCGAACACAGCATGTCCTCGGGACCGGTGATGATGCCGATGCGGCGGTGCCCCAGGTCGACGAGGTGACGGGTCGCGGCGACGCCGCCGGACCAGTTGGCCGAACCGACGGACGGCACGTCGGGTTCGGGGTCCCCCGCCGGGTCGACGATCACGAAGGGGATCGACCGCGCTCCGAGCTGCCGCTTGACGGCGTCCGGCAGTGAGGAGAACACCAGGACCACGCCGATCGGCCGGCGCTGCAGCACTCCTTCGATCCAGTCCGGCGCCGGCGCGTGCCGGGTGCCGCTCTCGGTCAGTACGACGCTCGCCCGGTGGGCCTTGGCGAGGTTCTCCACGCCCCGGATCAGCTCCATCGACCACACGCTGTCGAGCTCGTGGAAGACGAGTTCGATGAGGGGTGCTTCCCTGGCGACGCGGGTGGTCCGCCGGTACGAGTGCGCTTCGAGGAGCCGCTCCACCTTGCCGCGCGTGGCGGACGAGACGTCCTGCCGGCCGTTGAGGACTTTCGAAACTGTCGAAAGCGACACCCCGGCCCGCTCCGCCACCTCCGCCAGCGTGATTCGCCTGTCGTCCTCGCCGTCTCGCATCCGTGCAGCATAAGGCACCCCTCTCCGCGTCGACATAGTCACGCTTTGATAACGCCCCGCCGGAGGGTTGACCCCTTTCGCCGTACCCACCTAGCGTCCGGCAACGTGAAGTTTCGACGGTAAGAGCGAAACTCTTTCGAAAGGTGAGGCGATGAAACGGCACGTACGGCTCCTGAGAACCGCTGTCGTCGGTGGGGCGTCGCTGGCCATGACCCTGTCCCTCGCGGCGTGCGGCGGCTCGGGGGACTCCGCCGGAGGCGGCTCCGACACGATCCACGTCCTGGTGTACGGCGATGCCACCAACAAGGTGGAGAAGCGGCTCGTCGACACCTTCAACAAGACCTCGAAGGTCAAGGCGGTCCTCGACACCATCCCCGGCGCCGACTACCAGTCCAAGCTGCAGACGATCATCAGCGGCAAGCAGGCGCCGGACGTGTTCTTCAACTGGGGCGGCGGCAGCATCAAGCCCTACGTCGACGCGGGCCTCCTCATGCCGCTCGACGACTTCATCGCCAAGGACCCCGGCCTGAAGTCCCACTTCCTGCCGTCGGTCTTCAACACCGCGGTCGTCGACGGCAAGCCCTACGGCATACCCATGCGCGGCACCCAGCCCGTCCTGCTGTTCAGCAACAAGAAGGTCCTGGCGGAGTCCGGTGTCACCGCACCGCGTACCTGGGACGAGCTCCTGACCGCCGTCAAGACCCTCAAGGCCAAGGGCATCACCCCCATCGCCCTCGGCGGCGGCGACAAGTGGCCCACCCAGATGTGGTTCCAGTACGTCTACGACCGGGTCGCCGGGCCCGAACACTTCCAGAAGGCGGTGAACGGGGACAAGAGCGTCTGGGCGAGCGCCGACAGCAAGAAGGCCCTCGGCATGCTCAAGGAGCTGATCGACGCCGGCGCCTTCGGCACCAACTACGACTCGGTCAAGTTCACCGACGGCGGCTCCCCCGCCCTCCTCGCCACCGGCAAGGCGGCCTTCGAGCTCATGGGCTCCTGGGAGTACTCCACCCTCCAGGACGCCTACCCGGACTTCGTGAAGAACGACCTCGGCTACGGCACCTTCCCGACCGTCGAGGGCGGCAAGGGCAGCCCGGACAACCTCGCCGGCAACACCAACAACTTCTACTCGGTCCTGAAGAACACCGAGCACCCCGAGGCCGTGGCCGAGTTCCTCAAGCTCATGTACTCGGACGGCTTCGTCAAGGACCAGCTGGGCATCGGCAACCTGCCGACCACCACCAACACCCCCGAGTTCCTGGCCGGCTCCGCGAACCCGGCCTACTCGACGTACCAGTTCGACCTGGTGAAGAAGGCCCCCTCCTTCCAGCTCTCCTGGGACCAGGCCTATCCCCCGGCGGCCACCACCACCATCCACCAGGCCGTCCAGCAGTTCTTCAACGGACAGACGGGTCCTGACGCCTTCGTCGCCGCCATGCAGAGCCTGCCCGCGGCCTGATCTCCGGAACGCCTGACATGACCACTGCCACAGCCCCAGCCCCAGCCCCAGCCGTGGACGGCGCCGAGAAGACCGGCCGGAGCGGACGGTCCGACCGCCCCGCGACCGGTGTGGGCCGCCCGGGCTTCGCCTGGGCCGCGCCCGCCGCCGCCTTCTTCGGCCTGTTCGCCCTCGTACCCCTCCTCCTGGTCGTCGTGCTGTCCTTCACCCACTGGAACGGCCTCGGCTCCCCGGAGTTCGCCGGCCTGGACAACTGGAACAGACTGCTCGACGACCCCGTCCTGGTGAAGAGCCTCTGGCTGAGCCTGCTCCTCACCGTCCTCGGCGTCGTCGTCCAGACACCGATCAGCATCCTGCTCGGCGTCTGGGCCGCCGGCCACCAGCGCAACCGGGCCGTCCTCTCCGCCGTCTACTTCGTCCCGCTCCTCCTGTCCATCACCGCCGTCTCCGTCCTGTGGCGCGCCGTGCTCGACCCCAACTTCGGCGTCCCCTCGCAGGCGAAGTGGCTCTTCGGCGACGGCAACCTCTTCGGCACACAGGCAGGCGCCATCGGTGTCCTCGTCTTCGTCAGCACCTGGCAGTTCACGCCCCTGCACACGCTGATCTACCAGGGCGCCGCGCGAGCCGTCCCCGAAGTCCTCTACCAGGCCGCTCGGGTCGACGGCGCGGGAACGGTCCGTCAGTTCTTCCACATCACCCTGCCGCAGCTGCGCAACAGCATCGTGACCTCGATGATCCTGATGGTGGTCGGCGGACTCACGACCTTCGACACCGTGCTGATCCTCACCCAGGGCGGACCGGGCACCGACACCACGAACAGCGCCTTCTACATGTACCAGAAGGCCTTCAAGAGCTTCGACTTCGGAGGGGCCTCCGCCATCGCGCTGCTCCTCGTCCTCGTCGCCACCCTCGTCTCCCTGGTCATGGTGCGCCTGACCGGCTACGACAAGATGCGCAGCACCATGGAGGGCGTGTGATGAGGGCCCGCCCCAACCACCTGGCCGGCTTCGGCTCGTTGATCTGGCTGTTCGTGGTCGGCCTGCCCCTGTACGTCATGCTGATCGCCACCTTCCAGTCCCGGACGGACTACGCGGCGAACGGCCCCCTCGCGTTTCCCGAGCGCTTCACCCTCGACAACTACGTCAACGACCTCAACGACGGCTTCGCGCAGTACCTGCTCAACACGGTCGTCGTCACGGTCTGCGTCGTCGGCATCGTCCTGCTGCTCGTGCCGCCGCTGGCGTACGCCATCGTGAGAAGCGACAGCAAGGCCACCGGGCGGATCTTCCGTCTCTTCCTGCTCGGCCTGGCCATCCCGTCCCAGGCCGTGATCGTCCCGATGTTCTACCTGATCAACGAGGCCGGCCTCTACGACAACCTCCTCGGCGTCATCCTGCCGACCGCCGCCTTCGCCATGCCCGTCTGCGCCCTGATCCTCTCGGGCGTCATGCGGGACATCACGCCCGAGCTGTACGAGGCCATGACCGTCGACGGGGCCTCCCCCCGGAGGATCTTCCTGCGGCTGGTGCTGCCGCTGTCGAAGAGCGGTCTGTCCACGATCGTCGTGTTCTCGTCGCTCCAGGCCTGGAACGGCTTCCTGTTCCCGCTGGTCCTCACGCAGTCCTCGGAGAACAAGGTCATCACCATGGGCCTGTACGACTTCCAGACCGAGCACGGTGTCGACATCCCCGGCCTCCTCGCGGCCGTCGTCCTGTCCATGCTCCCCATCCTGCTCGTCTATCTGTTCGCCCGTCGCGCCCTGGTCCAGGGCCTGATGGGAGTCGGAGGAAAGTGACCGACAACGTGGCCACACAGCCCCAAGTCCCGCACCGCGCCTGGCACGACCCCGCGCTGAGCGCGGAAGCCCGTGTCGACGCGCTGATCCGCGAGATGACCCTGAGGGAGAAGGTCGCCCAGCTGTTCGGCGTGTGGGTCGGGGCCTCCGACGAAGGCTCCGAGGTCGCGCCGCACCAGCACGACATGGAGGAGCCGGTCGACCTCGACGAGCTGCTGCCCGACGGTCTCGGCCAGCTCACCCGGCCGTTCGGAACCGTTCCCGTCGATCCCGCGCTCGGTGCCCTCTCCCTGATGCGGACGCAGGAGCGGATCACCGCCGCGAACCGCTTCGGCATCCCGGCCGTCGCCCATGAGGAGTGCCTCGCGGGCTTCGCGGCCTGGGGCGCCACCGCCTATCCCGTCCCCCTCTCGTGGGGCGCCACCTTCGACCCCACGCTCGTACGGGACATGGCCGCCGCCATCGGCCGCGACCTGCGCGCGGTCGGCGTGCACCAGGGGCTCGCCCCCGTCCTCGACGTCGTCCGCGACGCCCGCTGGGGGCGCGTCGAGGAGACCATCGGCGAGGACCCGTACCTCGTCGGGACGATCGCCACCGCCTACGTCCAGGGGCTCGAGTCGGCCGGCGTCGTCGCCACCCTCAAGCACTTCGCCGGCTACTCCGCCTCCCGGGCGGGCCGCAACCTCGCCCCGGTCGGCATGGGCCCCCGGGAACTGGCCGACGTGATCCTGCCCCCGTTCGAGATGGCGGTCCGGGAGAGCGGCGTCCGGTCGGTGATGCACGCCTACACCGACACCGACGGCATCCCCTCGGCCGCCGACGACCGGCTGCTCACCGGACTCCTCCGGGACACCTGGGGCTTCACCGGCACCGTCGTGGCCGACTACTTCGGCATCGCGTTCCTGAAGACCCTGCACGGCGTCGCCGGAACGTTCGGCGAGGCGGCCGGGGCGGCCCTCGCCGCCGGCGTCGACGTGGAACTGCCCACCGTCAAGACCTTCGGTGCGCCCCTCCTCGACGCCGTCGAGCGGGGGGAGGTGCCCGAGGAGCTCGTGGACCGGGCGGTCCGGCGGGTCCTCCTGCAGAAGACCCGGCTCGGGCTGCTCGACCCCGGCTGGAGCCCGGTCCCGCCGGCCCTGGACGGCGCCGACACCACGACCGACCCCGAGTCCCTCCGGGGCACGGTCGACCTGGACCCGGACGCCAACCGGCAGCTGGCCCGCCGCGTCGCGGAACAGGCCGTCATCCTGCTCCGCAACGACGGCATCCTGCCGCTCGACCCGCGAGCTCCCCGCCGGATCGCCCTGATCGGCCCCAACTCCGAGACCCCCACGGCGGTCCTCGGCTGCTACTCCTTCCCCGTCCACGTCGGCGGACAGCGCCCCGACACCCCCCTCGGCATCGACCTGCCCACGCTGCGCGAGGCCCTCGTGGCCGAGTTCCCCGGCGCCGAGGTCCTCGTGGCGCGCGGCACGGGCATCGACGACGCCGGGACCGAGGGCTTCGCCGAGGCCCTCGAACTCGCCGGCCGCGCCGATGTCGTCGTGGCGGCCCTCGGTGACCGCGCAGGGCTCTTCGGGCGGGGCACCAGCGGCGAGGGCTGCGACGCCGAGTCCCTCGTCCTCCCGGGAGCGCAGCAGCAGCTGCTCGACGCCCTCCTCGACACCGGGACACCGGTCGTGACGGCCCTGCTGGCCGGCCGGCCCTACGCGCTCGGCCGTGCGGCCGACGAGTCCGCCGCCGTCCTGCAGTCCTTCTTCCCCGGCGAGGCCGGAACCGCGGCCATCGCCTCCGTCCTCAGCGGACGGACCGGCCCGAGCGGCCGGCTGCCCGTCAGCGTGCCGCGGCACCCCGGTGCCCAGCCGTCCACCTATCTGGCCGCACGCCTGGGCCACACCAGCGAGGTCTCCAGCATCGACCCGACTCCGGCGTTCGGCTTCGGACACGGCCTGACCTACACCGTCTTCGCATGGAACGACCTGGTCGTCGAGAACACCGAGGTCCCCACGGACGGCGAGGTCCGGCTCGCACTCACCGTGACGAACACCGGCGACCGCCCCGGCACCGAACTCGTACAGCTCTATCTGCACGACCCGGTGGCCTCCACGGTCCAGCCCGCGCAGAGACTCATCGGGTACGCACGTGTCGCCCTGGCTCCCGGCGAGAGGACGCGGATCCACGCGATCGTCCCCGCGGATCTCGCGTCGTTCACGGGCAGGGCCGGGAAGCGCGTCGTGGAACCCGGAGAGCTGGAGCTGAGGTTCAGCGCCTCCAGCACGGAGCCGCGACTGGTCACCCGGGTGACCCTCACCGGTCCGGCACGGCAGGTGGACCACCACCGGCGCCTCCACGCCGACTTCACCGATCCTCCCGCCCGCCCTCCCCTGACCGGGCGGCTCCGACCGGCCGCACCCATGGGAATGCCGGCCCCGCCGCCCGTCGGGGGGGCGGGGCCGGCTTTGTCCGACCGCCCCTGACAGGGGCCGTCTCCGTGGGTAGCCTGTCCTCGTCCTTCCGGCACTCCGATCGGACGCTGACATGTCGACCACAAGGGAGGGGCGGTCGTGGGACGGCTCGTACCTGCCGTAACCCGAGCCCTGGACATCCTGGAGCTCTTCCTCGACGGGGACGGAACGCTCTCGACCCCCGAGATCGTGCGCCGGCTCCAGCTGCCGCGCACCACCGTGCACGAGCTGGTGACCACGCTGACCGCCCGCTCCTATCTGGTGCCGGTACCGGACCAGCCCGGGCGCTACCGGCTCGGCGTACGCCCGTACCAGCTCGGCAGCAGGTACGCCGAGCAGCTCGACCTCGCCGCCGAGGGACAGCAGGTCGCCCGCGCCGTCGCCGAGACCTGCGACGAGACCGTGCACGTGGCCATCCTGGAGGACACGGACGTCATCTACATCGCCAAGGTGGACTCCACGCACGCCGTGCGCATGGTCTCCGCCGCCGGCCGTCGGCTGCCCGCGCACTGCACCTCCGTCGGCAAGATGCTGCTCGCCTCGCTGACCGACGAGGAGCTGGCGGCCCGTGTGCCCGACGGGGCCGAACTGGTCGCGATGACGCCGAACAGCGTCACCGATCCGGCCGCCCTGCGCGCGGCCCTCGCGGAAGTGCGGCGGCGCGGCATCGCGACGGAGAACCGCGAGTCGAACCCCGACGTCTCCTGCATCGCCGCGCCCGTGCGCGACCGCTCCGGCCGGGTGGTCGCCGCCCTGTCGATCTCCGTGCCGATGATCCGCTGGAGCGAGGACCGCCGCGCCGAGCTGGAACAGCTGGCCGTCAAGGGGGCCACCGAGCTGTCCGAGCGGCTCGGCCACCGGAGCCCGGCGTGACCTTCGGGGGCTGAGGGCAGAGCGCGGGGGACAACGCGCCCCCGCGCCCTGTCCCCCGCATCCGGCCGGGTGCCGTCACGCGCCCGCCCGCCGCTTGTTCCACACGTCGAAGCCGACCGCGGCGAGCAGCACCAGGCCCTTGATGACCTGCTGCCAGTCGGAGCCGATGCCGACCAGGTTCATGCCGTTGTTCAGCACGCCCAGCACCAGGCCGCCGATGATGGCGCCGAGCACCGTGCCGACACCGCCGCTCATCGACGCGCCGCCGATGAACGAGGCGGCGATGGCCTCCAGTTCGAAGTTCAGGCCGGCCTTCGGCGAGGCCGCGTTGAACCGGGCCGCGAAGACGAGACCGGCGAGCGCCGCCATCATGCCCATGTTGAGGAAGACCAGGAAGGTGACCTTCCGGTCGCGCACGCCGGACAGCTTGGCCGCCGGCAGGTTGCCGCCGATGGCGTAGACATGGCGGCCGATGACCGCGTTGCGCATGAGGTAGCCGAAGCCGACCAGGAGCGCCGCCAGGATCAGCAGCACCACCGGCGCGCCCTTGTAGCTGGCCAGCAGCAGCGTGAAGATCAGGATCGAGGCGGTCAGTGCGGCCAGTTTCACCGCGAAAAGACCGGCCGGCGGCACGTCGAGGGCGAACGCGCTCTGCCGGCGCCGGTCGCGCACCTCCTGGCGGATCACGACGGCGATCAGCAGGAAGCCGAGCACCAGGGTCAGGTTGTGGTAGTTCGTCGTCGGGCCGACCTCGGGCAGGAAGCCGTTGGCGAGCTTCTGCAGGCCCTCGGGGAAGGGGCCGAGGGTCTGGCCCTTGAGGAAGACCTCGGTCAGGCCGCGGAAGACCAGCATCCCGGCGAGGGTGACGATGAACGACGGCATCCCGGCGTAGGCGATCAGATACCCCTGGGCGGCGCCCGCGAAGGCGCCGATGGCCAGGCAGAGCAGCACCGCGAGTGGCCACGGCACGTCGTGCTGGACCATGAGAACGGCTCCCACACCGCCGACGAAGGCGGTGATCGAGCCGACCGACAGGTCGATGTGTCCGGCCACGATGACGATCATCATGCCGATCGCGAGGATCAGGATGTAGCTGTTCTGGAGCACCAGGTTGGACACGTTGCGCGGCAGGAGCAGGTCGCCGCCGGTCCACACCGCGAACAGGGCCACGATGACGCCGAGGGCGATCAGCATGCCGTACTGGCGCATGTTGCGGCGCGCGCCGTCGAGCAGCGCGCCGAGGAGGCCCGCTCCCCGGGATCCGCGTGCCGGCGGTATCGGCGCTTGCGGCTTCCCGGCCGTGACATCAGCGCTCATGGGCGTTCTCCCTCGCGTCTTCCTTGGTCATGTGGCGCATCAGCACGTCCTGTGTCGCCTCCGAGCGGGACACCTCGCCGGTGAGCCGGCCCGCGGCCATGGTGTAGATCCGGTCGCACATGCCGAGGAGTTCGGGCAGTTCGGAGGAGATGACGATCACCGCCTTGCCCTCGGCGGCCAGCCGGTCGATCACCGTGTAGATCTCGTACTTGGCGCCGACGTCGATACCCCGGGTCGGCTCGTCCAGGATCAGCACGTCAGGACCGGCGAAGATCCACTTGCTGAGGACGACCTTCTGCTGGTTGCCGCCGGACAGCCGGCCGACCGGCTCGAAGACGGTGGGCGCCTTGATGTTCATCGAGGTGCGGAACCCCTCGGCGACCCGGCGCTCCTCGTGGGCGTCGACCACCCCGCGCCGGGCGACCCTGCGCAGCGCGCTGAGCGAGATGTTCCGCCCGATGGTGTCGATGAGGTTCAGGCCGTAGTGCTTGCGGTCCTCGGTGGCGTACGCGATGCCGTGCGCGACCGCCTCCGGGACGCTGCGGGTACGGATCACCTTGCCGTCCTTGAGGACCGTGCCGCCCGCGTACCGCCCGTACGAGCGGCCGAAGACGCTCATCGCGAGCTCGGTGCGGCCCGCGCCCATGAGGCCCGCGATGCCGACGATCTCGCCGCGCCGGACGGACAGCGAGACGCCGTCGACGACCTTCCGCTGCCGGTCGATCGGGTGGAGCACGGTCCAGTCGCGGATCTCGAGGGCCGGGGCGGTGCCCGGCTCGCCCGCGTACGGGGTGCGGTCGGGGAAGCGGTGGTCGAGGTCCCGGCCGATCATGCCGCTGATGATCCGGTCCTCGGTGGTGGCCGGGTCTGCCACGTCGAGGGTCTCGACGGTCCGGCCGTCGCGCAGGATCGTCACCGTGTCGGCGACCCGGCGGATCTCGCCCAGCTTGTGCGAGATGATGATCGAGGTGATGCCCTGCTCCTTCAACTCAAGGATGAGTCTGAGTAGTTGGGAGCTGTCCTCGTCGTTGAGCGCGGCCGTCGGCTCGTCCAGGACGAGCAGTCCCACCTCCTTCGACAGCGCCTTGGCGATCTCCACGAGCTGCTGCTTGCCGACGCCGATGTCCGCGACGCGGGTCCCGGGGTGCTCGTCGAGGCCGACCCGGCGCATCAGCCGGGCCGCCTCGCTCAGCGTCTCGTTCCAGCCGATGATCCCGCGCGTCGCCCGCTCGTTGCCGAGGAAGATGTTCTCGGCGATGGACAGGTACGGCACCAGGGCCAGCTCCTGGTGGATGATCACGATGCCCTGCCGCTCGCTCGCCCGGATGTCCCGGAAGCGGCAGGCGGTTCCCTCGAAGCGGATCTCCCCCTCGTACGTGCCGTGCGGGTGGACACCGGAGAGGACCTTCATCAGGGTCGACTTGCCGGCGCCGTTCTCCCCGCAGAGGGCGTGGACCTCGCCGCGGCGGACCGTCAGCGTGACGTCCGACAGCGCCCGGACTCCGGGGAAGGTCTTGCCGATCGAACGCATCTCCAGGACGGGTTCCGTCATGGTCGCCCCCTCCCGGCTACTTCAGGTCCGCGGCGGTGTAGTAGCCGCCGCCGACCAGGACCTGCTCGTAGTTGGTCCTGTCCACGCTCACCGGCTGGAGCAGGTGGGCGGGGACGACCTTGCTGCCGTTGTCGTACGTCTTGTCGTCGTTGACCTCGGGCTTCTTGTCGTGCAGCACCGCGTCCACCATGTTCGCGGCGATCTTCGCGAGCTCCCGGGTGTCCTTGTAGACGGTCTGCGTCTGCTCGCCCGCGATGATCGACTTCACCGAGGCGAGCTCGGCGTCCTGGCCGGTGACCACCGGCAGCGGCTTGGCCTTCGAGCCGTAGTCGTCGGACTTGAGCGAGGACAGGATGCCGATGGAGATGCCGTCGTACGGCGAGAGCACCGCGTCCACCCGCTCGGTCTTGTACGCGGAGGTGAGGATGTCGTCCATCCTGCGCTGCGCGGTGCCGCCGTCCCAGCGCAGGGTAATGACCTGGTTGAGCGCCGTCTGGCCCGAGCCGACCACCAGCTGCTTCTTCTCGATGTACGGGTTCAGTACGCTCATCGCGCCGTTGAAGAAGTACTTGGTGTTGTTGTCGTCGTTGGAGCCGGCGAACAGCTCGATGCGGAACGGGCCCTTCTTCGAGCCGTCCTTCAGGCCGAGCCTGTCGACGATGTACGTGGCCTGGAGCTCGCCGACCTTCGTGTTGTCGAAGGAGGCGTAGTAGTCGACGTTCTTCGAGCCGAGGATCAGCCGGTCGTAGGCGATGACCGGGATGTTCGCGTCGGCGGCCTGCTGCAGCACGTTGTTCAGGGACTTGTTGTCGATCGCCGCGACGATGAGGGCCTTCACCCCCTGGGTGATCAGGTTCTCGATCTGGGCGACCTGCTGGTCGGGGTCGTCCTCGCCGAAGACCAGCTTCGTCCGGTACCCCTTGGCCTCAAGGTTCTTGACGACGTTGTCGCCGTCGGCGATCCACCGCTCGGACGACTTCGTCGGCATGGCGATGCCGACGGTGGCGCCTTCGGTACCGCCGGATCCCCCCTTGCCGCCGCCCTCGGCGTTCTGTCCGCAGGCGGACAGGGTGAGGGCGAGGGAGGCCGCCGTGGCCAGGCCGGCCGTCGCGGCTCGGCGGGTGCGGGCAGTGCGCATGGTCATCAGTCCTCGTTCTTCTCGTCGTCGAGAGCGGGCGAATCCGTCACGGGGAAGCGGTGCAGGGGCCCCGGCAGCCGGGAGCCGAGCGGCGCCATCGCGCCGTCCGCGCCGTGCCGGGCGAGCAGGTCCAGGGCGAGGCGGCCGCGCCGCACGCGCTCCCGGGCGGTGTCGAGGGCGAGGCTCCGCAGATGGGCGCCGTACGGGTAGATCCCGGGCGCCCTGGACAGGCCGAACTTCAGGTAGAGCGGTGCGCCGCGCCGGATCAGCTCGGCGACCTCGTACATCCGCACGTGGCCGCCGAGGTCGTCGGGGGCCTCGATGTACATGTCCATGGGTGCGGCGGAGACCCGTCGGATGCCGGTGAGGTGATCGAGCGTCAGGTCGCTGGGCACATTGATCGAGTCGGCGCCAAGCCGCTCGTACACCGCGTACGACGCGGGGTTGACCGGGCCGATCAGCGCCGAGACCTTGAGGGTGGTGTCGGCCGGCACGAGGCCCTTGAGGCGCGCCCGGTGCAGCGTCCACAGCACGCCCTCGTCGGCGACGAGGAGGCACTTCACGCCCAGTTCGGTGGCCCGGACGGCGTCCTCGACACAGCCGGCGACGGCGTCGTGGCCGCGGGCCCGCGGCCCCCCGCCGTGCGAGTCGGTGCGCACGGCGGCTCCGGTGTCCCAGGTGCCGCGCGGTCCGGTGAAGAGACAGAGCTCCACGCCGTGTTCGGTGGTCGCGGCGACCATCTCGCCGATCTCGGCGTCGGTCAGCATCCACACGCCGCTGCCCTGGCTGATCCGGTGCACCGGGACGTCGAGCCGCTCGGCCTCCGCCAGGGCGACGGCCAGCGCCTCGGGGCCCTCGCAGGACGGGATCTCGGTGCGCCAGCGGCCGCCGCCGGGAAAGGTGTGCGGCGAGGCGTCGGCGGGAGCCGGGTCGGGCGCGCCCAGGCCGAGCGCGGCGAGCACCCGCTCGGCGGGCCGGCGGGCGGTCGGATGGGAAGCGTCGGTCACGGTCCGTCCTTCGTGTTCGAGATGTCGGATGTGGTTCGGAACTGTGGGTACGGACCGTCCTCGCCGGTACGGCTCGTGGCCCGCCGGCCGTGATCGGTGGCGGATCGACGGCGCCGCCACGACGGCGCGCCCTGCCGCCTCCGGGCCGCCCGAGTCCCGGACGAGACAGCTCGTACGGGAGCGGCGATGGCGGGACGGCGAGTCCGGGCGCCATCGGGAGCGCGGCGGGCGTCGGGGTGAGACCCGCGTACGGTCAGCTGCCGGGTGACCGGAGCGGTGGGGTCGAGCCCCTCGGCGTCGGGGCGCCGGTCAGGACGGGGCCGCGGTCTCGTGGCCGCCGACGGCGGCGGGGGCGTCGGTGGATCGACGGATCCGGTGGATCCACCGGGGCCTCGCCGCTCACCGGGTGTTCCGGGGCCGCCGCTGCTCCCAGCCCTCGGACCACAGGTCGAACCGGGCCTGCTGCTGCGGGAATTCGGCCGCCGCGTCCACATCGAGCTCGACGCCGAGGCCGGGTGCATCGGAGAGGTGGAAGCAGCCCGTCTCCGGGTCCACCTCGGGAGCCCCGCGCACGACCTTCTTGATCTCCGCGTCCGCGAAGTCGTTGAAGTGTTCCAGGATCTTGAAGTTGGGGGTGGTGAAGCCCAGGTGGAGGGAGGCGGCGGTGAGCACCGAGCCGCCGACGTTGTGCGGGGCGACCATCATGTAATGGGTCTCGGCGGTGGCGGCCAGCTTGCGCGTCTCCCAGATGCCGCCGATGTGGCCGACGTCCGGCTGGAGGACGTCCGCAGCCTGGCTCTCGAACAGCTCGTGGAACTCGATCCGGTCGTGGATCCGCTCACCGGTGGCGATCGGCAGGTCCACCTTCTCGGCCACCTTCTTCAGGGCCTTGAGGTTCTCCGGCGGCACCGGCTCCTCCAGCCAGGCCGGCCGGAACGGGGCGAGATCATGCGCGAGGCGCACCGCGGTGGCGGGCGAGAAGCGGCCGTGCATCTCCAGCATCAGCTCGGTGTCGGGTCCGATGGCGTCCCGCACCGCCTCGACGAGGGAGACCGCGTACCGGCTCCGCTCGTGGTCGAGCTCGTAGTGACCGTTCCCGAAGGGATCGATCTTCAGGGCCCGGTAGCCCCGCTCGACCACGCCCCTGGCGGCCTTGTGATAGGCCTCCGGGGTGCGTTCGGTCGTGTACCAGCCGTTGGCGTACGCCTTGACCCGGTCGGTTACCTTCCCGCCGAGCAGCTGCCAGACGGGCACGCCGAGCGCCTTGCCCTTGATGTCCCAGCAGGCCATCTCCACGACCGCGATGCCGGACATGACGATCTCCCCGGCCCGGCCGAAGTCCCCGTACTTCATCCGCCGTACGAGGTCCTCGACCGCGAACGGGTCCGAGCCGGCGATGTGGTTGGCCTCCGCCTCGCGCAGATAGCCGATGAGCGCGTCGGTGTGGCCGAGCATCCGGGTCTCACCGACCCCCGTGAGTCCCTCGTCCGTGTGGACCAGGACGTAGGTCAGATTTCGCCACGGCGTGCCGACGACGTGCGTACTGATTCCCGTGATCCGCACGGCGGTTGCCCCCTGCTCCTCGTTCGAGATTTCGTCACTGGTTCGAAATTCTGGCGTGACAGTAGGGAGGCGGCACGGGGGGCGTCAAGAGGTCACACCGGACCGAGGCGTCGTCGCCGACGAGCGGCAGGCCCGGCGGGCGCGGGGCCCGGGGCGTCGGACGGTGTCCACCGTGCGCGCCAAGGGTCCCTCCAGGGCGGCCCTGTTCCTCCTCCTGCTCTCCCTGACACCATGTGCCGCATGACGCACATCGCCAAGGGTGCCAACGTCCCCGTCCCCACCGCCCCGCTGCGGGTCGCCGTCGGGAGACGGCAGGTTCCGGGAGCGCCCGAAGTGGAGGCCGCCGCCCTCTTGCTGGACGCGACCGGTGCGGTACGCGGTGACGCCGGCCTCGTCTTCCGCGGCCTGTCCGCGCATCCGTCAGGTGCGGTACGGCACCTGGGCACCGGCGACGGCGGTGGGCAGGTCGCCGAATGGCTGGAGCTGGACCTCCCGCGCGTCGGGACCGACGTGCAACGGGTGCTGATCGCCGGATACTGCGACAGTGCCGTGTTCGGCGCCGTCCCGGGGCTGTACGCGCAGGTGGTCGCCGTCGACGGCGGCGTGGTGACGCACTACGACGTGACGGACGCGTCCACCGAGACGGCGTTCGTGCTCGGGGAGTTCTACCGGCGGGACGGGGCCTGGAAGTTCCGTGCCGTGGGCCAGGGGTACGACTCCGGGCTGAAAGGCCTGGCACAGGACTTCGGCGGCACAGTGGCGGAGGCCGCGGTACCCGTGCCGGAGCAGCCGGCTGCCGGGCCGGTCGTACTGGAGAACGTCGGCAAGACGGGCGCGGTGCGACCCGGAGCCGCGTACGGCGGTGAGGAGGACCGGACGGTCAAGGCTCCCACGCTCACACCGACCGTCACGGCCACGGCTCCGGTCACGGCTCCCACGTACCCTCCGCCCCAGCCTTCCACGCCGCTCCCCCACCCGACCGTCGCCGCCCCTGCCTCCTGGGGCACCTTCCTCGATTTCGAGCCGCTCGTCTTCCGCGGGAAGAACGCCAAGACGATCACGGTGGACCTTCCCTTCCCGCCGGACTCCGACCCGGTGATCCTGGCGGCGCGGCTCACGGACGCCCGCTTCCGGTTCCTCCACGTCCGGATCCTCGGCCCCGGCGAGGACGTCTTCTGCAACGACCTGCCGGACCACCACGGCCGCGCCCTCTTCGTGCCGCCGCCCGGCGGCGGCCCCGTGAAGCTGAAGGTGCGCCACTCGGGCAACTGGGAGCTGACCTTCCTGCCGCTCACCGCGGCGCTCCCGATCGGCCCCGGGACCGTCCGGGGCAGCGGCCGGGAGGTCTTCGTCCACACCGGGCCGGCAGCCGAGCTGAAGGTCCGGGCGTCGGACCGGTACAGCGGCTGGTTCCAGGTGCACTCCCACCGGGGCGACACGCCCGGCGCGCTGCGAGAGCCCGCCGAGCGGCTCTTCTACGCCTGGAACGGCGACCGCGTGGAGGAGAAGGCGCGGATTCCCGACGGGCCCCTCCTGATCGTGATCGACAAGAGCAAGCACGAGTGGGAGTTCACTCTCGATCCCCTGCCCCGGCAGGTGTCGGACCATGGATGAGGAAGCTGGGCGGATGACGGCGTACGCGGAGCGGATGGGCCTCACGACGGGGCAGACAGTACGGGAGATCGGCTGGGACGAGGACACGGACCCGGCGGTACGGGACGCCATCCGCCGGGCCACGGGCGCCGAGCTCCTGGACGAGGACTCCGAGGTCGCGGTGGACGTCGTCCTGTACTGGTGGCGCAACGGCGACGGGGACCTCGCGAACGAGCTCATGTACGCCGTCGGCCCCCTGTCCGACGGCGGCGCGATCTGGGTCCTCACTCCGAGAGCGGGCATTCCCGGCCACATCCTCGCGAGCGACCTCGCCGAGGCCACCGCCGACGCGGACCTGCACCATGCGACCACCGCTGCCCTCGGCGCCTGGACCGGCCACCGGATCACCCGGCGGCCTCCGGCGTCGTAGCAGCAGCCCGTCGGCCTCCCGGGCCGTGAGGGCCGCCGGGAGGCCGATCGCCGGGTGTCGCCGAGGGGCGGGTGTCGGACACCGATGGCAGGCTGGGCCCGTACGGGATCTGCGAAAGGGAATACCCATGATCACCACCGACTTCGCCCCCGGCTCCCCCTGCTGGCTCGACCTCGGTGCTCCCGACGTCCCCACCGCCGCGGCCTTCTACGGCGCCGTCCTCGGCTGGGACTACGAGCCCATGAGCGGCGGCGGAGAGGACATGGAAGGCGGCATGTTCCGCAAGGACGGCAAGACCGTCGCCGGCCTGGGCAAGCTCACCGAGAAGGGCGCCCGCTCCGCCTGGATGATCTACTTCGGCGTCACCGACGCGGACGCGACGACCGAGGCCGTGGAACGCGGTGGCGGGACCGTGCGGGTCGCGCCGACGGACCTCGACGACTGGGGTCGGATGGCCCAGTACAGCGACCCGCTGGGGGGCCAGTTCGCCGTCTGGCAGCCCGGCACGAACAAGGGCGTCGACCTGGTGGACGCCCCGGGCTCACTGTCCTGGACGGAGCTCTACACGAGCGACGCCGCGGCCGCCCGGGAGTTCTACGGCGGCGTCTTCGGCTGGCAGTTCGCCGACATGGAGATGCCGGGCGGTGGAGGCACGTACACCCTCATCACCCCCGCCGGGCTGCCGCAGGAGCGCATGCAGGGCGGACTCATGGAACTCCCCCGGGAGAACCTCGCCCTCACCGGCGGCCGCCCGTACTGGCACCCGGTCTTCGACGTCGTCGACTGCGACGCCGCGATCGCCAAGGTCACCGAACACGGCGGCAGCGTCCAGATGGGCCCCGACGACGCCGAGGACGTAGGCCGCCTCGCCGTCTGCCTCGACCCGTCCGACGCCGACTTCGTCGTCCTGACCCCGACCGCGAAGTGACCCGGGGCGGCCCGGTCACGGCCCGGCGCCGACCGAGTCGCACGCGGCGGGCACGCGCGGTCTGAAGCGCCACCGAGGAACATGACGCCCCGTCAGCGGCTCCCCGGCCCCCCATCGGCGCTACGGATACGTGCGCACGTCGTCGATGTAGTCGCGCGCCCGGTCCCGTACCAGCTCGGGCAGGGTGCCCGTCGCCAGGTCCGCGAGGGTCGTGCTCTCCAGGACCTGGCGCAGACTCGTCCGCACCGCACGCCACACGTCCGGCAGGGCAGCCGCCGCACCCTGGTACTCCAGGCCCGTCAGCTTCAGGTCCCGCACACTGACGAGTGGTCCGTCCATCGCGCGGATGACGTCGGCGAGGGTGATTTCCACGGGCGCCCGCGTGAGGGTGTAACCACCGTCGGGGCCGCGCACGCCGCGCACCAGACGCGCCTGCCGCAGGTCGCTGAGCACGACGAAGAGAAAGCGGACGGGGATGCCCTGGCGTCCGGCGATGTCCTCGGCCTTGAGGGGCCGGTACGGCGAGCGGGCCAGTTCGGCCATGGCCCGGATGGCGTAGTCCGTTCGCGCTGAGATCCTCACGGACTCAATGTCTCACGAGTGGCGGGAACCCGACCTTCGGCGGTGCCCGCAGGCCTTCAACAGCGCTCCGGGGTTCCGTCGTTGTCCGGAAGCGGCGTTACGACTCCACTTTGTTCATCGACATAGTGAACATCGGCCCGCAGTACCCGCCCCTGGCCCGGAGGTCACCGTGGTGTCCGTGGAACCCGTCATGCCCTCGCCGTCCGCCGAGGCCGCCCGTCCTCGACCGACCGTGGCGGTCGTCGGCGCGGGCGCGGCCGGCGCGCTCGTCGCCGTCCAGCTGTGCGAAGGAGCGGCCCGACGCCGTATCCCGCTCGATCTGACCCTCGTCGACCCCGCGCCGGAAGCGGGCCGGGGCACCGCGTACGCCACCGAGGTTCCCGAGCACCGGCTCAACGTGCCCGTCGGCAACATGAGCTGCTACCCGGACGACCCGGATCACTTCCGGCGGTGGCTCTGCCGGCACGGCGAAACCACCGTCACCGCGGCGGACTTCGCCTCCCGGTACCGCTACGGCTCGTACCTCGCCGACACCCTCGGCCGGGCCGTCATCAGAGCGCACGGCACGGTCTCCGTACGGCGGCTGCGCACCAGGGCGACGGGATGCGTCGACGCGGCCGGGGGACGTCTCGAACTCAGGCTCGCCGACGGCGGCACGATCACGGCGGACAGCGTGGTCCTGGCCACGGGGCCCGCGGCGGGCCGGGCCGGCTGGGCTCCCCCCGAGCTGCACGCCTCCGACCGGTTCGTCCCCCACCCCTGGAGGCCGGGCGCGCTCGACGCCGTCGGCGAGTCGGACGACGTCCTCCTCGTCGGCACCGGCCTCACCGCCGTCGATCTCGCACTCGTCCTCGATCGTCCCGGCCGCACGGTGCACGCCGTGTCCCGTGGCGGGCTGCTTCCCCAGTCCCACGCGGTCGCCCCGCTGCCTCCCGTACCACCGCCGCCCGGCCTCGCCGCTCTCCCGTTCCACCGCCTCCGCAGGGAGGTGATGCGGCACTTCGCCGCCACGCGTCGCGCCCACGGCGACTGGCGGCCCGCACTCGACGGGCTGCGGCCGGAGATCGTACGGCTCTGGCAGGGCCTCACCGACGACGAGCGGACGGAGTTCCTCGGCCGTGACGCCACCCCGTGGAACGTGCACCGGCATCGCATGGCCCCCTCCACCGCCGAGACCATCGGCCGGGTACGCGCCGCCCGCAGGCTCCACGTCCACGCCGGCCGAGTCGCCTCCGCAGCACCGTGCGAGGACGGTGGCCTGGTCGTTTCCCTCGCCGACGGCCGTGAGCTGCGCGTGGCCTGGGTGGTGGACTGTACGGGGCCGGGGCTGCGGGCCGACGCCGGCGGCGACCCGCTGTGGAGCGGCCTGCTGTCCGACGGCCTTGCCGCACCCGGTCCGCTGGGCATCGGCGTCTCCACCGAGGGCGGCAGGCTGCTCGACACCCAGGGGCGCCTGGAGCGGCCGCTGTTCACGCTGGGCGCGCCCCGCCGGGGCGAGCTGTGGGAGACGACGGCGATCCCCGAGATCCGCACCCAGGCCGAGGAGGTCGCCGAGGCCGTACTCGCCCCGCTCACCAGCGCCTCCCGGTCGGTACGCCGTCGGCCCACCGACCAGTTCGGGCTGCCGCTGTCCACCCATGCCGCGGCTGCGGCGTCCTTCCGCTGCGGACTCGCCCGGGTGATCACCGTACGGGCGAAGGCGGCCGAGTCGTTCGCGCGCGCCACCGAGCTGGATCCCGGGTTCGCACTGGGGCACGCCGCACTCGCCCTGCTCGGTCACGAGTGCGGAGCGGACGTCGACGTCGCCCGGGAGCTGGCGGACGCCCAGCGCAGCGTGCGGGAACGCGGCGACGAGCGGGAGCGGTCGTTCGTCGACGTCGTCACGCGCCGCGTCAGGGAGCACGAAGCCCACGCAGGCGCCGCGGCCGACGGAACGAACGACAGTGACAGGGCGCTCGTCGACCACCTCGGCCGGTTCCCCGCCGACGCGTTCGTGCTCGGCATCGCCGTTCCCACCATCGCCTTCTCCGGCGTCGCGGATCTCGACGGCACCCTGGCCCTCGCTCTGGTGGAGCGGACCGCGTCCGCCTACGAGGGGCACTGGTTCCACACCTCGCTCCTCTCCTTCGTCCGGCAGGAGCAAGGAAGGATCGAGGAGGCCGGCGAACTCGCCCGGTCGGCACTCGCCGCGCAGCCCCGCTCCGGGCACGCCGTGCACGCCCTCGCCCACGTCCACTACGAGTCCGGTGAGCACCGCACCGGCCGTGACTGGCTCGACGGCTGGATCGCGGGCCAGGGGCGGGGCGCCGTGCACCGGGCGCACTTCTCCTGGCACGTGGCGCTCCACGAACTGGCTCTCGACGACTCCGCGGCCGTACGCCGCCGCTGGTTCGCCCAGCTCGCGCCAGGCCGGGTGAACGGGGTGCGGGCCCTCGTCGACTCCGGCTCCCTGCTGTGGCGGGCCCGCATGTCCCGCAGCTGGACCGGCCGCGACCCCGTCGACAGCGTGCTCGACGCGGTCGCCCGCGATCTGGTCGAACGTCCCGCGACCGCGTTCACGGCTCTGCACGCCGCCGTCGCCCTGACCGCGGCCGGCGACCTCCCCGCACTCCGCCGCCTGCGCACCCACGCGGCCGGCGCGGACCCGGTGCAGCGGGAGGTCGTCGTCCCGCTGTGCAGCGCGCTGGAGGCGGTCCTCGAGGAGGAGTGGGCCACCGCGGTGCGGGAACTGCGCGGACTGCTGCCCTCGCTGCGCCGGGTGGGAGGCAGTGCGGCACAGCGCGAGGTCGTCGAGGAGACCCTGCTGTACGCGCTGGTGGAGGCGGGTCACAGCGACACCGCCCGCCACCTCCTCGAACAGCGCCTCGATCGTCGTGCCTCCCCGCTCGACCGGCGCAGGCTGGCCGGACTGAGCCGCTGACGGCGGAACCGGTGCGGTCACCGCTACGGTCTCCGCTCACACGGCGTCAGGACGCTCCCCGCTGCCGCGGTTGCCGGGCGTCCGCGGCCAGGACGACGCATGCCGCGGCGGCGGACAGCCCCGCGAGCACGCCGAACAGGCCGTCGTATCCGCCGAGCGGGCCGGCGAGGGCGGCCCCGGCCCAGGGGGCGAGGGCGGCGGCGAGGTGGGCGGGGGCGCCGAGGAGGGCGGAGAGGCGGCCGTAGTGGGTGGTGCCCCAGCGGTCGGTGACGGCGGTGGCCTGGAGGAGGGTGAGGTTGCCCCGTACGACTCCGGCGAGGACCGAGAGCAGGAGGAGGAGCGGGATCGGCCCGGGAACGACGGCCAGCAGAGCTGTGGTCGCCCCGCCGAGGGCGATCAGGACTGTGGTGCGCGTGGTGACCGATGTTCTGGAGGCGAGGCCGGCGTAGAGGGTGCGACCGAGGGTCTGGCCCGCGCCGCCGAGGCCGAGAGCCCAGGCGGCGGCCGTGGTGCTCACACCGCGTTCCTGGAGAAGGGGGACGAGGCCGATGACGACGGCGTACATGGCGAAGCCGGAGAGGGTGAAGGCCACGGCCAGGAGGACGAAGGGGCGGCTGCGGGCGGTCGGGGTGCCGTCGCCTGACGCCGGTGGCGCGGGCGGTGCCGGTGGCCAGGGCGCCCGCAGGGCGAAGGCGTGAGCCGGGATGGTGACGACGGCAAGGATCACCGCCAGGACGACGTACGTGGACCGCCAGCTCAGGTGCTCCGCCAGGAGGGCGGTGAGCGGGGCGAAGACCGTGCTGGCGAGGCCCCCTGCGAGGGTGACGACGGTCAGGGCGCGGACGCGGTCGGTGCCCCACCATCGGGTGAGGGCGGCGAAGGCGGGCTGGTAGAAGGTGGCGGCCATGGCGACGCCGGCCGCTGTCCAGGCGGCGAGGAACACGGGGAGGTTCGGGGCCGCGGCCACGGCGAGGACGGCCAGGACGGCGAGGACCGAACCGCCGGTCATCACGAGGTGAGGGCCTCGCCGGTCCAGCATTCTGCCGACAGGAATGCCGGCCACCGCCGAGACGAGCAGGGCGAGGGAGAAGGCGGCCGTCGCGGCGCCGGTGGACCAGCCGGTGTCGGCGGTGATGCGGGAGAGCAGGACGGGAAAGGCGTAGTAGACGATGCCCCAGCTGGTGATCTGGGTGGCGCAGAGCGCGGGGAGTACGACGCGTGGCCGCGACCGGTCCCCCGTTCCGGTCGCGGCCACACCGGCCTGGGTGCCGGACACGGTGGTCAGCAGCCGCCGGAGGAGGCGGGGGCTCCGCTGCCGATGGTGAGGGTGGTGGGAGTCGCGCAGCAGCCGCCGCCGGTCGGGGTCGCCTCGGGCTCGTCGAAGAGGCCGGCGCCGCCGCAGACGCCCGTCTCGGGGAGGGTGAGTTCGACGCGCTCGGCGGCTTCCCGGTCGCCGGCGAGGGCGGCGGCGATCGAGCGGACCTGCTCGTAGCCGGTCATGGCGAGGAACGTCGGAGCGCGTCCGTAGGACTTCATGCCGACGAGGTAGACGTCCTTCTCCGGGTGGGAGAGCTCGTTGACGCCGTGCGGGTACACCGTGCCGCAGGAGTGCTGGTTCGGGTCGATCAGCGGGGCCAGTTCGAGCGGCGCCTGGAGGCGCTCGTCGAGGCCGAGGCGGAGCTCGGAGAGGAAGGAGAGGTCCGGGCGCAGGCCGGTGAGGACGATGACCTCGTCGACCGGGTCGAGTCGGCGGCCGTCGTCACCGACGAGGACGAGCTGCTCGCCGTCGCCTTCGATCGCGTCGGTACGGAAACCGGTGACGGCGTCGGCGTGGCCCTGGTCGACCGCGGCCTTCGCGGCGAGGCCGAGCGCGCCCCGGGCGGGGAGCTGGTCGGCGGTGCCGCCGCCGAAGGTGGAGCCGGAGATGCCGCGCCGCAGGATCCAGACGGCGTGGGTGCCGGTGCCGTCGTCGGACGTCGCGAGGTCGGCGAGGGAAGCGAGCGCGGTGAAGGCGGAGGCGCCGGAGCCGATGACGGCGGTGCGCTTCCCGGCGTATCGGGCCCGCACGACCGGGTTCTTGAGGTCCGGGATGCGGTACGAGATGCGGGCGGAGGCCGCCTTCTCGCCGAGGGCGGGGAGGCCGTTGCCGCCGATGGGGCTGGGGGTGGCCCAGGTGCCGGAGGCGTCGATGACCGCTCGGGCGAGGAGCCGCTGCTCCGAGCCGTCGGCCAGTTCGATCTGGACGGTGAAGGGCTGGTCCTCGCGGTCGGCGTCGACGATGCGGTCGCGGCCGACGCGGGAGACTCCGGTGACGGTGGTGCCGTAGCGGACCGTGTCGCCGAGCACATCGGCGAGGGGCTGGAGGTACCGCTCGGCCCAGTCGGCGCCGGACGGGTACGTCGCGCCGTCCGGCTTCACCCAGCCGGTGGGGGCGAGAAGCTTCTCGGCCGCCGGGTCCACGAGCTCGGACCAGGTGGAGAACAGCCGCACGTGGCCCCACTCACGGACCGCGCTGCCGGCGACGGCCCCCGCTTCCAGGACGAGCGGCTCGATGCCACGTTCGGTGAGGTGGGCCGCGGCGGCGAGGCCGGCCGGGCCCGCACCGATGACGACGACGGGAAGCTGCTGCTCAGACATGACGGGTGTTCTCCTCAACGCGGGGTGGTGGCAGGGCGGTAGGGGCGGAGCGGGTGACTCGGTGGGGGCCGAGGGCGAGCACCGAAGTCTGTACGCGCCGACGATGGGTAACCCCTGTTTCGATGCTTATCGATGTCCTTCTACGGCTGGAGCTTGCCACCTGGATCGACAGCTGTCAACATAGACATATGTCGAATTCACTGGTGGAGCTTTCGGTCGTCCAGCCCGGGCAGGTGACCCCGTGCTGCCCGCCGATCACCTCGGCCGAACTGTCACAGGCGGACGCGGAGAAGATGGCCGCGATGTTCAAGGCCCTCGCCGACCCGGTGCGGCTGCGGCTGTTCTCGAAGGTCGCCTCGCACCCGGCCGGAGAGGCGTGCGTCTGCGACATCGCCGACGTGGGTGTCTCGCAGCCCACCGTCTCCCACCACCTGAAGAAGCTGCGCGAGGCCGGCCTGCTGGCTTCGGAGCGGCGCGGTACGTGGGTCTACTACCGGGTGGAGCCGTCCGTGATCGCTGCGATGGCCGCCCTGCTGGACAATCCCGGGCCTCGCTGACAACGCGGGACGGGCCGGAAACCCCACCTCGTACGAAGTCGAGACCCACGCTCGACGGACCTTTCGACGCGGCCGTACACACGCGATCCTGGGACAACCATGAACATCACCCCGCTCACCACGGATCACGCCGATGAGGTCGTCGCGATCTACCAGGCCGGCATCGACGAGGGCAACGCCACCTTCGAGACCACTGCCCCCACCTGGGAGCAGTTCGACGCGGCCAGAATGCCCGAGCACCGCTTCGCCGCCCTCGACGACGACGGCCGGGTGCTCGGCTGGGTGGCTGCCACCAAGGTCTCCGACCGCCGCGCGTACGCGGGCGTCGTCGAGCACTCGGTCTACGTCCACCCCGCAGCCCGGGGCCGGGGCGTCGCCTCCGCACTTCTGCGGGCCCTGGTCGGCTCCACCGAGGCGGCCGGAATCTGGACCATCCAGGCCGGCATCTTCCCCGAGAACATCGCCAGCCTGGCCATCCACGAGCGGGCCGGCTTCCGGATCATCGGCACGCGCGAACGCATCGGGCGCCACCACGGCCGCTGGCGCGACACCGTGCTCGTCGAGCGCCGCAGCCCCCACGTCGACTGACCTGGCCGGACGCGGCCGGACCCGCCGACCGTCATGATCACCACGATGTCGCCCGGACGATACCTGCTGTTCGCCTGAGGGCCACCCCACTCTCCCGAATATCGGTGAGCATCGATGCAACAGGGCGCCGGTACGGTCCTCGCCCGTTCATCCGTATGCCCCAGGGGGATCAAGGTGCAGCTCCGGCTTTCAGGACGAGCCCGGCGAGGGAAGGCGCTGTCCGCCGTAGCGGCAGGCTTGCTGGTGCTCACGGCATGTGGCAGCAGCGGCTCGGACGGTGCCGCGAAGACGGCCGCTGAAGAGCCGGTCCCCGACATCGACTGCCCCGCCACCGGTCAGGTGCGCGGCTCCGGTTCCAGCGCGCAGCAGAACGCGATGAAGCGGTGGATGCGGCAGTACCAGCGTGCCTGCGGAGGCGTTCAGCTCGCCTACAACCCGCTCGGTTCCGGTGCCGGGGTGGCCCAGTTCCAGCGCGGCGCCACGACGTTCGGGGGTACGGACCAGGCGCTGGCCGAAGAGGACCGCAAGATCTCGCGGGAGATGTGCCCGGGAGGCCGGGCGATCGACCTTCCCATGGTCGGCGGGCCCGTCGCCATCGGCTACAACCTCCCCGGCGTGACCGGCCTCGTCCTGGACGCTCCGACGCTCGCCCGCATCTTCGACACACGGATCACGAAGTGGAACCACCCGGCGATCCAGAAGCTCAACCCGGACGCCAAGCTTCCCGAGCTGCCCATCGTCCCCGTGCACCGCGCGGACGACTCCGGCACCACCCAGAACCTCAACGCCTACCTCAAGGACGCGGCCGGTGACCGCTGGCCGTACCCGGCCGAGAAGAAGTGGCAGGCCAGAGGCGGCCATTCGGCCAACGGATCCGACGCGGTCGCCACCGGGGTGACGCAGACCGACGGCTCCATCGGCTACTTCGAGCTGTCGTTCGCGGTGAAGCGGAAGATCGAGACGGTCCACATCGCCACGGGCGCCGCCGAGCCGGTCGCCCCGACGCCGGAGACGGCCTCGAAGGGCATCGCCACCGCGGAAGTGGTGGGCGAGGGCAAGGACCTGAGCCTCGAGTTCGACTACAGGACCTCCGCCGAGGGCGCGTACCCCATCGTCCTCGTGACCTACGAGATCGTGTGCGACACCGGCAACGCCCCCGACAGCCTGCCGGCGCTCAAGTCCTTCCTCACCTACACCGCCGGCCCGGAAGGCCAGGAGGAGCTGCACGCCATCCACTACGCGCCGCTGCCCGAGTCCGTCGCGACGCAGGTGCGCGAGGTCGTCAGCACGCTGTCCTGACACGGGCCGACGAAGGGGCCGCCGTCCGCCCGGTGGGGGCGTACGGCGACCCAGGGCGGCACGCGGCGGTGATCAGCGGGTCAGCGCGGGTCGAGGAGGTCCATGATCGCCCGGGCGGCGTCGCGGGCAGGTCGGCCGACGCCGATGAGGGTGGCGGAGGCCGGGCCGGTCCAGTCGCCGTAGCCGAGGAGGTGGAGACGGGGCTCCCCGAGCGCCTGGCTGCCGGCGGTCGGGATGTGGCCGCGCGGTCCTCGCAGGCCGAGCGGCGCGAGGTGGGAGAGGGCGGGGCGGAAGCCGGTGCACCAGATGATCGCGTCGGCGTCGGCGCGAGTGCCGTCGGCCCACTCGACGCCGGTACGGGTGAGCCGGGTGAACATCGGCTGCGCCTTCAGGAGCCCGGCGTCACGTGCTTCGCGTACGGGTGGGACGGCGACGATGTCGCCGAGCGACGCGACGCCGCCGGTGTCGGTGCGGCCTTCGTCGAGGGCGCGCCGGCGGGCGGTGGCGTGGTCGAAGAGGGCGCGGCCGTCGATGTCGTCGGCGAGGAAGCGGGCCGGGCGCTGGGCGACCCAGGTGAGGCTCGTGTCGTACGCGAGGTCGGCGGCGATCTGGGCGCCCGAGTTCCCGCCACCGACCACGATCACGCGCTGTCCGGCGAGGTCGGCGGGCCGGCGGTACTCCACCGTGTGGAGCTGAGCGCCCTTGAACTCGGAGCGCCCGGGGACCGCGGGCAGGAACGGGCGCCACCAGGTGCCGGTGGCGCTGATGACCGTACGGGCGATCCAGGTTCCGGCGGCGCTCTCCACCCGCAGGCGACCGCCGTCACGGTGGACCGCTTCGACGCGTACGGGGCGGACGACCGGCAGGTCGTAGCGCTGCTCGTAGTCGGTGAGGTAGCCGACGACGTGGGCGGCGTCGGGGTACGTCTCTCCGGGCTGCGGCGGCATGATCCGGCCCGGCAGCGAGGAGTACGCGGCCGGCGAGAAGAGGTGTAGCGAGTCCCAGGTGTGCTGCCACGCGCCGCCGGGCGCGGCCTGGGCGTCGAGGATGACGAAGTCGAGGCCGAGGCGGCGCAGGTGGTAGCCGGCCGCGAGTCCGGCCTGGCCACCGCCGATGACGACCACGTCGACGTGCCTGCTCATTGCGGTATCCCCTTCCGAACGCGGCTGCCCCGCTGCATGCAGCGGGGCAGCCGAATGATGCCGTACGACGACCTACTACTTCACCTGGGCGGTCGTGAACTTCTTGCGCCAGGCCAGCGACACGTACACCAGCGCGACCAGCACAGGGACCTCGATCAGCGGGCCGACCACACCGGACAGCGCCTGGCCGGAGGTCACGCCGAAGGTGGCGATCGCGACAGCGATGGCCAGCTCGAAGTTGTTGCCCGCGGCCGTGAAAGCCAGCGTGGCGGTCCGGTCGTAGTTCAGACCGATCGCCTTGCCGAGCAGGAAGGTGCCGAACCACATCACCGCGAAGTAGACGAGCAGCGGGAGCGCGATCCTCGCGACGTCCAGCGGCTGGGAGGTGATCGTCTTCCCCTGGAGGGCGAAGAGGATCACGATCGTGAAGAGCAGGCCATAGAGGGCCCAGGGGCCGATCTTCGGCAGGAACGTCGCCTCGTAGGACTCGCGGCCCATCTTCTTCTCGCCGATGCGGCGGGTGAGGAAGCCGGCCACCAGTGGGACGCCCAGGAAGATGACGACGTTCAACGCGATCTTCCACATCGAGATGTCGAGGTGCTCGCCCTCGCCCAGGCCCAGCCAGCCGGGCAGCAGGTCGAGGTAGAACCACCCCAGGACACCGAAGGCGATGACCTGGAAGACCGAGTTCAGCGCGACGAGGACGGCCGCTGCCTCACGGTCGCCGCAGGCCAGGTCGTTCCAGATGATGACCATGGCGATGCAGCGCGCGAGGCCGACGATGATCAGGCCGGTGCGGTACTCGGGCAGGTCCGGCAGGAAGATCCAGGCGAGGGCGAACATGAGCGCCGGGCCGAGGACCCAGTTGATGACCAGCGAGGAGATCATCAGCTTGCGGTCGCCGGTGACCGCGTCGAGCTTGTCGTACCGGACCTTGGCGAGCACCGGGTACATCATGATCAGCAGGCCGACGGCGATCGGGAGCGAGATGCCGCCGATCTCGACCTTGGCGAGCGCGTCGTTCAGCCCGGGGATCAGCCGGCCAAGACCCAGTCCGAGGCCCATGGCCAGGAGGATCCAGACGGCGAGAAAACGGTCAAGCGTCGACAGTTTCGCGACGACCGAGGGCTCCTCGGTCGGGGCGGGCGCTTGGGTGGGGGTCACGGACAGGCCCTCTTGTTCTCGGCAGCGGTACGGGCGGACTCGGCCAGCTCGGCGAACTGGCCGGCAAGTGCGGCGATGACGTTCGGGCGGAGCTTGTAGTAGGTGAAGCGTCCGCACGGCTCGGTCTCGACGACCCCGGCCTCGCGCAGCACTCTCAGGTGGTTGGAGAGGTTGGTCTGCTTGGCACCGGTCTCCTCGACGAGGTGGGTGGTGCAGAGCGTCTCGCGGGCGAGCAGGGTCACGATCTGCAGGCGCAGAGGATCACCCAGCACCCGCATCAGTTCAGTGTCGACTGACGTCATCATGTACTGATACTGTCACATCAGTGGTGGATGACACCACCGGGTGCTGATTTCATTCACGCCTGACTTCGTCGCGAGACAAGAGAGACCGCCGTGTCCGAGAAGCCCTCCGTCCTGTTCGTCTGTGTCCACAACGCCGGCCGTTCGCAGATGGCCGCCGCGTGGCTGTCGCACCTGGCCGGGGACCGCGTCGAGGTCCGCTCCGCCGGTTCCGCCCCCGCCGACCAGGTCAACCCCGCCGCCGTCGAGGCGATGCGCGAGGTCGGCATCGACATCACCGCCGAGACCCCCAAGATCCTCACGGTCGACGCGGTCAAGGCGTCCGACGTGTGCATCACCATGGGCTGCGGCGACACCTGCCCCGTCTTCCCGGGCAAGCGCTACCTCGACTGGACGCTGGAGGACCCCGCGGGCCAGGGCGTCGAGGCCGTTCGCCCGATCCGCGACGAGATCAAGAAGCTCGTCGAGGGCCTGATCGAGGAGATCGCCCCGGAGCACCAGGCGTGAGCGCGGCCTCTGAGACGTCCGACGTCCGGAACGTCATCATCATCGGGTCGGGCCCCGCCGGATACACCGCCGCCCTCTACACCGCCCGTGCCCAGCTGAAGCCGCTGCTGTTCGGCAGCTCGATCTTCGTGGGCGGCTCGCTGACCACGACGACCGAGGTCGAGAACTTCCCCGGCTTCCCGGACGGCGTCGACGGGCCGGTCCTCATGGAGAACATGCGGGCCCAGGCCGAGCGGTTCGGCGCGGAGATGATCGACGACGACATCGTCTCCGTCGACCTGACCGGCGAGATCAAGGAAGTCACCGACTCCGAGGGCACCGTCCACCGGGCGAAGGCCGTGATCATCACGACCGGCTCCGGCTACCGCAAGCTCGGCCTGCCGAACGAGGACGAGCTCTCCGGCCGGGGCGTGTCCTGGTGCGCGACGTGCGACGGGTTCTTCTTCCGTGACCGCGACATCGTCGTGGTCGGCGGCGGCGACACCGCCATGGAGGAAGCCACCTTCCTCACCCGCTTCGCCCGCTCGGTGACCGTCGTCCACCGCCGCTCCACCCTGCGCGCCTCCAAGACCATGCAGAACCGCGCGTTCGCCGACGACAAGATCTCCTTCGCGTTCGACAGCGAGATCGCGGAGATCAAGGCGGAGAACGGCATGCTCGGCGCAGTCGTCCTGCGTGACACCTTCACCGGCGCCACGCGAGACCTGGCGGTCACCGGCCTGTTCATCGCCATCGGCCACGACCCCCGCACCGAGCTCTTCACCGACCAGATCGATCTGGACGACGAGGGCTACATCAAGGTCGAGGCGCCCTCCACCCGTACGAACCTCTCCGGCGTCTTCGCCGCCGGCGACGTCGTCGACCACACCTACCGCCAGGCCATCACAGCAGCCGGCACCGGCGCTGCGGCGGGGCTCGACGCCGAGCGCTACCTCGCCGCCCTCGCCGACAAGGCCCCGGCCCTGGCCACGGCCGCGGTCTGACCCGTACCCCACACCCACGAGGAGGTACCCGCGCACTCAAGACCGTGACCGACGCAGGCCCAGGCGGGTTCCCCCCTTCGGAAGGCACCGCCCTCGGTCCACCCCCACCCCTGCGACCGCACGACACCGCAGCAGATGGCAGGGCCGTCCTCCCGACAACGCGCGTCCCACCCGCCCGAGGAGATGAGAAGGGACTTTGTTATCGTGCGCCGATGTCAACGATCAAGCAGATCCAAGTGACCTTCGACTGCGCGGAACCCGCGCGTCTCGCCGGCTTCTGGTGCGAGGTGCTGGGGTACGTCGTACCTCCGGTCCCGACGGGCTTCGCCACGTGGGAGGAGTACCACCGCTCACTGCCGCCCGAGGATGAGGTGATCTACTTCGCGTGCACCGATCCCTCGGGTGTGGGCCCGCGCCTGCTCTTCCAGCGCGTTCCCGAGGGGAAGGTCGTCAAGAACCGGCTGCATCTTGACGTGCGGGCCGGTCTCGGACTCGTGGGCGAGGAGCGCCTGGCCACACTTGAAGCCGAATGCGCACGACTGGTCGGGCTCGGCGCGGTACATGTGCGGACGATGCTTGCCGATGGCGAGAACGAGTCCTGCATCGTGATGCAGGACATCGAGGGCAACGAGTTCTGCCTCGACTGAGAATCTCGCGGGTCGGTGCGGATCGGCAGCCGTCTCCCTTGGACCTCTCTGGTCTCAGTACTGATGGAGTCGGGCACATTCGCCGTCGTACCGGAGCCCTGGGCGGGGCGCCGTCGCGGAGGTGAGAGGAGATCGATCCGTACGGTCCCGTCGATCGTGGCCGGGGGCGGGGTCAGCGCTGCGCGGGCGCCGTGTCCGCCCCGCGCCGCCCGCAGTGCGCACAGCGCTCGCGGCCGTCCCACACGGACCAGCCGAAGTCGGCCGGGGTGAGGGCGTGGCCCTCCAACTCGTTGCGGACCGCCTCGCGGTAGGCCCAGACCGCGTCCAGGTAGGGGTGGTAGATGTCGTGGAACGCGGGGGTCGAGATGCCGGCGCCCGCGGCGACCGCCCTTCGGAGAGCGCGGAGGCGTTCGAACATGGTCTGGCCCGTGCCCGCGATCCGGGCGCTCGCGTCGAGGAAGAGGCGCTCGCGCACCTCATAAATGCGGGCGTCCGTCAGCGCCAGCCGGCTTGCTTCCTCCAGGTCGGTCGCCCCGCCGCCGTTCTGCGCGAGGCGGCGCAGTTCGGTGTGGGCCGCGCCCGCCGCCGCGATGAACTCCGTGTACACCTCCCGGCGGCGCGCCTGAAGGGCGCGGCGGTGTTCCTGGCGGGTGCGCAAGCGGTCGGCCAGCACCGTGCCCGCTATCGCGATCAGACCGCCGCCCAGTGTGGCGACCAGTGTTCCCCACTCCATACCGTGTCCCCCCGATCGGTGTTCCGAAAGGGCGCGCCTCCGCGCCGTCCCGTCCCACAGATCATGCCCGACGGCCGCGGCCGACCGCCTCGACTTGGCCATCAGGCCAGCTGTTCGGCCAGGTCTCGCCTCTGCCGGTCGTTGTGGGCCGCGTACGGGATCTTGAGGCCACGAGCAGCCCGTGGCAGGCTCATGCCGCATGATCGATGAATTCGCGAAGGACAACCTGCACGGGAGACTGCGGCGGGACCGCGAGGCGCTGCTCTGGAAGCTCGACGGATTGTCCGAATACGACGCCCGCCGGCCTCTGACGGCGACCGGGACCAACCTCCTCGGCCTGGTCAAACACGTGGCCACCGTCGAGGCCAGGTACTTCGGCGAGGTCTTCGACCGCCCTTCCCGGGAACCGCTGCCCCGGTGGCAGGACTCCGGCGGCAGCGATCTGTGGGCGACCGAGGACGAGACACGTGCTCAGATCATCGGGTTCTACCGGCGCACGTGGGAACACTCGGACGCGACGATCAGCGAGCTTCCCCTCGACGCCCCCGGCCACGTGCCGTGGTGGCCGGAGCCTCACGCCGGCACGAACCTGTTCGCCGTCATGGTCCATGTCATCGGCGAGTCCGTCCGGCATGCCGGGCACGCCGATATCCTGCGCGAAAGCCTCGACGGCCGCACCGGGTTGCGCGCCGAACACGAGCAGCAGATCGACGAAGCAGGCCGTGCGGCTTACCGCGCGAAGATCGAGCAGGCCGCCAGGTCGGCCACACCGATCAGGGCCTGGGGCTGAAGGATCCGGCATCAGGTCTCCGGCAGCGGGAATCCGATGCGGAAGGTGCAGCCCTGGCCGGGGGCGGTGGTGAGGGTGATGTGGCCGTCGTGAGCGGTGACGAGGGCGTGGGCGATGGCCAGGCCGAGGCCCGAGCCGCCGGTGGTGCGGGCACGGGCGTACGGAGTTCGTGGCCGGCGTCGGCGAAGAAGCGACGGGTGCGGGCCTCGGCCTCCGCGCGTGCCTGGAAGGCTGTGTCGATCCGGTCGAGCATCTGGTGGAGGCAGGAGGTCAGGTGCCCCACCTCGGTGTGCGGGGCGGCCAGTTCGGGAACGCCGTGGGAGTAGTCGCCGGCGGTGATGGCGGTCGCGGTCTCCTCGATACGGGTCAGCGGTCGCTCCGGGCGCTGCCGCCGTCGGCCTGGACGACCACGGTCAGGGGGCCGTTGTAGCCGGGGCCGAAGCCCTCGGCGACCAGGTCACCAGGTCGTACGCGCGGCGCTGCGTGGTCGAGGCGGGATTGCTCTCGTCGCCCGGCAGCCCCATCTCCAGCGACGCCGCCGGCACGGCGATCACGCCGAGCAGGGCGATGCCGCCCAGGAGGACGGCGACCGGCCGCCGGACGACGAACCGGGCCCAGCGAACGCCCATGGCCGGCTTCGGACTTTTCCCCGCGCCGCGGCGCCGCTTCGCGCGGGGCGAACCGATCCGGCGACCACAGATTCCGAGCAGCGCGGGGATCGGCGTGACGGCGATGAGCACCGCGATGACGACCCTTCCGGCCGCGGCGAGTCCCATCTGCGTGAGCAGCGGAATGCCCACCACGGCCAGCCCCGCGAGGGCGATGACCACGGTCAGGCCCGCGAACACGACCGCCGATCCCGCCGTGCCCACCGCGTGCCCGGCCGCTGCCTCGCGGCTGCGGCCGCGGGCGAGTTCGGCGCGGTAGCGAGACCACGAACAGGGCGTAGTCGATGCCGACGGCGAGGCCGAGCATGGTGGCGAGACCGCTGGTGGTCGAGCCGAGGCCGAGCGGTTCCGCGAGCACCTTGATGGCCAGTCCGCCGATGCCGACACCGAGGATGCCGGTGAGCAGCGGAAGCCGGGCCGCGAGCAGTGAGCCGAAGGTGATGACGAGCACCACGGCGGCCACCGCCAGGCCCAGGGCCTCGGAGGAATGGCCGCCGGCGACCGCGTTGACGGCGTTGCCGCCGACCTCAACCAGCTCCGTCGAGCCCGCGTTCTCGACGGTGTCCTGGAGCGCGGTGCGCGAGCGCTCCTCCAGCTCCGGGGCGGACACCTCGTAGGAGACCTGCGCATAGGCGGTGGAGCTGTCGGCGCTCACCGACCGGGTCGCGTACGGGTCGGTGACCCGCGCGACCTGCGGATCGTTTCCGAGTTCCCGGACAGTCTCCTGGATGGCCTGCTTCGCCTCGGGGTCGGTGATCTTGCCGTCCTCCGCCCGGAACACCACGCGGGCCGTCGCGCCGTCGGCGTTGAGCTCCGGGACGTTCTTCTCCAGGAGGTCGTACGCCTGCTGCGCCTCCGTGCCGGGCATCGAGAAGTCGTTCGGCGGCGGGGCGGGAGCCCTCCCTGATCGACTCCGGAGAGATCCTGGGAACTTCCTGAGAGATCCGAGCGCCACAGGGGGGTCGAAGCATCGGATCCCCCGGTGAGACCGCTGTCACCGCGGCCTGATTCACAGGAAGTTCACCGAGTCGATTCGAGGTGGGTCCCGATCCGCAGGAACGCCTGGACGAGCGGGGCGACCGGCACGTCCGGGGAGATGACCTGCGAGCCGAAGTGGACGGCGACGAGGTCGAGACCGGGTGAGACGAAGAGCCGCTGGCCGTGGATGCCGCTGGCCAGGTAGGAGCCGTACGGGTCGTTCGGAATCCACCACAGGTCGTGGTACGAGAGCGTGGCCGGCGAGTCGGGGGGTGCGGCGGGGAAGCGGACGCGGCTCGGATAGCCGTCGGGGACGCCGCTGGTGATCGTCGTCGCCACCTCCTCGGGCACGACCTGCCGACCGCCGACCGCCCCGCCGCGGCGGAGCATCTCGCCGGGCCGGGCGACGTCGCGTGCCGTGGCGCTGAAGCCGCCGCACGCCGCCTCGACCCCATCGCCGTCGAGGATGTAGTAGGCGTCCTCCTCGGCACCGATCTTCGACCAGATCATCTCGCTGAGCAGCGCGGAGGTGGTCAGGCCCGTGACCCGGCGCAGGACTTCGGCCAGCGTCTCGACGTTGCCGTTCTCGTAGTGGAACTCGGTGCCCGGCCGGCCGGTCGCGCGGGCGGTCAGGAGGTGTTCGCGGATGGTCGTGGGGCCGTTGTAGCCGAACGGCCGCAGCTGCGGGGCGATGACGGCGAAGTACCGCTGTGCCTCGATCGCCTTGTCGAAGGGCCGGCCCGCGTAGCTGACCCGGGTGCCCATGTGCAGCAGGTCCTCGATCGTGGCGTCGCCGAAGGCCGTACCGGTGAGCTCGGGGACGTGGGCGGCCGCCGTGGCCGACCGGTCCAGGAGGCCTTGGTGCGCCAGGGTCGCCGCCATCAGGCCGATGTACGACTTGGCCGCCGAGGCGTTGAAGTGCGGGGTGTGCGCCTCGGTGCCGTACCGGTACGTCTCGTGGACGAGGGCGCCGCGGTGCATCACGAGGAACGCGTCCGTCCGGGCCGCGGCGAACAGGTCGTCCAGTTTGATCGTGGTGCCGCCGAGCTCGATGTCGAGCGCGTCGAGGTCGGCGGGGCGGTCGTGCAGGACCTGGGCGGGCTCCGGGCCGCGCCACACGCGGCGGCTGGGTGTGAGCTCGCGGCCCGCGGACGTGAAGCGGCGGATCCACGCGGGGTCCGTGTAGCCACGGGTCCACAAGAGATCACCCAGTCGGGTCAGGTCGGTCATGGAAAGCACTCCGTCACCGTAGAGGTCTTGAACAAGTACGCCGTTAACGTACAACCTGTTCAGCAGCAGGCGACAGGTGTTGATGCCGATCGCCGTACGCCTGCCGTGCGCGTGCCCGCGTCAACCGTCGACCGCCCCACCGGCCCGGCCGTTCGCACCGCCCTCGCGCCCATCCCCTCCGAGCCGCAGGAGTGCCCCATGGTCGAACCGTCTTCACCCGCACCGCCCCGCGAGATCTCCGCATCGCCACCGCTTCCCGTGTTCGACCGGCGGCGGGCCTGGCTGATCACGGCGATGATCGTGACGTTCATGCTCGTCAACTACGCGGACAAGGCCGTCCTGGGACTCGCGGCCGTGCCGATCATGGACGAGCTGGGCATCAGCAACAGCGCGTACGGGTTGATCTCCAGTTCGTTCGCGCTGCTGTTCAGCCTGTCCGGGCTGATCGTCGGCTTCGTCTCCGCGAAGGTGTCCAGCCGGGTCCTGCTCTTCACCATGGCCGCGCTGTGGGCGGTGGCTCAGCTGCCGGTGCTGTTCGTGGCGTCGATGCCGGCGCTGGTGGCGGGGCGGGTACTGCTCGGGGCGGCGGAGGGACCCGCGGCCTCCATGTCGATGCACGCCCTGTACAAGTGGTTCCCGGCCGACCGGCGCGGCCTGCCCTCCGCTCTGCAGATCAGCGGCGCCGCGCTGGGCATGCTGATCGCGGCACCGGTCCTGACGTGGCTGATCACCGGATTCGGCTGGCGCTCCGCGTTCGCGGCACTCGCGGCGACGAGCGTGGTGTGGAGTCTGGCCTGGTGGAGGGTGGGACACGACGGCCCGTACACCCAGGAGCGCACGCCGGGGACGCGGGCGCAGGGTCCGGGGAACCCACTCCCGTACCGGCGACTGCTGCTGAACGGCACGGTGCTCGGGAGCATCGCGGCGGCGTTCGGCGCCTCCTGGGCGATGGCCCTGAGCCACGCCTGGCTGCCCGTCTACCTGCGCACACAGCTCGGCATGACGCCCGGCGCAGCGGCCACGCTGATCAGCGTCGTCTCCGCGTTCAGCCTCGTCCTGCTGCTGTCGGTGCCCCCGCTCCTCGATCTCATGCACCGTCGCGGACTCTCACGCCGGTGGTCGAGCGGCGCTCCGCAGGGCATCGCCGTCACGGTCGCGGCGCTGGCCATGGCCGCCTTCCCGTTCACGGACGGCGGGACGCAGCTCGCCCTGCTCGGCCTGGCGTTCGGAGGCCACGCCATCGCCTTCCCCCTGCACTACATGACGGCTTCCGCGGTCGTGCCTCCACTCCAGCGGGGGGCCGTATTCGGCATCGTCGCCGCGACGGGCACCTTGCCCGGGCTGATCGCCCCGTATCTGACCGGGCATCTGCTGGACTCCGCCTCTGCGCAGAGCGCCGGATACACCCAGTCGTTCCTCTTGTCCGCCGCCGTCATGGCGACCTGCGGGCTCGTCGCCCTGGTAGCCATCCGGCCGGAGCACGACGCTCGGCGACTGACTACGGCCGTGCCGGCCGATCCCCTGCGCTGAGACCGGCGGACGGCCCGACAGGTGATCGGCCCGGCGGTGGCGAGCGGCCCAACGGGTGGCAAGCGGCCCGACAGGTGGTGCGCGGCCCGTCAGGTAATCGACCCGACGGGCGGCGAGCGGCCCGGCGGGTGGTGAGCGGCCCGACGCTCACCACCCGTCGGGCTCAGGCCGGCGGCTCGAAGCCGCTGGCCCAGTACCGCCCGTGCAGCGCCAGATCGAGGAGCATGCGCACGACCTCCTCGGCGGGCAGGGACGGTGACTCCTGCTCGACCCACCAGCGCAGTACGGCGAGCTGCTCGCCCACCCACACCCGGGCGAGCAGCTCGGGGTCGATGCGCGGCTCGACCCCGTTGCGTTCCGCACGGGCGCGGAACTCCTCCGCGGTCGCCCTGGCGCAGGCGTCCGTGAACATCTGCAGCGGTTTGCCGTCACCGTCGCCCCGCAGCACGATCCGATACAAGTCGCGTTCCTCGCGCGCGTGCCGCAGCATCTCCAGAACCGGCTTGCCCGTGAAACCGATCGCACTGTCCGCGACCGCGGGGGCGAGCCGCTCGGCGAGGTCGCCCAGGAGGTCGGCCGTCACACGGGCGAACAGGTCCTCCTTGTCACGGAAATGGGCGTAGAAGGTGGCGCGTGCCACGTCCGCCCGCTCGGTGATGTCCTCGACGGTCAGAGCGGTGAAACCGCGCTCCAGAACCAGCTCGACCAGGGCGGCCCCCAGGGCGCGGCGTGACCGTCTCGTCCGTCTGTCCTCGGCCATCGGGCCTCTCCTCGATCACTGTTCGGCGTGGGCGCCCAGTCTAGAGACTCTTGACACCCGACACGTTACTGCACAAGCTGTCTGCAATTGAGCAGTCAGTTCAATATCTCGTGGTGCTGGCCACTGTGCCGCCCCGCCGTTCCCACTCTTCCGCTCGGAAGCAGGTCACCTGATGAACCTCGGCACCTATCTGTCGCGCAGCGCCCGCTACTGGCCCCAGGCCCCCGCCCTCGTGTGCGGCGACCGGTCATGGACCTTCTCCGGACTCGACCGCGCGACCGACCGCCTCGCCTCCGCCCTGTCCGCCCGGGGGCTGCGCCCGGGCGACGCCGTGGCATCGCTCGCGTGGAACCGCGGCGAACTCGTCGAGATCGAATTCGCCCTGTACAAGGCCGGTCTGACGCGCGCCCCGATCAACGCCCGGCTCGGGCGCGGCGAGATCGAGCACATCCTGCGCTACGCCCCCGTCCGCGCCCTGGTCTTCGACGCGGCCCACCGCGAGGACGCCCTGGCCGCCATCGCGGCGGCCGGCACCGACTGTCTGCCTGTCCCGCTGGACGCTCCGGAGGAACCGGGCCCCGGCGAGGTCGCGTACGACGCGCTGCTGGCCGAGGGCGACGAGACGCCGTTCCTGGTCGAGGTGGACGAGTCGGAGCCCTGCGTCTTGAACTTCACCTCCGGCTCCACCGGAGCCCTGAAGGCGGCGGTCCAGACGGTCGGCAACCGTCTCGCGAACATGCGCAAGCTGCTGATGGCCGACGAGTCCCGGCCCCGCCCCGGAACCCGCTATCTGGCCTGCGGCCCCATCACCCACGCCACCGGCATGGGCCTGCTGGCCGGCGTGTTCGGCGGCTCCACGACGTACGTGCTGCCCACGTGGAGCCCGCAGAGCTTCCTGGAGACGGTCGAGAAGGAACGCATCACCACCACCTTCCTCGTCCCCGCCATGGTCAACATGGTCCTCGCCCACCCGGAGGCCGAGCGGTACGACCTCTCCTCCCTGACGAGCGTGCGGATCGGCGGCGCGCCGATCTCGCCGCAGCGCCTGCGCGACGCCGTCGCGTTCTTCGGACCCGTCGTCGCCCAGGGCTACGGCCTCGGCGAGACCACCAGCGTGGTCGCGGGCCTGAGCGGTGAGGAGATCGCCCACGCGGTGAAGGACGACGCCGAACTGCTCCAGTCGTGCGGGCGCGCCACGTACGACACCGAGATACGCGTCGTCGACGAGACGGGCCGCGAGCTCGGCCCGCGCGAGGTCGGCGAGGTCATCGTGCGCGGCCCCGACTGCGTACGGGAGTACTGGAAGGAGCCGGACCTGTCGGCCGAGACCTTCCGCGACGGCTGGGTGCACACCGGCGACCTGGCATGGATGCGGGAGGACGGCTATATCTTCCTCGTCGACCGCAAGAAGGACATGATCATCTCGGGCGGCTTCAACATCTACTGCACCGAGGTCGAAGCCGCCCTCTACGAGCACCCGGCCGTCCAGGAAGCGTGCGTCGTCGGCGTCCCCGACGAGCAGTGGGGCGAAGCCGTCAAGGCGGTCGTCGTCCCGCACGCCGGGGCCGCGATCACCGCGGACGAGCTGATCGCCTTCTGCGCCGACCGCCTGGACCGCCTCAAGAAGCCCCGCTCGGTCGACTTCGTGACCACACTCCCCCACAACCGCAACGGCAAGCTCGACCGCAAGGCCGTACGCGAACCGTTCTGGGCGAACGCCGCCCGCCGCGTCAACTGACCGACCGAACCACGGAGTTCCTGATGACCTTCTCCCTGCACCCCACCTACGACGACCCGCGCACTGCCGAACTGGTCGAGCGCCTGCGCGACTACCTCGACGGCGAACTCGCCGACTACGAACGCGAGCGCGGCATCACACCCGCCACCCGCCTCACCCGCGCCGACCTCGAACCGATCTGGCGCCGCAGCCGCGAACTCGGCTTCTACGGCATCCACCTCCCCGAGGAGTACGGCGGCCAGAACCTCACCTACACCCAGCTCGCCGCCCTGAAGGAGGAAGTGGGCGCCAGCGGGCGCGTCCTGTCCCACTGCGTCCTGGGCGACATGGGCGGACCGCTGCGTGCGGGTGACGTCCTCAAGCACGCCACCGAGCACCAGCTGAAGACGTACCTGCTGCCGCTGATCCGCGGCGAGCGGGCCTGCTGCTTCTCCCTCACCGAGACCGACGCCGGCTCCGACGTCCGCTCCATGCGCACCGTCGCCGTGCCGGACGGGGACGGCTACCGGCTCACTGGACACAAGGTGTTCTCCTCGGCCGGCCCCTTCGCCGACTTCGCGATCGTGGTCGCCCGCATGGCCGGTACCGGAGAGGAGGAGGGCGACAAGCCGCTGTTCTCCGCCTTCCTCGTGGACCTCGACAGCCCCGGCTGCCGTGTCGAGGACGGCGCGACCCCGATGTCCGGCGAGCACATCGAGAGCGACATCGTCCTGGACGACTGCTTCGTCCCCGCCGCCAACCTCCTCGGCGAGGAGGGCAAGGGCATGCGCATCGCGCTCGGCCGCGTGACCACCAACCGCCTCCTGCACTGCCCCACCGTGCTCGGAGCCACCCGCCGTGCCGTCAAGCTGACACTGGACCGCACCCGGACCCGGCAGGTCGCGGGCCAGCCGCTGCTCATGCTCCAGGCCATCCAGCACAAGGTCGCCGACATGGCGACCGAGCTGTACGCCGCGCGCTCCATGACGTACGCCGCGCTCGCCGCCCTCGACGAGGGCCGCGAGGTCCACTCCGAGGCGTTCATGTGCAAGCTGTTCGTCGCCGAGTCCGCCTTCCGCATCCTCGACGAGGCCGTGCAGATCCACGGCAAGGAAGGCCTCACCCAGGGCAACGAGATCGAGTACCTCTTCCGCAAGATCCGCATGTTCCGTGTCCTCACCGGCACGTCCGAGATCCAGCGCAACGGCATCGCCAAGCTCCTGGCCTTCCACCACTGACCCACGCTCGTGGAAGGCACCCTCCGGTATGACCCGGTCCGCACTGGTCCACGCTCAGCGGCAAACGCGTTCTCGACCTCTCCCGCCTCGCCGCGCCGCCCTGGACCTGCCGCTGATCCTGCTCGGCGGCAGGCCCAGGGCGGCCCTCACCGTATGGCCGAAGCCCGCCCACGGAAGGATTCATCGGCCGGACGTCACATATGCGGACTGTGCCGGTGCGTCCGAAGCGCCGGCAGGGGAAGGGATAGCAGCACCGCGGAGGATGGCCCGTTCGGCAGGGGTGGCCCGGCGGATCCATGCGGGTGCGAGCGCCGCGTAGGTGGTGACGTCGTGCCATCGGCCCTGAGTGTGGAACAGCTCCCGCAGTGTGGCCTCGGGCTGCAGCCCGGCCGCGAGCATCACCTCACGCATCCGGGTGTGATCCGCGCGGTGCCCGGCCCAGATGCGGTGCAGCCCCAAGTGTCCGAACCCATAGGCCATCAGGAGGCGCCCCGCTTCGTGCCCGTGGCCCCGCACCGGTGCGTCGGGAAGCAGGACCAGGCCGGTGAGCATGGCGTTGCGCCCGTAATCCTCGACGAGCAGGCCCATGGTGCCGACCATGACGTCCTGGCCGGGCGGACAGACGGCCAGTGTGTGCCTGCGCCGCGGATGGGTGTAGGGCTGGGCGAGGTGCTGGGCGAACGCGTCCTGGGCCTGACAGGCATTCATCCGGTCGACACCGAGGTAGCGGGTGAGCACACGGTGGGTGTGGATGCGTTCGAAGGGAGCCAGGTCGGTGGCCCGCAGCTCGCGCAACCACAGGTGCTCACCGTGGAGTTCGGGCAGGTGGTTCACCGGGCCGCTCCCACGGGGGCACGCCCGGCCTCGACGGCCCCGATGATCTCTTCGAGGTCCGTGTAGTAGCGCCCCGAGGCCACGGGCGCGCCGAGCAGGATGCGGCGCGCGGTGTCGGTGACCAGCGCGCCACCCAGCGTCACCCCGCTGGCCAGCTGCGGCCAGCTGGACAGGGAGTGCCCGATCCGGCCGAGAGCATCCTTCATGGCGGGGCTGAGCCGGCTCTCGTCGCAGATGCGCAGCAGGTAGGCCATGGCGTCCGCCGGTGCGAGACGCCGTACGTCCTCGGCACTCAGGTCGCCGCCGCGGCCGTGGAACAGAGGCCGGTCCGGCTCCAGGTCGAAGCGCTCGACGTCCAGCAGCCCCCGGTCGTTGGTGTCCATCAGGACCGGGACACCGTGCCGTCGTGCATGCTCGCGAGCGGCGGTCTTCACCCAGGGGGTGTCACACTCCTCGATCACGAGGTCGAGCCGACGGTCCGCGGCGCCGAAGAAGGCCTCGATGGTGTCCTCGGTGAGTCCCTCCTGCCACAGCTCGATGTCGAGGTAGGGGTCGATCTCGTACATGTGCCGTGCGCACAGCACTGTCTTGGGCAGGCCCAAGTCGTGTACGCCGGCCCGCAACCGGTTGAGGTTGCTGAGTCCGAGAGTGTCGAAGTCGGCCAGGCGAAACGATCCTGCGACCCCCTCCATGGCGCAGGTGAGCGCCGCACTGCTGCCCACCGACAGGCCGATCACCCCGATCCGCCGCGCGAGCAGACGCCGCTGCTCAGCAGTGGTGATCTTGTCCCGGTTGCGGTCGGTACGAACCCGCCGGAACTCCTCACGCGGAAGCACATGCACGAGGCGCCCGGACCACGGGAACCACGCCCATGTTCCGTAACGGCTGAGCTCGGCGCCACCGGTCACCTCTGCCACGGCCCGCGCCAGCCGACGTCCCGCGAGGGCTTCGTGAGGGCGCTCGCAGCGCACCAGCTCGGCAAGCTGCTCGTCGATACGGTCATGCCGCTCGCGTACGCGGCCGGAGGCGAGCAGAGCGTCGAGGGCGGCCCGGTCGTCCTCATCGGCGGGGCGTAGCAGGCTGGGCCGGACGGAGACCTCCCGTCCCGGGGGCATCGGCGTGGGGTCCTGCGGGTTACCCGGACTTTCGGGAAACGAATTGATCACGAGGCCGGAAGCTACCAGCGCGCGATCTTGGAATCCCGCGGCACGAGGGGGCGTACGAGGTCGAATTCGTGCGCGGGTCTTCACCACCTCACGCCCCCACGCTCCGACGCACCCCCGAAGGCGACTTCGGCCAGGTGGCACAACGCTTTTCACCACTCCGCACCAGCGGCGGCGAAAGTCATACCGGACGCGGCAAACGGGTGACCATCAAGGGAAGTCATCTCTTCCGATCGCGTCGCGCCCGCGCCCTACAGGGGTGGCTCACCGCCGGCCGCCCAGGCGAGCATCTCGCCGGGGTCGGCATGGGCGGCCTCGCTGCGGTACGACTCGTAGGTACCCGCACCCACCAGCCTGCGCGCGAGGTCCTCGCCCGCCTCGCGCAGCGGCGCCACGTCCGGAGCTCCACGCTGCGGATGCCCCACCGCATCCCACAGCCGCTGCCCCGCGCCGGATGCGAGCGCCGCGGAATGACCGTTCCCGTTGGCGGAGAAGGCCGCAGCCAGCATGTCGAGCCCCAGCGCGATGCCGAAGGTGTCGCCGATCTGTTGCTTCGCGTGCAGCATCGAACGGGCGTACTTCAGGGACAGTTCACTGTCCCGCGCGCGCAGCGCAATCACACACATCTGGTAATCGGCATACGAGCGGATCCAGTGCTCACCCATGGCGACACACTCCGCGCGCAGCACCGTGGCCGACTCCCGACTCTCCTCCAACTCCCCGAGCCCGGTGAGGGCGAACAGTCGCAGCATCCGGCACATCATCACGGCCTGGCGAGCCGGCTCGTCGCCCGTGTCCGTGCTGCGTGCGTCCGCGTTCCGCAGGGCGTGCTCCAAAAGCTCCAGGCTCTGCCGGGGATTGCCCTGCAGGAGGTCGCTCATGGCCTGCAGATAGGCGGCCCGCAGCAGCGCCGTCGCGTCCTCGGTGACACGGGCGTTCTCCAGGCACTGACGCGCCAGGTGCGTCCCCGTAGCGTGATTTCCCTGCAGGAGATAGGTCAAGCCGAGCGCCCACATGGCTCGTTGCCGCAGCGGTCCCTGGCTGTCGCAGGCATTCAGCGTGTGCGAAAGATAGAGCTGTGCGGTGTGCGCGTGTCCGCAGCAAGTCCAGTAGAACCCCGTCAACGTGGCCAGCTCGAGCGCCGCGTCGACGTCGTGGGCGAGCAAGTGGTCCAAGGCCGCGCACAGATCGGGATGCGCCTCCTTGATGGTGCGATACCAGCCGGTCTGCTCGGCGCTCGTCCACGTGGCGTCCGCCTGCTGCGCCTGAGTCAGGAAGAACGAGGCGTGCCTGCTCGCCATCGCGTCCAGTTCGCCGAGCTCGGCGAGCCACAGGCGCCCGTATTCACGCACTGTGTCGAGCAACAGACAGCGCCCGTGGCGGCGGGTCACGACGGACTTGTCCACCAGCCCGGCCAGAGCGCGGCCCACGTCGAGGGCGGAGAGCGGCCCACCGGAACACAAGGCCACTGCCACGGTCTCGTCGAAGTGCCCGTGGACAATGGACAACCGGGCCCACAACAGGCGCTCCGCAGGCGTGCACAGTTCATGGCTCCAGCCCAGGGCGGTCCGTAGCACGTCGTGCCGGCGGGGCGCCAGTGGACGCACCTCATCCTCCCCCCGGCTCAACTCGTGCCGCGGGCGCCGCAGGAGATCCTCGATGCTGCAGTGCCGCAGCGCCCCCGCAGCCAGCTCCAGCGCCAACGGAAGCCCGTCGAGGTAGGCACACAGCTCGGTGACCTGGTTCAGGTCCCCGGGCGCGGGCACGTGCCCCGATTCCGTGGCACGCTGCAGAAACAACTCGGCGGCATCCGTGGCACACGGCAGCGGCTGGACAACGACAACGAACTCCTCGCCCAAATCGAACAGCTCGCGGCTGGTGGCCACGATCCTCAGATACGGACACTTCTCGAGCAGCACCCTCACCAGGCTCCGGCACGCGGTCAGCACATGCTCACAGGAATCAAGCACCAGCAGCAGCTCGCGATCGCCGATCCAATCGCAGATCACATCGACCGGCATCCTCGGGGTGTGATCGGACAGACCGCAGGCATCAGCCACGAGCGCCGCGAGCAACCCGTCGTCGCGCAACTGCCACAGATCCGCCCAGCAGGAATCTTCCGCAGTGGCCACCAGGCCGAGGTCCACCACCTGCTGCGCAAGCCGCGTCTTGCCGACGCCCGCGACACCGGTCAAGGTCACCAGCCGGTTGACCTTCAACGCGGCCTTGAGCTCAGCCAGTTCATGCTCGCGTCCTACGAACACGGATCCGTCCTCCCCATACCTGTGAACAGGCTTCCGGCTTGACGCAACGGCCTCCTGCATGCCGACGGCCGCACAGGGACACGCATCGCGTGCCGTGCAGCAAGGCGCCGGAGTCTGGGCCGCGCCGAGAACCAAAGCGTGCACGCATCCTGGCAGCCTCGGCCTGATCACGGAATACGAATGGCAAAGCGCGACCCGGCCATGACGACGGTGGCTCCGGCGGAGGGCTTGACCGAACTGGCGGCGGCCCGTCCGAGCGGGACCAAAATGTCGCGGACGGCGGCTACCGGACCAGCGTCATCCAGCACGGCGCCCGGCTCGGGATGGATGGGGAGGTGGTGCCGCGACCGAAGAAGAGCGGCCGCGCGGGCGGCGGCGTAGGCGTCGACAGGGTCGGCAAAAGGTCAGCATTCAGCTGACCGGACCTGCTCACACAAGGACACTCCGGAAACACACCTCCTGTCGTCGCGACTGCGGGAGGGATTCCGACAGGCCCCTTCCCGCAGTCGCGACGACAGCCACAGGAGGGAGCCGAGCACCCCCGATGACATATCGACCCGGGAGAGAAAACCGCAGGTCAGCGCACCCGTCCCCGCGCCTTGAGCTGGGTCGCCGGGACCTCCGGGGCGGCCAGGCGGTCGCCGTCGTAGCCCTTCACCTCGCCGAAGCGGTCGGACGTCATCCACTCCTCGCGGGCCTTGCGGATCTCCTCGTCCGTGCGGCCCACGAAGTTCCACCACATGACGATCTCCTCCTCGAAGGGTTCGCCGCCGAGGAGCATCAGGCCGGCGTCCGAGGCCGCGCGGAGGGGGAGTTCCGTGCGGCCGCAGCCGAGGTAGAGCATCGAACCCGGGTGGACCGGGACGCCGTCGACGTGGGCCTCGCCGGACATCGCAAGGACCGCGTACTCGAAGTCCGGGTCCAGCGGGAGGTTCGTCTCGGTGCCCGCCGTGAGGGCGAGGTCGGCTCCGACGATCGGGGTGTACGTGGTGCCGGGCGAGGCGGCGCCGTCGAGTTCACCGAGGATCACCGTGGCCGTGAGGCCTGGGGCGGTGACCCGGGGCAGGTCGGCGTGGTGCTGGAAGTGCGGCTCCACATGGCGGTGGGTGTCGGGGAGGGCGACCCAGAGCTGGGCGCCGTGCAGGAGGCGGGCGTGCGGCTTGGGACTCTCCTCCGAGTGGGAGATGGCCCGCCCCGAGGTCATGAGGCCGAGTTCGCGCGGCCGGATGGTCTGGAGGCTGCCGGTGGAGTCGCGGTGCAGGACCTCGCCGTCGTGCAGCCAGCTGACGGTCTGGAGTCCCATGTGCGGGTGCGGCGGGACCTGCATCCCCGGTTCGTCGGCGATGTCGTCGGGGCCGTAGTGGTCGACGAAGGCCCAGGCCCCGACCATCCGCCGGCCCAGGTTGGGGAGCAGCCGGCGGACCTCGGTCGACTCTCCGAGCCGGACCCGTCGGGGGCTGAGGAGTTCCCGTACCGGCTCGGCGACGACGAAGCCGCGGCCGCCGCACACGGTCAGCGCGGCCTGACGATCAAGATTGCTCATGCTCAACCTGTTCCTGTCCGGGTTACGGGAGGCGTGGCGCCTCCGTGGAGACGAGAACGACCTTAGTGGAATGTTCAACCACCTCGTCTTGTTGACGTGGTCGTCCACCCCACAGGGTGGCAGATCGGGGACTCAGGAAAGGCTGAGGCAAGTGAGCGACACGTACTACGAGTTCGGAACGGCCGGAGAACGCTGGGACCGCGCGCGCTTCTTCTTCGACGCGAAGGAGTACGGAACCGCCGTCCGCATCCTGCGCGGCCTGGTCGCCGAGCACCCGGAGCAGACCGCCCAGCGGCTCCTGCTCGCCCGGGCGTACTACCACTCCGCCCAGCTCTCCCGGGCCGAGACCGAGCTGAAGGCCGTCCTGGAGCGCGACCCGGTCGAGCACTACGCCCGGCTGATGCTCGGGCGCACGCTGGAGCGCCAGGGGCGCACGGACGAGGCCGCGCCGCATCTGCGGATGGCCGCCGCCATGGCGGGCGAGACGCCGCCGTCCTGACGCGGCCCTGATACCCCCACGCGGTATATTCGTCAGCCAGGAGGTCCTGGCTGTGCGTCCACACCGAGCAGAACACGACAGACGAGCGGAAGGCGCCCTGGCGCGTCTTCTGCTCGTCGTCGTGCTCGCGCTCGGCGTGTTCCTGATGCACTCCGTCGGCCACCCCGAGGGTTCGGGCGGCGGTACGGAGACCACGTCTTCGGCCATCTCCGCGGGTATCGGCCACGACGCCGGAGCCCATGGCGACGGGGGCCCCGGCCCCCGGCACGAGCCGGGCACCGGGATGGACATGACCACCCTGTGCGTGGCCGTCCTGGCCGGCTGGCTGCTCACGGGACTCGTCCGGGCCGCCCTCGGTCGCCGCCCCGACTGGGCCGCACTCCTCCTGGCGCGGCTCGCACCCACCCCGGGGCCGCACGCGCCGCCGCCCCGGCCCCCCGACCTCGCCCAGCTGTCCGTACTGCGGATCTAGACCGTACCCACGCCGCCGCGGGCGCCCCGTGCTGCCCGCGAACGGCTTCGGCCTGCCCTTTTCCGTCTGTACGAACAGCACACGAGGTATCACCCACATGCGCGCCTTCACCTCTCGCACCGCCCGCACGTCCGCCCTCGTCGGCATCGCCGTCGCGACCGGGCTCCTCCTCTCCGCCTGCGGCACGGACAGCGGCACGAGCGGAACGGACCACGCCGGTTCGTCCGCCTCCGCCTCTGCCTCCACCTCTGCGTCCGCCTCCCCCACCGCTTCCGGTTCCGGTTCCGGTTCCGCCACGGATGCCGCCGCCCCCGGCGCCTTCAACGACGCGGACGTCATGTTCGCGCAGATGATGATCCCCCACCACGAGCAGGCCCTGGAGATGGCGAAGCTTGCCGAGGGCCGGGCCCAGGACCCGGAGGTCAAGAAGCTCGTCACCGCCATCGCGCAGGCCCAGGACCCGGAGATCCAGAAGATGAAGGCCTGGCTGAAGGGCTGGGGCAAGCCCGAGTCCGCCGGTCACGGCTCCGGCGGCGGACACGGCATGGCCGGGATGATGTCCGAGCAGGACATGAAGGATCTGGCCGCCGTCACGGGCAAGGACTTCGACCGCAAGTTCGCCGAGCTGATGATCGCCCACCACAACGGCGCCGTCGACATGGCGAAGGACGAGCAGAAGAACGGCAGCAACGCCACCGCGAAGGCGCTCGCCGACGACGTCGTACGGACCCAGTCCGCCGAGGTCGCCGCCCTGCGGAAGATCCTCGACCGGATCTGATAGGGACCCGCTCCCGACTCGACACCGTACGTGGGCGCGAGGCGGCCCGCCGCTCCCCTGGGCGGGCCGCCCCGGCCGCGTGACCCGTGCTCGCGGGCTCGCGGGCCTCAGCGCTCCACCATGACCTCCCCGCCCACCACGACCGTCTCCGCCACCGTGCCCGGGATCTCGTCCGGCGCGATGCGGAGGATGTCGCGGGAGAGGACGACGAAGTCGGCCAGCTTGCCGACCGTGAGCGAACCCCGCTCGGCCTCCAGGAAGTTGGCGTACGCCGAGCCCATCGTGTAGCCCTCGACGGCGGTGACGACGTCGATCGTCTCGGTCGCCGTCCAGGCCTCCCCGCCGCCGGGCGGGCGGCGGGTGACGGCGGCGTGGATGCCGACCATCGGGTCCATCTCGGCGACGTTCCAGTCGCTGGAGAGGGCGAGGACGGCGCCGGCCGCGCTCAGACTGCGCAGCGGCCAGGCCTTGTGCCAGCGGTCGGGGCCGACGTTCTCCGCCCAGTCCTGACCGGGTCCCGCGATGTCCGGGGCGGCGTGCCGGGGCTGCATGCACGCGACGACGCCGAGTTCGGCGAAGCGCGGGGTGTCCGCCGGGTCGAGGCACTCGACGTGCACGATCTGGTGGCGCGCGTCGCGCGGCCCGTTGGCGGCACGGGCCCGCTCGACCGCGTCGAGGACGGTGCGGATGCCCCGGTCGCCGGTGGCGTGCACGAAGCACTGGAAGCCGCGCGCGTCGAGGCGGGTGAGCAGTCCGGCGAACTCCTCGGGCGGGTAGAAGGTGTCGCCGCGGTGGTGGGAACAGCCCGCGTACGGTTCCAGGAGGGCGGCGGTACGGGGCTCCACGACATCGTCGATGTACAGCTTGAGCGGGCCGACCCGCAGTCGGTCGTCCGTGAACTTCTCCGCCGCGGCGCGGAATTCGTCCAGCTCGGCGTCGGTCGTCCCCCTCGGGTGGAAGAGCGCGGCGACGATCCGGGAGCGGAGCCTGCCCTCCGCCCGGGCGCGCTCGAAGAGGGCGAGGTCGTCGAGCGAGTTCTGGGGTTCGACCACGGTGGTGATGCCGAAGCCGATGGCGTCGTCCAGGCTCTTGGCGAGCCGGCCGTACTGCCGGTCCGGCGACGCCCAGGGGACGCCGAGCTCGCGCAGGGCGCGATGGCCGTCGCGGGAGAGTCCCTTGACGGCGAAGTCCTTGACGAATCCCGTCGGTTCGCCGGTCGCCGGGTCGGTGACCGCCCGCCCGAAGGGGAGGTCCGTGTGGTCGCGGTCGACGCCGAGCCGCCGGAGGGCGGCGGTGTTGAGCCAGGCGGTGTGGACGTCGTAGCTGAGGACGAGGGCGGGGGTGTCGCCGGTGGCCCGGTCGAGGTCGGCGGCGGTGGGCATACGTCCGCCGGGAATCGCGGAGTAGTCGAAGGCCTCGGCCTCGATCCACTCGGCGTCCGGGTGCGCGGTGTGCCAGGCGCGGATACGGGCGTGGATCGCGTCGAGGCTCCGGGCGCCGGCGAGCTGGACACAGGCGTCGTCGGAGCCGAGGCGGACGTGGTTGTGGGCGTCGACGAAGCCGGGGAGGACGAGCCGTCCACCGGCGTCGATGACCCGGGTGGCGGGACCGGTCCAGGCCGCGGCCCCCGCGTCCGACCCGATCCAGACGATGCGTCCGGCCCGGACGGCGAGCGCCTGCGCCTCGGGGAGGGCGGGGTCGACGGTGTGGATCCGGGCCCCGGTGAGGACGAGTTGGGCGGGAGCCGAGTCGGCAGAGGAGGCGGAGTCGGGGGCGGCGGTGCGGTCGGGCGTGCTGCTGTTCATGCGGGGTGGCTCCGTGACGTACGTACGAGAGTGTCGGGCGGGCGAGGGGCCGGTGCCGAGCGGGCAGAGGGCTCGGGGCTGCCGCCCGGGGCAGCGGGCGGGGCCTGGTGACGGGAGCGGGGCCTGAAGGCGGAGGGCTCGGGGCGCGAGGGGGCCTGGGGACGGGATCGAGGCCTGAAGGCAGAGGGCTCGGGGCGCGGGGCCTGGGAGCCGTACCTGAAGGCAGAACCGTCGGGCCCGTTCACTCGCGTATCGGGGTCACGCGCCCGCGTGCCAGGGCCACGTACACCAGGGCCGAGACTCCCGCGCCCAGCACGGTGAGGTCCGCGCCGCCGAGTGGGGCGACGAGCGGGCCGGTCCAGAGCTCGGAGTCGCAGGTGAGCGCCGAGAAGAGGAGTCCGGCGAGGAGGGCGGTGAGGCCGGCCGGGTGCCAGCCGGATCGGTACCAGTAGGGGCCTCCGGTGCGCGCGTGCAGTCCGGCGGAGTCGTAGGTGCAGCGCCGGAGCACCATGTCGGCGAGGAAGACTCCGCCCCAGGGGGCGAAGACGATGATCAGGAGGGAGAGGAAGGAGAGGAGCGACGTGGTGAAGTCCGTGAGGAAGAGGGCGCCGAGGGATCCGGCGGCGGTCACGCCGGCGCTGATGAGGATGGCGCGGGCCCGGCTCCAGGGGATGCCGAGGACCTGCAGGTTCAGGCTCGACGAGTAGAGCGTGATGATCGAGTTGGTGACGGAGCCGCCGAGGACCAGGGCGAGGAAGAGCGGCTGGAACCAGCCGGGCAGCAGGCTCTCCGTGCCCGCGACGGCGTCCGTCATGTCGGTCTGGGTCGCGGCGGCCACGCCGGCGACGCCCAGGGAGACGGAGGAGACGAAGCCGCCGAGGGCTCCGCTCCAGGTGACGGCCTTGAGGGAGGTGGTGCGGGGCAGGTAGCGGGTGTAGTCGGCGGGCATCGGGAGGTACGAGAAGGGGCCGGCGAGCATGACGACGAAGGCGAGGCTCCAGGCGGAGGCTCCGGGCGCCTCGGCGGGGGCGGCGGTGTCGGCGCCGGGCAGCACGAGGACGAGCAGGGCGGCGAAACCGGCGGCGAGGACGTAGGCCATCCAGCGTTCGGCGAACTGGACGGTGGCGTGGCCCCAGAGGGCGACGGCGAAGGTCAGCGCGAGGGTGACGCCGAGGGCGAGAGCGCGGGAGGTGTGGCCGCCGTTCCAGCCGAGATCGGCGAAGAAGGCTTCGAGAGCGAGGGTGCCCACCACGGTGTTGACGATCGTGTAGCCGATGCTGACGATCCAGTTGAGCAGCCCGGCGGGCCAGTTGCCGCGCGGACCGAAGGCCGCACGGGAGATGACGAGGGTGGCGGTGCCGGTACGCACGCCGCTGAGTCCCGCCGCGCCGATGGCGAGGAAGGAGAGGCCGCCGAGCACGACGACGGCGGTGGCCTGCCAGAAGGAGAGCCCGAAGGCGACGGCGAGGGCGCCGTTGATGACGTACGTGAAGGTGAGGTTCGAGCCGAACCAGAGCCAGAAGACGTCCTTGGCGCCTCCGTGCCGTTCGGCGTCGGGGATGGGGTCGATCCCGTGCTCCTCGACCTGGAACACCTCGTCCCGGCCCGTGGTCACGGGCGCCGTCTCGTGTCCGAGCACACCGCACTCCTGTCTTGAATGCCGTTCTAAGTCTTAGAACGGCATTCAAGATGTGCGATGGGTTCGGGTCACGTCAAGACCTTCGGAGGTTGCGGTTAGGGTCGATCCCGTATGGAGCGCATGAGCCGGGCGGCACCAGCCGGGTGGCACAAGCCGGGCGGCACCGGCCGAACGGCGCGCACGACGGCGGAACGGCAGGACGGGGCAGCGGCGGTGGCAGGGGCGGCACGACGGCGGGACGGACACGTCACCCAGGAACGGATGCTGGAGGAGGCCATGTCGGCGATCGCCGAGGACGGCCTCTCCTCCCTCACCATGTCGGCGCTCGCCGAGCGGCTCGGCACGAGCGGCGGCCACATCCTGTACTACTTCGGCAGCAAGGACCTGCTGCTGCTCGCCGCCCTGCGGTGGAGCGAGGCCGCGCTCGCCGAGGAGCGCCGCGCGCTGCTCGCCCGGCGGATCACGGCCGAGCGCAAGCTCGACCACTTCCTGCGGCTCTACCTGCCGCGGGGCCCGCGCGATCCGCGCTGGACCCTCTGGATCGAGCTCTGGGCCCGCACCCCCGGCAACGGCGCACTCCGCGAGGCCCAGGAGGAACTGGACCGGGGCTGGCAGGAGGACCTGGAGGCGCTGCTCACGGCGGGCGTCGCGCGGCGGCGGTTCGCGCCGCTCGACGCGTGCGCCCGCGCCTCCGAACTCCTGGCCCTGCTCGACGGGTTGAGCACCCGGGTCGTGCTCGGCCAGGAGTCGGGCCGCGATCCCCGGCCCGCCCTCGAGGCGGCCCGCTCGGCCGCCCGGGCGCTCGTCGCCCCGTACGCGCCCGGAGCCGGCGACAGCGGGGAGAATCCGTCAGGCTGACGGGGCATCAGCCCCGGTAGGCCTCAAGGAGCCGCAGCCACGCCTCGCTCAGCGTCGGATACGAGGGAACGGCGTGCCACAGACGGGCGATCGGGACCTCGCCGACGACCGCGACCGTCGCCGAGTGGACGAGCTCGCCGATGCCCGGTCCGACGAAGGTGGCGCCGATGACGACCTCGCGGTCGAGGTCGACGACCATCCGGGCGTGCCCCCGGTAGCCCTGGGCGTAGAGCCCGGCTCCGGCGACCTGCCCCATGTCGAGGTCCACGGCCCGGACCCGGTGACCCGCCCGCTCGGCCTCGGCGAGGCTGAGGCCGACGGCCGCCGCCTCGGGGTCGCTGAACACCACCTGCGGTACGGCGGCGTGGTCGGCGGTCGCCGCGTGCGCGCCCCAGCTGCCGTCGTCGAGGGGCTCGGTGGCCCGCGCGCGGGCGGCGATGACGGCGCCGGCGATCCGGGCCTGGTACTTGCCCTGATGGGTCAGGAGCGCCCGGTGGTTGACGTCTCCGACCGCGTACAGCCAGTCGCTGCCGGTGACCTTGAGGCTGTCGTCGACGTCGAGCCAGGAGCCCGGCTCGAGTCCGGCCTTCTCCAGGCCGATGTCCTCGGTACGCGGGGCCCTGCCGGTCGCGAAGAGGACCTCGTCGCCGTCGACGTGGTCGCCGCCCTCCAGGACGACGGTGACCGGTCCCGTACCCCCGTCGCGCACCACAGCGGTGACCGTGACGCCGGTACGGATGTCCGCACCCCGCGTGGTCAGGGCTTGGGCCACGTGCTCGCCGACGAAGGGCTCCATCCGGGGCAGCAGCCCCCCGCCCCGTACGAGCATCGTCACCTTCGCGCCGAGGGCCTGCCAGGCGGTGGCCATCTCCACTCCCACCACTCCCCCGCCGACGACGACGAGCCGCTCGGGCACCCGGTCCGCGCTGGTCGCCTCACGGCTGGTCCAGGGCCGGGCACCGGCGAGGCCGGGCAGCTCCGGGAGGACCGCGCGGCTGCCCGTGCAGACGACGACCGCGTGCCGGGCGGCGAGCACATGGTGCTCGCCCTCGGGGCCCGTGACCCCGACCCGGCGGGTGCCGAGGAGGCGGCCGTGGCCCCGGTAGACCCGTACGCCGATGGAGTCGAGCCAGTCCACCTGACCCCCGTCCTTCCAGTGGCCGACGACCTCGTCCCGGTGGGCGAAGACCTCCAGCGCGTCCAGCGGGCCGTAGACCGACTCGCGCAGTCCCGCGACCTTCCGCGCGTCGGAGCGGGCGAGCGCGGGGCGCAGCAGCGCCTTGCTGGGCATGCAGGCCCAGTACGAGCACTCGCCGCCGATCAGCTCGCTCTCGACGATCGCGGCGCTGAGGCCCGCGGCCCGCACCCGGTCGACGACGTTCTCCCCCACCGGGCCCGCGCCGAGCACCACCACGTCGTACGCGTGCTCGTCTTCCACCGTTCGTGTCATGGGTCCCAGTCTGGCGGCAGCGGCCCGGAATAGCGCGGCTCGATACGCCGTTGTGCCGGGCGAGTCCCCAGGGGACCGTGAGGACACCCGCCAGGAGACCCCGAAAGGTAGGAACATGAGCACCGTAGAGCTCACCAAGGACAACTTCGACGAGATCGTGAGCGGCAACGAATTCGTCCTGATCGACTTCTGGGCTTCCTGGTGCGGTCCCTGCCGTCAGTTCGGGCCTGTCTTCGAGGCGGCGTCGGAGCGTCACCAGGACCTGGTCTTCGCCAAGGTGGACACCGAGGCGCAGCAGGAGCTGGCCGCCGCGTTCGAGATCCGCTCGATCCCGACGCTGATGATCGTGCGTGACAACGTGGCCGTGTTCGCGCAGCCCGGCGCGCTCCCGGAGACCGCCCTCGAGGACGTCATCGGGCAGGCGCGCAACCTGGACATGGACGAGGTCCGCAAGTCCATCGAGGACGCCAAGGCGAAGTGACCCGCCGGAAGTGACCCACGAGGGGGCACGGGACGCTCTCCCGTGCCCCCTTCGTGGGTGGTGTGCCGGTCTCAGCCGCACCGGGGCGTGCGACGCACGTCTGAAGCCCGGCGGACGGCCGTGACGGCGGCCGCTCCGCTCGGGTCCATGATCGCGGGGTCGAGTTCCGGCCATTCGGCGCGACCACCGGGGAACGGGGCCGCGCAGGCCTCGCACAGCTGCCGCGAAGACCTCGTGAAGCTTGAGGATCCGCAGGTCAGTCGCGTGCCGGGGGGCGTACGAGGGCTGTCAGACCGTAGTCGAGCTCGCGGCCGTCGACGAGCAGCGCCTCGACCGTCCGCGTCTCCGGGTCGATGTCGGCCCTGACGCCGTGCCCTTCGTAGATCGGATAGCCCGACTCGCCGCGCCGTCCGGTCGCCTCGACCACGGCCGAGCGGATGGCGCTGTCCATGACGGAGGCGTCGCCCCGGTCCTCGACGTGCGAGGGCACAAGCAGGATCTCGAAACGCTTCGGAACTGTGCTCATGAACCGACGCTAAGCGTTCAGCTCGACTCCCGCCGGACGACCCGCGAGGCCAGCAGGGCGCGGGTGCGGAGCGGTGCGTCCGGTTCCCGTACGGCCAGGTCGACGAGCTCGGCCAGCTCCCGCCCGAGCACCATGTCGATGCGTACGGTGCTGAGCCGGGGCCGCAGCAGCCGGCCGAGGAGCAGGTCGTCGGCGCCGATGACGGCGGTCTCGGCGGGCACGGCGACGCCCGCGTCCTGGAGCGCCCGCATCAGGAGCATCGCGTACTCGTCGTTGTAGGCGAAGACGCCGTCGAGCCCCAGCTCGCGCCAGCGCCCGGCGAGCGCGTTCGCCGACTCCTCCTCGTACCGCAGCGGCAGCGGTACGACGGTGGCGCCCGTGCCCTCTACGGCGCGCCGGGCGCCTTCGAGGCGGGGGCCGGAGAAGATCGCGAGGCCCGGCTCCTCGGGCATGACGACGCCGATCCGGCGCCGGCCGGTCTCGAGGAGGTGGGTGGTGGCGACCTCGCCGACCCGCCCCTGGTCCATGACGAGGGCGTGGGTGCCCGCGACGCCCTCGGTGCCGAGGGTGATGACGGCCCGCGCTCCGGAGCGCTTGAGGATCTCGACGCCCTGCCCGGTGAGCTGGATCTCGCCGAGCGAGACCACGGCGACCGGCCGGAGTTCGGCCCAGGCGCGGGCGGCCTCCCCGGCTTCCAGACCGACGCTGCCGTACTGGACCACCGTGTAGTCGAGTCGCCGCAGCGCCCACTGGAACTCGTTGAAGAACTGGCTGTACAGCGGTCCGACGGGGACGTGGGAGGTCGGCAGCAGCACCATCCTGCTGTGGCCTGCGCGCAGGCTGCGGGCGGCGGCGTGCGGCACATACCCCAGCTCCTCGGCCGCTTCGCGCACCCGTCTGCGGGTCGGCTCGCTGATGCGGACGGCCGAGGTGTTGTTGAGGACGTACGAGACGGTCGCCCGGGAGACGCCCGCCAGACGGGCGACATCGGCGCTGGTCGGGACCGTGCGCGCGGCGGGGCGCTCCGGGGACTGTTCGGTTGGCTGGCTCATCGCCTCGGCATCTTTCCAGAACGATCCGGCACAGGGCCTGGCGGATGGCCGGAATCGAATGCTACACAGTGCTCACACGCGTCACTGACACGTGTCACCTCCGGCTTGACTCCGCTCTCGCCCCTCGCCGGGCGATCTCCTCAGGAGGGCACCGTGGCCCTTTCCTCCCCCGGGACCGGCTCGTCCGACGCCGACGCCCAGGCCGACGCCCAGGCCCACGCCGGCACCGGCACCGGCACGACCGCCTCCACCCCGAAGGCCCCGGACTCCCCCATGGCATCCGGCCCGCCGCGGGCGACCCGGCCGACCCGTGGTCTGCTCGCGCTGCTCCTCGCCGGGAACACCGCGATGTACGCCCTGTACGTCGGCGTCCCCGGCCTGCTCCTCGCGCTCCAGATCGAGGAGATCGACCCGGCAAACAAGGTGGCGAACTTCGGCCTGGTCTCCGGCATTTCGGCGATCTTCGCCACCGTCTTCAATCCCGTCGCCGGCGCCCTCTCCGACCGCTCGGGCCGCCGCAACCCGTGGATCCTCGCCGGTGGACTCCTCGCCCTGCCCGTGATGCTGCTCCTCGGCAGCGTCCGCACGATCCTGCTCGTCACCATCGCCTGGTGTCTGGGGCAGGCCGTCATGAACGTCTACCAGGCGGCCCTGACCTCCGTGGTGCCCGACCGGGTGCCCCTCGCCGCCCGGGGCAGGGCCTCGGCCGCCGTCGGCCTCGGGCTGCCCGTCGGCTCCACGATCGGCGCCCTCGTCGGGGCGGCCTTCTCCGAGGACTACCGCACCGGCTATCTCGTCTTCGGTGCGGTCGTCGCGGCCGCCTCCGTGCTCTTCACCGCCTGCGCCCGCGAGCAGCGCATGCCGGCCAGGGCTCCGCTGCCCGTGAAGGCGCAGCTCGCCGCCTTCGGCAGCGCGCTCAAGGACCACGACTTCCGCTGGGCGTTCATCGGCCGCGCCCTCCTGGTCCTCGGCTACTTCGCGGTGGCCGGGTTCCAGCTGTACATCCTCAAGGACCACACCGATCTGCCCGCCGGGCTGAGCGCCGAGAAGGCCGTGGCGGTTCTCGCGCCGCTCACGGCGGTCGCCATGGTGGTCTCCACCGTGCTCGGCGGCTGGCTCTCGGACCGGTTCGACCGGCGCAAGCTCTTCGTGGGCGCCTCCGCCGCGCTCGCCGCCGTGGCACTGCTCATCCCCGCCGTCTCGACGAGCTGGACGGCGATGCTGGCCTTCTCCGTCGTCAACGGACTGGGCTTCGGCTGCTACATGGCCGTGGACACCGCCCTGGTGACGATGGTGCTGCCGAAGGCGGAGGACGCGGCCCGGGACATGGGAGTCCTCAACATCGCCAACGCGGGCCCGCAGATCGTCGCTCCCTTCGTGGCCTCGCTCGTCGTCTCACTGAGTGGCGGGTACACGGCGCTGTTCCTGATCGCCGCCGTACTGTCGGTACTCGGCGCGCTCGCCGTGCGCCCCATCCGCACCGTGCGCTGAACACGTCGGCGTCCGCGGAGCACCGTCGAGAAAGGCCGCACACCGTGCTTCTGCACACGACCACCTGGGGATCCGGTGACCGGATCGCCCTGCTCGTCCACGGCATCATGGCCGACCACCGCACCTGGCGGCGGGTCGGACCGGCGCTCGCCCTGCGCGGCTACCGGGTCATCGCGGTGGACCTGCGCGGGCACGGCCTGAGCGGGCGAGCGTCGGGACCCGAGCAGTACCGGCCGGAGGACTATGCCGACGATCTCGTCGAAACCCTCCCGGCCGGGGCCGAGTTGGCCGTCGGGCACTCGCTCGGCGGGCTCGTCCTGGCCGGTGCCCTGGAGCGGCTGAAGCCCGCCCGCGCGGTCTACTCCGACCCCGCCTGGCACCTCGGGGCGGGTCCCGACGGCTACCGGCCCGAGCTCTTCGTCCGGGGCAAGTCGATGACCCGGGAGCAGATCCGGGGGTTCAACCCGCACTGGGCGGACGAGGACCTCGACACGGAGATGGCATCGGTACGGCTCTGGGACGAGCGATCGGCCTACGGCCTGGTGGACTTCGTGGGGGCCGACCTCTGGCCGGCCCGCGCCACCGTCCCCTCCCTGGTCACCCTCGCCGACCCGAGCGCGCTGGTCTCCCCCGACGACGCCCGGATGCTGGCGGGCCGCGGATTCACCGTGCGCACGGTGGAGAAGTCGGGCCACACCATCCACCGGGACGACTTCGACGGGTTCATGTCCGCGCTCCACGGCTGGATCTGACGTACCGTTCAGGGATGGACGACGCGTCGATGGACTCCTCGATGGTGGGACTGCTCGGCCGGGTGACCGGCACCGTCGGGCCCGGTCTCGTCGGTGAGGTGATCGTCCGGATCCGGGGCGGTGCCGAGCACTTCCTCGCCCATCCGGCCACCCCGAAGGAGCGGATCGACGTCGGAACGGTCGTGATGGTCATGGAACATCTCCCTCCGCGCACCGTCTATGTCACAGCCGCGTACGACAGTTGACGGAACCGTTGAGTGGCGCGCGTCACAGGCGCACACTCCCCTCACCGGATCCGCGTCGGATCCGGTGAAGGGGGACCTGACCCATGGGCATCGGCCTTCTGGCGGGCGTCGTCGTCGGCGCCTTCGCCGTCCTCATCGCCGTCTTCAAAATGATGTGGCGCGTCGCGGAACCCAACGAGGCTCTGATCATCTCCGGTTCCAACCACAAGAACGAGGGACTCGGCGCGGGCATGGGGTTCCGTATCGTCACCGGACGCGGCACGCTGGTGCTGCCCGGTGTGCAGGCGGTCCGGAAGCTCTCGCTCGACCTCAACGAGACCCAGCTGTCCGTCGAGTGCGTCACCCATCAGGGCATTCCGCTCAAGGTCCGCGGTGTGGTGATCTTCAAGGTCGGTGACGACTTCGTGTCGATCGCCAACGCCGCACGCCGCTTCCTCGACCAGCAGAAGCTCATGAGCGAGCGGGTGCACATCGTCTTCGCCGGTCATCTCCGCGCCATCGTCGGCGGGTTGACGGTGGAGGACATGATCCGTGACCGGGAGAAGCTGACCGGTCAGGCCCGTTCGGCCTGTGGCACGGAGATGGAGAAGCTCGGTCTTATCGTCGACTCGCTGCAGATCCACGAGATCGAGGACCCGACCGGGTACATCAAGAACCTGGCCGCACCGCACGCGGCCGCCGTCCAGCGGGACGCGCGGATCGCACAGGCCGAGGCGAACCGGCGGGCCACCGAGGCCGAACAGCAGGCCGCGGCGCGTATGTCGGAGGCGACCCGCGACAGCGAGATCCTCCAGGCGGGCTACCAGGCGGAACGGGACCAGGCGTCCGCGCGGGCCCGGCAGGCCGGTCCGCTGGCCGAGGCGGCCTCCCTCCAGGAGGTCGTCGTCCAGGAGACCCGGGTCGCCGAGCTGGCGGGACACCGCAAGGAGCAGCAGCTCCAGGCCGAGGTCCGCAAGCCCGCCGACGCGCTGGCGTACGAGACCCGGACGCTCGCCGCCGCCGAGCGCGACGCCCGGATCTCGGCGGCCGAGGCGGAGGCGAAGGAGACGGAGCTGGCGAGCGCGGCCAGGGCCACGGCGACCCGGCTGACGGGTGAGGCCGAGGCGGCGGCGCAGCACGCGAAGGGCCTCGCGATCGCCGAGGCGACCCGGGCGAAGGGTCTGGCGGAGGCCGAGGCGATCAAGGCGCGGGCGGCGGCGCTCGCCGAGAACCAGGAGGCCGTGGTCGCGCAGCAGCTGGCCGAGAAGTGGCCGGAGATCGTCTCCGCGGGCGCGTCCGCGTTCGGGAACGTGGACCAGATGGTGCTGCTGAACGGCGCCGACGGCATGGCGGACGTGTTCGCCAAGGCACTGACCATGGGCGGGACCGGGCTCGGACTGGCCCGTCAGCTGCTCACCACGATGAACCCGGGCGCTCAGGAACGCCTCGGCGTGGTGCCGCAGGCGTCCCGCGCGCCGGAGGAGAGCGTGGAGATCCCGGTCGGCGACGGGAAGTAGCGGCGCCGGGGGCGCGGGATACGGAGCGGGGCGCCGGCCGTCGAAAGCGGCTCGGGACGCGGGAAGGGCCGGTGCCGGGACGCCGGGCGCGGGACACGGAGAGGGGCCCGCCGCCGTGAAGGCGGTGGGCCTCACAGCGTATCCCCGTCGGCTCCCGCTCCGCTCGGCCGGGACCGTCGGCTCCCCGCTCCGCCCGGCCCAGTCCTAGTTGTGGCCGAACTTGCGTTCCTTGCGGTGGGACGTGTGCTCGACGAGGGGCATCGGCGTCTCTCTCGTGGGAGTCGCCGTGGACTTCTCCTTCTCGGCCGCCTCGGTGCGGTGTTCATGGCCGCCGGTACGGGCTCCCCGGTTCGTCCGGGTCTGTTTCTTGCCCACGATCGTGCCTCCCGTGACGGGTGTCGGACTCCGGTCCGTGTCCCCTCAGCGTGGCACGTGGGCAGGAGAGCCGCACGTCAGAGCGTGTGGCCAGGGGAGACACGCTCCAGGACCCTGGCGAAGGCGGCGAGTGTCGGGGTGCCTGACGCGCGGTCCAGGATCGCGAAGACCGTCTCCTCGAAGTGGCCGGCGAAGCGGCCTTCGCCGGTGAGCAGCGCCTTGAACGCGCCCGCGACCTGCTCCGGATCGTTCTGGAACACCCCGCAGCCCCAGGCGCCGAGCACCAGCCGCCGGTAGCCCGCCGCGGCCGCCGTCTCCAGGACGCGCTCGGCACGGTTCGCGAGGGCGACGGGCAGCCGGTCGGCGAGTTCGGGGGTGCGGCGGCGGACGACGCCCGCGTTGGGCGCGGGAGAGGTGAGGAAACCGACGGTGAAGGGGGCGTCGAGGAGGGCTCCCCGGTCGTCGCGGAAGACGGGCACCTGGGGCGAGTGGATGACCCGGTCGGTGTAGAAGGCGTCCCGTTCCTCGCGGTGGTGGGCGTAGTAGGCGGGGGCGCGCAGCAGCGTGGCGTGGAGGGCGGAGGAGCGGCAGAGCGCCTCCTCCTGGGCCTGGGCACCGTTGAGGTAGCCGCCGCCGGGGTTGCGGGCGGAGGCGAAGTTGAGGACGGCCACCGGGCGGGTCGGGTCGGCCGCGGTCATCCTGCGGGCGGCGGCCAGGCTGCTCTCGCCGGTGACGTCGATGACGGGGGTGCGGTCGGTGTCGGGGGTGACCGTGACGGGGTCGGGGCCGTGGAGGCGGGTTCCGGCCAGGGCGGCGGTCAGGTCGCCGGTGAGGGAGACGGTCCGGCCGTCCGGGGCGCGGTAGCGGCCCGCGGCGACGATCTCCTCGGTCTCCCGCGCGATCGCGCGCAGTCGTGCACTCATACCGCCAAGGATGATCGTTTCCTCCCCGCCTCCACAACGGGATTTCCCGGAGGCAAGAGGGGCTCCCGGGGCAGGAGAGTCTCCCGGGGCGCCGCGGCGGCCCTCCTGGCAGGGGCCGGATTCGGACGGAAAGAGGGCGCGGGGGACGTGTCCGGCGCGTCGGGGGCGCTCTTGCACGCCGCTCGGCGGTGGCTTTAGGTGGAGACAGCGACTCTCCGGGATCAGTCCCGATGACCAGGAGGTGTACGGATGTCGTCGAGCGGCATACCGCGTGGTGGACCCCCTCTCACCGAGCGGGAGGCTGAGGACCTGCTGCGATGTATCTGCTTCAAGACCGGCCCGCCCCGCACGGTGGGGGTGGAGCTGGAGTGGCTGGTGCACGAGCTGCGTGACCCCCGGATTCCCGTGCGGCCGCCGAGGCTCGCGGCGGCCATCGACACCGTGCGGTCCCTGCCGCTGGTGTCGTCCCTCACCTTCGAACCCGGCGGGCAGCTGGAGCTCAGCTCGCGCCCGGCCGGATCGCTCATGGAATGTCTCGACTCCCTCGCCGCCGATCTGCGGGCGGTGCGGTCGGCGCTCGGCTCCCTCGGTCTGACCCTCAGCGGATACGGGGTGGACCCGTGGCACGCGCCGCGCGGCCGGGTGCTCCACGAGCCGCGGTACGACGCCATGGAGGCCGTGCTCGACCGGACGGGTCCGGCCGGGCGGGCGATGATGTGCGAGTCGGCCTCGGTGCAGATCTGTCTGGACGCCGGTGTCGAGGAGCCGGGTCCGCTCGGCTATCACCGGAGATGGCGGCTCGCGCATCTCGTGGGCGCCGTGCTCGTGGCCGCGTTCGCCAACTCCCCGCTGCACGGCGGCCGCCGCACCGGCTGGCGCTCGACGCGGCAGGCCCTGTGGACGGACCTCGACCCCCGGCGGGCGCTCGCGCCCCCGGCGGACGGTGAACCGAGGGCGGAGTGGGCGGCGCACGTCCTGGACACCCCGGTGATGTGCGTACGGACCGACGAGGGGCCCTGGGCCCTTCCGGAGGGGCTGACCTTCCGCGACTGGCTGCGCACGGGCCTGCCCCGGCCGGCCGGCGCCGATGACCTGCGCTACCACATGACGACCCTCTTCCCGCCCGTGCGGCCGCGCGGGCATCTGGAGCTGCGGATGGTCGACGCGCAGCCCGGCCGGGACGGCTGGATGGTGCCGGTGGCCGTGACGACGGCGGTGTTCGACGACCCGGAGGCGGCGGAGACCGTGTACCGGGCGGTGAAGCCGCTCGCGGAACGGGCCGGTGACGGTCCCGCCCCGCGCAATCCGCTCTGGCTGGCGGCGGCCCGCGACGGCCTCGCCGATCCCGAGCTGCACGCCGCCGCCCGCGCGGTGTTCGCCGCCGCCCTGGAGGCGCTGCCCCGGCTCGGGGCGGGCGAGGAGCTGCGGCGCTCGGTCGCCGTCTTCCACGAGCGGTACGTGATCCCCGGGAGCTGCCCGGCCGACGACTTCGAGGCGGTGACGTCATGACGACGACAGGGACGGGGCTCGATCCGGAGGCCCTGCGCCGGCGGGCGCTGGACGCCCTGACCGTCGCCCGGGCCCGTACGGCGCTGCTGACCTCCTGTGTCGAGGACGGCGAACTCATGGCGCAGCACTCGCCGTTGATGTCTCCACTGGTGTGGGACCTCGCGCACATCGGCAACCAGGAGGAGCAGTGGCTGTGGCGGGCCGTGGCGGGCAGGGAGGCGCTGCGGCCCGAGATCGACTCCGTCTACGACGCCTTCGAGCATCCGCGCGCCTCCCGTCCGTCGCTGCCGCTGCTGGCGCCGGGTGAGGCCCGTTCCTACGCGGCGGACGTCAGGCTCCGTGTCCTGGACGTCCTGGAGGGCGCCTCCTTCGAGGGTCGGCCGCTGCTCGACGCCGCCTTCGCCTTCGGCATGGTCGCCCAGCACGAACAGCAGCACGACGAGACGATGCTGATCACCCATCAGCTGAGGAGGGGTCCGGCCGCCCTGACCGCTCCCCCGCCGCCGTCCCGGACGGGCGGCCCGCTGCCGCCCGAAGTCCTCGTCCCCGGCGGTCCGTTCACGATGGGCACCTCGGACGAGCCATGGGCACTCGACAACGAACGCCCGGCGCATCCGCGGTCCGTGCCCGCCTTCCACATCGACACCACGCCGGTCACGAACGGCGCCTACCTGGCCTTCATGGCCGACGGCGGATACACGGACCGACGCTGGTGGCGGCCCGCGGGCTGGGCGCAGATCAAGGAGCACGGGATCGTGGCGCCGCTCTTCTGGCGCCAGGACGGCGGCCAGTGGCTGCGGCGGCGGTTCGGGGTGACGGAGCCGGTACCCGGCGAGGAGCCCGTCCTGCACGTGAGCTGGTACGAGGCGGACGCCTACGCGCGCTGGGCGGGGCGGCGGCTGCCGACCGAGGCCGAGTGGGAGAAGGCCGCCCGGTGGGACCCGGTCTCCGGGCGCTCGCGCCGCTATCCGTGGGGGGACGCCGATCCTGGCCCCGAGCACGCCAACCTCGGACAGCGGCACCTTCGGCCCGCGACCGCGGGCAGCTACCCGGAGGGCGCGTCGCCGCTCGGCGTACGGCAGCTGATCGGCGACGTGTGGGAGTGGACGGCTAGCGATTTCCTGCCCTACCCGGGGTTCACGGCCTTCCCGTACAAGGAGTACTCGGAGGTGTTCTTCGGCCCGGAGCACAAGGTGCTGCGCGGCGGGTCGTTCGCGGTGGATCCGGTCGCCTGCCGGGGTACCTTCCGCAACTGGGACCTGCCCGTGCGGCGCCAGATCTTCTCCGGATTCCGTACGGCCCGCAGCGCGGAGCTCGGCTGATGTGCCGTCACATCGCCTACGTGGGCGAACCGGTGGCCCTCGGGGAGCTGATCGTCCGACCTTCGCACGCCCTGCTCCGCCAGTCCTGGGAGCCCCGTACGCAGAGCAGCGGTGTGGTGAACGCCGACGGCTTCGGGGTGGGCTGGTACGCCGAGGGGGATCCGGAGCCCGCCCGGTACCGGCGCGCGGCGCCCATCTGGGGCGACCTGTCCTTCGCGGACCTCGCCCGGGTGGTGCGCTCCCGGGCGCTGCTCGCGGCGGTCCGCGGGGCCACCCGGCCGGGCGCCGACGGAGAGGCGGCGGCGGCTCCGTTCGCCGGAGGCCCCTGGCTGTTCAGTCACAACGGCGCCGTCGAGGGCTGGCCCGACTCCCTCGCCGCGCTCGCCGGGACGCTGCCGGCCGGCGAACTCCTCCGGATCGAGGCGCGCACCGACTCGGCGCTGCTCTGGGCGCTGGTGCTGCACCGGCTGCGGGCCGGTGACGCGCCGGGGTCCGCCCTGGCCGACACGGTGCGGGAGGCGGCCGCCGCGGCTCCGGGCTCCCGGCTGAACCTGCTGCTCACCGACGGTGTCCGGATCGCCGCGACCACCTGGGGGAACGGCCTCTGGTACCTGAAGGGCCCCGACCGGGTGGTCGTGGCCTCCGAACCGTACGACGACGATCCCCGGTGGCGGGAGGTTCCGGAGCACACGCTCCTGACCGCGACCCGCGCCGACGTCACCCTCACCCCGCTCAAGGAGCCGTCCGCGTGAGCCCGTTCCAGCTGACCCGTACCCTCGCCCCCGACGCCGCCGGTGCCGATCTGCGCGCCGACGTCCTGCACGGGCTGACCCGATCCGCCAAGGAGCTGCCGCCGAAGTGGTTCTACGACGCCCGGGGCAGCGAACTCTTCGAGGAGATCACCCGGCTGCCCGAGTACTACCCCACGCGGGCCGAGCGGGAGATCCTGGTGGAGCGGGCGCCGGAGATCGCCGCCGCGACCGGGGCAAGGACCCTGGTGGAGCTGGGTTCCGGTTCCTCCGAGAAGACGCGGTTCCTGATCGACGCGCTGCTGCCGGGGCTCGACGCCTATGTTCCCGTGGACGTGAGCGAGTCGGCGCTGACGAGGGCGGCCGAGTCGCTGCTCGCCGAACGGCCGGAGCTCCACGTGCACGCGCTGGTCGCCGACTTCACCCGGGGGCTCGCGCTGCCGGGGACGCCGGGGCCGCGTCTGGTGGCCTTCCTCGGCGGCACCCTCGGCAATCTGCTGCCCGGCGAGCGGCGGACCTTCCTGCGTTCGGTGCGGTCGATGCTCACGCCGGGCGACGCCCTGCTGCTCGGCACGGACCTGGTGAAGGACGAGTCGACGCTCGTGGCCGCGTACGACGACGCGGCCGGGGTGACGGCCGCCTTCAACAAGAACGTGCTGTCCGTGATCGACCGGGAGCTCGGCGCGGACTTCGACCCGGACGCGTTCGAGCACGTGGCGGTATGGGACCGCGAGCGGGAGTGGATCGAGATGCGGCTGCGGGCCCGCCGCGCGCTCACCGTGAAGATCCCGGAGCTCGACCTCGTGGTGCCCTTCGCGGCGGGCGAGGAGATGCGGACGGAGGTGTCGGCGAAGTTCCGTCAGGCGGGTGTCCGTGCGGAACTCGCGGAGGCGGGCCTCGACCTGGAGCGCTGGTGGACCGACAGCGAGGGCAGGTTCGCGCTGTCGCTGGCGACGGCCCGCTGAGCGACGGCTCGCTGAGCGGCCGCCGCGAGGGTACGGCGGTCCGGATGCCGGAGGCCCGGAAGGGGCTCCGGCATCCGGACGACGGCGGTGAGACGGCGGGTGGAGACGACCCGCCACAGCGAGGAGCCCAGGGGGTCGTCCGCCACATAGGCGGCGGCGTCCGTGGGCCGGTAGTCGATCCGTACCGGCTGTACGGCGCATCCGGCGTCCAGGGCCGCCTGGAACGCGGCCCGCCGGAAGCGCCCGCCGGCCCGCCCGCACCAGGTGGAACCCTCGGGGAAGACGATCACCCGGCCGCCGTCAGCGAGCACCCCGGCCATGGCGCGCACGGTGCCGGGGAGCGCCCGGAGGCCGTCCCGGTCGATGAAGAGGGTGCCTCCGAGCGCGGCGATCGTGCCGAGGACGGGCCAGCGGCGCACCTCCGCCTTGGCGACCATCCTGCCCGGCAGGACGGCCGCGATGAGCGGGATGTCGAGCCAGGAGACATGGTTGGCGACGACGAGGAGCGGGCCGGTGGCGGCGGGCGCTCCCTCGTACCGGACGCGCACCCCGAAGGCGCGGACCACCGCCCGCAGCCAGCGCCGGACGAGGGCGAGCCGGACGGCGGCCGGAAGGAGGGCGGCGGCCGGGGCGAGCAGGACGCCGAGGAGGACGGCGCCGAGACCGGCGGCCAGCCGGACCGAGGCGCGGACGGCCCCGGCCCCGGCCGGGGGCGTCCCGGCGTGGTGGGCGGGTTCGGGGTGGGCGGCGCAGTGGCCCGGGGTGCAGGGCGCCGTGGGAAGCCACGGCGAGAGGGCTGTGGTCCCGTTCACCGTGCCGGGGCGAGCGAGAGGAAGTGGTTGAGGTAGCGCGGGTTGGTCCGGCGCAGGGAGAGCAGGACGTAGAGGTCGGCGACGCCGAAGTCGGGGTCGTGCGCGGGGGCGCCGCAGACCCAGGCCCCGAGCCGGAGGTAGCCGCGGAGCAGCGGGGGGAGCTCGGTGCGGCCCTCGGGGCGGGTGATGCCGTCGGGGCTCCAGAGCTTGTGCGGGGTGACCCAGTACTCCTCGGGGGCGAGGTGCTTGCTCTTGACGGTGTCCCAGGTGGCGGCGGCGAGGGAGCCGCCGTCGGCGAGCGGCAGGGAGCAGCAGCCGGCGAGCCAGTTGTGGCCGGTGCGGGTCATGTAGCGGGCGAGGCCGGCCCAGATGAGGGCGATGACGGCGCCGTTGCGGTGGGCGGGGTGGACGCAGGAGCGGCCGACCTCCACCAGGTCGTGCCGGACGGGGGCGAGGCGACTGAGGTCGAACTCGCTCTCGGAGTAGAGGCGTCCGGCGACGGCGGCGCGGTCGGGCGGCAGGATGCGGTAGGTGCCGACGATCTCGCCGGTGCTCTCCTCCCGTACGAGGAGGTGGTCGCAGTACGCGTCGAAGGCGTCGGTGTCGAGGCCGGGCTCGGGGCCGTCGAGCCGGGCGCCGAGCTCGCCGGCGAACACCTGGTGGCGCAGCCGCTGGGCGGCGCGGACGTCCTCCTGGTCGCGGGCGAGCCCGACGGCGTACCGGGGCGTGGGGTCCTCGGCCGCCGCCGGGGCCTGGGGGCCGGGCCGCTCGGCGAGCGGCTGCGGCTGAGCGGGGACGGCGTGCGGCCGGGGCGGGGTGGCGGCGGCGAGCGTGGGGGTCGGTGCGGACATGTCGGGCTCCTCCGGCGTACGGAAGGGGAAGGGTCGGTGCCGGGCCGTGTGAGCGGTGGCCCGGCTCCTTACTTCTTCCGTGACCGGCTGGATTCGACGTGACCGTCCGGGGGATCGCGGGTGTGGAGGCGCTGAACTGCTATTCGGCGAGGGTGTCCGTGATCTCGGTGGAGGCCTGCCTGGCCGCCTTCAGCGGGTCCTCGCCCTGGAGGACGGCCGTCATGTACGGCTTGATGGGGTTGTCGGCCTCGACGTCCGCCCACTGCGGGGAGTTGGGGGTGGCCCGGCCGCGAGCGGCGCCCCGGGCCATGACGGCGGTGGCCTCCTGGCGCGCGACGACGGAGGCGAGCCCCTTCTTGTTGGGCACGTACCCCATGGCGCGGGCGAGTTCGGTCTGCCACTTCTCGCCGGCCAGCGCCTTGACGACATCGAGGGCGGCCCCGCGCTCGGGCGCGTTCTCCGGGATGATGAGGTCGGAGCCGCCGGTGAAGACGGCGCAGGGCTTGTCCGCCGTGGCGCCGGGTATCGGGAAGTAGCCGAGCTTGTCCTTGAGTGCCGGGTTGGCCTTGAGGATGGCGGCGACGGCGCTGGGCGTGGCGATGAGCTGGGCCACGTCCCCCTTGGCGAAGACGTCGGCCTGGGGCGGGTTCTGCTCGTCGGCGTCCTTCGGGCCCGAGCCGAGGGACTGGAGCTCCTTGTAGAAGGCCATGCCGCGCAGGGCCGCCGGGCTTTCGAGTGCGCCGGTCCACTCCCCGCCCTTGCCGGTGGCGAGTTCACCGCCCTCGTCCCAGACGAATCCGGCGAGGGTGTACCAGTCCTGTCCCGCGAGGTAGATGCCCTGGGAGCCGTCGCGGTTGAGCTTCTCGGTGTCGGCGAGCCATTCGGCGCGGGTGGCGGGCGGCTTGTCGATCCCCGCGTCCTGGAACAGGTCCTTGTTGTAGATGACGATGCGGTTGGCCGCGTACCAGGGGATGCCGTACTGGGAGCCGCCGATCCTGCCGGGTTCGGCGAGACCGGGCAGCCAGTCCTCGCTGCCGAGGTCGCGGACCGACTCCAGGGTGAGGTCGTAGAGCTTCTCGGTGTCGGCGTACTGGGCGACCTGGGTGTTTCCGACCTCGATGACGTCGGGTCCGCCGGAGCCCTGGATCGCCTCGGTGACCTTCTTGCCGATGCCGGTCCACTCCTGGAGGGTGACCTGGAGTTCGACGCCGTCGTGCTCCTCCTCGTACGCCTCGGTGAAGCGGTTGAGGAAGTCCTCGCTGGCGCTCTCCCGCATCAGCCAGATGTGGACGGTCTTCGTCCCGCCGTCACCGCCCGGCAGCATCCCGCAGCCGGCGAGGGCGAGCGCGGTGGCGACTGCCAGGGGGCAGGCGAGGGGGCGGTTCTTCACGTGGGTCACCTTCTGCGGTTCAGCACAGGGTCGTGCGCATGGGGGCTGACCCGGCATGGGGGGACCGAACGGGCTGTTCGCGCGGGTATGTGGCCTGGATTCTGGTCTGGACCAACGGGATGGTCAAGTCCTTGACCATCCCGTTCCGCGCCCCGGACGCCCCCTCCGTTCCCTTACCCTCCGGTATACAGCTGTCGGTCGCGTTGGCCGTGTCGCGCCGTGCCCCGCCCTGGGGCACCGTGGAGGGAACGCACCGAGAGGAGTTCGGCCCCCATGTCGAATCACACCTACCGCGTCACCGAGATCGTCGGCACGTCCACCGAGGGCGTCGACGAGGCCATCCGCAACGGCATCGACCGCGCCGCGCAGACGCTGCGGGGCCTCGACTGGTTCGAGGTGACGCAGGTCCGAGGCCATATCGTCGACGGTTCGATCGAGCACTACCAGGTCGGACTGAAGGTCGGATTCCGCCTGGAGGACGAGGCCGCCTGACGGCCCCCTACGGCCCGTCGGCTCCCGTGGGCCGTGCGGTCACGTGCGGCCCTCCTTCTCCTGGGCGTCCCTCAGCGCCTGCGACGGGGTCGCCCACCGGGCGCGTACGACCCGGAAACCGGCCGTCTCCGCCGCGTCGCAGACCAGCGGGTCGTCGTCGACGAGCATCCTGACCACCCGGTCGGCGGCGAGCCGGCGCAGGATCTCCACCTTGGTCACCCGGGCGGGCCGGAAGTCGCGGTTGCGGCGCATGTGCACCGGCCCCTCGGGAAGCCCCTGGCCGGCCAGCCAGGCCAGGGTGTCCCGGCGGCAGCGCTCCGGCCGCCCGGTGAGGTACACGATGGCGCACTCCTCCGCCGCCTCACGGCACAGCGCGATCCCCTCGTCGAGCGGCGGATCGTCGGGCGCCGCCGCGAAGAAGGCGTCCCAGTCCTTCGGGCGCCGCTCCAGGAAGTGCTGGCGGTGGGCGGTCGCGGCGAGCGTGTTGTCGAGGTCGAAGACGGCCAGAGGCCGGTTGTCGGCTGTCACGGGCACAGCCTAGGAGCCGCCCCTTCGTTCAGTCGGAGTGCCGTGTACTGCCGGTCCGGTAGATGTCGGGGATGCCGTCGGCGTCCTCGTCGCGTTCCTCGTCCTCCCACAGCTGCCTGTAGACGCGGTTGCGGCGGCGCAGGAGGACGGCCGCGAGCACCGCGGCGATGAGGGAGCCGACCAGGACGGCGGCCTTGATGTGTTCGGCGGTGGCCGGGTCGGGGAAGGCGAGTTCGCCGATGAGGAGGGCGACGGTGAATCCGATTCCGGCCAGGGTGGCGAGGCCGAAGACGTCGGCCCAGGCGAGGTCGGGGTTGAGTTCGGCGCGGGTGAAGCGCGCGGCCAGATAGGTGCCGAGGAAGATGCCGAGGATCTTGCCCGCGACGAGACCGATGACGACGCCGAGGGGCTCGGGGTCGGTGAAGACGTGGCCCAGCGCGCCGGCGGAGACGCCGACCCCGGCGGCGAAGAGGGCGAACAGCGGGACCGCGACGCCCGCGGAGACCGGGTGGAGCAGGTGCGAGACGCGGGCGGCGGGAGAGGCCTTCTCGCCCTTGTCGCGGGTGGTCCGCAGGATCAGGCCCATGGCGACGCCGGCGACGGTGGCGTGGACGCCCGAGTTGTACATCAGCGCCCAGGTCAGGATGGAGAGGGGCACGTACCACCACCAGCCGCGCACCCGGAAGCGCTGGAGCACGTAGAAGACGAGGAGTCCGGCGAAGGCCGCGCCCAGGGCCCAGAAGTTGAGGTCGGAGGTGAAGAAGACGGCGATGATCAGGATGGCGCCGAGGTCGTCGACGACGGCGAGGGTGAGCAGGAACGCGCGGAGCGCGGAGGGCAGATGGGTGCTGAGGACGGCGAGGACCGCGAGGGCGAAGGCGATGTCCGTGGCCATCGCTACGGCCCAGCCCTTGAGGCTTCCGTCGCCGATGGTGACGGTGAGCGCGTAGAGGGCGGCGGGGACGACCATGCCGCAGACGGCGGCGATGACGGGCAGCGCGGCGGTGGCGGGGGTCCGCAGCTCACCGACGACGAACTCGCGTTTCAGCTCGATGCCGGCGACCAGGAAGAAGATCGCCAGCAGACCGTCGGCGGTCCAGTGGGCGACCGAGAGGTCCAGGCCGAGGGCGGGGATGCCGAAGTGGGCGTCGCGTATCGACTCGTACGCTCCGCTCCACGGGCTGTTCGCCCAGGCGAGCGCGACGACGGCGGCGGCGAGCAGGACCAGTCCGCCGACGGTCTCCGTGCGCAGGGCGTCGGTGACGGCCTGGCGTTCGGGCCAGGGCAGCAGACCGAGAATCACCTTGCGCGGGCGTGACTGGGACATGGGGAAGGCCTCCGGGGCGTGTCGGCGGAATCGGGCACACAGGCCCCTCGGACGCCGACCAGACTTCCCGGCACACCAGCGTCATCCTGACGCGTTCTTCACACCCTATCGGGAGCCGGGGGGCCTCGCCAGGGCGTCTCTCTCCGCCTCGGTGACGGGACGAAGGGCCCCGGTCTCACCGGGACGCGGGGTGAGGCCAGGGCCCTTCGAGAGCTGGTGGAGCGGTCAGGCGGTGGTCTTCACCGGCTCCTGGTCGGTGTCCCCGTCCGTGTCCCCGTCCGTGTCGAGGCCCGCGTCGCGTCGCTTCACGAAGGCGAGGAAGGAGTTCAGTTCGCGCTTGACGACGGGGGCGAGGAGGTAGAGGCCGATGATGTTGATGACGGCGAGCATGAAGAGCACCGCGTCGGCCATGTCGATCAGCGTCTGGAGCGTGAGCAGGGAGCCCGCGACCGCGAAGACGGTGTAGAGGACCTTGAAGGTCAGCTCGCTGGCCCTGCTGCGGCCGAAGAGGTGGGTCCAGGCCTTCATGCAGTAGTAGCCCCAGGTCAGGACCGTGGAGATCGCGAACAGCATGACCGCGATCGTCAGGATGTACGGGAACCAGGGCATGACCGTGGCGAAGGCGTCGGAGGTGATGGTGACGCCGCCGATGGACTCACCGCCGTTGCGGAGCTCGACATAGCTGGCCGGGTTGGCGATGACGATGGTCAGGGCGGTCATGGTGCAGATGACGACCGTGTCGATGAACGGCTCCAGGAGGGCGACCAGGCCCTCGCTCGCGGGGTGCTTGGTCTTCACCGCGGAGTGGGCGATCGGGGCGGAGCCCAGACCGGCCTCGTTGGAGAACGCGGCCCGCTTGAAGCCGATGATCAGCGCGCCCAGGACACCGCCGGCGACACCCTGGGGGTTGAAGGCGCCCTCGATGATCGTGGAGACCGCGGAGGGCACGGCGCTCACGTTGACGGCGATGACGACGAGACAGGCGGCGATGTAGATGCCGGCCATCGCGGGCACGAGCCTGCTGGTGACGGAGGCGATGGAGCGGATGCCGCCGAGGAGCACGATGCCGACGAGGGCGGCGATCAGGATGCCGAAGAACAGGGCGCCGGCCGAGGACCCCAGGGCGCCGTCCTCGCCGCCGGTGACGGAGACGAGCTGGGCGTAGGACTGGTTGACCTGGAAGAGGTTGCCGCCGAACAGGCCGAAGAACAGGATCATGAAGGAGGCGAGGACCGCGAGGACCTTGCCGAGGGTCTTGCCGTTCTTGCCGAAGCGCTCGGCCAGGCCCTTGGGCAGGTAGTGCATGGGGCCGCCGGAGACGGTTCCGTCGGGGTGCACCGTCCTGTACTTCACGCCGAGGGTGACCTCGACGAACTTGGTGGCCATGCCGAGCAGGCCGCAGAGGATCATCCAGAAGGTGGCGCCGGGGCCGCCGATGGAGACGGCGACGGCCACACCCGCGATGTTGCCGAGTCCGACCGTGCCGGAGACGGCGGCGGTCAGAGCCTGGAAGTGGTTGACCTCGCCGGCCGAACCCTTCTCGTCGTACTTGCCGCGCACCACGTCCACGGCGAGCCGGAACTTGCGCAGCTGGACGAAGCCGAACCAGCCGGTGAAGACAAGCCCGGCGACGACGAGCCAGGCCACGATCAGGGGCAGCTGCGTACCCCCGACGGGCACGGAGTAGAAGACGATGTCGCCGAGCCATGTGGCTATCGGCTCGAAGAAGCCGCTGACCGCCTTGTCGACGGACTGGGTGAGGGAATCGAGTGACACGGTGGGGACCTCGGAAGCGCAGGACCGGCGCGCGGGAGGCGGCGCCAGTGAGGGTGCGGTCTTTGAGCGAACGCCGTTGTCCGGTCGGCGACCCGAGCGATCGACGTCCGCGGACTCGGAGCGTGATCACCTCGGTCGTGCTGCCGGTACGTGACCGGCGTTCCGCAGGACGGCGAGGGGTGGTGCCACCTGCGGAGTTGCGCATTCCTATCACGACTTGCCACCCAGTCCACGTGATGCAGATCACATTACGGACGGTGATCTACGAGAATCCCAGGAACCGTGACATGACCGTTATCCGGACAGGGCGGTCCGTTCACGGTGCACTTATTTCCGCTGGTCACGAGCTTGCGGCAGGTCACTCCTGTCGCCTGGCCCGCCTGTGGGCGGCGGTCACCTCGCTCCAGCGCACGGCCTGCTCCGGCGTGAGGGTGCCGCGGAGTCCGGCCAGCCTGAGGAGATTGGCCTCCGCCTCGGTGGTGAGGGTCTGGGCCTCGGCGGCGTAGTGGTCGTCGATCACGGCGGCGAGTTCGGCCTCGTCCATGGCGGGCGAGATACGGGCCACGATCTTGTTCATCGTGCGGTACGAGCCCTGGAGCCTGAACGGCGGCTCCGTGCGGGCCGCGTCGGCGGTGGCGGCCGAGGCGATGTACTCCCTGTTGACGGCGAGCACGGTCGCGCGGGCGGTGAGGAGGTGCCGGAGCACCGCGAGGACCTGGTCGAGCTCGGCCGGGGCGTACGGGTGGGTGAGCCGGTCGCGGCGCGCGGTCGGGTCGCCCGCCGCAAGCCGGGCCAGGAGCCGCAGGTCGGCGCGGTCGCGGCCGGCGAGCGGGGCCAGGACCGGGTGGGACGTGAGGGCGTTCTCGACGAAGCTGAAGGCGAAGGCCTCCTCCTTGCCGGTCAGCACATCGCCGAGGTTCCACACGTCGGCCCGGTCGGCGAGCATGTCCGGCACGCGGAAGGCCTGTCCGGACTCGGTGTAGGGGTTGCCCGCCATGCAGACGGCGAAGCGCTTTCCCCGCAGGTCGTGCCCGTTCAGAGTCCGCGTGGCGTCGCAGAGGGGGATGAACCTCTGCAGGAACTCCGGTGACGTGTGCTGGATGTCGTCGACGTACAGCAGGACGTTGCTGCCCGCCGCCAGGGCGAAGGCGATCTTCTCCAGTTCCCTGCGGGCGCTCGCGTCGGGGGCCTCCGCGGGATCGAGGGAGGTCGTCCGCTGCCCGAGAGCCGGCCCGTCGACCTTCACGAGAAGCAGGCCGAGGCGCTCGGCGACGTACTCGATCAGCGTGGTCTTGCCGTAGCCGGGCGGGGAGAGGAGCAGCAGCAGGCCGTGGGTGTCACCGCGCTTGGCGTCTCCGGCCGCGCCGAGCTGCTTGGCGAGGTTGTCGCCGACCAGGGGGAGGTAGACCTCGTCGACGATCCGGCCGCGGACGAAGGACGACATGACCCGCGGCCGGTACTCGTCCACGCGGAGCCGGGCGCGTTCGGTGGCGACGAGCCGCGCCCTCTGCTCCTGGTACGCGCGGAAGGCGGGCACGTCGGTGGCGGCGAAGGCCCGCGTCCTGGCCAGGAACTCGTCGAGCCGCAGCTCGAGGGCGCGTCCCCGCAGGCGGGGGTGGCTGCCGAGGAGTCCGGTGACCGTCGCCGTGGTCGGGGCGGTGACCTCGTAGCGGTCGAGCCCGGGGCAGAGCTCGACGGCGACGGCCTCGGCGAGCACGCCCTCGTCGGGGCACTCCCCCGACGCCGACGCGTAGGAGGTGAGCCAGGCCTCGACGAGCTGTCGCCTGGCCTCCGGCCCGGTGAGGGCGGCGAGGGCGTCGTCGTACACGGAGGTCCTGCCGACGGCGCGCCGGAACGCGTCGAGGAAGGTACGGACCGCCTCCGAGGCGACGAAGCCCTTGGCCGTGGAGGCGAGTTCGGCCGTCAGATACGCGGCGGCGGTCGCGTCCCCGGTCTCCGCGGCCAGTTCCGCCCGCAGGCCGTCGAGGGCCGACTCCGCGCCGAAGAGGTCACAAGCCCGGGACAGCGCGACGGCTCGGTGTGTCCACTGCTCGCGTGCTTCGGCGGTGGTGGAGTGCGCCCAGAAGATCTGGGCCGCCGCCCGCGCCTCCCCCGGGAACCTGAGGAGTCCCGCTCCCTCGCTCAGTGCCAGGACGGCTTCCAGGATCAGCGCCGCGTCGTGGTCGTGGACGCCGCGCTCGTACCCCTCGTCGTAGGCGGACTCCGCCGCCTGCCGTGCGAGGGCGGGCAGGTCGGCGCCCGCGAGGCCGGCGGGTCCGTGCGCGGTCAGCAGCCGTGCCGCCAGGTGTTCGGACCGGTAGACCTCCGGGGACTCGGAAGGCAGGGTCCGGTGCCAGAACGGTCGGGTGGCGGCGAACTCCGGGTCGGTGACCGGCGCCCGGTAGTCGGTTCCGGTCAGCGCGAGGGCGAGGGTGTCCCCGTACGGGACGAGGGCCAGCTCGGGGGCCTGGCGGTTGACGGCGAAGCGGTGCCGGCCGAGCCGCAGGGTGTCGCCGCCGTCGGAGAACAGCTCGGTGCGGTCCCGCAGCGCCCGGCCGGCCTCCTGACGGGCGGCGCCGAGCCTGCTCTCCAGCTCCTCCGCCCGTACGTCGTCGCCGACTTCCCGCAGCTCGGCGACGGTTCGCCGGACCTTGGCGACCATGGGGTCGGAGGCGAAGTACGTATGCACCTCGTCCAGATCGGTCAGGGTCGCGGTCCGGCGGGCGATCGCTTCCAGTACCCGGCCGGCCGACCCGGCGAGCTGCTCCGCGCGGCGGGCCCGGGCGTCCTGGAGGGAGTGCTTGCGGGCGGTGAAGGCATCGTGGATCTCGGTGCGCCGCTCGGCGATGTCGGCGAGGAAGCCGTCGTGTTCGGCGAAGCGTGACTCCAGGTTCTCCAGGTGGAGCAGGAGGCGGCCGAGCTGGTCGTCGCAGTGGTCGGGGGTGTCGGCGGCGGCCAGCGCTCCGGTCACGGCCTGGCCGAGCAGGGCGGACTCGGCGGCGAACCCCGCGCGGCCCTCCTGGTCGAGGAGCTCCGCGCGGCGGGCGGTGAGGAGGGCGCGGACGCGGTTCAGCGCGCCCATGACGTCGGCGATACGGGCCAGGATCGAGGTGCGTACGGTGGCCTCGCCGATGTCGAGTCCGGCGACGATCTCGCTGAGGGTCCGCAGGCCCGCGGTGTGTACGTCGAGACGGTCGGCGACCGGGCCCGTCCCGGCGACGGTCGTCACGGTCCCGGCCTCGTCCGCGAGGCGCTCCGCCTCGGCGTGGTGGGCGGCGAAGGCGTCCTCGTGGCGCAGGAAGGCGACGGCCCGCCGGGCGGCCGATGCGATGTCGCCCTGGACGTCCACCGCGAGGGCGTCGATGCGGTCCGTGTCGGCGTACCGCATCTCCTTCAGGGTCATGAGGTGACCCTGTGCCTGGCGGAGCTCGGTGATCCGGGAGATCCACTCCTCGGCCGTGGCGGGTGCCTCGCCCCGGACGCGGCGGACCAGTCCGCCGATCCGCCGGGCGGACTCGGCGAGCGCCTCCGCGGCCTGCCGGGTGAGCGTCGTCACGGTCTCGAACTCGTCGAGGACCTGTGCGGCGGTGGCCCGGAGCCCGGTCAGGGGAGCGCTCAGGTCTCCGGCGTCCTGGGCGGTCAGCCAGTGATGGACGTCGGCGGCGCGGCCACAGGCGGCGACGATTCCCTCGTACACCTCGCGGGCGGGCGAAAGATCGGTCGCCCGGCGGGCGATCGACAGGCAGTCGGCGATCCCCCGGACCAGGTCCGCGTTGCCGATGCGGGCCAGTGGGCCGTCTCCCTCGGCGGTCACATGGGTGTCGGAGACGTACGGCGTCCGCCACATCTGCACGGGATGGACCCGGCCGGGCTCGCTCGACTCGCCGCGCAGCACGGCCATCGTCCCGTCGCCGAGCAGCGCGTACCCGCGACAGCCGACCGGATGCGCGATCTCCTTGCGGATCAGGTTGTACGGGAGGAGCAGGCCCCTGCCCTCCGCCTGGGCGTGGAAGGCGAAGAGAAGGTCCTCTCCCCCGGGGGACCGGACCGCCCTGTCGAGGACGAGACCCGACGTCCCGGTGTCGAAGGTCTTCACCACACCGGAGGCGAGGCAGTAGCCGCCGGGGAAGACGATCCCCTCGTCCTCGGGGAGCCGCAGACACGCCTGACCGATGCCGTCCAGCCTGACCACGGTCCCGGTCAGCGCGTTGAAGACGAGGTGGCGGTGGGCCTCCTCCTTGTACGGGCGGACGCGGATCAGGGTCAGGGCGCCGACGACGGCGTACGCGATCTCGGCGTCGGCCAGCGACTGCAGCGGCTCGTCGACCGGCTCGGCGTGGACGCCCTCGGCGGTCCCGGTGTCGTTCTCCGTCTTGAGGGTCAGCGCCCCGCCGGCCGTGGAGACGAAGAGACGGCCGTCGAGCGAGACGTGCGGATGACGGCCCGGCACATGGTCGTCGCGGGTCGTCTCCACCCAGTCGACGTCGTGGGAGGGCGGGAAGACGTGGTCGCGCTCGCCCTGGGCGTCGAGGAAGCGCGTCCCGCCGGACACGTCGACGGACCAGCGCAGGACCCGGAGGTCGTCGGCCTGTTCCCCGGTCCGGAAGACGGCGAGGAGCCGGCCCTCCGTCCGGCGCAGCCGCTGCAGGCGCGCGCCCCGGAAGTAGCGGTGCAGCGCGGAGAACTCCCGTACGAAGCCGGGGTCGTCGAGGAGGCCGGGCACGGCCTCCTCGGGCAGCGGGTTCAGGTCCCGGTCGTAGAGCGTGAAGACATCGGCGACCGAGGTCCCGGTGGTCCCCGTGGAGGACGGGTGGGAGCCGAGGAGCAGCACGTCGTCACCGACGACCACGAGGTCCCGGGGCACGCGGGGGTGCTCGGTGCGGAGGCTGCCGGTGACGGCGAGGGCGAACTCGCCGGAGCCGAAGGCCGCGATCCTGGCCTCGTTGAGGGCCTCGGCGCGTGCGGCCAGTTCGGCCGCCTGCGCGGCGAGCCGGTCGCGGAGCACCGCGTACGTGTCCTGGTCGATTCCGGCGCTCATCTCGTTCCGCTCCTTGTGCCGTGGTGGACACGGGTCCGGCGCCGACAACCCCCGTATGCCGGCTCCGGACCCGCTGTGACCGCTCCCCCCGGGGCGGTCAGTTCGTGACCGCGCCGTTCAGCGCGGTGGTCCCGGCCGGGGGCGCGGGGGCCGGGTGGGGTACGGGCGCGTCGAGCACGCCGGACTTCATGACCTTCGCGAGCAGGGCGGAGACGCTGAGGTTCTGGACGTCGGCGCTGGAGAGCGAGCCGAGCACCTTGCCCAGGTCCTCGGTGAAGGTGCCTTCGCCGTTCAGCCAGGGGCCGGCCAGTGTCCGCGCGGTCTGTGAGTGGTCCATGAAGCCGTCGACGGACTTGCCCAGGGTGATCGACTGCACGAGCCGGTCGAGGAAGACCGACTCCCCGCCGACGATGTTGATGTCGGCGTTCTCCAGGCCGGTGGCGAGGACGGTGGCCTGCGCCTCGGCGACCTGCCGCTGCACGTCGAGGCCGGCGAGACGGATCTCCTTCTCCGCCTCCAGCCGGAGCCGGTACTCCTCGTGCGTACGGGACGCCTCGTCGAGCGCGGCCATCGCCGCCGCCTTCTCGGTCAGGCCCGCGGCCTCGGCCTTCAGCTTCTCGCCGATGGCGGTGGCCTCGGCGAGCGCCTGCTCCCGCGTGCCGGCGGCCACCGCGAGGGCCTTCTCGCGGGCGCCGGTGGCCTCGGCGCGCAGCCGGGCCTCGGTGGCCTCCGCCTCCGCGCGGCCGGCCTTCTCGATGACGTCGGCCTCCTTCTCCCGGACCTGCGCCGCAGCGAGTCCCTCGGCCGCGGCCTCGGCCTGGACGCCCTCGGCGAGTCGGATCTTGGCACGGGCGTCCATGTCGGCGGCCTTGTTGCGGGCCTCGGCCAGGGTGAGTTCCTCGGCGGCGCGGTGCACGGCGGCCTGCTCGGCCGCCTCCGCGGCCTTGATGTCCTTGACCAGCTTCTCCTGTGCCTCGGCCTCGGCCGCGATGACGACGGCCTGCCGGGTGCGCTCGGCCTCCTCGACCGTCCGCAGCCGCTTGATCGACTCCTCCTGCTCGGCGACCGTGCGGTCCACCGCGATCCGCTCGCGGATCACCTCGGCGATGTCCCGGCGCTCCGATTCCACCTCCTTCTCCGCGGAGATGCGGGTCAGTTCGGTCTCCCGGTCACGGGCGATGACCTCGAGCATGCGGTCCTTCTCGATCCGCTCGTTCTCGACGGCGATGACCCGCTCGCGGTTCTTCTGCGCCACCGCCACCTCGCGGGCCTGGTTCTCCCGCTGGATCCCGAGCTGCTCCTCCGTCCTGAGGAAGGCGCTCTGCGCCCGCAGCCGCTCCTCCTCCACGACCCTCGCGGTCTCGGCCTCCTCCCGGGCCCGTACGGTGTCGATCTCGCGCTTCTGCTTGATCTCGGCGTCGGCCTGACGCCGCTCCAGCTCCAGGATGGCTTCCCGGGCATCGACGTTCTGCCGGGTGATCTCCTTCTGTTCGTGCTGCCGGAACTCGTTCGTCCTGACGTTCTCGACGGCGGTCAGTTCGGTGATCTTGCGGATGCCCTGGGCGTCGAGGATGTTGCCGGGGTCGAGCTGGGAGAGCGGCGTCTGCTCCAGGTAGTCGATGGCGGCGTCCTCCAGGCTGTAGCCGTTGAGGTCGATGCCGATGATCTCGATGATCCGGAAGCGGAGCTCCTCGCGCTTGGTGTACAGGTCGGTGAAGTCGAGCTGCTTGCCCACGGTCTTCAGCGCCTCGGAGAACTTGGCGTTGAACAGCTCCTGCAGGGTCTCCTTGTCGCTGGCGCGGGCGGTGCCGATGGCCTGGGCGACCTTGATGACGTCCTCGACGGTCTTGTTGACCCGGACGAAGAACGAGATCCGGATGTCGGCGCGGATGTTGTCACGGCAGATCAGGCCGTCGCGGCCCGTCCGCGAGATCTCGATGGTCTTCACCGAGATGTCCATGACCTCGGCCTTGTGCAGGACGGGCAGCACGACCTGCCCGGTGAAGGTGACGTCGACCTTCCGCATCTTCGAGACGATCAGCGCCTTTCCCTGCTCCACCTTGCGGAACAGCCGGCTGATCACGAAGAGCAGGACGAGGGTGACGAGCAGGACAACGGCGACGAGCACGCCGATGCCCACGGTGAAGGCATCCATGAGAAACCCCGTGTCGATGGAGGAAGTGGGGAGCCGCGGCTTCGGGCGGCGCCATGGGGGCGAGCACCGGACGGCGGGTGCTGCCGGAGGAACCGCCACCCGCTCCGTGTGCGCGCTCCGCTCACACATCGCGATTTCCGTCTCCCGGCATCGGACCCACGCCCGTGCCCTTCCGGGGACCATCCTGGAGCAGAGGGGTTCTCGTTCGCATTGCCGTGACCCGGCAGCTTTTGACGTCTTCTTGATGCCGGTGGCGCGTCACGGCGGGTGCCGTGCCCGCCACGGCCGGCACCTGACAGACTGGGACGTCGCTCCTGGCCGGCGGAGCGGGAGACCAGCGCTCGATCAGTACAGAAGTGGACCGACGGATGTATGACCGCTCCCTTGATCCGTACGTCCGTGTCCGCGGCGCCCGTGAGCACAATCTCGCCGGGGTGGACGTCGACATCCCCCGGGACGCGCTGGTCGTCTTCACGGGGGTCTCCGGTTCCGGCAAGTCGTCCCTCGCCTTCGGAACGATCTACGCGGAGGCCCAGCGGCGCTACTTCGAGTCGGTGGCCCCGTACGCGCGACGGCTGATCCACCAGGTGGGTGCGCCCGCGGTCGGGGAGATCACCGGGCTGCCGCCCGCGGTCTCCCTCGAACAGCGCAGGTCCTCGCCGAACGCCCGCTCCTCCGTCGGTACGGTGACCACCCTCTCCAACTCCCTGCGCATGCTGTTCTCCCGGGCGGGCCGCTACCCGGAGGGCGCCGGGCGGCTCGACTCCGACGCCTTCTCCCCCAACACGGCGGCGGGCGCCTGCCCTTCCTGCCACGGCCTCGGACGGGTCCACGAGACCAGCGAGGAACTGCTCGTACCCGACCCGGAACTGTCGATCCGGCAGGGCGCCATCGCCGCCTGGCCGGGCGCCTGGCAGGGCAAGAACCTGCGGGACGTCCTCGACACCCTCGGGTACGACGTCGACCGGCCCTGGCGCGAGCTCGACGCGAAGGACCGGGAGTGGATCCTCTTCACGGACGAACAGCCGGTCGTCACCGTCCATCCGGTACGGGACGCCGACCGCATCCAGCGCCCCTACCAGGGCACCTACATGAGCGCCCGGCGCCATGTCCTGCGCACGTTCTCCGACTCGAAGAGCCCGACCCTGCGCACCAAGGCGGAACGCTTCCTCACCAGCGCCCCCTGCCCGGTCTGCGGCGGTGGACGGCTGCGGCCCGAGGCGCTCGCGGTGACCTTCGCGGGCAGGACCATCGCCGACCTCGCCGCGCTGCCGCTGACGGCCCTCGCCGGACTCCTCACCGAGGGAGCCGCGTCACCGGCACACGACACGGAGACCGCGCGCGTCCTCACCGAGGACCTCGCCGCCCGGATCGCGACGGTGACCGAACTCGGCCTGGGCTACCTCAGCCTGGACCGCGCCACCCCCACGCTCTCCAACGGCGAGCTCCAGCGACTGCGGCTCGCGACGCAGCTGCGCTCCGGTCTCTTCGGCGTCGTGTACGTCCTCGACGAGCCGTCCGCCGGTCTGCACCCGGCCGACACCGAGGCGCTGCTCGTCGTCCTCGGCCGGCTCAAGGCGGCCGGGAACTCCGTCTTCGTCGTCGAGCACCACCTCGATGTCATCCGGCACGCCGACTGGCTGGTGGACGTCGGTCCGCGTGCCGGCGTGCACGGCGGGCGTGTGCTGCACAGCGGCCCGCCGGAAGGCCTCGCGGACGTCGAGGCGTCCGCGACCCGGCGCTTCCTCTTCGACCGGGCGCCCGCGCCCGCGCGTGCGGTGCGGGAGCCCGCCGGGTGGCTGCGGACCGGGCCGGTCACCCGGCACAACCTGCGGGCGGTCGACGCGGCCTTCCCCGTCGGCGTCCTGACCGCCGTCACGGGCGTGTCCGGCTCCGGGAAGTCGACGCTCGTCGGTGCGCTCACCGAGGAACTGTCGGAGGCCGGACGGCTGGTGACGGTCGACCAGCGGCCGATCGGCCGTACACCCCGCTCCAACCTCGCCACGTACACGGGTCTGTTCGACGTCGTGCGCAAGCTGTTCACGGAGACCGAGGAGGCGCGGGCACGCGGCTACAAGGCGGGCCGTTTCTCCTTCAACGTGCCCGGCGGCCGCTGCGAGACCTGCCAGGGCGAGGGCTTCGTGTCGGTGGAGCTCCTCTTCCTGCCGAGCACGTACGCGCCGTGCCCCGACTGCCACGGCGCCCGCTACAACCCGGAGACCCTCCAGGTGCGGCTGCGGGGCCTCACCATCGCCGAGGTCCTCGACCTCACCGTCGAGTCCGCCGCCGGCTTCTTCGAGGACGTCCCGGCCGCCGCCCGGAGCCTGGGCGCCCTCCTCGACGTCGGCCTCGGGTACCTGCGGCTGGGACAGCCCGCCACCGAACTGTCCGGCGGCGAGGCCCAGCGCATCAAACTCGCCTCCGAACTCCAGCGACCGCACCGCTCCCCCACCCTGTACGTCCTCGACGAGCCGACGACGGGCCTGCACCCGGCCGATGTCGAGGTGCTGATGCGCCAGCTCCACGGCCTCGTGGACGCGGGGCACTCGGTGATCGTCGTCGAGCACGACATGGACGTCGTCGCGACCGCCGACTGGGTCGTCGACCTGGGACCGGGCGGCGGGGACGAGGGCGGACGGATCGTGGCGGCGGGTCCGCCGGCCGAGGTGGCGCGGGCGGCGGAGAGCCGCACCGCGCCGTATCTGGCCCGGGCCCTGGAACCCGCCGGACGGAGCTGAGGTACGCCCGGCGGGTCAGGCCGCCGTGTCGAACGTGTAGTGGCGGGTGTGGTCCAGCATGTCCGCCGGGGTCACGTCGTTCCACGGGCGCATGGTGTCGCCGAGGTCGACGACGTTCGCTGTGCCCGCGGCCGGCAGGTAGGTGGACCCGGGGTGGCGGGCCTGCCAGTCGGCCCACAGCTTGTCGACGAAGGCGTGGTGCAGCCAGAACACGGGGTCGTTGGGGGAGACTCCGGTGCCCATCTGGCCACCGACCCAGACATGGACGCGGTTGTGGAGGTTCACCCCGCGCCAGCCTTCGAGGTGGTTGCGGAAGCCGTCCGAGGAGCTGTTCCAGGGGGCGGTGTCATAGGTCTCCATGGCGAGGACGGAGTCGACCTCCGCGCGGGTGGGGAGCTGACGGCCGCCGGCGCCGAGGTCGCGCCGGAGGTAGTCGCGTCCGTCGACCCGGACGGTGATCGCCCAGCGGTTGGCGCTCCGGGCGAACGGGCCGTCCGTGACCTGGCCGTCGCGGGCGCGTCCGGTGCCGCCGAGGAAGTCGGGCGCCCAGAGCGAGGAACGAGAGGTGCGGTCGACCGTCCAGTCCCAGTAGGGCAGGGTGACGGTCGGGTCGACGGAGCGCAGCGCCTCCTCGAACTCTATGAGGAAGCGCCGGTGCCAGGGCAGGAACGACGGCGACCGGTGGCCGACGCGGTCGCCGGTGTCGGTGTCGCCCATGATGAAGGCGTTGTGCGTGGTGACGAAGGTGTCGTACCGCCCGGAGCGCTTGAGCTCCAGGAGGGCGTTGACGAAGCGCCGCTTCTCGTCGGCGGTGAGGGTGGCCTGGTTCTTGCGTACGGTCATGACGGTGTGCCGCTCCTGGGTCGGTCAGGCGAGGGTGAGAGGTACGAGCGGAGCGCCCTGGAGTTCGCGGACGGCCGCGCGGGCCAGCGCCTTGGGCGTGGCCACCGGCTCGTAGTGGTTGATCACGCTGATCCAGGTGCCGTCGGCGTTCCGCATGACGTGCAGTTCCTGACCGTCGATCGTCACGGAGTAGCCGCCTCCGTGGTGTCCCCCGTGGTGACCGCCCCCGTGCGAGGGTCCGCCCTTGATGCGGCGGCCCTGGTAGACCTCGTCGAAGGCGGCCGGGGCCGGGCCGGACGCGGGAGCGGCGGCCCGTGGAGCGGCGGCGACGGCGGAGCCGGCCAGGGCGACGCCGGCGGCGGCGCCCGCGGCGCCTGCCGCGACGCCGAGGGCCCGGCGGCGGGTGATGCTGGACATGAAACCCCCAGATGGTCGGTACGACCGGGGGTTTGGTCATATGCCCCCGGCTCTCTCCATCAGTACCGGGGGGTGTCGTCGAGGCGGAAATCGCCGGCGGACGGTTGGCCGCGAAGTGGACAACATGCCATGAAATGTACAGAGTTGAACGGAGTTGATCTTGCTGTCGCGACGGGCAGGAGCGCCCGGAAGCGAAGATCTTACGGAGAAAGTGATCTTTCTGTGAACGATCTTTCGCTCCGGGGTGCCGCGTGTGGCAGAGCCCACGCCGTCAGACTGTCCGGATCCGGTCTCAGCCGCGGCCGGCCTTCCGCTGCGCCCGCAGCCACTCCTTGTTCATGGCCGCGATCGACGGCAGCGGGATGCCCTTCGGGCAGGCCGTCGCGCACTCGCCCGTCAGGGTGCAGCCGCCGAAGCCCTCCGCGTCCATCTGGGCCACCATGTCGAGGACCCTGGTCTCGCGCTCGGGAGAGCCCTGGGGGAGGACGTTCAGGTGGTTGATCTTGGCGGAGGTGAAGAGCATCGCCGAGCCGTTGGGGCAGGCCGCCACGCACGCGCCGCAGCCGATGCACTCCGCGTGCTCGAAGGCCGAGTCCGCGTCCGCCTTGGGGACGGGGGTCGCGTGGGCCTCGGGGGCCGCGCCGGTGGGGGCGGTGATGTAGCCGCCGGCCTGGATGACGCGGTCGAAGGCGGAGCGGTCGACGACGAGGTCCTTGACGACGGGGAAGGCGGAGGCGCGCCAGGGTTCGACGTCGATGGTGTCGCCGTCGCGGAACGCGCGCATGTGGAGCTGGCAGGTGGTGGTCCGTTCGGGCCCGTGCGCGTCACCGTTGATGACGAGGCTGCACGCGCCGCAGATCCCCTCGCGGCAGTCGTGGTCGAAGGCCACGGGGTCCTCGCCGCGCAGGATGAGGTCCTCGTTGAGGGTGTCGAGCATCTCCAGGAAGGACATGTCGGCGGAGATGCCGTCGACGTCGTAGGTGGACATGGCGCCGGGGGCGTCGGCGTCGCGCTGGCGCCAGACGCGCAGGGTGAGCCTCATGCGTAGCTCCGCTGGGTGGGGTGGACGTATTCGAAGGTGAGGTCCTCCTTGTGGAGGACGGGGGCCGCGCCGTCGTTGAACTCCCAGGCCGCCGCGTACGTGAACTCCTCGTCACGGCGGGCCGCTTCGCCCTCGGCGGTCTGTGACTCCTCGCGGAAGTGGCCGCCGCAGGACTCGGCGCGGTGGAGTGCGTCGAGACACATGAGCTCGGCGAGCTCCGGGTAGTCGACGACGCGGTTGGCCTTCTCCAGGGACTGGTTGAACTCCGCGCCCGTCCCCGGGACCTTGACGCGCTGCCAGAACTCCGCGCGGATCTCGGGGATCCGGGCGAGGGCGGTGCGGAGCCCGGATTCCGTGCGGGCCATTCCGCAGTACTCCCACATGAGTTCGCCGAGTTCGCGGTGGAAGGAGTCGGGGGTGCGGTCGCCGTCGACGGCGAGGAGGAGGTTCAGCCGGTCCTCGGTCTCGGCGAGCGCCTCCCGTACGGCCGGGTGGGCGTCGGTGACGGGCTCGGTGTGCGGGTGGCGGGCGAGGTAGTCGTTGATGGTGGCGGGGAGGACGAAGTAGCCGTCGGCGAGGCCCTGCATGAGCGCGGAGGCGCCGAGCCGGTTGGCTCCGTGGTCGGAGAAGTTGGCCTCGCCGACGGCGAAGAGGCCGGGGACGGTGGTCTGGAGGTCGTAGTCGACCCAGAGTCCCCCCATCGTGTAGTGGACGGCGGGGTAGATCCGCATGGGGACCTCGTACGGGTTCTCCGCGGTGATCCGCTCGTACATCTCGAAGAGGTTGCCGTACTTCTCCTCGACCGCTCCCCGGCCCATACGGCGGATCGCGTCCGCGAAGTCGAGGTAGACGCCCTGGCCGCCAGGGCCCACGCCGCGCCCCTCGTCGCAGACGTTCTTGGCGGCGCGGGAGGCGATGTCGCGGGGGACGAGGTTGCCGAAGGAGGGGTAGATCCGCTCCAGGTAGTAGTCGCGCTCGTCCTCGGGGATGTCGGCGGCGGCGCGGGTGTCGCCCTTCGCCTTGGGGACCCAGATGCGTCCGTCGTTGCGGAGGGACTCGCTCATCAGGGTCAGCTTGGACTGGTGCTCCCCGGTGCGCGGGATGCAGGTGGGGTGGATCTGGGTGAAGCAGGGGTTGGCGAAGTACGCGCCGCGCCGGTGGGCCCGCCAGACGGCGGTCGCGTTGGAGTTCATGGCGTTGGTCGACAGGTAGAAGACGTTGCCGTAGCCGCCGCTGGCGAGGACCACCGCGTCCGCGTAGTGGGTGGAGATCTCGCCCGTGATCAGGTCGCGGGCGACGATGCCGCGGGCGCGTCCGTCGACGACGACGAGGTCGAGCATCTCCGTCCGGGCGTGCATCTCGACGTTCCCGGCGGCGATCTGCCGGGAGAGGGCCTGGTAGGCGCCGAGGAGGAGCTGCTGGCCGGTCTGGCCGCGGGCGTAGAAGGTGCGGGAGACCTGGACGCCGCCGAAGGAGCGGGTGTCGAGGAGTCCGCCGTACTCGCGGGCGAAGGGGACGCCCTGGGCGACGCACTGGTCGATGATCTCGACGGAGATCTGGGCGAGGCGGTGGACGTTGGACTCGCGGGCCCGGAAATCGCCGCCCTTGACGGTGTCGTAGAAGAGGCGGTGGACGGAGTCGCCGTCGTTGCGGTAGTTCTTCGCGGCGTTGATGCCGCCCTGGGCGGCGATGGAGTGGGCGCGTCGCGGGGAGTCCTGGAAGCAGAACTGGACGACGTGGTAGCCCTGTTCCGCGAGGGTGGCGCCGGCGGAGCCGCCGGCGAGGCCCGTGCCGACGACGATGATCCGGTGCTTGCGGCGGTTGGCGGGGTTGACCAGCCTGGCCTGGAAGCGGCGGGTGTCCCAGCGTTCGGCGATGGGCCCTGCGGGGGCCTTGGTGTCGGCGATCGGCTCGCCGACGGTGTGGTCGAGGTAGCTCATGGTCAACTCACCACTCCGGTCATGACGGCGACGGGGACGGAGACGAAGCCCGCGGTGAGCGCGAGCGCGAGGGTGTTCGCGAGGCCCCTGACGAGGCGCTCACGACGGGCGCTCCCGACGCCGAGGGTCTGGGCGGCGCTCCAGAAGCCGTGGCGGACGTGGAGGCCGACGGCGAGCATGGCGACGATGTAGATGACGTTGCCGTACCAGGTGGAGAAGGTGTCGACGACGTTCTGGTAGGGCCTCCCCTCCTCGAAGCCGCCGGGGTGGGCGGTGCCGGTGGTGAGGTCGAGGACGTGCCAGACGATGAAGAGGGCAAGGATGATCCCGCCCCAGCGCATGGTGCGGGTGGCGTAGGAGGAGCGCCTGCGGCGGTGGACGTACGCGGTCGGGCGGGCCTTCAGGTCGCGGCGGCTGAGCTGGTACGCGCAGACGGCGTGGGCGACGACGGCGGTGAGGAGCGCGATCCGGACGAGCCAGAGGGCCCACTCGTGGTGCAGTACGGGAGCGCCCATGACCCGCAGCCAGTGGCCGTAGGCGTTGAACTCCTCGGGGCCGAAGAAGACCTTGAGGTTGCCCGCGACGTGTGCGACGAGGTAGCCGAGCATGATCAGCCCGCTGACGGCCATGACCGTCTTCTTGCCGAGGGTCGATGACAGGAATCCGCGTGACGGTGTGGGGGACGGCGGGCGGCCCGTCGTCCGGTCCCTCGTGGGTGCCAGAGCCATGTGCATGACGCTAGGGCCGTGAGTCCGAGAGGTCCAAGACATGGTCTGGCTGATATCGATAGGCGCTACCTATCTTTGTCGCCTAGGGTGGAGCCATGCAGTTCCAGCAGCTCCTCTACTTCGTCGCCGTGACCGAGACCCGTCACTTCACCCGGGCCGCGGAACGCGTCCATGTCTCGCAGCCCTCGCTCTCCCAGCAGATCAAGGCCCTGGAACAGGAGTTGGGCGCCGAGCTGTTCAGCCGCGCCCGGGGCAACATCACCCTCACCGACGCGGGCGAGGCCCTGCTGCCGCTCGCGCGCCGCATCCTCGCGGACACGGAGACGGCCCGGATCGAGGTGCAGGAGCTGGCCCAGCTCAAGCGGGGCCGGGTGCGGCTCGGCGCGACCCCGAGCCTGTGCACCGGACTCCTGCCGGACGTGCTCCGGGCCTTCCACGACCTGCACCCTGGGATCGAGCTCCTGATCGAGGAGGGCGGCTCGCACGACCTCGTACGGGAGCTGGCCCGTGGGGCCCTCGACCTGGCGCTCGTGGTGCTGCCTCTGCCGACCCCGTCACCGGCCCTGACGACCGTCGAGCTGCTCCACGAGGACCTGGTGGTCGTCTCGTCCGCCTCGGCCCCGGCGCCACGCCGCCCGGTGCGCGTCACGGACCTCAGGGACCAGCCGCTCGTGATGTTCCGGCACGGCTACGACCTGCGGGAACTGACCGTGGCGGCCTGCCGGGCCGAGGGCTTCGAGCCGACGTTCACGGTGGAGGGCGGCGAGCTGGACGCGGTCCTCGGTTTCGTACGGGCCGGACTCGGGCTCGCGGTCGTCCCCGCGATGGTGGCGGCGCGCGCGGGCCGGGACCTGCGGGTGACCGCACTCGCCCGGCCGGGGCTGCGGCGGACCATCGCCCTGGCGCACCGGAGCGATGTCGCGCCTCCACGGGCGGCGCGGGAACTCCAGCGGATGCTGCTGGCCTCGCGCGGGGGCGTGGCGGGGAGAGCTAGGGCCTAGCGAGGGAGCCGGGCGGAGCCCCCGGCCCGCTGGGGCGGCCGGGGCGGCCGGGGCGGGCGGCCCGCCCGAAATCCGCGTGCGGCGGTGCATCGGGGGCTGCGAGCATGCCCGTATGGTCCACGCGCTCGAACATCTGGTCGTCCGGCACACCCTCCGCCTCCCCTCCCCCACCGGTCCGGCCGGGGACGGGGCCTCGGCCGCGCGCCGGTTCGACGCGGCCCTGATGACCGCGGGGTTCAAGCTCTCGGCCGAGCTCTTCGAGCGCCTGTCGGGATGCGCGGAGCCGGCGGTCGTCGACACCGCCGTCCGGACCCTGGCCACGGTCCGCGAGCTCGTCGGCGACCACGTGCGGCACAACGTCTACTTCGTCGACTTCCCGGCCAACGTGCCGGACACGCTCGACTTCTGGATGGCGTGCGTCGCCGACGCGATCGAGGACGGCGACGCGCGCGCGGGGGCGGTCGACCGGCTGCGCGCCGGCGTCCTCGACCTGCTGACCCTCCCCTCGTACGGCCGATACCGCCACACGTACGAGGAGATGCTCGCCGTGCACGACGAGCTGATCGCGGCGGCCGGTGACCGGCTGACGGTGCTGCACCTGGGCGGGGACGTGGAGGCCGAGGTCACGGAGCTCTATCTGGCCCTGGCCGGCAGCCCCACCCCGCTCGGCGAGGAGCACCTGCGCGATCTCGCCCTGCTCGCCGAGAACGGCGCGGACGGGCCCCAGCCCGGGAGCATCCCGGTCCGGGAGAACCGCGCCGTCGTCAACCGGGCCCGGCTGCGGACGGGCGCGCCCCCGCTGCTCGACACCGTGACCGACGTCCTGCGGCTGGCCTGCGCCCTGGCGGAGGGCGATGTCACCCTGCGCGAGCCCACCCGTTTCCGTGCCCTGTCCCGCCCGCACCGCCGCCTGTTGCTCGCGGGGCTCGACGCGCTCGTGGCCGCGTCCCCGGCCAAACTGTCGGACGTGTCCGCGCACGGGGAGGCCTGGAAGCGGCTCGGGGAGCGGCTGCACCCTCACGAGTACCCGCACTGGCCGCACGCCGCCGAGGTGTTCGCCGTGGCTCGGGGCGAGCGGAAGGCACCGTCGTTGGACAGCCGCGTGGAGGAGATGCTCGGAGGGGGTGATGTCGCGGCCGCGGCCGAGCTGCTGGCCTCGGCGGCCCCGGGGCGCCTGTTCCGCGCCCTGGACCGGCTGCTGCGAGGCGCGGTGGAGGGCAAGGAGCGGGATGCCGTGCTCGCGGCCGCCGAGCGGGCCGCGCCCGAGGTGTCGGGCCGGGTCGTCCTGTCGGTGCGCGAGCACGTCGGGAACCGCGCGGGCGAGAGCCGGGAGCGGCGCGTGTTCGTGAACCGGGAGGGCAGGGCCTGGGTCGCCGCCGACACGCGCCCGCCGCTGCCGGACGCCGCCCGCGAGCGGCTCGTCGAGGTGCTCGACGCGGAGACCCGGCGCCGGCTGCCGGACCCCGGGCACCTCCTGATCGACCCCGACGTCCTGGACGTGGCCCTGCCGTTGAGCGGCCGGGCGGCCTCGGCGGGGCTCGGCGTCCTGCCGCGCGGCTCCGTCTCACCGGTCGAGGGCGAGCTGCTGCGCTTCTTCACGTACTGGAGGGAGGCCGCTCGCACCACCGACCACGATCTGTCCGCGCTCGTCCTGGACGACAACTACGCGACGGTCACCTGGCTCTCGTACACGGCGCTGACCGACGTCGAGGGCAAGCACTCCGGCGACATCACGGAAGCGCCCGACGGGGCATCCGAGTTCATCGATCTGCGGCTGGGGGCGGTGCGCGGCACCTTCGTCGTGCCGCAGGTGCACGTCTTCTCGGGCGAGGGCTTCGACGAAGCGGCGGAGTGCTTCTTCGGCTTCATGCTGCGCGAGTCCGAGCAGGGCGGCCGGCCGTTCGAGCCGCGGACCGTCCGGATGAAGTCGGATCTGCGGGGGCCCGGCCGGGTGGCGCTGCCGCTCGCGTTCCGGCGGGACGAGGAGGGCCGCTGGCATGCCCACTGGCTGCATCTGTACCTGCGGGGCACGCCGTCGGCGAACCGGGTCGAGGAGCACCGGGTGTCGATCGCGGTGCTGCTGCGCGGTCTGCTAGGGCGGAACCCGCTGACGGTACGTCATCTTGTGGCGCTGCTGGCGGAGTCGGGGGCGCCGACGACACTGTGGGACGGTCGTACGCTGCCGGACGCCCCGGTCACCTACATCGGCCTGGAGCGCCCGGAGGGCCTGGCGCCGGGCTCGCGCGTGCTCACCCCGGAAAATCTGCGCGACCTGCTGCCCGTCTGAGTGTTACGGTCGTTCCGGGGCGAGGCCATGGAGAGGCTTCCTTCTCACCACTCCAATGAAATAGCCTCTCCGCTTTCCTCCCCCGTACCTCTTCCCGGCCTCCCCGCTTCGCGCGGGGAGGCCGGTTTCGTACGCGCGGGCCTCAGACCGCGTCCGCCAGAAGCAGCGAGTGGATGCGGTCCGGGGCGCCGGGGCGGGCGTAGTACCAGCCCTGGGCCGTGTCGCAGCCGAGTTCGCGGAGCTGGCGGGCCTGGGCCCCGGTCTCCACGCCCTCGACGGTGACGGCGAGTTCCAGGCTGTGCGCCAGGGAGACGATGCCCTCGACGATCTTGAGGTCGACCGGGTCCACCGGGTGCTGCTGCATGCCCCGGGTGAAGGAGCGGTCGAGCTTGAGGACGCTGACGGGCAGCCTGCGCAGGTTGGCCAGGTTCGAGTAGCCGGTGCCGAAGTCGTCGAGAGCGATGTCCACGCCCATCTCGGCGAGCTGTCGCAGCGGCTTGAGCAGGTCCTCGTCGGCGCCGATGAGCGCCGATTCGGTCACTTCGAGGCAGAGCGCGCCGGGATCGAGCCCGGACCGTTCCAGGACGTCGACGGTGTCGGCGACCAGGCGGGGGTGGTGGAGCTGGGTCGGGGAGAGGTTGACGTTGATCCGCAGCGGGCCGCCGTCGGCGTGCCGGATCTGCCAGAAGCGGGCCTGGCGTACGGCCTCCTGGAGGACCCAGCGGCCGAGGGGCACGATGAGGCCGGTGTCCTCGGCGAGCGGGATGAAGCGGTCGGGGCCGAGCACGCCGTGCTGCGGGTGGCACCACCGGACGAGCGCCTCCGCGCCGTGCACGCTGCCGTCGTCGAGGTGGACGAGCGGCTGGTACTCGATGAAGAACTCGCCGCGCTCCAGGGCGGTCGGCAGGGCCGTGGTGAGTCCGTGCCGGGTGATGGCGCGGGCGTCGGCCTCCGGGTCGGCCAGTTCGAAGCGGTTGCCGCCCGCCGACTTGGCCCGGTACATGGTGATGTCGGCGCTGCGCAGCACCTCGGCCGGAGTGCGCTCGCCCGCCGGGCCCTCGACCACTCCGAGGCTGCCGCGGACGGTGAGTTCGCGGCCGTCGATGCGGAGGGGGGTGGCGAGGGCCGCGAGGATGCGGTCGGCGAGTTCGGTGACGTCCCGTTCCCCGCCGGCGCCGGTGGTGAGGGCGACGAACTCGTCGCCGCCGAGCCGGGCCACCATCTCGCCCGCGCCGGTGACACAGCTCTGGAGCCGGTCGGCGACCTCGACGAGCAGCCGGTCGCCGGTGGAGTGGCCGAGGCTGTCGTTGATGACCTTGAAGCCGTCCAGGTCGAGGTAGCAGAGGCCGAAGCGGGCGTTGTCGCCGGGCGCGAGGGCTTTTTCCAGGCGCTCGAAGAACAGGGTCCGGTTGGGGAGCCCCGTGAGCGCGTCGTGGGTGGCCTCGTACCGCAGGCGCAGATGGAGCAGGCGCCGTTCGGTGGTGTCCTCCATGAGGGCCAGCTGGTACTGCGGGTTGCCCTCGGCGTCCCGGAGGAGGGAGACGGTGAGGTTGGTCCAGAGAACCGTTCCGTCACCGCGGTAGTACGGCTTCTCGACCCGGTAGTGCTCCCGGTCGCCGCGAACCAGCTCGTCGTACAGCTTCCAGACGTGCGGGCCGTCCTCGGGGTGGACCCACTCGCTGACGTTCCGGCTGCGGAACTGGCCCTCCATCCCGCCGAACATGCGGGTGAGGGTCTCGTTGACCTCCAGGACGTTGCCGTCGAGGTCGGCGATGCCGATCCCTATGGCGGCCCCGTCGAAGACCGCGCGGAAGCGGCTCTCGGTGGCGTGCAGGGCGATCTCTGCGGCGCTGCGGGCGCTGAGCGCGGAGCGGGCGATGGCCTCCTGCTCGGCGCGGGTCCGCTCGCGCAGGGCCCCCGCGTAACCGGTGGCCATCGCGTGCTGAAGCCGGGCGCAGCGGGCCCGGAGCTCCTCGGCGGGGAGGTCCGACTCCGTACCGGTCCCGCAGTAGAGCACCAGGTACGAGTCGACGACGCCGAGGCTGCGGCCGAGCGCGTCCGGGTCGGTGCAGTGGGCGGCGACGAGGGCCGCTCCGGTGCGCTGGGCCGGGGCGGTGTCGAAGGGCCTGGCGTGCAGTGCGTCGCACAGGGTGCGGGCCAGCGGCAGCAGATGCCCCTCGAACTCGGTGCGGGTCAGGGAGGTGGCGGTCACCGGGAAGATCGCGCGGCTCCAGATGGTGACGAACCGCCTGAGTCTGTCCTCCGGGCCGTCGGCTTCGGCGACGGTGCCGGACGGCTGCGACGGGACCTTCACGCCTTGCGCCCCACCCCTGCGAAACCGGAGAAGGCGTAGGGATCCTCCTCCTCGACCGGGCTCTCCGGTCGCCAGTGGGGCATCGGGACGAGACCGGGCTCGACCGGTTCGGTGCCCTCGAGGAAGCGGGCGATCTCGTCACGCGAGCGCATCACCAGGGGGTTGCGGATGTTCCGGTAGACCCCGACGGTGCCGCCCGCCTGCTCCTCGGAGAGCGGGATGCCCTCGTACGAGGCGTGGGTGAGGACGACGAGGCTGCCGGGCGCGAGGGCTCCGAGGAGCTCCCTCACGGCCTCGTGCGGCCGGTCCTCGTCCTCCAGGAAGTGCAGGACGGCGACGAGGAGCAGGGCCACGGGCCGGTCCAGGTCGAGGAGTCGGGTGACCTCGGGGCTGTACAGGATGTCGGCCGGCTTGCGCAGGTCGGCGGCGACGACCGCGGCGCCCTCGTCGCCCTCCAGGACGGCACGGCTGTGGGCCACGGCGACCGGGTCGTGGTCGACGTAGACGACGCGTGCGGTGGGGTCGGCGGCCCGGGCGACCTCGTGCACGTTGCCGAAGGTGGGTATGCCGGAGCCGATGTCCAGGAACTGGGTGACGTCGTTGTCAACGGCGTGACGGACGGCGCGCCGCATGAAGGCACGGTTCGCCTGCATGATCTTGGGCAGGCCAGGCATGAACTCCATGGCCTTCCGCGCCGCTTCCCGGTCCACTTCGAAATTGTGCGAGCCGCCCAGATAGAAGTCATACATACGGGACACGCTCGGCACCGAAATGTCGATACCCGGCGGAGCCCAGGCGGGACGCTCCATCAATGTCTCCAACAAGTCGCCATGGGGGATGCGGCCATGTGTTCGCGGCCGGTGTTCGAGGTGAGGCTACTGATCGCCCGCCGGGAGAGCGAGTAGAAACGGAAATTCGCGGTCCGTTCTTGGTCACACGCCATTGGCACGTGCTCTCGGAACGAAGAGTTCACGCCTTCAGACCGTGCACTTTCACGTGCATATGACTGTGCGTCGGCTCTCCGGCCGACGGTGATTCTCTCCGGTGGACGCCCGGTCCCGCCCTGTACCTAGGCCGTTGCCGCGGCCGGGCCCGGTCGCCGGTGAAGGATGCCCCGTCCGCCGCCCCCGGCGACAGGGCGACAACCGGACAGATATCGCCGAGGAGGCCGGAACGCACGGACTCGGCCGTCCTCAGGAATCGAACCGCGCGCCGATACCCGGGCATTGCTCCGCATCCGCCTCCGGGGCGGCGAAACGTCAAACCGGCGCCTCAGGAGATCCCCACCATCCGGCGAATCCCCCGGGATTCCGCCCCGGTGCGGCGCGTCTGTGATCAAGCTCGACGGCGTGTCTCTGTACGGATCACTCCTCGCGCGGCCGCTGGCGGCCCTGGCGCTGGTGTGGCTGCTCTCCACACCCGTGCCCGCCGCCGCCGACTCCTGCGCCTACGCCACCACCGGCCCCGACGGGTCGAACACCTCGGTGGCGGTCATCGGGCCGGGCGCCTGTTCGCCCGAGCCCACCCCGCCGCCGCCACCTTCGCCGCGTCCCACGACGCCCGCGCCCCGGCCGACGCCCGAGCCGCCGCCCCCGCCGGCTCCGGTGCCGCCCCCGCCCCCCGTACGGACGACGCCGCCGCCACCGTCTCCTCCGGTGACCTCCCCGGCCCCGCGACCCGAACCGGCGTCCCCTCCACCGCCCGCCGCGGAGCGGCCTCCGGGGCCCACCCCGACGGCCGCGACGCCCCCGCCCGCGCCCGCTCCCCCGCAGAGCGCGCGACCGCGGCCGCCGGCCGCGGGACCCGTCGCGCTCCCCCACTACCGCCGCACGTCGCGGCCCCAACCGAAGAACAGCACCTCCGTCGTCACCATGACGCTGGTGATCATCGCCCCCGCGGTCCTCGCGACCGCCATCCTGCGCCCCCGCTCCCGCTGACCCTCCTCCGGAGTCACCCATGTCTGAATGGCTTGTTCTCACCCTTGCGATGGCCGCCGCGTGCGCCGTCGTGCTCACGATCGTCGTCATCAACAACCGCCGGATCAGCGAGGACGACGATCCCAGCGAAACACCGGACGTCATCGAGTACATGACGATGATGATCGGCGTGATCTACGCGATCGTCCTCGGTCTGGCCATCGCCGGCGTCTGGGAGGCCCGCGGGGCCGCACAGGAGACGGTGCGGCAGGAGGCGCAGGCCATGCACGAGATCTCGGCCCGCGTCGAGGTGTATCCGGAGGACGTCCGCGCCCGGATCCGCGCCGACGTCGAGGCGTACGTCAGCTACGTCGTCAACGACGAGTGGACGCACATGGCCGAGGAGGGCGAGCTGAGCGAGGAGGGCACCGCGCTCCTGGATCGGGTCCGCCGCAGCGTCACGGACTACCAGCCGGCCAACGACTTCGAGGGCCAGGCCTACCAGCCCCTGGTCGACCAGGTGGCGGTGGCCGACGACGCCCGGGGGGCACGCGGGCAGAACGCGGGGGCGACCATGCCGGGGGTGGTGTGGTTCGGCCTGATCATCGGAGCCCTGGTGACGGTCGGCCTGATCTTCACCCTGCAGATCCGCAGGACCGGGCGGGAACTGCTGCTCGCCGGGCTCTTCAGCGTGCTGATCGCGTTCCTGCTGTTCCTCATCTGGGACTTCGACGCGCCGTTCGGTCGGGGCATCTCGGCCACCGCCGCGCCGTTCACCGATCTGTTCCCGCAGCTCACACCGTGAGGCGAGGCGTCCGGATGGGCCGCACGGGGGACACCGGTGCCCCATTCGCACGCCTGGGATCGCGGTTGTGATAGTGCGCTCCTAGCGTTTCGGTCATCGAGGTGCACGCAAGGTATTCGGCGGAAACCCCCTTCCGCGGCTGCCCCTCGGGACCCGGAGGATTCACCATGCGCGCGATACGTGCCGCGTCCACTGCCCTGCTGGGGGCGGCCGCCCTCGCCCTGGCCGCCCCCTCCGCCCTCGCGGCGGACGGTGCCCCCGCAAGCGACCCGCGGGCCCAGCGGGCCAAAGCACCGGGCGATTTCGTCGTGTCCCCCTCGGTCGTCGCCCCCGGCGGCCGGGTGACGCTCAGCGCCCCCGGCTGCGCCAGTACGGCGACGGCCTCGGCCGGCATCTTCGACACCGTCACCATCGCACCGAACTCCGCGGCGACCGCCACCGTGGACTGGGACGCCCGGCGCGGCGCCGTGTACACGGTGTCGTTCAACTGCACGGGCGGCGTACAGGACACCGTCGATCTGACGATCAGCGGCATTCCGACCGCCAGCCCCACCATCGCCTCCACCGTGCTCACTCCCCCGCGTGGGGTCCAGGGCGGTGTGGGCGGCTCGGTGGGCGGGCTCGAACCGGTCGAAGTGGCCGCCGGCGCGGCGCTCGTCCTGGCCGCGACCGCCGGCGGTGTGTACGTGTTCCGTCGCCGCTCCGCCGCGGGCCGTCGCCACTGAGCGGCGGCTGTGGACCGGAACGGTGCTCGCGTCCCCGCCACGCCCGTCACCCCCGGGTCCCGGCAGGGACTCGGGGGCGACGGGCATGGCGGGCCGACCGGGAGGTTCGGCCGGTCAGACCCCCGCACCGGTCACACGGCGACGACGGATGACGAAGAGTCCGCCGCCGAGCGCGGCGGCGGCCACCAGGCTGCCGCCGACGGCCATCTCGGTGGAGCTGGGCGCCAGCGAGCCGCCGATGCCGCCCTGCGCGCCGCGGCCCGCGAGGACGCGGAACGGGTGCGTGACCACACGGGAGTTGTCGCTGCACTTGACGGCGAGGTTGTAGCTGCCCGGAGTGGCGTTGTTGTGGACACGGGCGATGGCGCTGGAGAGCCCGTTGGAGTTGACCGAGAGATTGGTCGTGGGGAAGGCGTTGGACGTGACCGTGCCACCGTGACCGCACCCCTTGGCGGTGATCGTGATCGTCGACCCCGCGTGGACGTCGAAGGGGTTGACCTGGACATTGCTCGGCCCGTTCGTGGCGACGGCGAGGGGGGCCGCGAGCCCGACCGCAGCGATTGCGGTGGCGGTCACCGCCAGAGTGCGTGCAGCACGCATGGTTGAACCTCCAGTGGAAGACGCCCCAAAGCGGTGCTCCGGGAGTTTCGACGAGTACGCCTTCCATGACGAACCATCACAAGTCGTGGCGAGCTGTGCATGTCGGCGCTGGTCCACCCCGGTGAGGCGACACGCCGGGAAATGGGCCTTCGGAGGCGGGAGAACCGCAGGTCAGAGTCTTCTCAGCTGCTTATCTGACGATTACTCGGATGGGTCAGCCCCCTGTCACCCGCCTGTCGTCACGGGTCCTCTGTCGGTCCGCCCCGGGCGCGCACCGCAGTGACCGCCCTCCGCGGACGGCTCCGCGCACCGCGTCCCCCGTGCTCCGGCACCCGTCCGGCGGCGGCCTCCACCCGTTCGCACCGTCCGGCGCGACGGTCCGGCCGGCCGCCCTTACCGTTCTGACGACGCCACGAAGGGAGAACCATGCCCCCGAAGGACTTCCGCGTCTTCGAACGCAGGAGACGCCAACCCTGGGGCGTCCTGGCCCTCGCCATGCTGTCCGGGATCGCGATGATGCGCAACGGAGTGGACGTCGCGCTCGGGCCCCCGCAACCCGCCGCCGCGGCACGGCCGGTGGCCCGCCCCGTCGCCCCGCCGCCGGACTCGGCGACCGAGGGCCTCGAACCGCTGCCCTTCGCCCCGGCCTCCCGGATCAAGATCCCGGCGATCCGGGTGGCGGCCCCGATCATGGACGTGGGCCTGGACGCCGACGGCTGGGTGGCGGCCCCTCCGCCCGAGGACGCCAACCTCGCCGGCTGGTACCAGAACGGCATCTCCCCCGGCCAGCGCGGCACCACCGTGGTCGTCGGCCACGTCGACAACGCGCAGGGCCCCGCGGTCTTCTACGGCCTCGGGTCTCTGGAGAAGGGCCAGCACGTCGAGGTCGAGCGGTACGACGGCAGAGTGGCCGTCTTCGAGATCTACGGGGTCGAGGTGTACGCGAAGAACGACTTCCCCGGGGTGCAGGTGTACGCCGACACCGGTGAGCCCGAACTGCGGGTCATCACCTGTGGCGGCGGCTACACGCGCGCGCGGGGGTACGACGGGAACGTCGTGGTGTACGCGCGCATGGTCGGCTCCCGCTGAGGGCCTGCCCGACGGACGGACCCCTGGCGGGGACACGGCGAAGGGCCCCGGCACCCGGAGGTGTCGGGGCCCTTCGCCGTACCGCGGGGGTCAGCGCCGGGGCACGGTGATGTGGTAGCCGGCGTCGAGGAGTTCGGGGAGATAGCGGCGGAGCGCGGCCACGCTCTGCGCCCGGTCGCCGCCGGCGTCGTGGGAGAGCACGACCGCGCCCGGGGCGGCGCCGTCGAGAACCCGGCGCACGATGGTGCCGGTGCCGGGTTCCTTCCAGTCCAGGGTGTCGACGGTCCAGGCGAGCGGCTCCATGCCGAGTTCGGCGCCGATCTCGAAGGAGTGCCGGTTCCAGGCCCCGTAGGGGGCGCGGTACCAGAGCGGGGCCGTGCCGAGGGTGCGCTCGACGACCTCGCTCGTGGAGCCGAGTTCGTCGCGGATGCGGGAGGGCCGCAGCTTGGGGATGAGCGGGTGGGACCAGGAGTGGTTGCCGATGACGTGACCGTCGTCGGCCATCTCCTTCAGCAGGTCCGGGTTCTCGACGGCCATCTCGCCGCAGACGAAGAACATCGCCCGGCATTCGTACCGGCGCAGGGTCTTCAGGATGCCGGGGGTGTAGCGGGGGTCGGGTCCGTCGTCGAAGGTCAGCACCATGGAGCGGCCGGCCCCGGACACGCTGAGGAAGGGCCGCTGCCGCACCGGCGGCACCGCGCGCCGGAAGGCGGGCGGCGCGTACGCGGTCATCGGCTGGAGCCGGTAGGCGCTGGGGCGGAGCCGGGGGGCCTGGGCCTGGGGGCCCGCCGCCGGGGCCGCCGCGGCACCTGCCCCGGCGCCTCCCGCCCCCGTCCGCACGGCGCGGGTGGTCCGCTCGGGGGCGGCGAGCCGGTCCGCAGCGAGGACTCCGACGGTGGCGGTGGCCCCGAGGGCGGCGGCGAGCCGCAGCACCGCGCGCCGCCCACTGGTCATCTGATCCTTTTTCATGACTAATGGTTCGTATGGATGAGGGCCCGCGCGGTTCACCGACACCGGCCGCCCGTCCGAAAACACCCGATGAGCCGATAGCCCCGACGCCGGGGACGGCGGGCCGCCGGCCGGTCACCGTCACCCCGTGCTCGGCGCGCGCACCGGGCGGCGGGCTACTCGCCCATCACCAGGCCGTCCCGGTCGGCGCCCCGGCTGAGGACCACCTGCCGGATCGTGTCGCGGATGCCGGCGCGGTGCGGGTCTCCGCCGTCGGCTGCGAGGTTGACCACCCGGCCCCGCGCGGTGTCGAACCACTGCGGGACGAACTCGGCCTTGGTCACCTCCCAGCGCCCGCCCGGCTTCCCTGGCGGGGCGAAGGTGAAGCGGCCGATGCTGCCCTGGTTGCCCCGGGGGTCGTAGGCACCCTGGTGGTTGATCATGTCGCCGGCGATCTGGTCACCCATCCCGTAGACGATCCAGGTGCCGTTGACCTTCTCGTACGCCTGCGGCACATGCGCGTGGGTGCCGATGATCAGGTCGATGTCGGGGCGGCCGCCCGTCTGCGAGGCGGTGAGCGCGCGGCCGAGGGAGAGCTGGCGCTCGTCGGGTGCGGTCTGCCACTCGGTGCCCCAGTGGACGCTGACGACGACCACGTCGGCGCCGGCCGCGCGGGCGGCGCGGGCGTCGGCGATCACCTTCCGCTCGTCGAGGAGCTGAACGGCCCACGGTTGGCCCTCGGGCAGCGGGTAGCCGTTGGTGTCATAGGTGTAGGCGAGCTGGGCGACCGTCGCACCGCCGGCCTTCAGCAGGGTGGGGGTCGCCGCCTCCGCCGCCGTACGGGCCGATCCGGCGTGCCGGACACCGGCCCGGTCGAGGGCGTCGAGGGTGCGGCCGAGGCCGGCCGCTCCGTCGTCGAGGGTGTGGTTGGAGGCGGTGGAGCAGGAGTCGTACCCGGTGGCCTTGAGCGCGGAGGCGACCTCGGGCGGCGACTTGAAGGCTGGGTAGCCGGTGTAGGGGCCGCCCTCCTTCCCGTACACGGTCTCCATGTGGCAGATGGCGAGGTCGGCCCGGGAGACGACGGACCTCACCCCGGAGAGCATGGGGGCGAAGTCGTAGCCGTCGCCGCCGGCGTCCGCGGCCGCCCGGCGGATGATCGAGTCGTGCGGGAGGACGTCTCCCGAGGCGACGAGCGTGAATCCGGCGGTCGCGGAGGCCCCGCCGGGGGCGGCGGACGGGGCGGCGGGCCGCACGTTCCCCGGCCGTCCGGCGGTGGCCTCGGGGGTGACGGCTCCGCCGGCCGGGCCACTCCCGTCGCTGCAGCCGGTGGCCGCCGCGAGCAGGACGGCGGCCACCGCCGCCGCGCCGGCCGGTCTGGTGCGTGAGGTCATGACGGCACTCCACCCAATTCGTGTGATGAACATCTGTTCTGACGAATTGATCTCCCGGGAAAGCCGCAGTCAAGGGTCAAGGCCGCATCGGGGCAGGAACCCCGCTGAAACGGACGCAACACCTCCGTTCGGACGTGCGTCCGACCGCTCGCCGTACCATTCGCCGCTCGGTGCGACCGTTCGTCGCACACCGGTGTCCGTTCCCTGTCCCTCGCCGCCCGGATGCGCTCGTATACGGCCCGGACGACGAGCCGCGGAGAGGCGGGCAGCATGACGACGGCGACCACCGACGAACGGACCCTTGAGGAGTTGCAGCGGGACCACGGCCCCGCGCTGCTCTCCTTCCTGCTCGGCCTCACCTACGGGGACCGCCAGCGGGCCGAGGACCTCGCACAGGAGACCCTGGTACGGGCCTGGCTCCACCCCGAGGCCTTCGACGGCCCCTACGAGTCGATGCGCCCCTGGCTCTTCACCGTGGCCCGCCGCCTCGCCATCGACGCCCGGCGCTCACGCCTCGCCCGGCCCGCCGAGATCGGCGACGGCGTCCTGGCGGTGACGCCCGACCCCGCCGACGCCACGGCCTCGGCCGAGGCCGCCCTGGACGTGCGGGCGGCCGTCCGCGGACTGAGCCCCGAGCACCGCGCGGTGCTCGTCCGGCTGTACTTCCACGGCCTCACCGTCAACGAGGCCGCCGTGGAACTCGGCATCCCCGCCGGGACCGTCAAGTCGCGCTCCCACTACGCGCTGCGGCAGCTCGGCCGTTCCCTGCCCGGCTACCGGCCGCGCCGCACGGCCGTTGCCCGGCCCCGTGCCGGGGCCCCACAATGACGCCGTGACACTCACACTCGCCGCCGCCGAAAAGGTCCTCGCCGACAACTTCGCCCCCTGGGTGCTCGACCTGGGGCTCACCGTCGAGTCCGTCGAAGCCGACGGGGCCGTACTCCGGCTCCCGTGGTCGGACCGGCTCGCCCGGGAGGGCGGTGGCCTCTCCGGCCAGGCCCTGATGGCCGCCGCCGACACGGCCACGGTGATCGCGGTCGCCGCCGCACGGGGCGGCTTCGTGCCGATGACCACCGTCCAGCAGTCGATCAGCTTCCAGCGGGCGGTCCTCGGTACCGACGTCCTGGTGCGGGCCCGGCTCACCAAGGCGGGCAAGCGGATGGCCTTCGCCGACATCACCATGACGGCCGAGGGCACGGAAGAGACCGCGGCGCACGCGACGGCGGTGTACGCGCTCCTCGGCTGAACCGCCCGGACGTGCCCCTCCGGCCTCACCCGTCTCCCGTGACAACAGGAATCCCACCGGCACCGATCCGGCCGGGAAACGTATCCGAAACCACACGGGCCAGTTGAGCAAAGCGGCACCCGCGGGCGCCCTTCGCGGAGGAAGCTCTCCCCGGGCCCCACACATCCGGGTCCTCCATGTCCGGGAGAAGGTGGGAGCGTTGCTGCCCGAGAGCACGAACGGCGCCGGTGGCACGAGTGGCGGCGGCCTCGCCGTCCCGATGGCCTGGCTGTGCGCCGAGTACCTGGCCGACGAGGTGCTGCGGGCCGCCGCACTCGTGGCGCCCGGTTCACTGGAGTACCGCGCGGGCCTCCAGGCACTCGCCCTCACCGTCCACCTCTCGGAGGGGCCGGACGGACCGGCGGGCGGCCGGGCCGCCGGCCGGATCGACGCGTGGCTGCGCCACACCGCGTACGACCGGCCCTGGCCCCCCTGGGTCGAGGAGCGGCTGGCCGCCCGGCGCGCGTCCGGCGGCGACGGCCCCGACCTGGCGCTCGCGGAGAGCGCGTGGCGGCGTCTGCGGGACACCTGGGTGCGCGCCGCAGACCTCGAAGGCCGGGCGGGTGACGACCAGGAGTGCCCCGTCGACGAGGACGAGCAGATCTGGCTGCCCGCCTGGAAGCTGGGCCTGCCGCTGGCCCATCTCTCGCTGCACCTGCGCTGACCGGGGGCCCGGTGACCGGCGGCCCGACGACCCCGCTCCCTGGCGACCTGGCGCCGTCACGGTGCTGAACGGTGCACTCCCGGGCGGTACTTGGGGATGCGTACCGTCACCTTCATCCCGGCGCCGACGCCGGTCTCGATGACGAGCCCGTACTCCGTCCCGTACACCTGGCGCAGCCGCTCGTCCACGTTCGAGAGACCGATGCCGGAGCCCGCCGGGTGCTCTCCGCGCAGGACCGAGCGCAGCAGCTCCGGGTCCATGCCGATGCCGTCGTCCTCGACGGTCACCACGGCCTCCGCGCCCGCGTCCCGGGCCGCGATGGTGACCCGGCAGCCCCGCTCCCGGTCCTGGAGACCGTGCTTCACGGCGTTCTCCACCAGCGGCTGGAGACAGAGGAACGGCAGGGTCACCGGCAGGACCTCGGGGGCGATCTGCAGCGTCACCTTGAGCCGGTCCCCGAAGCGCGCCCCGGCGAGTGCCAAGTACTGCTCGATCGAACGCAGTTCGTCGGCCAGCTGGGCGAACTCACCGTGCCTGCGGAACGAGTAGCGGGTGAAGTCGGCGAACTCCAGGAGGAGTTCCCTGGCCCGCTCCGGGTCGGTGCGCACGAACGAGGCGATGGCCGCGAGGGAGTTGAAGATGAAGTGCGGGGAGATCTGGGCGCGCAGCGCGCGTATCTCGGCCTCCACGATCCGGGTGCGGGAACGGTCGAGCTCGGCCAGTTCGAGCTGTACGGAGGCCCAGCGGGCCACCTCGGTCGCCGCCCGCACCAGGACGGCCGACTCCCGCGAGCCGTAGGCGACGAGCGCGCCGAGCACACCGTCCTCCCCGGTGAGCGGGGCGATGACCGCCCAGCGCAGCGGGCAGGCCGGATCGTCGCAGCCGGTGTGCGCGGACCGGCTGCGGCCGGTCTCCAGGGTGTCGGCGGCCTGCTCCGGCACGTGTGCGCGGTGATGCGCCTCGCCCGGTCCGTCCCAGGCGAGGACGGCGCCCCGGTCGGTGAGGCAGAGCGCCTCCGTGCCGAGCAGGGAGCGGAGTGTGCCGGCCGCCCTGCGGGCCGTCTCCTCGGTGAGTCCGGCGCGCAGCGGCGGGGCGGCGAGCGAGGCGGTGTGCAGCGTGTGGAAGGTGGCCCGTTCGACGGGCGTGCCGAGATCGGGATCGGCGGCGCGGCCGCCGCGCCGGGCGGCGAACCGTCCCAGGACGAAGCCGGCGGCGAGCAGCACCACCCCGGCGGCGGCCACGGCGGCGAGGGCGATGCCGGTCATCTGCGGGCCTCCTGGGCGGGGACGGTGCCGGTGAACTCCTCCGGAAGGTGGAGGCGCGCGAGGAGCGCCGGAGTGCCGGGCGGGACGCGACCGGGCGTCGCGAGCGAGACGAGGACCATGGTGAGGAAGCCGAGCGGGACCGACCAGACGGCCGGCCAGGCCATCAGGGTGTGCGGCCAGCCCTCGGGGGCGAGCCCGGCCCGGGTCGCCATCACGGCAGCGAGGGCGGATCCGCCGCCGAGCAGGAGTCCCGCCATGGCGCCGGGCGGGGTCAGCCGCCGCCACCAGATGCCGAGGACAAGCAGCGGACAGAAGGAGGAGGCGGAGACGGCGAAGGCGAGGCCGACGGCGTCGGCGACCGGCACCTTGGAGGCGACCACCCCGACGGCGAGCGGCACCGCGGTGGCGAGGAGGGTCGCGAGGCGGAAGTGCCGTACGCCCCGGGACGGCAGCACGTCCTGGGTGAGGACCCCGGCGACGGACATGGTGAGCCCGGAGGCGGTCGAGAGGAAGGCCGCGAAGGCGCCGCCGGCGAGGAGCGCGCCGAGGAGGTCGCCGAGGAGACCGCCGAGGATCCGGTCGGGCAGGACGAGCACGGCGGCGTCGGCGGAACCGGTGAGGGCGAGCTCGGGGGCGTAGATCCGGCCGAGGGCCCCGTACAGCGGCGGCAGCAGGTAGAAGGCGCCGACGAGCCCGAGCACGACCAGGGTGGTGCGGCGGGCGGCCCGGCCGTGCGGGCTGGTGTAGAAGCGGACGGCGACGTGGGGAAGCCCCATGGTGCCGAGGAAGGTCGCGAGGATCAGTCCGTACGTGGCGTACAGCTGATGCCCGTCGCGCCCGCCGGCCAGCGGCTGGGACCAGCCGAGGGGGTCGGTGCCGCTGGCGACCCTCTCCGGAAGGGCCGCGCCGGGCTCGAAGACGAGGGTGGTGCCGCCGAGGACGTGGTGGGTGCCGGCGGGCAGGGTCACGGTCCGCTGCTCGTACGGGACGGAGTCGACGCTTCCGGTGACCGTGACGGTCAGCGGGGCGTCGAGGCCGATGCGTACGGTGTCGGCGACCTTGACGACGGTGTGGCCGCGGAGGACGGCGGGCGCGTCGAAACGCGCCCTGGGTGCCCCGTCGCCGTACCAGGCGGCGAGCAGGAAGAGGACGGGGACGAGCAGGGCGGTGAGTTTCAACCAGTACTGGAAGGCCTGGACGAAGGTGATGCTGCGCATGCCTCCGGCGGCGACGGTCCCCGTCACGACGAGGGCGACGAGCAGTCCGCCGACCCAGTCGGGTGCCCCGGTGAGGATCTCCAGGGTGAGGCCCGCGCCCTGGAGCTGCGGCAGCAGGTAGAGCCAGCCGATGCCGACGACGAAGAGGCTGGCGAGCCGGCGGGCCTGCGGTGATTCGAGGCGGGCCTCGGCGAAGTCGGAGAGGGTGTACGCGCCGGAGCGGCGCAGTGGGGCCGCGACGAGGACGAGCAGGACGAGGTAGCCGGCGGTGTAGCCGACCGGGTACCAGAGCATGGCGGGGCCCTGGACGAGGACGAGACCCGCGATGCCCAGGAAGGAGGCGGCGGAGAGGTACTCGCCGCTGATGGCGGCCGCGTTGAGGCCCGGCCCGACGGTACGGGAGGCGACGTAGAAGTCGGAGGTGGTACGGGAGATCCGCAGGCCGAGGGCGCCGATGAGGACGGTGGCGAGCACGACGGCGGTGACGGCCGCGACGGCGTAGGTCTGGTTCACGCGGGCACCGCGCGGGGATCGCTCATGGTGGGGCGCCTCACCGTTCGACGAGGCCGGTGAAGTCGCGCTCGTTGCGTTCGGCGCGGCGCACGTACCAGTGGGCGATCCCCCAGACGACGGGATACACACCCACCCCGAGGGCGATCCAGACGAAGGCCTCGGGCGCGGGCAGCGCGAGCAGCAGCGGCAGGGAGCCGACGAGCAGCGCGAGGGCACCGAGTGCGGTGAGGGCGGCGCGCAGCTGGCTGCGCATCAGGGAGCGGACGTAGGTGTGGCCGAGAGTGGTCTGCTCGTCGATCTCCGAGCGGGCCGGAGGGTGGACGGGCCGCCGCCGGGCGGGGTTCGGCACGGCCCCGGCACCGTGGGCGGAGGCATAGGTGACGGTCTCGCGGCGGGGCCTGCGAGGGGGGTCCCCCCGGCCGGGGGCGGGGGGAGGGTGGTGCTCGGACATCGGGGTCCGCTCCGGCCTCTCGACGACTTCCGACAGCTCCTGCGGGCCGAGACCCGGGACGCGTGGAGTCTACGCAGCGCTTCCCGGCCGCGACAGGGGTACGGAGGGTCAGCCCCCGGCACGCCGCATCAGCAGGTCCCGCAGGTCGCGGGCGTGCCGGCGGCTGACCGCGAGATCGGCGTCGCCGACCCGGACGGAGGTGGCTCCGCCGTCGAGCCGGAGCTCGTCGATCCGGGCGAGGGCCACGAGATGGCTGCGGTGGATGCGGACGAAGCCCCGGGCCGCCCACCGCTCCTCGAGGGTGGAGAGCGGGATGCGGACGAGATGGCTGCCGTGGTCGGTGTGGAGGCGGGCGTAGTCGCCGTGGGCCTCCACGTAGGCGATGTCGTCGACGGGGACGAAGCGGGTGACCCCGCCCAGCTCGACGGGGATCTGTTCGGCGGCGACGGGCGCCGCCGGGGCGGCGGTGGCGTGCACCAGGTCGTGGACCCGGCGGACGGCCTCGGCGAGCCGCTCGCGGCGGACGGGCTTGAGGACGTAGTCGACGGCCTTCAGGTCGAAGGCCTGGAGCGCGAAGCCCTCGTGGGCGGTGACGAAGACGACGAGCGGCGGCCGGGCGAAGCCGGCGAGCAGCCGGGCGACGTCGAGCCCGGTGAGGCCGGGCATGTGGATGTCGAGGAAGACGACGTCCACGGCCTCGTCGCCGTCCGGCCCGGTCTCCAGTGCGCGCCCGATCCTGCGGAGGGCGGCGGTGGCGTCGCCCGCTCCCTCGGCGCTCCGGACGCGGGGGTCGGCGCGCAGCAGGTAGAGGAGCTCCCCGAGGGCGGGTTCCTCGTCGTCGACGGCCAGTACGCGCAGCATGCGGCGGAGTGTAGTGGGCGCGGCTCGCGGGCCGGGCGGGGCGGCAGGGCCGCAGGAGGAACGGGCGGGGCCGCAGGCCGCAGGCCGCAGGCCGCAGGCCGCAGGAGGAACGGGCGGATCGCCGCCGCGCGCCTACTTGAGGAGCTTCGACAGGCGCCGGTCGGCGAGTGGCTTGCCGCCGGTCTGGCAGGTGGGGCAGTACTGGAGCGAGGAGTCGCTGAAGGAGACCTCGCGGATGGTGTCCCCGCACACCGGACAGGCCTCGCCGGTGCGCCCGTGGACGCGCAGGCCGCTCTTCTTCTCGGCCTTGAGCTTGCCGGCGGCGAGGCCGTGGGAGCGTTCGACGGCCTCGTGGAGGGTGGTCCGCATCGCCGTGTAGAGAGCGGCCGTCTCCTCCGGGGTGAGGTTCCGCACGGGCTTGAAGGGGGACATCTTCGCCGCGTGGAGGATCTCGTCGCTGTACGCGTTGCCGATGCCGGCGATGAGGCTCTGGTCGCGCAGGGCGCCCTTGATCTGGCGGCGCTCGCCGGCGAGCAGTGCGGCGAACTCCTCGGGGCCGAAGTCCTCGGCGAGCGGGTCGGGGCCGAGCCGGGCGACGCCCGGCACCTCCTGGGGATCGTGGACCAGGTGGACGGCGAGGCGTTTGGTCGTGCCTGCCTCGGTGAGGTCGAAGCCGTCGCCACCGGTGAGCGCGGTACGCAGGGCCAGCGGGCCCTTGCCGGGCCGGGGCGGCCCCGTGGGCAGCGGGTCCTGCCAGCGGAGCCAGCCGGCCCGGGCCAGGTGGAACAGGAGGTGGAGCTCGCCCGCGGGTCCGGCGGCGGTGAGGTCGAGGAACTTCCCGTGCCGCCCGACCGCGGTGACCTCGGCGCCCTCGACCGCGCTCAGGGGCGGGTCGTACGTCTTGAGGACGCTGATCGCGACGGGCGTCACGCGGGCGATCTCCTTGCCCACCAGATGCGTGTCGAGGAACGCGCGCAACGCTTCCACCTCGGGGAGTTCGGGCATGGTTCCACCCTGCCGTACCGGCGCCGGGGCCGCGCGCCGGTACGCCCCGGGGGCGATCGGTGAGCGACGCGCTCAGGGAGGGGGCGGGCCGTTCGTCGCACCCGTACGGCGGGCACGCGCGCGCCGACGGCGACGGCGACGGCGGCAGCGGCAGCGGCAGCGGCAGCGGCAGCGGCAGCGGCAGCGGCAGCGGCAGCCGAGCGTCCCGCCGCGCGCGTCGGGACCCAGGCGGGGCCTTCCACCTGGGGCCTTAGGGTGAGACTCGTGCGCGTACTGCTCGTCGAGGACGACGAAGACCTCCGGTTCGGGGTGGCCGCCGCTCTGCGGGCCGCCGGGCTCGCCGTCGACGAGGCCGCCGACCTGCCGCGGGCCGACGAGGCCCTGTTCGTCACCGCGTACGACTGCGCCGTCTTCGACCGGATGCTGCCGTCCGGGGACGCCGCCGCCTATGTCGACGGGCTGCGGCGCGCCGGGCGGGACGTGCCCGTCCTGTTCCTGACCGCGCGTGACACGGTCGCGGACCGGGTGGAGGGCTTCGCGAGCGGCGGCGACGACTACCTCGTCAAGCCGTTCGCCGTGCCCGAGCTGGTGGCCAGGGTGCGCAGCCTGTGCCGCCGCTCCGCCGTCGTACGCCCTCCGGTGCACCGCCTCGGCGACCTGGAGATCGACACCGCCCGTCGGCACGTCCGCCGCGCCGGCGTCCTGCTCACGCTCACCACCAGGGAGTTCGCGGTCCTTGAGGTCCTCGCGGCCCGCGCCGACCAGGCGGTCTCGCGCGCCGAGCTGATCGAGAGCTGCTGGGACGAGATGGCCGAGCCGCAGTCCAACGTCCTGGAGGTGCTCGTCTCCCAGCTCCGCCGCAAGCTCGGGGAGCCGCCGCTGATCCACACGGTACGGGGCGTGGGCTACCGGCTCGCGCCCGACGACGCACGATGAGGCCGGCGCTCCCCCGCCGCGCGCCCGCGTCCTCGCTCACGCCGACGGCGCGGGTGCTGCGGCTGCGACGGCGGATCAGCCTCCTGTTCGCGCTGACGAGCGCCGTCGGGCTGGTCGCGATGGCCGTGTTCGCCGTGCGCAGCGACAGCGCTCGCTGGCGGGAACAGCTCGACCACGTGATGGACGCGGACACCAGCTGGGCACTCGGTCTCCTGGAGACCGACGAGAACGGGCGGCTCGCCACCGACGTCCTGGCGGACACCGTGAACACCGGCTGCCCGCCACTGGCCGTGCTCCTCACGGCCCCCGACGACCCGGACGGCCTGACCGTGCGGCACGCGCCGGCCGCGCCCTGTCTGTCCGTCGGCGCCGACGTGCTCCTGGAGGCCGGGCGGGCGGCGGCGCGGGCGGGTGACGCCCGGGGCTTCGACCGGCGCGCGACGGACGGCGCGCCCGTCCGGGTGTTCGCGCTGCCCTTCTACCCGCCGGAAGCGGCCGGGGACGAGGGGCCGCAGGGCGTCCTGGTGACCGTGGCCGACGCGACGGCCCAGTGGGACGACCACCGGCGGCTCGTGTGGGGGGTGGCGGGTAGCTGCGCGGTGCTCGTGCTGCTCTCGGCGGCCGTCGGCCACGTCCTGTCGGGTCGGGCGGTTCGGCCCGCGCTCACCGCGCTCGGCCAGCAGGAGGCGTTTCTCGCGGACGCCGCTCACGACCTGCGGACCCCGGCCGCCTCGCTCCGCACGCTCGCGGAGACGGCGCTGCGCGGCGAGACCGACAGCACGGACGTCCACCGGCGAACGCTGCGCCTCGCGGAGGGCATGGGCCGGCTGGTCGACGGGCTGCTCACCCGGGCCCGGCTCATGTCCGGCACGGCCACGGTGACGCGCCAGCCGCTGCGCCTGGACCAGGTGGTGGAGGCTGTCGTCGACGAGGCCCCGACCGAGGGCCATCACGTCCGGGTGGAGGCCGAGGACACGGTCGTCGTCGCCGATCCGGACCTGGTGCGCAGGGCCGTCGGCAACCTCCTGGGCAACGCGCTCACGCACGGCCACGCCCCGGGGGCTCCGGCGGACGTACGCGTCAGGGTGACCCGGGACGGCACCCTGACGGTCGAGGACGCGGGCCCCGGCCTGCCGGCGGAGGTCGCGGGCGCCCTGTTCGAACGGTTCCGGAGCGGGTCGGGCTCCACGGGTCTCGGCCTGTCCATCGCGTCCTGGGTCGCCCACGCCCACGGCGGCACGCTCACGGCGGGACGTTCGGAGCACGGCGGGGCCAGGTTCGTCCTGCGACTGCCGGCACCGGACGCGAGGGGACGCGGGCCGTCGGACCGGTGAGGAGGCGCGGGCCGTCGTCCCACCGGTGAGGAGGCGCGGGGTCAGGAGGCGTGGGCCGTCGTCGCATCGGTCAGGTGCCTCGCCGTCACGGAGCCGCTCCCCGTCCGCCTCAGCAAATCCTCAGCATCCACGCGTGATCCTTCCCTGGACCGACCACCCATGGGAGTACCTCGTGATCACCGCCCCCGTCCGCCGCAGTCAGGCTCTCGTCCTCGCCCTCGCCGTGCTCGGCGCCACCTCCCTCGCGGCCTGCACGGCCGGGCCCCGTGCGGGCGGGGACCGGCCGCGATCGGTCGGGGCGGTCGACCCTGTCGACCGTCCCGACCTGCGGCGCTTCTACGGCCAGCAGCTCACCTGGCGGCCGTGCGGCGCCCACCGGTGCGCCACGCTCACCGTTCCGATGGACTACGCCCGGCCCGGCGACGGCAGGACGTTCCTGCTGCCGGTGGCGAAGTCGGTCACCGCGCCCCCGGGGAAGCGCGTCGGCTCGCTCGTTCTCAACCCGGGTGGCCCTGGTGAGCGCGGGGTGCGGCTCATCAAGGACGGCGTCGCCGAGGACATGGGCCGGGGCGTGCGCGAGCGGTTCGACATCGTGTCCTTCGACCCGCGCGGGGTCGGGGAGAGCAAGCCGGCCCTGACCTGCCTCACCGAGGAATCCGCGGAGTCCACCGAGTCCGCCGGGTCCACGGAACCGGAACCGGCGGAAGCGGCCGACGAGCAGTCCGCGAGCGCACCGCTCCACCCCCGGACGGACGCCGAGCGCGCCGACGCCCTCGCCGCGGCCCGGGCGACGGCCGCCGACTGCCGGAAGGCCAGCGGCCCGTTGCTCCCGCACGTCGGGACGGACGACGTGGCCCGGGACCTGGACGTGCTGCGGGCGGCGCTCGGCGAACGGCGGCTGACGTACGTCGGCTGGTCGTACGGCACGAGTCTGGGCACCTCGTACGCCGAGCAGTTCCCGCGCCGTGTACGGGCGATGGTCCTGGACGGAGCGGTCGACCCGTCCCTCGACTGGCGGCAGCGCATGCTCGGCCAGGCCACCGGGTTCCGGGCAGCGGTGGCGGAGTACGCCGAGTCCTGCGCAGGCACGATCGGTGACGGCTGCCCCGGTGCGACGCCCGAGGAGATACGCGCGCTCATCGACCGCCTCCTCGAACGGACACGGCGCGAGCCGCTGCCGGTCGACGACTCCGCGTCCGGGCTCGACGCGGCGGGCCTGCTCGCCGCGCTGAGCCTGTCCATGTACACGCCGGAGGACCAGTGGGAGGGCCTGTCCGACGCGCTCGTCGCGGCGGACGAGGGGGACGGGACGAAGCTGGCGGCCCTGGCGTCGGGCGAGGAGGAGCCCCCGGACACGGACGCCGAGACGGACCCGGACGCCGGGACCGGGACCGAGACCGATCCAGAGACCGAGTCCGGCTCCGACACTGATCCGGACGCCGACACCGGCGCCGAGGAGTCCGGGTCCCCGAGCGACGAGTCCGCGAGCGGCGTCCCCGAGGACAACAGCGACGCCGCGCTCATCGCGGTCAACTGCCTCGACGTCCCCCACCCGCGCGACGCGCAGGCCTACTGGGACGCGCTCGCCCCGGCCGAGAAGGCCGCGGGCGTCTACGGCACGACCGGTGTGACGAACGAGCTGGTCTGCCGGGACTGGCCCGCCGGTCCCGGGCGCCCGCACCGGGTGGACGCCCCGGAGGTTCCGCCGGTCCTCGTCGTGGGCACGAAGGGCGACCCGGCGACGCCGTACGGCGAGGCGGTGAGCCTGGCGCGCCAGTTCCCCGACGGCATGCTGCTGACGTTCGACTCGGCCGGCCACACCGGGTACGGCCGCGACGCCTGCGTCGACAGGAAGGTCGAGGAGTACCTGATCTCGCTCACCCGGGTCCGGCCGGGGACCACGTGCGGGGCGTGACGGCCGGGGTCACGCCCTCGGGAGCCGACGGGAGCCGTCAGGGAGTCTCCGGCGGATCGAGGAGGTCGAGTTCGGCCGTGAGCGCGGCGGCCAGCGCGTCCAGGTCGGGGACCGCCGCGCCGTCGGCGACGAGGCCGATGTGGACCTGGCCGCCGTACGGGGACATGGCGACGGCGAGGGACTGGCCGCGGGCCAGCGGGGCCATCGGGAAGAGCGCGCGCAGCGGGGCGCCGCCGAGGGAGAGCGCCGAGCGGGGCAGCGGCACCTGGGTGACGAGGAGGTCGAAGAGGAGCCGGGCCGCGCCGGCGGCGAGGGGGGCGCCGAAGCGGTGCGCGAGCGGGTGCAGCTGGTCGGCGAGGAGGGCGACGGCGCCTGCGCCCCTGAAGGGCCCGGCAGCCTTGTTGCGGTCCATGCCGTGCCGGACGGCGGCCAGGCGTGCGGCCGGGTCGGCTTCGGTGACGGGCAGGTCGAGGAGGTAGCCGGAGAGGCTGTTGCCGGGGCCGGGCGGGCCGCCGGGGCGGCGGCGGGAGACGGGGACGAGGGCCCTCGGGTCGGCTTCGGGCAGGGGCAGGCCGCGTCCGTCGAACCAGCGGCGCAGAGCGCCGGCGACGACGGCGAGGAGGACGTCGTTGGCGGTGCCGCCCGTACCGCGGCGGACGCGGTGGACACGGTCGAGGGGCAGGGTCGCGGTGGCGACGCGCCGGGTTCCGCTCGATTCGGCGGCGAGCGCGGCGGTGGGACGTCCGTCGAGGCGGCCGGCGCGGGCGACGGAGGACCCGACGACCGAGGCGCCGACCTCGACGGCCCGGCCGAGGTCACCGAGGCGGTCCCGGGCCATGCCGAGGAGCCGTCCGGGGCCGGGGTGCAAGGAGCGCGGCGGCAGGGGGCGGGGGCGGCGCGCGGGGCGGTGTCCCGAGGCGATCTCGTCGAAGATCCCGGCGCCGATGGCGACGGCCCGCATGCCGTCGGCGAGGGCGTGGTGGAGTTTGACGAGGACGGCGAAGGATCCGTCGGGAGCGCCGTTGAGCAGGTACATCTCCCAGGGCGGCAGTCCTCGGGCGACGGGGCGTTCCATGAGTTCGGCGGCGAGCCGGGCGGTCTCGGCGGGGAAGTCGGCGCCGGGCAGGGAGATCTCGTGGACGTGGCGGCGTACGTCGAAGTCCGGGTCGGCGCTCCAGGCGGCGCCGCCGACGGGCAGCAGGACGTCGCGGACGCGCATACGGAGCCGGGGGACGGCGGCGGCGCGGCGGGCGAGCAGGTCCAGGACGTCCACTGGGTCCCGGCCGGGCTCACCGTCCGGGGGGACGGGGCCGAAGTGGGCGAGGGCCCCGAGGTGCAGGGGGTGGGCGGGGGATTCCAGGTGCCAGAAGGCCAGGTCAAGCGGTGCCAGTAGCTCGCTGCTCACGGTGTCCTCATGTCCTGCGCGGAGAGGCGGGAGAGCGAAGTCAATCGCGTACCGACAGTTACGGTCAAGTACGATCAGTTTACGCTCGGTTAACAGTGTCAGCTCTCCAGCGTGAACTCGCACCACACGCACTTGCCGCCGCCCCGCGGCTCGACGCCCCACACGTCGGAGAGCTGGTCGACCAGGAACAGGCCCCGCCCGGACACGCCCGCCTCCCCCGCCTCACGGCGCCGGGGCAGCGCGCTGGACCGGTCCTCCACCTCCACCCGGAGCCGCCGTCCGGCCCCGGCCCGCTCGGCCCCGGGCCGCTCGATTCCAGCCCGCTCGGTCCCGGGCCGCTCGATTCCAGGCCGCTCGGTCCCGGGCCGCTCGATTCCAGGCCGCTCGGTCCCAGGCCATCCGGTCCCTGGCCGTTCCGTCCCGGGCCGTTCTGTCCCGGCGAGGACCCGCAGGGTCACGATCGCCCCTCCGTCGGTGTGCATCAGCGCGTTGGTCATGAGCTCGTCGGCGACCAGCTCGATCTCGTCCGCGCGCTCCTCCGCGCCCCAGGCCCGTACGGCGGCCCTGATCATGTGCCGGGCCGAACTCAGCGCCTCGGGGTCGTTCTGGGCGACGTGCTGCCGGAACCGGCCGGCATCGTGGGCCGCCGGGGCGCCGTGGCGGCGCAGCAGCAGAATGGCGACGTCGTCCTCGCCGCCCCGGTCGGCGACCACCTCGCACAGGTGGTCGGCGAGTTCCTGGAGGTCGGCGGGCCCGCGCCGGACGAGGGCCGAGAGCCATTCGAGGCCCTCGTCGAGGTCGGCGCCTGGCTTCTCGACCAGGCCGTCGGTGTAGAGCATGAGGGTCTGCCCCGGGTCCAGTTCGAGGGTGGTCACGGGATAGTCGAGGCGCCCGAACTCCGCGGAGAGGCCGAGTGGCAGTCCGCCCTCCACCGGCAGTCTGCGGCTGCTGCCGTCGATCTCCCTGAGCAGCGGGTCGACATGGCCGGCGCGGACGACCTGGACGACCCCGGTGCCGAGGTCGACCTCGGCGTAGGTGCAGGTCGCGAAGCGTTCGGTGTCGAGCTCGTGCAGGAAGACGGAGGCGCGGGCCATCACCGTGGCCGGGGGGTGCCCCTCGGCGGCGTACGCGCGCAGCACGATCCGCAGCTGGCCCATGACGGCCGCCGCGTGGGTGTCATGGCCCTGTACGTCGCCGATGACGGCGCCGACGCGTCCGCCGGGCAGCGCGATGATGTCGTACCAGTCGCCGCCGATGTCCCGGCCGAGGCGGGCCGAGCGGTAGCGTACGGCGGTCTGGGCGCCGGGCACCTCGGGGATCCGGCGCGGCAGCATGGCCTGCTGGAGGCCCTCGGCGAGGTCGTGCTCCTGCTCGTAGAGCATGGCCCGCTGGAGGCTCTGGGCGATGCTGCTGCCGAGGGCGACGAGCAGGGTCCGCTCGTCCTCGCTGAAGCCGGTCCTGTCGCTGTAGAGCAGGCCGAGCGCGCCGATGGGCCGGGCCTGGGCGATGAGCGGCAGATAGGCGGCGGCGGTGATACCGAGCCCGCTGATGTGGGGCCAGAGGACCGGGAAGGAGCGGGCGAAGTCGTCGGCCGAGTCGATGAACCGGGGCCGCAGGGTGCGGATCACCTCGCTCATCGGGTACGGCTCGTCCACCCGGGTGAAGCGCGTGCCCGGCACGAAGGCGCCTGCGGGGCCCTCGGCGACGAGGTGGATGCGGCCGGCCTCGAGGAGGCCCATGACGAGACTCGCGGCGCCGAAGTGTTCGAGCGCGTGCGAGTCGTTGAGCAGGTCGATGACGTCCTGCACGGTCCGCGCGTAGGCGAGGGCCGCGGTGGTGCCCTCGACGACGCCCGCGCGCTTGCGCCGCCCCTCGTCGAGACCGAGCCGGGCGGCGGACTCGGTGAGTTCGTGGGTGGCGTCGCGGACGACGCCGACGATGCGGACCGGGCGGCCGGTGTCGTCGCGGTGGACGATTCCCTGGGTGTGGGTCCACTGGTGGCCGCCGTCGCGGCGGCGGATGCGGAAGTAGGCGCCGTACTGCTCGCTGCCGTCCTTGAGCGCCTGGGCGACGAGGGTGTCGAGGCGAGTGCCCTCGTCGGGCAGGACCCGCGAGCCGAGGGTCTCGGGGCGGCCGTCGTACTCCGCGCGGTCCATGTCGAAGACGTCGAGGGCGGCCTCGTCCATGTCCATCGTGCCGGCGACGAGGTCCCAGTCGAAGCCTCCCATCCGGAAGGCGGAGCCGTAGTCGGCGAGGAGCTTGGCCCCGACGACCCGCCCCTCCTCCGCGCGGCGGAGCCGCTCGACCGCCTCCCCGCCCCCGCTGACCGCGTTCATGGGGCCACGCTAGGCGCAGCCCCGGCCGTGCGCACCAGGAAGATCCGTTTCACCCTTCGAAGGTCTCCGGCTGATCCGGGACCGGTCCGGCCGGGAAGAGGTCCTCGGGCGGCAGTTCGCCGTCGGGCACGGCGGGCGGCTCGCCCGGGGGCTCGGCGTTCGGGTCGGGGAACGGTTCCGTGTCGGGGTCGGGGTAGGGCTGCGCGTCGGGGTCGGTGTACGGGTCGGGGTACGGCTCCGTGTCAGGGACCGGGTACGCGTCGGGGTCCGCGGGGCTCGGCCCGGTGTCCGTGTCGCCGCTTCCCGAGGCGTCGGGGTCGGCGGGGCTCTCCGGGGCCGGGGGGACGGGCGCGCTGGGCGGCGTCTCCGGGGAGGCGGGGGCCGGGGAGGTGCTGCGGTCCGGGGCGCTGGGGTCGGGCGGCGTGGCCGGGTCGGGGGTGCCGGAGCCGGTCAGGCGGCATTCGTCGGGGTCGCAGGCCGGTTCCACGGCGGGCTTGCGGTCCTTGTCCCCGTCGGTGCCGGTGAGCCGTTCGATCCAGCTGCGGTCGGCGGCGTTCACGATGACCAGGCTGGTGACGACGGTGGTCGTCGGCCGGACGACGATCACGCGGTCGGGGTCGAAGCCGTCCCAGGGGTCGCCCTGGTGGACGGCGCCGGGGGCGGCTGCCGGGGCGCGGAGCGGGTTGCCGCAGGCGCATCGGACGCGCGGGGAGCCGTACTGGTCGACGAGGACCGCCGTACCGGCCTGCAGGACTGCCTGGAAGGCGTCGGCCCTGCGCTCGCGGTAGCCGTGGTTGGTGACGCGGGTGTCCGCGCGCAGGACGACCGGGGTGAGGCCGCGCAGCCAGCCGGCGACGTTGGTCTCGGGGATTCCGGCGGCCTCGGCGAAGGCACGGGTCCTGTCCTGGTCGGCGGCGAGGTAGGAGACCTGCCGCTCGACGTCGCAGCTGCCCTCCGCGCGCGTGCCGCCGTAGAGCCCTGGGGTGGAGCCGGTGACCTCGCGGACGTGTTCGGCCGCGGGGTCCCGGTCGCGGTCACCGGAGGGTCGTGTCGCCGTGTGCCGGGCGGTGGACTTGGTGAAGGGGTCGGGGCCCTGCTCGGCGACCGGCTGGAGGAAGACGTCCTGCACGTCCGCGGCGGCCGGCTGGGCGCCGCCCCCGGCGCCTTCCCAGGCGGCGGAGCAGCCCGCGAGCAGCAGGGAGGCGGTGAGCGCCGCGAGCGCGGAGCGGGCGGAGCCGCGGGGGGTGGCGCGTGCGGAGCGGAGGGCCGCGCGGACGGCGGCGCGTCGGGTCGCGCGGGGAGCCGCGGGGGCCCGCCACGTCCGGCAGGGGGCTGAGCGCACCTGGTTCTCCCGTTCTCTCTCTCCGCCGGGCCACGGCGCCCGGTTCCGGCCAGTCCCTCATATCTGTCGCAGTGCGCGGGCCGCCGCAAGCGGAGCGCGGCCGACCGGGTCCGCGCGAGCGGCAAGCCACTTGAACGCGTTCAAGAAAGGCTCTACGCTCGGACTCGGCAGTTGAACACGTTCAAGTCGGGGTGGTGGCGTATGACCGCACTGTCGGTCCTGGTGAGCACGGTCGTGACGATCGGCATGCTCTGGGTGGTCCCGACGGGGCTCGCCCTCCTCGACGGCCCCCGTCCCCCGGGATGGGACCCACTCCGGCGCGCCTGGCCCCTGTTCGCGCTCCCCGGAGCGCTCAGCCTCTGGCTGCCCCGCTCGGGCCTCTCCACCGCGCTCGCCGCCGTCTACGCGCTCGCCACGCTCGCCCTCGCGCTCCAGGCCCCGGCCCGACTGTTCCTGTCCCGCTCCCTCAGGGCGGGCGAGGTGGCCGTCCTCACCGCCCTCCTCGCCCCGTCGGTCGCCGGTCTCGCGCTCGTCGCCGAGCGGGCCTCGTACCCGCTGTTCGGCTTCGACCTGGACATCCTGGCGCTGACCGTCCCGCACTTCCACTTCGCGGGCTTCGCCGCCGCCCTGGTCGCCGGCCTCCTCTGCCGCGCGTCCGACACCCCCGCCGCCCGCTTCGCCGCGCTCAGCGTCCCCGCGGGCACCCTCCTCGTCCTGCTCGGCTACTTCATCGACGACTGGGCCGAACTCGCGGGGGCGGCCGTCCTGACCGCCGGCATGACGGCGGTCGCCGTCCTGACCCTCCGCGAGCGCCGCGAGACCGCTGCCGACCGCTTCACCCGTACGCTCCTCGCCGTCTCCGCCCTGGTCCTCTTCGTCACCATGCTGCTCGCCCTGAGCTGGGCGGTCGGCGAGGCGACCGGGCTGCCCCACCTCGGCCTGACCTGGACCGCCGCGACCCACGGCCTGGGCAACGCCCTCGGCTTCACCGTCTGCGCGCTGCTCGCCCGCCGCCGCCTCGCCTCGGACCGCGCCGGCAGCCCCGTACCGCCCACCACCCCCACGGCCCGCCCGCGAACGGAGCTCCCGGCATGACCCGCCTCACGCACAGCCTGTCCCGGACCCCACGCCCCCGCCCGACCCTCACCTATGCCGAGGTCGGCGCCACCCGCACCCCGGAGGCGCTCCCCGAGGGCTACCACCACCTCCGGCACACCGAGGCGGTCGGCCACGGCCGCCCCGCCTTCGAGACCGCGGGCGCCGCCGTCACCACCTGGCGGATGCACCGGGCCTCCGGGGCGCGCGTCCTCGCCGATCCCGGCCGCACCGAGCCCGGCGCCACGGTCGAGGTGTCGGCGGGCGTCGGCCCGCTCCGGATCGGCGTCCCCTGCTCGGTGATCTGGACGGCGTACGAGGAACACCGCACCGGCTTCGCCTACGGAACGCTCACCGGACATCCCGAGTGCGGCGAGGAGTCCTTCGTGGTCGACCTCGACCCCGACGGCACGGTGCGGTTCACGGTCACCGCGTTCAGCCGCCCCGCCACCTGGTACACCCGCCTCGGCGGCCCCGTGGTCCCGCTGCTCCAGCGCGCCTACGCACGCCATCTGGGCCGGACGCTCCGGCGGCTCGTCAGGGCGTGATCCACGGCCGATACTGGAGGCGATGGAGTGGTTCACCGCGCCCGACCACTGGCTGAGCCGGATCGTCTTCCAGCGCGGCCTCGCCGGGCTGTACTGCGTCGCGTTCCTCTCGGCAGCGCTCCAGTTCCGGGCCCTGATCGGGGAGCGCGGCATGCTCCCCGTGCCCGAGTACGTGCGCGGGACCCGGCCCCGGAACACCCCCTCGCTCTTCCACTGGCGCTACTCCGACCGCCTCTTCGCGACCGTCGCGTGGACCGGGGTCGCGCTCTCCCTCGCGCTGGTGGCCGGCGTCGGGGACGCGGTGCCGCTGCCGGTGTCGATGCTGTTGTGGCTGCTGCTCTGGGGGCTGTACCTGTCGATCGTGAACGTGGGCCAGACCTGGTACTCCTTCGGCTGGGAGTCGCTGCTCCTGGAGACCGGGTTCCTGGCGGTCTTCCTCGGCAACGACGACACGGGCCCGCCGGTCCTCGTCCTGTTCCTGCTGAGCTGGCTGCTGTTCCGGGTCGAGTTCGGCGCCGGTCTGATCAAGATCCGGGGCGATCCCTGCTGGCGGAACCTGACCTGTCTGTACCACCACCACGAGACCCAGCCGATGCCCGGTCCGCTGAGCTGGTTCTTCCACCACCTCCCGCGCCCCCTGCACCGGGTGGAGGTGGCGGCCAACCACGTCGTCCAGCTGGTCGTGCCGTTCCTGCTCTTCACCCCGCAGCCGGTCGCCACGATCGCGGCCGGTCTGATGATCGTGACGCAGCTCTGGCTGGTGCTCTCCGGGAACTTCGCCTGGCTGAACTGGATCACCATCGTGATCGCCGTCTCCGCGGTGGACGCCTCCCCCGTCGTCGGCGACCACCCCCAGCCGGATCCGCCGCTCTGGTACGTGGTCCTGGTCGTCGCGGTGACCGCGTTCGTCCTGGTACGGAGCTACCGCCCGGTCCGCAACCTGCTCTCCCGGCACCAGGCGATGAACCGCTCGTACGACCCGTTCCACCTGGTCAACACGTACGGGGCGTTCGGCACGGTGGGCCGGGTGAGGGACGAGATCGTCGTCGAGGGCACCGACGAACCCGTGCCGCACGCGGGCACGGTGTGGCGGGAGTACGGCTTCAAGGGCAAGCCTGGCGACCCGCGCCGGCTGCCCCGGCAGTTCGCCCCCTACCATCTGCGGCTCGACTGGCTGATGTGGTTCGCGGCGCTCAGCCCCGGGTACGCGCGCGCGTGGTTCGGTCCGTTCGTCGAGCGGCTGCTCGACGGCGACCGGGACACCCTGCGGCTGCTCGCCCACAACCCCTTCCCCGAAGCGCCGCCGGCTTTCGTCCGCGCCCGGCTGTACCGCTACCGGTACACGACCTGGCGCGAGCTCCGCGAGACCGCGGCCTGGTGGCACCGGACGCTCCTCCGGGAGTACCTGCCGCCGACCCGGCTGCGATGACGGGCTTGACGGACCGGCGTGACAGCGGAGGACGGACAGCGGAAAACCCCGGTGCCCCCGGCCGTGAACGGCGGGGGCACCGGGGTGTGAAGCCAGGACTCAGTCGATGCCGGGCAGGATGTGGGGCTCCGCGAGGTCGTCCTCGTAGCCCGCGAGCCGGATCGGGGCCGCGTGGGCCCAGACTTCCAGGCTCCCCAGCTCGCCGTTCTTGCGCGGCCGGTCGTTGCGTTCGGCCGGTCGCGGTTCCTGCTTCGTCAGTTCGGGTGTCACCGCGCACTCCTTTGTGTCGCGTACCTGTGGGACAAGTGCCGGTCGGTCGCGGTGGCGCCGTTCGTCGGGCGGGACCGCGGCCTTGATGGAAGGCCAGTCCCTGGTCGACCGTGAGGATGGTGTGTCTCCCCGGTGGCGGACCGTGAACATCAGAGTAACCAAATGAGCGCGTCCGCGCTCTACCGGGCTCAGAAGTGTGACGCAATCGGGTGAAGAGAACCGAAAGAGCGCCCCACCGGCCGGTGGGGCGCTCTTGTCAGGACCGCGGGAACCGCTCGCCTGCGGTTCGGGAAACGGCTGCCCTACCAGTTGGCGGGGGCGTAGTCCTTCAGGAAGCAGCCGTACAGGTCCTCGCCCCCCTCGCCGCGCACGATCGGGTCGTACACCCGGGCCGCGCCGTCGACCAGGTCGAGCGGGGCGTGGAAGCCCGCCTCGGCGAGGCGCAGCTTGTCGAAGTGCGGGCGCTCGTCGGTGATCCAGCCGGTGTCGACGGAGGTCATGAGGATGCCGTCGGTCTCGAACATCTCCTGACCGCTGGTCCGCGTCACCATGTTCATCGCGGCCTTCGCGGCATTGGTGTTCGGGTGGCCCGCGCCCTTGTAGCCGCGGCTGAAGACGCCTTCCATCGCGGAGACGTTCACGACGTAGGAACGTCCGCTGGACGCCTTCTTCGCGGCCTCGGCCATCACCGGCCGCAACTTGCTGATCAGGATGAACGGCGCCGTGTAGTTGCACAGCTGGGTCTCGAGCAGCTCCACGGGGGAGATCTGCTCGATGCTCTGCACCCAGGTGTTGCTGTCGACGACGTCCGGCACCAGACCGCCCGCGTCGATCGCGGTGCCGTCGAGGTGCCGGGCGATGCTGGCGTTCCCCGCGACCAGGGCGAGGTCGGCGACCTGCTGCGCGTCGAGGCCGCTCACGCCGGCGGGCAGCGCGGACGACGAGCCGAGTTCGGCGACGGCGCCGGAGTTGAAGGCGCCGATGACGTGCCGCTCGGGAAGGTCCCCGGCCGGCAGCGGGGCGTTCTCGCCCTCGACCAGCGCGGCGTACGCGGACGGCAGCCGGCGCACGGTCTGCGTCGCGTTGTTGATGAGGATGTCCAGCGGCCCGTCCTCGGCCATCCGGTCGGCCAGTGCCACGGCCTGGGCCGGGTCGCGCAGGTCGATGCCGACGACCTCCAGGCGGTGGATCCAGTCCGCGGAGTCCTCCATCGCCTTGAAGCGGCGGACGGCGTCCTTGGGGAAGCGGGTCGTGATAGTGGTGTGGGCGCCGTCGCGCAGCAGCCGCAGCGCGATGTACATGCCGATCTTGGCCCGGCCGCCGGTGAGCAGGGCGCGCTTGCCGGTGAGGTCGGCGCTCGCGTCGCGCTTGGCCCGGTTCAGCGCCGCGCACGGCTGGCAGAGCTGGTGGTAGAAGTAGTCGACCTCGACGAACCGCGTCTTGCACACGTAGCAGGAGCGCGGGCGCTGGAGTATCCCGGCGATCCGGCCCTCCTCCGTGACGGAGGACGGGAGGAGGCCCTCGGTCTCGTCGTCGATGCGCTGCGCGGAACCGGTCGCGGTCGCCTCGGTGACCGCCTTGTCGTTGGCCGTCTTGGCGGCCCGGCGCTCCTGTCGGCGGCGCTGCTTCACGGTCCGGTAGATCCCGGCGGTGGCGCGCCGGACGCGGATGGCGTCCGGGTGGTCGACGTCCAGCTTGTCGAGCTCGTCGAGGACGCTGAGGCAGACGGCCAGGCGATCGGGGTCGACGCCCGGCCCGTAGTCCTGGTTTTCTTCGGTCACCGTCATGGCCTTCGGGGTCCTCGTTCGCTCGTACGTCGCTGTTCGGGGGCTTTCAAAAGCCCAACTTTACGGAGCGGGGGGCCGCGCATCCAAACCCGTTCGGGGAGCGTGGTCGAAGACACAGTCGCCGCACGTCCCGGCGCCGGGACAGCGGTAGTACAGACAGCAGCTGGCGCGGCGCAGACGGGGGCCCCGGACCGTACCGGCGAGGTCGGGGTGGTCGAGGAGTCCCGAGACCAGCGCGGCGGCCCGTTCGGCCACGTCGGGGCGGCCCCTGGCGTGCGCCCAGCGGGTCAGCTCCCGCAGGGCCCCGGCGAGGGCGGAGCCCGCGTTGCCCCAGAGCAGTCGCGGGGAGACGCGGCCGTCGCGGCGCAGCGCCGCGTGGAGCGGTACCAGGTGGGCCTCCTGGACGGCCGCCCGGAGTTCGTCCACGGTGGCGGGCCGGGTCGCGTGACCGGCCCACCACAGGTCGTCGGGCGCGGACAGTGCCCCGTCCCAGTACAGCTCGGCGGGGGCGAGGTCCGGGAAGCGGCCGTGGAGCGCGGCGGGCCCGAGGGCAGTCGACCAGAGCCGGGCGGCGAGCCCGAGGTGGGCGACGGACGCCCCGACGCGCCGCTCGGGGGCGCCGAGCGACGCGGTGACCCGGTCCACGCGCGCGTGGAGGGGGCCGTCCTCCCCCGCGTACAGGAGGGCGAGCGGGCAGTGCGCTCCGCCGCTCTCCGGCGCGGAGGTTCGCAGGGCGAAGAAACCGCCGACTGATCCGCTCTCGACGAGATCCACCTGTGGTCCCCCTGGTTCTGTCCGGTTCAGTCTGGTTCTGTGCGCCGGCCTGTCCGACGGAATGTTCCGACGGACGGTCCCGGCGGGCTGCTGTCGGGGGCCCTCATCTCGGTACCGCCCGCTCCCGCCCGCTTCCATCCGCTTCCACCCGCTTCCGGGGTGCGGATTTTCCGACCACCGTAGCGGCCCCGCAAGCCTCACGGAACAGCTCGAAAAGAACCCTTTGCACCCGTTCTGACCTGCACCGGTGTACATCTCCGGGCGTACGCGGCGGCCTCGTACTGCGTCGGCGGTATCCCCGAGGACGTCCCCTGGTACGACGACGCGATCGGCCGGGAAGGGGGATCGTGGAAGCTATGAGTCCCCTCCTGCTGTCCGTCCTCCTGGCCCTGGTCTCGGCGGTCGCCTACGCGGCCGCGGCGATCGTGCAGGAGCGGGTCGCGGCCTCCGCCGACGGGCCGCGCTACGCGCCGCTGCGCAGCCCGGCCTGGTGGGGGTCCGTCCTGCTCAACGGCGTCGGCGCGGCTCTGCACGTCGCGGCCCTCGCGTACGGACCGCTCAGCGTGGTCCAGCCGTTGGGAGCCCTCACCATCGTCTTCGCGCTGCCCATGGCGGCCCTCTTCGTCGGCCGCAGGGCCGGACGACGGGCCTGGCGGGGCGCCCTGATGGCCACGGTCGGCCTGGCCGGGCTGCTCAGCCTCACCACCGGCGCCGAGGCTCGGGCGCTGGCCGACGGGGACCGGTGGCTGCTGACGGCCTGCACCGTCGGTGTGGTGGCCGGCCTGTTCACGGCCGCGCACCTGGTGGGCAGGTCCGTACTGCGCAGCGTGGTCCTGGCCGCCGCCGCGGGTGTCTCCTTCGGTATGGCCTCGGTCTTCACGAAGGCGGTGGCCGAGGTGTGGACGCCCGGCGCGCCGCTCGCCGAGTGGACCGGTCTGCTCGTGCTCTCGGCGTTCGCGGTGACCGGGCTGCTCCTGTCGCAGGCCTCGTACCGGGGCGCGGGGCTCGCGGCCCCGCTCGCGACCGTCACGGTGGTCAACCCGGTGGTGGCCGCCGCCGTGGGCCTGACCCTGTTCGGCGAGGGTTTCCGCTACGGAGCGGCGGGCACCGTCGCCGCGCTGATCTGCGGCGCGGTCGCCGCCGGCGGCCTGGTCCAGCTCACGCTGGACCGGATGACGGTGCCGGGAGAGCCGCCGTCGGTGTCCGGCCCGGTCCCGGCTCCGAAGACCGGGCCGGGCCGGGGGTCTTCGGCGTCAGAGGGTGACGCCCCGGGCCCTGAGGTAGGCCAGGGGGTCGATGTCGGAGCCGTACCCGGGACCCGTCCGCACCTCGAAGTGGAGATGCGGTCCCGAGCTGTTGCCGGTCGACCCTGAGCGGCCGATGCGCTGGCCCGGCTGGACCCGCTGGCCCTCGCGGACGGTGAGCGCCGAGAGATGGGCGTACTGGCTGTAGCGGCCGTCGTCGTGGCGGAGCACGATCTGGTAGCCGTACGCGCCGCCCCAGCCGGCGGAGACGATCCGCCCGGAGGCCACGGCCTTGACCGAGGTGCCGGTGGGCACGGGGAAGTCGACGCCGGTGTGGTAGCCGCTGGACCAGGAGGAGCCGCGGGTGCCGTAGCGGGTGCCGATGCCCGCGGAGACGGGGGCGGAGTAGCGGTCCTCCGTGGCAGCGGGGGGCCGGGGCTTGGAGGACGGCCGGGGGGCGGGCTTCGTCGCGGGCTTGCTGCTGGGCTTCGCGGCGGGCCTGGGGGTGGGCTTGGCGGCCGGCCTGGTGGCGGGCCTGGCGGTGGGCTTCGTGGTGGGGCCCGTCGCGGGCCGGGCGGCGGGCTTCGTCGCCGGATGGGCCGCGGGCCGGGTCCGGGGGTTCTGGGTGGCGGCCTTCGCCGGGGGCGTCGTGGCCGAGGGGGGCTTCGGGGAGGCGGCCTGCTTCGGTACCGTCCGCGCCGGTCGGGCCTTCTCCGCTGCCGTCGTCCGTCCTTCGGCCTTCTTCGGGGCGGCGATGCGCAGCGTCAGACGCTGACCGGGGTGGATGAGGTCGGGGTCGTCGCCGACGACGGGCCGGTTCGTCTCGTACAGCCGCTTCCAGCCGCCCTGGACCCGCTCATCGCGGGCGATCTTCGACAGGGAGTCGCCGGGCGTCACCGTGTACATCTCGCGGACGGCCGGCACGGCGGTCGGGCCGACGTTCCTGGCCGGCTGCTCGGGTAAGGCGCGCAGGCCCGGCAGGGAGGCCGTCCTGACCGCGTTTCCACCGCTGGGCGCCTCGGCCGACGTACCGCCGGGGGCGATGTCCGGTGCGTCCCCGCCGCGGGCGAGACCCGCGCGGGGCCCGCAGGAGGGCCAGGCGCCGGGACCCTGGCCCTTCAGGACGCGTTCGGCGATCGCGATCTGCTGGTCCTTGGAGGCGAGGTCGGCGCGCGGCGCGTAGTGCGTGCCGCCGTACCGCTCCCAGGTGGACTGGCTGAACTGGAGTCCGCCGAAATAGCCGTTGCCGGTGTTGATGCGCCAGGTGGAGGTGGACTCGCAGGCGGCGACCTTCTCCCAGACGTCGAGCGAGGCGGCCTGCACGGCGCCCGCGCCGATGAGCGGCAGAGCCATTCCGGCGCTTCCCGCGGTGACGGTGAACGAGGCACGGTTGATCCGGCTCGGCTGGTGGCGGCGGTGACGTCCGCGTACGGCCATGGGCCCCCCTTGAACACAGCGACAGCCGTCCAAGTTAGGGGTGGCGCACGCTCCGTGACAAGGGATACGCGAAAGCTCAGGCGCCTTTCATCACCGGCGAGTTGACGCCGGCCCCAGTCCGGCGGGCCCTGGCTGGGGCTGAGGCTCCGGTTCCGGTACAGGTCCGCCGGGCTCCGGCGCCGGAGGCACCGGCACCGGGTTCGGCGGGGGCACGGGCGGTGGGCCCGGAGGCGGAATGGGCGACGGGGGAACAGGGCCGGGATAAGGGGGACGGGTCATGACGGGCCTCTCTGTCGGCGGGTTCGTCCGTCTCCAGGGTGGCCCGGCGGGCCGAACCACGCGCGCCGGATCCCTCCCTCCGGGTCAGCGCCCTGACGTCACGGCCCGCGCGGCGGCCACCGCCGCGGCCGCCGCGGCGAGCCCGGGACGGGGACTGGCCAGGACGAGCCGCCGGGTGGTCATCCGCCCGACGGCGTCCGCCATGGACGCCTGGGCGAGCACGACGACACCGGCGTCGTCGCCGGGCGCGCCGTCCACAGCGCGCGCCACGGCGTCGAGGTACCCCTCCCGATCCCCCGCCTCGAACCGCTCCCAGGCCTCCTCGACCACGACGGTGGTGACGATCGAGGTGTCCGGTCCCGACTCCTCGGCGATGAGGGCGACGGTCGGCTCCAGGGTGGAGCGCAGGGCGGCCACCACGACGATCCGGCGGTGGCGGGCGGCCTCGGCGGCCATGGGCCGGTCCACGCGGAGCACTGGCACGCCGAGGGCGCCCGCCTGCCGCTCGGCCACCCCGCCGATCGTGGAGCAGGTGCAGAGCACCGCGTCGGCGCCGTCCGCGACAGCGGCCGCGAGGGCGGCGGCCACCGCCTCCCCGACCGCCTCGGGCCCCGCGTCCCGGGCCCGTACGAGCAGCTCCTCGTCGACGAGGTGGCGCAGGACGAGCCCGGGGTGGTGCCGGTCCCGCAGCCCGTCGAAGACGGGGACGTGGACCGGCGAGGTGTGCAGCAGGGCCAGGGTGCCGGCCGTGGTCACCACAGGTCCGGGGTGGCCTTCAGCTGGAGCTTGGCCGCGCGGACCACGTCGGACGGCGGGACCGGGGCCTCGTCGGGGTGACGCTCGGCCCACTTGGCGGCGTACGGGCAGAGCGGCACGACGGGCACGCCCTCGCCTGCGGCGATCGTGTAGAACTCGCGCACGAGCGCTCCGGCGATGCCCTTCCCCTCGTGGCCCTCCTCGACGATGGTGTGCACCGCCACGAGCGCGTGCGGCTCGGCGTCCAGGACGAAGTAGACGACGACCCCGACGAAGGTGTCGTCATCGAACGCCTCAAGGCGTCCCTTCGCCCGCTCGTCGCGGATCTTCAGCTCGGCCATGCGGCGGCGCTCCCTCGGCTCGGAATTCAGATCTGCACGGGCGCGGCCACCGGCGCGGGCACGGCGTGCGGGCCGCGCACGGTGTCGCTCCCGGGGACGGGCGCGGACGCGTCGGTCCCCAGCTCCACGATGCGGTTGTCGCCGTCGACGTGCACGACGCGCGGAACGAACGTCCGGGCCTCCGCGTCCTCGACCTGCGCGTAGCTGATGAGGATCACGAGGTCACCGGGGTGCACCAGATGCGCGGCGGCGCCGTTGATCCCGATGACGCCGGAACCGCGCTCGCCCTCGATGACATAGGTCTCGAGGCGGGCGCCGTTGTCGATGTCGACGATGTGCACGAGCTCGCCGGGCAGGAGATCGGCGGCCTCCATCAGGTCGGCGTCGACGGTGACGGAACCGACGTAGTGCAGGTCCGCCTGGGTCACGGTCGCCCGGTGGATCTTGGACTTGAACAGAGTGCGCAGCACTGTGGACTCCTCTAAGACGGCTCCCTGCCTGCTTTGTGCAGGTCAAGGGCGGCTTCGACTCTACACCGACACTTCCGAATGATGTTTGTGAGGAACATCGCCCCGGTCAGGCGAGATGGCTTCCTCCCTGAGATTCCCCTTCGCACCGGCGTCTGTTGGGACGATCGTTCCGGAACGCGCGGGGACTCACGCTGACCGAATGCCCGACTTACCTGATGAGCGATCAGACATGCGGGAGGTCCCTCTGCACACCCGGACGACGTGCGCCCACGCACCAACGAACTGTTGGGCACTGACATCGCTCCGGTTCAGTGACAAGCGGTGGCTGTGCCGCTGCCCGGCGGGGCACGAGGTGCATCTTCGGCTGACCGGTGTCCGTACCGGCGATGCCGAATGTGCGCTCCCCACGGCATCGACCTGACCGGGCCGGCGAAGCTCTACGTGATCACTCACCGGGAGTGGAACGCGGTCAAGGTCGGCACGGCGCGCCAAGCTGTGCCCGTTCCTCACCAAGGAGGTCATGCCGGACGGGTCGAACGAGACCTGCTCCACTGACGCGTCAGCGCCGGCGAGGTGCGGGCCATGGTCGAGGAAGAGACCCGCCGGTCACCCGGCGCCTACGCTCCGAGGGCGGGTGCCCGGCCCCGGCCGCCTTCATGTTCGACGCGGAGGCTGCCGCCGAGGAGATGCGCGCCCGTGGGTACGAGCCGCTCGTGCCCGTCACGCCGGGGGATTCGCCACAGTGGGCTTGACACGCGTCACAGATCGTCCGGAGTGCCGTCGACAGCCGGGCCACAGCCCTCGGGAAGATTGGCCACGATCAACTCATAGGCCTCCTCCACGGTCCCGGCCACGCCGACGAGCGCGCGGTCGGATTCGCGCCGTACGCGGTAGCCGCCGGCGACTTGCGGGAAGGCCGTCGGGACGTCGCGCGTCCACGGGTACTGCGTACACCGGCTCAGGTAAAGGACGCCGTGGCCGATCATGGGGAACAGCTCACGCAGGGCCGGATGGCCGTAAGCGGTGCGGGGCACGACCGGGTCGACACGTTCCGGGCCGTAGGCCAGGACTGTCGCCCATTCCGCGGCCAAGAGGTCTTGCGCGTTCTGGGGCTTCTCGTCGTGTGCCACCGCCCTGTGCTGCTTACGCCGGTTGATCGCCCGCTCGACGGTGTTGCGTTCGGGATTCGACCCGTGTGAAGCACCCCGCTGTCCGGCTCATCAGGCCCTCGAACGCCTCCTGCCAGCAGGCAGGGTCTACGCTGTGACCCACGGCCACCGCATGATCGTTTGCCTTCACACACCGATGATCAACGGTGGCCGCACCCGTCTCCACACCGCGTCAGGTCGCGCAGCCTCTGCCTGCCGTCCTGTGTATCGGAGGGCTTGTGCAACGTGGCGAAGTCTGGTGGGTCCAGTTCGACGAGCGGAGGTTGGTCGTACTGCTGTCAGGAGACGACGCGTCCGGATTCCAGGTGATGCAGGTCGTCGCTCCGGCGGGCCTCGACATCAGCGGTCTGGGCATCGAAGTGACGGTCGGCGCCGGTGAAGGGCTGCCGCTCGAAGGCGTGCTGCGGCTCGCGTTCCCGCATCCAGGCTTCACCCCGTGCACGTGGCTGACCACCGTGTCCCGGGACGACCTGATAGAGCGGGCGGCCGTCCTGTCCTCCAGGAAACTCAGCGAGATCGATGATGCCCTCCGGCTCGCTGAACAAGCACAGGAGCGGACCCCGGCAGCGACCGCGAAGCTCAGCGAGATGAGGGACGCCCTCCGTCGCGGTGAGCTCGGCTAGACGGAGAAGGAGCCGACGCCCGCGACGGCATGGGCGATCTCGGGCGAGATGATCCACGCTGGACACCCGCCGTCTCGACGACCCTCACCATCGAGATCACGATCTGCGGCTGGAGTACTGGGTGATCCCCCGACCGGGGTCGAGCACGTCGTCCCGACCAGCCGGAAAATCATTTAGGACAGCCCTTGGCTAGCGCCACCACCCAATATCTCTCCTTCCAGGCGGTGGCGTCCAGCAATATTCGGCCGGGCCAATTACGGCTATCGGCTTGAGCTAAACGTTTCTTCTTCGATCGGCTCTGCAACGGCGTCCAGATGCCGGAAGGAGAATGGTTTCTCCTGATCAGCGATTGCTTCATCCCTCAATCGGCGGGCGGTGGTCCAGATCGCCTCGAGTCCGAGAGGCGGGTGGTTGTCCGCATACGTCCGTGCCGCCGCCGAGCCGGATCGTTTCTGCACAGCGGGCGCACCCATGGACGCCTCGCGCTCGATACCCTTGAGGCGTCGCTCGAAATCTGCCTGCAGCTCATTCATCGTGTCGAGGAAATCCTCGAGCGGAATACTTCCTTCGTACATAGCCCCTCGCTCCATATTCACCTCCCCGACCGCATACCGAGGTCGGTATGCAGCGACGAGTCGATGTCTAACGGTCGAACAATCTGACAATCGAGTAACAGGTGTCGTCAGTCAACGGTGTCCGAATAACCGTCAAATTCGAAACAAGACACCTTCACCCTTGCCGCACCCCGCCCAACGATCCCCGCAAGGAAAGGGAATGCGGCATTCGGGTGATCTGCACCAGAAGGCGCACAGCCCTCCATCTGGCCATACCCCAAGAGCCGCTCACTGCTGTTCTCGGTGCCGACCACCCGGACCGGCCCGGCCCGCTGCTGGGGCACTGGCAATGTTGGTTCGACGCGAGCACGTCCTCATCGAGGATCACGTCGAGCATTCGAACGCCTGGTCGGCGCACGGGGCGTTGCAGGCGGAGATCGCCGTACAAGACCGTGCAGGACGTATCTACGGTCGGTCCCCCAGGACGGAGAGGAGGCTCGCTCTCTCCAGAACCCCGCGTCTCCTTCGCCTCCGAACCTGGCCCCAGGCAGCATGCGTGCGGTGACCCGGGCGGGACGTGTCACGTCGTCCAGTACCACCAGCATCCGCCTCGCTCGGCCAGCAGTTCCCGGTAGAGGGCGGTCCGCTCGGCGAACCCCACGGGAAGGTACTGCTCCCCGACGCCGAGGGCGCGGAGGCAGCCCGCGAGCGCTTCCGAGACGTCTGCGCCGGCACCCGATCGCAACTCTCACGACAATGACGGGGTTACGCCACCGGTACGATCGGGGCCATGCCGCATCAGGCGTCCTCGCACGACCCCACCCCTTCGGACAACCCAGCCCAGCATCGCCCGCCAACTCCAGGTATAATGCAAAATTTCAGCGGGCAGCGGGCAGCGGGCAGCGGGCAGCGGGCAGCGGGCAGCGGGCAGCGGGCAGCGGGCAGCGGGCAGCGGGCAGCGGGCAGCGGGCAGCGGGCAGCGG
>NZ_JBHVZO010000016.1:0-20451 GCF_042879855.1 Streptomyces sp. NPDC058326 | reverse complement strand
GGGCAGTGCTCGTCGTCGTACGTTCTGCGGGGGCACTCCACCGGCTCCTCGACGTCCTGCCGGTCTTCCGCGGTGACTCCCGCGTCGTCACCCGCTTCACCCTCGCACCCGGCTCGGACTTCGACATCGACGCCCTCGCCGCACTGGATCGGTCGGGCGCACGCACCATGCCCTGGCGTGACGCTCTGCGTGCCCGGCACGACCTGATCCTCGCCGCGAGCCCCAAGGGCGACCTGCGCCGCCTCTCGGGGCCCCGGGTCCTTCTCCCCCACGGGGCCGGCTTCAACAAGGCGGTCCACGGGGACGGTTCGCCCGGCACCCCCTCCGGTCTGGACCCGCACTACCTGCTCGCCGACGGGCACCCCTGGGCCGATGTCCACGCCCTCGCCCATGAGGAACAGGTCACGCGCCTGGCCTCCTACAGTCCGCTCGCAGCGAGTCGCGGCGTCGTCGTGGGCGACCCCACCCTGGACCGCCTCCTGGCCTCGGTCCCCCACCGCGACGGCTACCGCGCCACGCTGGGCACGGGTCCGCGCCGGCTCATCGCCGTCACCTCCACCTGGGGTCCCGAGTCGCTGCTCGCCCGCCGCCCCGGACTCGTCGCCGAGCTCCTCGGACTTCTGCCCCACGACACATCGCAGGTCGCCCTGATCCTGCACCCCAACGAGTACAGCGCCATCGGCACCTTCGACCTCTCCGGCCGGCTCGCGCCCGCGCTGGACGCGGGGCTGGTTCTCGCCGCTCCGTACGAGGAATGGGCAGCGGTCCTGGTCGCCGCGGACGCCGTGGTGACCGATCACGGCTCCACCGCGCTCTACGCCGCCGCCCTCGGAACCCCCGTCGTCAACGCCTACGACAGCGGCGACGAACTCCTCCCGGGAAGTCCCCTGGCACGCCTGCTCGGCTCCGTACCCAGACTCACCTCCGCCGACGCTCTGGAAGCCGCTCTGCGCACCGCGCGGAGCATCGACACCCGCGTCCACGCGGCCGACGCGTTCGCGCACCAGGGCCAGGCGCTGCCACGGCTGCGCACCCACCTCTATCGCCTGCTCGGCTTGAAGGCCGAGCAGGCCGACCTTGACTCGCCGGCGTTCCCCCAGCCCACTCCGCCCTCCCGCCGGCCGCTCGCCTTCGCCGTCCGGGCCGAGGTGACGGGCGACTTGATCCAGGTGGAGCGCTTCCCCGCGTCCACCCCCCGGCCGACGCACCACCTCGCGGCGGAGTATCCCGGTGCGGGCCCACGGCAGCTGCAGAGCGCCGCCGTGCTCTGGCGTCGCCCGGCGTACGGCGCCTCATCGAGCACGAGCCGGCGCGCCACTTGGGCCTCGGACGGCTGGGATACGCAGGGTTGGGCGGCGGAGCAGTGGACTGCGGAGGGATGGACTGCGCACGCCCTTCACGAGTATCCGGGCTGCCGCACCGCCGCGGCGATCCTCACCCAGGGCCGCATCCTGATCCGACACCGCTCGGCCGGACTCCTGACCGCCCGCCTGGAACTCCGCCGGGACGGCGGCCGCGTCTCGTACCCCGATCCCTCGGCCGTGGTCTCGGCGGTCCACGTGTGGCTGGGCTCCGGAACACCCCCCGCTTCGGGCGCGACACTGATGTGCGACACGGGGGCGGTGGCCGTCCGCGTGCACGTGGAAGACCCACGCACCGAGGAACTCCTCTACGAACTCTGACCGTCGGCGACGATGCCGCCCGCCTCCGTGGCAAGGTGCCGAGCCGCCGCACGGTGGGCTTCCGCTCCGGCCGGGTCGCCGTGCTCGTCCGCCAGGAGCGCCAGTTCCTCCAGCACCCGCACCTCGTCCGTGCGGGAGTCGCGCGCTCGGGCACCGTCGAGAGCGGCGCTCACCAACGTGTGTGCCTCGCGGGACCTGCCCGCCAGCCGCAGCGCACGCCCCAGCTCGAATCCGGTACGCGAGGTCATCCGTTCCCGTTGTTGTTCGACCGCGTCGGCGTGTGCCTCCTCCAGGTGCCCGATCGCCTCCTGGTGCGCCCCTCGCCGCAGCGCGGTCCGTCCGAGCAGATATGTCTGAAGCAGTACTCCGTACTGGTTGCCGATCTCGCGGTGGATGGCTCTCGACGCCTCGAAGTCCGCGGCGGCACCGGCCCAGTCACCGGTCTCGGACTTGAGAAGCCCGCGGAACTCGATGGTCGAAGCCTTCAGCCTCCGCTCGGTCGGGGACTCCCCCAGCGAGTCGGCCGCGCCGAGCGCCTGCCCCAGCAGTACGGCGGCCTCCTCGTGGCGTCCCTGTTCCCACAGTGGACGGGCCAGTTGGCATCTCATACGGATCACCGCGGGCAGGAACTCGGTCCGGTCGGCCGCCTCCACCCCCATACGGAACGTGTCGATGACATCCGCGTAGTGCTGGTGGTCGAGGAAGTGCGTCCACAGCGGCTCGCACAGCGCCCACGCGTCCTCGTCGAGCCCGCACTCGAAGGCCAGCCGCACACACCCGTAGAGGGCGAGTCGCTGCGATTCCAGCCAGCGCAGCGCCTCCGCCTTCCCGGCGAGGGGGACATCGGGGCTGTCCTCGCCGACCGGATCAGGGACTTCGGCGAACGTCATCCGGGGACCGGCGGCGAGCAGGTCCGCACGGGCGGCCTGGCGCCGGTACCAGACGACAAGGTCGCGGCGGGCCTCCCCACGCTCCTCCCCTCCCGGATCGTCCCGGCGCGCGCAGCGCTCGGCGTGTCCCCGCAGAAGGTCATGGACGCGCCAGCTGTCCGCGCCGGCGCCGTCCAGCAGCCCGGCGGACTCGAGCTCCTCCAGGGCGTCGGCGGCACCGTCGGAACTGCACCGGAGCAGCCCGGCGACGGACGGCTCCTCCACCCTGGGGCCGGGCAGCTCCGGAAGCAGCCGGTAGAGACGGGCGGCCTCCGCGGTCAGACCCGCGTACGCGGCGTCCCAGACAGCCTCGACCATGGGGATGCCCTTCCCGTGCAGTTCGGCCGTCAGCTCCGCGACCAGTCTGGACAGGCTGCGCCTGCGGTACTTGCGTACCCACTGGCCGGCCACTGTGAGCGCGGCCGGCAGCCCTCCGCAGCCCTGCGCCAGCCGGGTCACCGCTTCCGGCTCGTCGGCGAGCCGCGGGTCGTCCACCAGATGCCTCAGCAGCCGCACCGCGTCGTCGACGTGCAGCGGGTCCACCGGTACCTCGACCGCCGCGGTGCCGTCGAGGTCGTACAGGGCTCCCTGGCTGGCGACGATCACCAGGCTCCGGTCCGAAGCGGGGAGGAGGGGGGTCACCTCGCTCCCGAACCGCGCGTTGTCCACGACGACGACCAGACGCTTGCCCCGCGTACGCGTCCACAGCTGTTTCGTACGGCCGGCGAACGAGCGCTCCAGCCACTCCGGCGCCAGGCCCAGGCTCGTCAACAGTTCCCCGACCGCGTCCGCGACCTCGACGGAGCCGTCCCGTCGCAGATCGTCCAGGTCCACGTAGAGCACGCCATCGGGGTACCGGTCGGTCAGGTGGCGTGCCACATGGAAGCCGAGTGCGGTCTTCCCGACGCCGCCCATCCCGGTGAGCGCGACGACGAGCGGGCCCGTGCCGGTCGTGTGGTCCTCGATCGCCCGGGTGATCCGCTCCTGCTCCTCCCGCCGATTCTCGAACCGGCGGAGCGCCGGGGGAAGCTGGAAGGGTACGGGCTGTCCGGCCGGCACCTCCACACCGTGCAGGTGCTGATGCAATTCCCCGATGCGACCAGCCTGTACGACGACTTCGGCACGACCGTCCAGACTGTTGCGCGTCTCCTCCACCATGCGACAACAGTAGGGCTACGGCGGTGATCTGACGGCTCAACGGGGCGAATGGGGAGCGTCCGGACCCGGGGGTCCGCAGGATGCGTCTTTGACGGGGAAACCGCTCTGCCCCGTCCCGCCGCCGACCTAAGCTGAGGATCCGAATCTCACAGCGAGGGGGACCAAGCGTGGACCCGATCACGGCAGCCGCACTGGTGGCACTGGCAGGCGGCATCGGCACGGAGGCCGGGCGCAACGCATGGCTGGGGCTCACCGCACTGGTCCGGCGGCCCTTCCGGCGCGGGTCGGCGCAGGGCGCCGAGGAGGACGGAGCCGCCTCGATCAGCTCGGGCGAACTGGAGGTGGCGGCCCTCGAAGAGGCGCCGACCGACCCCGTTCGTGCCCAGGCACTCGCCACCGCCCTGGGCGTACGTGCCGCACTGGACGGCGAGTTCCGCACGCAGCTCGACGAGTGGTGGCGCCATGCCCAGGCATCACAGGGTGGGGACGTCCACAACAGCATCAGCGGAGGCACGCAGAACGGCCCGGTCGTCATGGCCCGCGAGATCTCCGGCCTCACCTTCAACCTGACCCGGACCTCGGCCACGAACGACCAGGTGTAGCAAAGAGGGCCCTCGGTTCTTCCGCCCGAGACGGAGTACGGCGCAACCTGCAGGTCTGATGCGCGCCACAGCAAGCCTGAGCCCTACGTTCGCGCGCCAAATGAGAGGACGTCTCCCCGATCGTGATGGTGTGCGTGACCTCGGTGTACTGCGTGTCCGTCTGGTACTCGTCCAGGAACAGCGTGTCCCCGGAGAAGCACGAGTTCTCATACCTCCGTGGTGCACAGGTACAGGTCGAGGTCGGCCTTGTAGCCGATCCTCTGGGTCATCGTGCAGTCTCCGTCGTAGAAGAGCTGGTCCCACCAGCCGTCGCAGCCTTCGGTTTTCTTCAGGACCTGCGGCTCGCCGACCTGCTGGATGCTGTCGACGACGTAAAACACACCACCGATGAGGCCGCCGGCCGCGTCCGGGACCGTCCCGGTCTCGATCTGCCCGGTGTTCCCGGCGTTCTCGGCCTGGGTCGCGGCAGCCTGGGCGGACAGGACCACCAGAGAGGCGGCCGAGTCCTTGGTGACGTACGACGAGCCGAGCTGGATCGCGTCGTTCGCGGGAGCCGCGACCTGCGCCGCCGAGTTCCCGGCGTCCACCGCGGCCTGCGCGGTGACATAGGCGAATCCCGCCGCCTTCGCGGCGGCGGCGGCGGTGGCCTTGCCGGCATCGGCCTCGGCCTTGGCCGCGTCCGCGGCTGCCGCGGACAGCGCCATCGCCCAGCGGGCCCTGGCGCAGACCGCGCGTCCTCGTAGAAGTCGCTTTCGCTCTTCCAGAACCGGTCGGCGATCCATGCCGTGAGGCCGGTCTGGGAATGGAAGTCCTCACCGTCGTCACCGCTGGTCCCCGGCGGCCACTCGAAGTCGGCGACGGAGCCGAAGCCGCCCGGCGTCGTGAGCCCGGTCATCTTCCAGCTGTCGTGGAGCGCGTGGAGCCGGTCCAGTTCGACGAGCGCGGCATTCCGGTCCGACGTGTACGCGGTGGCGAGCGGAGTCTTCTCCCAGTAGTCCCGGTCGGCCGGCTCCCGCAGCCGCTCCGGACTCTGGTTGAGCCCGTCCTGCGCGGTGGCGGCCATGGCCGGTCCGCCCAACCGCAGTACGTCGCTCATCAGGCACTGGTCCTGCCGCAACCGCTCGGCGGCGGCGTCCTCGTACCAGTCGTAGTCGGCGGCCAACTCGGTCGGCGCGCCGTGTAATCGGTGCTCACACCCACTCCGGCCACCACGGCCATGGCGAGCAGGGGGGAGCAGACGGCTGGTCAAGCGGGACAGTTTGGCCAGGGGTTGGGAGGACCCTGGAGGTCTGGAGCGCAATGGAGTACCAGTTCTGATCAGTGAGCCGACCGAAAAGTGCGACGGTGCCGGCATGACTCAGCGGGCCTGGTACGCCCCGAACCTGACGGTCGCTCAAGTGCCGGGTCCGAACCTAGGACAACAGTACGAACCTGGGGGCGGGGTGGTATCCAGAGAGCGCCCGTCACGAATAGAGGATGATCTTTCTCCGCACGGGAGTTGGGCGGATTGAGGGCGACCTCGCAGTGCCGTCACAGCGGCAGTGTCCGCGCTCGGCGCCGCGCGGCGGTGTGACACGGGGGTGAATTGGGGGGGCAGGGGGTACGGCTGTCGGGGGGCGGGGCGCGGCGTGGCCGCGGAATCTCTTCGTCCGGAACGTCACGGTGCCCGTCACGCTGGTGACACTCGCGCTGGTCACTCTGCCCGCCCTCAGCGATGTCTCCTGGCGTCCGAGTGCCCGGGCCGCCTCAGCCCCCGGGGGAGGGCCGCACTGGACCGGTACCACAGCCCGGCGCTCTGGGCATGCGGCGGGCCTCTGCCCGCTGAACACGATCGGTGACCACGACGTGATCACCTCGACGCGGCGATGACGCCCCATCTGATCCGCCGCGTCGCGGCAGCGCGGAACGGACGGTCCGCGCACACCGAGCCCGCCTCACAATGGGCCGTCAGCCACGCACGGGCCACCGTGCGACACCGCCGGGCCAGGGCTTCCTGGCCGGGAACGCCGGTGCGGCGGCGCCACGGATCCGCGCCGGCCGCAGTCGGGCCCTCCCGTAGGCGAGCCCGGCCCGCTCCACCTCGCTCGCCATGCGCACATGAACATGCGCATGTCGCGGCCGACGGCACCGGGCGCACACGTGGACTGCGCGCAGAGTGCCGGCAGAGCGGCCGGGACCGATCGGCTCAGCCGCCGCTCTTGCGCCTGAACGATCGCTGGCTCGCAGCCGGGCCGTGCGCCGCACGCACCTTCGACGCATCCGGGTTGGCGGCGACATCGGCCGCCTCCGCCTGTGCACCGCGCTTGCGCGCCAGTGCTTCGCGGAACTTGCGCTTGAGGTCGTAGTTTCCGTCGCTGTCCGGCGACAGAGGGGCCGTCTCGGGGACAGCCGGCTCCGAACCTTCCGTTGACGCGGGCTCTGCGGTCATGGTGACCTCCTGGGTCGGGGGTGGGCAAGCACAGGTTGTCATGCCGGGCGCGATGCGGGGTACCGGCGGCATCTCCTGCTGGGCCCCGGCGGGGCGGCGGGCCTCGGCGGCCTTCCTCGGCGTCGTCCAAAACGGATGCCCGACCAGACGACAGGCCCCGCGTCGAGCCGCTGGGCGCCGGCGGCCACCCTGCCGAGGACCGCGGCGCTCATGCCGCACCGATCAGGACACCCACGGGCGACACGGCCTCAGCCGGGCGGTGCTCGTGGCGATGTCGTTCTCCGGCGAACAGATCGACGGCCATCGGAGACCACCGCTGGAACGCCGTGACCGGGAGGCCCTTACGCGGCCGAACATGCCGCGGAGCTCCGGTCTGCTGGGCGGCGGGTCATTCGCCGGAGACGTCCAGGAGGCGGCGGGTGCGGGCGCTCGCACCGCTGAGCGACAGCGGGATGCCCAGGCTCACGCACATGCGGTGGGCGCGGGCCAGGGTGCTGAGGGTGGCCGGTGTGGGGTCGGCGCTCGGGACGACGATGACCACCCTGGTGGGCCGGTGCGCCTGGACCAGGGCCTGGATCTGGAGGGCGCCGGCGGCCCGGTTGGTGACGTCCAGGTCGCGGTGGAGCGTCACCCGCAGGACCTGGTGACGTACGGCATGGCTGATGAGCATGGTGTCCCTCCGCGCAGGACGAGGAAGACCCACGGCCGGATACGGTGTGGGCGGCTCGTCCGAGGATGGCACGGCGGACCGGCCCGACGGCGTTCACGTGGCGTCAGGCGCGCGGAGTGTCCACCGGACGGGGATACGGGGCCCTGCGGGGCGTCGTCCGTCCGCCGGGTGCGATGCCGGGCGCAGGGCCCCGCGTGATCGTCACGGCACGACTAAGGTGAGGAAGGCCGGGCTGCACCGGTCGAGATACCGAACGCGATCCTCCTTCGACCGGCTACTCACCAGGTGGTACTCATGGCCCAGTTCGACATGCCCCTCGACCAACTCCGCACCTACCGCAGCGCGTCGGTGGAGCCCGAGGACTTCGACGCCTTCTGGGCGAAGACCCTCGGTGAGGCTCGTACGCACGAGCTCGACGCGCGTTTCGACGCCGTTCCGACGGGGCTCTCCACGGTGGAGACGTTCGACGTGACCTTCGCCGGCTTCGACGGGCAGCCGGTCAAGGGCTGGTTCGTACTGCCGGCCGGTACGACCGAACCGCTGCCGGTCGTGGTGGAGTTCCTCGGGTACGGCGGCGGGCGCGGACTTCCGCACACGCATCTGCTCTGGGCCTCCGCCGGGTTCGCGCACTTCGTGATGGACACGCGCGGGCAGGGCAGCGGCTGGGCCACGGGTGACACCCCCGACCCGGTGGGCAGCGCCCCGTCGTTCCCCGGCTTCATGACGCGCGGCGTCGAGGATCCGTACACCTACTACTACCGACGGCTCTTCACCGACGCGGTCCGTGCCGTGGAGGCCGCCCGCTCGCACCCGCTCGTGGACGCGGGCCGCACGGCGGTGACCGGGGTCAGCCAGGGCGGCGGGATCACGCTGGCCGTGGCGGGCCTGGTACGGAACCTGGTCGCGGTGGTGCCGGACGTGCCGTTCCTGTGCGACTTCCCGCGTGCGACGACGGTCACGGACCGCGCCCCGTACCGCGAGATCGGCAACTACCTCAAGACGCACCGCGGCCGGGTCCGGCAGGTGCACGAGACGCTCGCCTACTTCGACGGGGTCCACTTCGCGGCCCGCGCCACGGCCCCGGCCCTGTTCTCGACGGCCCTGGAGGACCTGACGTGCCCGCCGTCGACGGTGTTCGCGGCCTTCAACGCGTACGCCGAGGACGAGAAGGCGATCGAGGTCTACGACTTCAACGACCACGAGGGCGGCGGCGCCTTCCAGCAGGCGGCCCAGCTCCGCTGGCTGCCGGGGAAGCTGCGCGGCTGATCCGACGGGAAGCGGCCGGTTCCGGGCGGGGGCGTTCTGCGCGTGCGGGGCGGAGCGTTCTGCGCGTGCGGCCCGGAGCCCGCTTGAGTCGTGCCGGCGGTACGGCGTGTGCGGGCCGGGGCCCGGGCCGAGTCGTACAGGCGGTACCGCGCGTGCGGGCCGGAGCCCGAGCCGTGCAGCGGCCTCGGGCTCCGGCGGGGGTGCGCGGTGTCCGCGCACGGGCGTGGTGCCCGCCTTGCGGCCGGGCGGCACGCTCACCGGTTTCAGTGCCAGTACTTCATGGTCGTACCTCCTCCCCCGTGTCTGGACGCAGGGTGACCTCGAAGCGGTCGAGACCGCGCAGGGTCAGGTTGCGCCGGTGGTCCGGTTCCGCGACTGCCCGTGCGTCCGGGTACTCCTTGGCCAGGGCCCCGAGGACCGACCCGGTGAGCCGGATCGCCATGGACGCGCCCGGACAGGCATGGGCCCCGCGGCCGAACCCGAGGTGCGGATTCGGGGCGCGGTCGAGTCGCAGCTCTGCGGGGTGGTCAGGATCGCCATCGGCACGCTCCGTCGCCGCTTCCCCGACCTCCGGCTCGCCGACCCCGACGCGGATCTGAGCCGGCGCGAGGGCATCCTGCGCGGCATGGCGACGCTGCCCGTGACCTTCACCCCCGAGGGCTGACTCCTCTCGGCGGGTGTCAGCACGGTCGGAGGACGGTGCGACCGGGGGTGTCAGGCGCGCTGACTCCTCTCGGCGGGTGTCGGCGCGGCCGGAGGACGTCCGGCGCGACCGGGGGTGTCAGGCGCGGCCGCGCAGGGCCGCCTCGTAGGCCTCGTCGGGGTCGAGGCGGCGCAGTTCCTCGGCGATCAGCTCGGCGGTGGTCCTGACCTTCAGGGCGAGGACCCGGCCGGGCTGGCCGGGGATCGCGAGTCTGGCCACCGGGCCCTCGGGCCGGTCGATGCGGATCTCGCCGTCGTCGGTGCCCATGCGGACGGCCGTGACGACCGGGCCGTCGGTGACGATCCGGTCGACGGGGACGCCGAGCCGGACCTCGAACCAGCGGGCGAGGAGTTCGGCGCTGGGGTTCTCGGCCTCGCTCTCGACGGCGGCCGAGGTCACGGTCCCCGGAGCCTGGTCGAGCGCGGCGGCCAGCATCGAGCGCCAGGGGGTGAGCCTGGTCCAGGCGAGGTCCGTGTCACCGGGGGCGTAGGAGGCGGCCCGGGCGTCCAGGGCGGAGAGCGGATCCTCGACCGCGTACATGTCGGTGATACGACGCTGCGCGAGCGCGCCCAGGGGATCCCGGGAAGGCACCTCGGGGGCGTCGACGGGCCACCAGACGACGACGGGCGCGTCCGGGAGGAGCAGCGGAAGGACCACGGAGTCGGCGCGGGCGCCGAGTTCGCCGTGGAAACGGAGCAGGACCGTCTCGCCCGAGCCGGCGTCGGTGCCCAGCCGGACCTCGGCGTCGAGCCGGCTCTCGTGGCGCTCGCGGGGCGAGCGGGCGTGGCGCTTGATGACCACGAGGGTGCGGGAGGGGTGTTCCCGGGAGGCGTCGTTGGCGGCCTTGACCGCGTCGTAGGCGTTCTCCTCGTCGGTGACGACGACAAGGGTGAGCACGGCTCCGACGGCGGGGGTGCCGACGGCCCTGCGGCCTCGCAGGATCGCCTTGTTGATCCTGCTGGAGTCGGTGTCCGTCAGATCGATCTTCATGCGCGGCGGTCGTCCCTTCCTCTGCGGCGAGCCTAGCCCTCTCCGACAACGGCCGCGTGCGGGGCCCCGCCACGGGGACGCCGAACGTGGGTTGCGGCCCGCCGAGCGTCCGTTGGGGGTCCAACGACGACCGTTGCGGGCCTGTTCGGCCGGTCCGTCCGGGCCCGTCGGCCGGGCCGTCGCGGGCCCCGTCCGACCTGTCCGGCGTGAGCCTGTCGACCCGCCGCGGGCCCGGCGGCCGGCGTCACGCCGGTTCCGTGTCCGGCTCGAAGTCGGTGGCGGCCGCGGCCTGCTCCTCCGCACGGCGGCCGACCACGGCCGCGGCGGCGAGCGCGGTGCCCAGGAAGGCGGCGGCCACCACCCAGGGACGGTCGAGGACGTGATCCGTGGCGTGGTCGACGGAGTACCGGCCGGCGCCGGTGACACCGATCGCGGCGGCGACGAAGCCGAGGAATCCCGGATACTCGTAGCCGCCGCCCTGAGCGAAGAAGCCGGCCGGGGCGTGGACGGCGACGGCCCCCGCCATGGCTCCGGCGGCCGCGGCGCCGGCCGCGGGGGTGGCGAGGCCGAGGGCGAGCAGCGCTCCGCCGCCCGCCTCGCCGAGACCGGCGGCGACGGCGCTCTGCCGGCCCGGCCGGAAGCCCATGGCCTCCATCGCCTTGGTCGTGCCCTCGATGCCGCCCCCGCCGAACCAGCCGAAGAGCTTCTGGGTGCCGTGCGCGGCGAGTACGGCTCCGGTGCCGACCCGCAGCACGAGGAGCCCGAGGTCGCGTCGGTTGAGGTGGCCCATGTGTTTCTCCAGTGCGGGGGGGGGACGGACACGTACGCCTCCACTGTCGTCGCCCTCGCCGGTCCCCGCCCGCCGGAGCACGCGCCGCGTACTCCGCTCGGGTCGCCTTCGCTTCACGGCGGTTGCCCGCTGTGAAGCGGGCAGGACCCCGGCAGCGCAGCGCCCGGATTCCGGGCGGGCCGCGGGCGGCGTTGACGCGTGCGCTACATTTTGCCGGTCCTTGACCACCGATCCCCCGTGATCGTGACTTTGCGGAGCCGGCACACCATGAGCGACATCGTCAACGGACTCGGCCGGACCGGCGCCTACGGCGCCCTCGGCGTGGTCCTGCTGATCCTCGGCATCGTGCTCGTGGACCTGCTGACCCCCGGGAAGCTCGGGCGCCAGATCTGGGAGGACCGCAACCGCAACGCGGCGATCCTGCTGAGCTCGGCGCTCCTCGGCATCGGCGGCATCGTCTTCACCTCGATCTGGACGACGTACGACGACTTCGGCAAGGGACTCGTCTCGACGGCCGCCTTCGGACTCCTCGGCCTGGTGATGATGGGCGTCGCGTTCCTGGTCGTGGACCTGGTCACGCCGGGGAAGCTGGGCGCCACCCTGGTCGACCCCGAGCCGCATCCGGCGGTCTGGGTGACCGCCTCCTGCAACATCGCGGTCTCGGCGATCGTCTCCGCCTCGATCGCCTGACATCCGGCTTCCGCGGGTTCAGTTCCCCAGGGGCTCCACCTCCAGGAAGCGGCGCCCGCGCGGCCCCTTGTAGAGCAGGGCCTCCCAGCCGAGCCGCGCCAGGGCCGGGACGCACGCGCCGAGCGCCTCCGCCTCCTCCTGGGCGGCGCCCGAGCCCGCCGGGCCCAGCCACTCCACCACCGCCGTGCCGGGCCGGTCCCCCGCCCGGACCCGGTAGCCGGTGGCGACCCGCACTCCCGAGGCGTCCACGGACGAAGGGACGAGGCCACCCGACTCCAGGGCGAGGGCCACGGCGCGGACCGGCTGCCGGCGCTCCCAGTCGGCGGGTGCGTCCTTCGGGTCGCCGCCCTGACGCAGGGTCAGCCGTCTGATCTGGAGCAGTCCGTCGAGGGCGGCCCTGATCTCCCGGGACCGCTGCTCGGCCCCGGCCGGCGGTACCGGCGGGCCGTCACCGGTGGCCGCCTCGAAGATCCCCCCGGCGCCCGCCGTCACAGCAGCCGCCGGATGTCACCGCGGACCCGGTAGAAGCCCCCAGCGGCCGCGTGCAGGGCGTCGACCACGTACCGCGCGCCGGGCTCCCGGATCGCCCGGGGGAACTGCACGTTCCACCCGGAGTCGTAGCCCTGGGAGACGACTCTCACCCGGGTCCGTCCCGACTCGTTCACGCACTCCACGACGATGGAACCGGCCGGGGCGTCGCTGACGGTGCGCACGGCGGTCACGGTCGTCGCCGGCTCGTACACGGGCAGGGCGGCGGCGAGCTTGATGTCCCGGGCGACGGGCACGGTGCCACCCTGCGCGGCCGCGATCGCCGCCTCGCTCGCGTCCACGCACACCAGCGAGCCGTCGGAGGTCGCCAGGTAGAGCCGCTCGTCGCGGTACTGCATGGAGAGCGCCGAGCCCCCTCCCGTGCCGAGCTTCCACAGCCGGGTGCCGTCCTCCGCGAAGCAGTAGACGGAGGAGGACGAGTCGGCGGCGAAGACGAACCGGCCGCCGGGCGAGGTGGCGCAGGAGTACACCGGGCTGTCGCAGGCGTACACCGCCTCGACCCGGCCGTCCTTCTTCGCGAGCCGATGGACCTTCTTGCGTGCCGTGCCCGCGTACACCGCGGTGTCCTCCTGCCAGCCGAAGAGGACGCCGCCGTCGGTGGCCGTGTGCCACAACTCGCCGCCGCCGTCCGGTGCGTGGGCGGCGACGCCCCTCGTGTCCCCGTAGTACACGGCGTCGCCGTCGGCGCGGACCATCCAGGCGTGCTCGCCCTGGCCGCCGCGCGCCCACTGGTGCTCGTCCTCGTGGTCGATGACGGTGAGTCGGCCCGAACGGTCGGCGACGTGCAGGACGCCCTCATGGATGTCGAGCCAGAAGATGTCGACGTCGGTGGCGATGTCGTACGCCGCGAACGGCAGCTTGGACGACAGGTCGTACACCTTGCCGTCGTCACAGCCCGCGTAGATCCAGAAGTCGTCGGCGACGAGGCACTTGACGCCGTCCGGGAGGCTGAACCGGGCCTGCACCTCGCCGGAGCGGTCGAGCGTGAACACGTCCCCCGCCTGGTTGCCCACCCAGCAGCGCTCCTCGTCGATGTGGATGCCGAAGGCGGCCGAGCCCGTCCGGAAGCGCCAGAGCACCGGGGCGACGGCGCGTGCGGTGGACGGCGCGGAGGTCACCTCACGGCGCGTCACGGCCCGGGCGGCCCGCTGTCCGCGCACGGCCGGCGCGTATCCCTTGCGGACCTTCTCGCCGAGCTTCTTCGCCGCGGCGGCCTGCGCCCTCGCCTGCGTCGGGAACGTGGAGCGCTGCGTCTGGCCCGCCGTGCCGATGCGGCCGTAACGGACCGACACCGTCAGGTCGTCCACGGTCACTTCGTAGAACTTGTGGGCACCGCCGCCGTCCTGCGACAGCTCCAGATAGGTCGTCGTCATGGTGAAAACGGTAGGGGCACCCACTGACAACGGCCTCCGTGAAGTCCTGGCCAGGGGACCTCGATCCCGGACATTCGGGACGCTCGTCGCGACATTCGGGACATACACCTTTGTGACGATGATCGGGCAGAGCGTGTCGGCCGGGCAGCGGACCGCCCGGTCGGGAACGACCGGGCGGGTGACGGGCCCGCATCTGCGCTTCGAGGTGCGGACCACGCCGTACTGCGGCTCGGACGTCGACCCGCTCGCCTGCCTACGGGGCCACGGCGTGCCCCTGTAGGCCGCGAGCCCGGCGGACCGTCGGTCAGGCCTCGACCGGGTCCGGCGACGCCGCAGGACGGTTCTCCCTGATCGTGATCCGGCCCTTGCGGATCGTGGCGAGGCGGGGCGCCCGGCGGGCGATGGCACTGTCGTGGGTGACCATCACGAAGGTCAGGCCATGCTCCTTCCAGAGCCCTTCGAGCAGGTCGACGATCTCGTCGCGCATCGACTCGTCGAGGTTTCCGGTGGGTTCGTCGGCGAGCAGCACCTTCGGCCGCTTCACCAGCGCCCGGGCGATCGCGACCCGCTGCTGCTGACCGCCGGAGAGCTCGGACGGCAGATGGCCGCGGCGTTCGCCGAGCCCGACCGACTCCAGCGCCTCCGCGGCCCGGCTCCGGCGCTCGGCGGGCCGGCCGCCGAGCGGGACGAGCGCGGTCTCCACGTTCTCCTGCGCGGTGAGCGTGGGGATGAGGTTGAAGCTCTGGAAGACGAAGCCGATGTTCTGGCCGCGTACGGCCGTCAGCCGCCGCTCGGAGAGCGCGGCGAGGTCGGTGCCGCCTAGAAGGACCTGACCGGAGGTCGGGCGGTCGAGGCCGCCCAGCATCTGGAGGAGGGTGGACTTGCCGCCGCCCGTGGGGCCCTGGATGACCAGCCGGTCCCCCTGGTCGAGGGTGAGGTCGACCCCGGCGAGGGCGTCGACTCTCTGCTGCCCGCGCCGGTACTGCTTGGTGACGCCGATGAGTTCGTACACGGTGTGACTCCTGGGGTACGGGATGGATTCGGTCGGCTACGCGACGCGGCTCAGGGCGTCGGCGGGGCGCAGCCGGGAAGCCCGCCAGGCTCCGAAGGCACCCGCGACGAGGCCGCCGCCGAGGGCGAGGAGGACGGCGAGACCCACGGTGGTGAGGGAGACGGGGGCGGTGAGGGCGATGTCGACGGTCTTGCCGGCGGCGGTGCCGGCCGGGCCTCCGCCGAACACCGTTCCGCCCCGTCCGCCACCGACGAACCCGCCCCCGTCCGCGCCGAGTTCGGCTGTCAGGATGGGGTTCGCCGCGGTCACCGCGTACGCCCCCGCCAGGCCGATCGCGATGCCGAGGGCACCGCCGATGACACCGTTGACGAGGGCCTCGCCGACCACCTGGCGGGTGACCCGGCCGCTCGTCCAGCCGAGCGCCTTGAGCGTGCCGAACTCGCGGACCCGGCGGGTGACCGCTGAGGAGGTGAGAAGTCCGGCGACGAGGACGGCGGCGAGCAGCACGGCGTACGAGAGCCACCTGCCGATGTTCGCGGCGAGGCCGGCAGCGGTGTCGAGCGAGCCGGAGACCGTCTGGGCGAGATCGGCCGAGGTGGTGACAGTGGTGCCGGAGACGTTCTTCTGGATCGCGGTCTTGACCGCGTCGATCCGCGTCGAGTCGGTCGCCTTCACATAGATCGTGGTGATCTTCCCGGCGGAGGCGGAGAGGGTCTGCGCCTGCTTCAGCGGCAGGTAGACCTGGGCGGCGGCCTGCCCGCGGTCCGCGGTCGCGATGCCGATGATCTCGAACTTCACGCTCTTGACGGTCAGTTCGTCACCGATCGCGAGCCCCTGCTGCTTCGCGTAGGCGCTGTCGACGACGGCGACCTTCGCGTCGGTCTCGGTGGTCTTGAAGGTACGTCCCTGGGAGACCGTGGAGGTGGTGAGGGGGCCGAGGTCGGGTGCGGTGACGTCGGTACCGTAGAGCGTGAAGGAGTCGACGTCGAAGGCCGCGCCGCCGCCGGTGACGGTGTCGCCGGGCCCGGAGCCGCCACCGGCGCCGCCGGTTCCGGCTGTTCCGCCGCCGGTTCCGGTGCCCGGCTGGGCCGGCGCGGCCTGGCCCCGCTGGATCCTGCCCCGCTCGAACTCCCCGTTGATCTTCAGGTTGACGAGGCTGAGCCCGCCCACCGCCCGGTCGACGCCGGCCTGCCGGCCGACCGTGCCGACGGTGGAGTCCGCCAGGGTCTGGAAGCCCTGGACCATCAACCGGTCGCTGCTCTGCTGCTCGCCTTCCTCCTTGCCCTTGAACTCGAACCGGGGCCGCTGCGCCGGCGCGCCGTCCTCGGGCCGTTCCCGCGCCTTGGTCACCGTCAGGTCCGTACCCAGCCCGTAGAGGGACTCCAGGACCTTGCCCTGGGCCTGGTTCATGCCGGAGGAGACGGAGTTGACGACGATGACCAGCGCGATCCCGAGCGCGAGCCCGGAGGCGACGACGAGCGCCGCCCTTCTGCGGCGGCGCAGTTCGCGCCGGAGGTAGGTGAAGAACATGGGAGTGAAGCTAGGGGTGGCGTGTGATGACGGGATAAGTCCCGCGTGAGAGCCGGATGAGAGCGTCCACCCCTGGGCGCCGGAGCCGTGAGGTGGCAGAGTCGGCGTCATGTCTGGGAGCGGCGGTACGGAACGGATGGGCCCGGTGACGGCCCTGCTCGACGCCACGGGGGCGTTCTTCAAGTCGGCGCGCGACGCCTTTCCCGGGGCCGGCGCGGCGGAGTGGGCGGAGGCCGCGGCGCTCGACCCGGAGGCGTTCGGGCCCGAGGACGCCTGGCGGCTGGCCTTCCGCTGCTTCGCCGTCGCCGACCCGGGCGGTACGGGCTGGACGCTCGTCGACGCGGGTGTGGGCCCCGCCGAAGGCCCCGGGGCACCCTGGTGTCCCGTGCCCGGCAGTCTGCCCGAGCTGCTCACGGCGGCCGGGATCGACCGGGCCGACGTCCACACGGTGGTCCTGACGCATCTGCACGAGGACCACACCGGCTGGGCCTCCGACGCCTCGGGACAGCCCTTCTTCCCGCGTGCCCGGTACGTCGTCCAGCGCGCGGAGACCGCCGCTCTCGACCGGCGCGACCCGGTGTGGGACTGGGTGGTGGCGCCGCTCCGGGCCTCCGGGCAGCTGCACGAGGTCGACGGGAGGCACCGGCTGCGCCCGGGCGTCACGCTGCTGCCGACCCCCGGACACACCCCTGGCCACCAGTCCGTCCTGGTCGAACGGGCCGACGGCCGGGACGTCCTGGTCACCGGCGACCTCCTCGTGCACGCCGTCCAGCTCGCCGCCCCGTCGGTGGCCTACGCCCACGAACGCGACCCGGACGCCGCCCGCGCCTCGCGCGAGCAGCTGCTCGCGCGCGCCGCCGACACCGGGGCGGTGCTCGCGACGGCCCACCTGACCCGGCCCTTCGTCGAACCACGGGCGGTCCGAGCCCGGCGCTCACCCCGCTGAACGGACGAGGGAGAGGGAGGCGGCGCCCGGCCGTCGGCGTCGCCGTCGCCGCCTGGGGCCGGGAGGGGGAGACTGCCGGCCGCCGTCGGCGTCGCCGTGTGAGGCAAGCCCGGGAACGGGAGCCGGTCCCCGGCCGCCGCCGTGGCCGCGTGAGGCCGCCTTGAGGGAGCCGGCGCCCGGCCGTCGGCGTTCGCCGCCGCGTGAGTCGCCGGGCGGGAGAGCTCGTAGGGCCGCGGTCGTCGCCACGTACACGAAAGGCCGAGGGCCCTCGGGTACCCGTCGGCGTGCCGTACGCCCAAGACGCGACGGGCCCGTCAGGCGCCCGTCGCCGTCGGGGCGTACGCCAGGGGGTCGGCCAGGACGTCATGGAGGATGAGGGCCGCCGCGCCGCGGGACGCGTCGGTGGCGGCGGAGGCCGGACGCAGGCGGCCGGCGTCCGGGGTCCAGAGGCCGGAGACGACACGGGCCGCGAGCTCCTCCGCGAGGGCCGGAGCGAGCCACGGCATCAGCCGCGGGTAGATGCCGCCGAGGACGACGGCCTCGGGGTCGAGGAGGTTCACGGCTCCCGACACGGCACGCCCGAGCATCCGGCCCGCCTCGGCGAGCGCGGCGAGGGCGCGCGGCTCCGCCGCTTCGGCGCGGCGCACGAGGTCGGGGACACCCTCGGCGGCCGCCGAGGCGAGGAGGGCGGCCTGGCCCGCGTACTGCTCAAGACAGCCGCGCGAGCCGCAGCGGCAGCGCGGCCCTTCGGCGTCGACGACCATGTGGCCGATCTCGCCGGCGAAGCCGTGGGCGCCGCGCAGGAGTTCCCCGTGGACGACGATCGCGCCGCCCACCCCGATCTCGCCCGTCAGGTGGAGGAAGGTCCGGAGGTCGCCGAGCCCGCCGGACCACAGCTCGGCGAGGGCCGCCATGTTGGCCTCGTTGTCGGAGGTCAGGGCGAGGCCGGCCGTGTCGGGGCGCAGCGCCGTGAGGGCTTCGCCGAAGAGGTGCTCCGCGTCGGCCTCGTGCCAGCCGAGGTTGGGAGCCTGCCGGACCGTTCCGCCGGAGACGAGGCCCGGCAGGGCGAGTCCGGCGCCCGCGGGGGCGAGGTGGTGTCCGGAGGCCGTGTCCAGGACCTCGGCGGCGATGTGGGCGGCTCGGGCCAGGACCTCGGGGGCGCCGGCCCCACGGTTGTCGAGGCGTTCGGTGCGCCGGACCCGGTCGGTGCCGGTCAGATCGACGACGCAGACCGTGACGTAGTCGACGTTGATCTCGACGCCGAGCCCGGCCGGTCCGGTGTCGGCGGGCTTCAGGACGGTGCCCGGCCGTCCCGCCTGCCCGCTGAACGTCTTGCCCGACTCGACGAGGAAGCCCAGGTCGAGGAGTTGCTCCACGAGCGAGGAGACGGCGGGCCGGGTGAGGCCGACGCGGGCGGCGACGGCGGCCCGCGTGGTCTCGCCCGCGTCATGGACGGTCCGCAGGACGAGGCTCAGGTTGTGCCGTCGCACTCCCGACTTGTCGGCCTTGGGTTCCGTGGGCTGGTTCATCGTGAGCGAGAGCCTAACCGTCCGTTTCGCTCACCTGGAAACGGCCGGTGGCGGGAGTCCCGTGCGCGCGGCGGTTCCGTCGGCCGTCGAAGCCCGTACGCCAAAACAGTTCGGTCACCGAACTCTTTTGGGCTAGGGGGTGTCTCGTCGATCACGCCGCGAGCCCGGCCGGCCACGCCGGCCGGGGTGTCCGTGTCCGGTTCGCCGATGGTGCCGTCCCTCTACCGCGACCTGACGGCGGGTCGTCCCACCGAGGTCGAGCACCTCTTCGGCGACCTCACCGACCGGGCCCGCGCGTGGGGCGTACCGACCCCGCTGCTCGACCTGGCGACGCTGCATCTCCGCGTCCACCAGCGGCGGGTCACGACGGGGGTGGCCGCGGGGGCGTGAGGCGGGGCGGGTGAGGGGGTCTTCTCAAGGAGCGCGGAAATCCGTGGACGGGCCCGCGGAGGATCACCTACTGTGTGGCTCCACGCCCTGAGATGGACGGAAGGAGGCGAGTGCCGTGCGGTTCACACCTTTCCAGCGCTCCCTGTTCCGCTGTCCCGGCGTGGTTCGTCAGTTCTGACCGGGAGCGCTCCAAGCAGCCTGTATCCCGGAGGAATCCATGACCGATCCGGTCATCCGCGCGCTCTCCACGAGCGACGCTCATCTCTTCGACGCACTCCCCGACCCCCTGGGGGCCCGTGAAGGCCATCGGCGTACCCGGTTCCGTCCCGACTGGAAGCGCGTCGCGCTGCGCGACGGTGAGGTCGTCGCACGCGGCGCGTGGTGGGGCGGCCCCGACGACTCGGAACCCGTCAACATCAACTGGTTCGACGTGGCCGAGGGCGAGGAGGCGGCCGGGGCCGAGCTCCTGCGCTCCGCCCCCTGGCAGGTGGAACTCGAGATCAATCTGCCCGGTGGCTGGCGGGAGAAGACCGACCTGCGCGCCGGCGCCGAGGCGCGCTTCGCCGCCGCACGGGCCGCGGGGTACGAACTCCTGGTGGAGCGCTTCCTGTACCGCTGGACCCCGGAACGAGGTCTGCCCGAGCGGCCCGGACGCCTGCGCTTCAGCGCAGAACCCGACGACACCGTCTTCTTCGACGCGTTGCGCCGCATCCACTCCGTCACCCTGGACGCCCACGCGCTCAGGGCCATCGAGGAGGGCGGCGTCGACCGGGCCGCCCAGGAGGAACTCGACTTCTTCCACTGGTGCCCCTCCCCACGGGAGTGGTGGCAGACCGCGCACACGCCGGAGGGCGACCTGGCCGGCATTCACATCCCGGCCCACAACCCCTCCGGCCCGACCATCGGCTTCATCGGAGTCGTCCCGGAACAGCGCGGTCGTGGCTATGCCTACGACCTCCTCGCGGAGTGCACCCACGTCCTCGTCGAGCAGGGCGCGGAGTTCGTCAGCGGAGCGACGGACCAGGGCAACTTCCCCATGGCCGCGAACTTCGCCAAGGCCGGCTTTCCCGTCATCCGTGAACGCATCAACTTCCACCCGGCGGGCCGGGTGGCCTAGGCCGTGTCCGTAAAGTTGGTGGCTCGTTGCTCTGTTCGTGGTGCGTCGACATGAACTGACGGATGAGTCGTGGGCGTTGATCGCTCCGTTGCTGGCG
>NZ_JBHVZO010000015.1:52980-206884 GCF_042879855.1 Streptomyces sp. NPDC058326 | reverse complement strand
CCTCGCCGCGTTGTCGTCGGTCGGCATGGCTCCGCCATGCCTCCTTCCTCCGCCTCGCGATGCACGGCACCGGACGCCACTCCCTGCTCCGGCCTGATCGACAAGACACCCCTAGAGCCTGCGCGCGCCTGTGCGCAGGGGCGCCCTCGGCCTCCCCGGTCAGTGACCGGCGCCCCGCTCCTCCCGGATCTGCCCGACGACGTGCGCGGCCGTGGCCCGTACGCCCTCCAGCTCAGTCAGGAAGTGCCAGTAGTCGGGGTGCCGGCCCTCCAGGGTGTCGACGGCACGGTCGAGCCGGGCGACGGCTTCGTCGAGGGGCCGGGCGTGACGCGGGTCGGGCGTGCTCCTGCCGTCCATCGCGAGCCGCTGGGCGTCCCGTACGGCGAACCGGGCCCGGTCGATCTCCTCCCTCGGGTCCTTCGCGACGGCGTCCAGGCGGCGCAGCCGGTCCCTCGCGGCCGAGACGGCCTCGTCGGTGGAGTCGAGCAGCGCGCGGACGGTGGAGAGCAGCGAGGTCGCGTCGGGCCACCGCTGCTCGGCGCGGGCCTCCGCCGCCGCGGCGAGCCGGTCCTCGGCCTGCCGGAGCGTCGTGGCGGCCTGCTCCGGCACATGCTGGAGGTCCTGCCAGCAGGGCGCGGTGAAGCGCCGCCGCAGCTCCGAGAGGACCGGCTCGACGGCGCCGGTGCGGGTGGTGAGCGCCTCGGTGCGGGTACGGAGGGAGACGAGCCGCCGGTCGATCTCGGCGGCCCGCTCGGGCAGGCGCTCCGCCTCGGCCCGTACGGCTTCGGCGTCGCGGAGGACCCGGTCGGCGCGCTGGAGGGTCTCGGGGACGCCGTGGCGGCCGGCGCCCTCGTTCAGCCGGGTGAGCTCGGGCCCGAGGGCGGCGAGCCGGGCGGCGAGGTCGTCGGCGCGCAGCCCGCTCTCCCGTACGCCGTCGAGTGCGCCGCTCGCGCCGCGCAGGGCCTGCCGGGCGCGCTCGACAGCGGGGGCGAGGCGGGCGAGCTGTGTCTCGGCGCGATCGAGCAGCGGCCCGAGACCCTGCTCGAACCGGTCGAGCTCGTCCTTCGCCCGGTCCAGCTCCTCCTTGGCCCGGGTCAGTTCCCCGCGGGCCCGGCCGGCGGTCGCGGCGTCGAGCTCGTCACGGTCGAGGTCGTGGGCGTCGACGGCGCTGATATAGGTGTGGCTGACCTCGTCGATACGGCGCCCGAGGGCCGCGAACCCCTCGACGGCGCGGCGCGCCTCGGGGGAACTGTCGACCGCGGTGATGGTCTCGATGGAGATGCGCAGTCCGCGCTGAGCGGTGTCGAGCTCGTAGAAGGCCGAGGCGGCGGCATCCTTGGCAGCCTGCGCCTCGGCCCGCTGGCCCTCGCCGCGCCCACCGAACCAGCGACGGGTACCGCCACCGGCGAAGGCGTGCGGCAGCAGAGCACCGACGAGCAGGGGCAACGCGAGAGCGAGCCGGAAGGACGACCCCCCACGCCCCGTCCGAGCCACTCCCCGGCCCGGCGCATCACGCCGCCGGACGCCGCCGGCCCCCCTAGCGTCGCTCGCCGCCACGTACCTCTCCCCGTGCTGTGTCCGCCGTGCCCGGTCCGATTCATTCTCCCACCAGGTAGGGACGAACACACGGGCCGATCAGTTCGCCGAAGACATAAACCTCCTCGTCAACGAAGAGTCACCACCCGACAACCCACCGTCCCCACCCGAGCGGGAACACCCACCGAGCAGGCATCCGTTTGCGGCACCCACGGGTGCGCCATGTAGGCTGTTGCCTCTTCCACGGGTGCGTAGCTCAGGGGTAGAGCGCTGCTCTTACAAAGCAGATGTCGGCGGTTCGAAACCGTCCGCGCCCACCAGTGCAGAGGCCCCCAGCCGATCATGGCTGGGGGCCTTTGACATCCACATCTGACACCGGCTGACCGACCACGATGAAGGTGACTTCTCCATCCAGGTCCTGCTCGCAGAGGACGCCACCTACGTGGGGGAACACCAAGCGGGTACGACCGGTGAGCGTCACGGGACGCGGTCGGCTTCCCAGGCGGAGGTCCGAGATGCTGTCCCTGCGCTGGGTAGCCGATCAGACGCGCCGGTGAACTGAACTCGAAGGCCCTACGGCCGGGGACGACTCCTGAGCAGCCGGTCCAGGTGCTCACAGCCTCCCGCTGGGTGTCCTGGACGACGGGGGTGTAGACGTCCATCGTCACGGCGATCTGGCTGTGCCCGACGATCTCCATCACGACCCGGGGTAGGACGCCGGCGGCGGTGAGGAGCGTCGCCGTACCCTGCCGGGCGGATCCAGAAGGCGGCGCTCGTGACGTACATCCGGTGGACGTCCCACAGCGACCAGGGCAGGCTCGTGGAGGCGGCGGACATCGTCGCGCCCGCCGCCCGGTGCGAGATCGTCTACGCGATCCCGGTCAATCGCTGACAGAGCACCACACAAGGGGGAGTCATGGAGTCGCTCGGTTTCGCCATCGGCGGTCTGGTCTGGGGTGCACCTGTTGCCGCTCTCGTGGTGCTGGTGGTCGTGTCTGCCGGGGTCAGCCGATGGCGGCGGAAGGCCATCGCAGCCCTGGAGAACGGCGAGCCAGATGCCGACAGGCAGCGCGCATCCGGGCGGCCGGTCGGCACGGCGGAAGAAGTCTGAGCGTGTCCCCGGAGCGTGTGCTGTCGGCGTGCTGCCGTCCGCCGCGATTGCGCCTCCCCCTTGGCGGCTAGCGCTGGAAGCATTCCTGCGTCCGACGACGAAGGGGGACAGGATGGTTCAGCCGAAGTGCGGTGCTCCTACCCAGAGCGGAGGCCGCTGCCAGAACAAGGCGATCACAGGTACCTCGCGATGCTCCAAGCACCAGGGACCGTGGTCCCCGTACGGGGTCGAGCAGCGGAAGAAGAAGGAAGCCGAAGCCAAGATGCGGAAGCTCCGGAAGAAGCGATAGAGGCCACCAAGTGGGCCGGCTGACACCCAGAACTGACCTCAACGGCGACGGACCCCTTCGGGAGGCACCCGACATTCGAACCGTCCGTAACCTGCGACGGGTCAGTACGGAGCGTTCAGTCCCACCAATCGTTCCCGGAGTGCCAGCGCTGCACCCACTCCTCGAAGCCCCACGCCTGGTCACCGGGCGCCGGGACGGCACCGACGTCGGCGATCATCCAGACCTCGCCGCGCCGGGGGCCAGTGGTCAGCAGGAGCCAGAACGACTGCCCGTCCTCGGACCCGAGAACGATGGACCCGTTGCTGAACGCGGCGTCGATCCGCGGGTCCTCGGGGTCGACACTCTCATCGTCCTCCCACGGCCAAGCTGCCCCCAGGGGGAATGGTTCGCCTGGCTGTCGCGGGCCGAGGTCGGGCCACGTGTCGGGCAGCCAGCCGAGCGGCTGCAGACCGCCATCGCCGGCAGGGCCGAGGCCGGACCCGTTGCTGATCTCCGCGATGAACGTCCTGTACGGCTCCGGGAGGACCACCCGGTTCTCCCGCTCCCACTCCGCGACGGCTTCATGTCCGAGCGCCGGCTCGCGCCATTCCGGCGGGAACGCAGAGCGCAGGAAGTCGAGAGTGGCTTCGGCGGGAGGCTGGTCACGTGTGTCTGGCACGGCAGCATCCTGGCAGAAGGGGCTGACACCCCTTCGCGGCTGCCTCACTCCGGAGCTGCCCAGGTCGTGAACATCGAGCAGAGTCGAAAGCGGATGCCTCCCGAAGTGGTGGACATCCGCTGTCTGTTCTCATGGACAAAGCCATGCCCCAGAGCGGCCGCACGCAGGGACCGGAGTCGTGAACCTCAGGGGCGGGATCGGCGTCACAATGATGGGGGCTGTTATCCACTCGGGAGGGGTGTGAATGGCGGATGATCTGCAGTTCAGCTGGGAACTGAGCGGCGCGGGGTGGGCCACGTACCGCATTGCCGACGGCACTTCGGAGCATCGGGGCCACGTCGGCTACTGCACGGACGCCTTCGCCGACCTGCTGTACGCCATGACAGGGCTCTACGGGAACTCGACCGGCGAACGCTTCTCGTTCGACCTCGAACCCGTCGAGCTGAGGTGGCGCCTCCGCCGACGGGGAGGGGATGTGGGCATCGCCGTCTACCGGTTCCCGGACGGGGCGACGAGTTGGGGCTCGCCCGACGACACGGGCGGCACCCTTGTCTGGAGCTCGGCTCAGCCCCGCAGCGTGCTGAGTCACGCGGTGATGGAGGCCGCCGAGACGGTGCTGCGGGTTCACGGCGAGGCCGGGTACCAGGAGAAGTGGATGCTGCACCCGTTCCCGGTCGCCGCTCTGCAGGACCTGCGGCGGCTCCACCGGCGCGGTGACGACTGCCGGCACGAGCAGTGCCGGAGCATCCCCGCACTGACGTGAGCTGAGGTCATTGACGCGGACGAATGGTGACTCTCGCGGTCTCCGTTCGCCACCTCGGCCTTTCGCCCGGTGCTTCAGTGTGGTTCGTGATGACCCGTGGGGCAGAGTGGGGGCATGACGACGTACGAGACGATGCCGTTCCACCTGGAGACCGAGCGGCTCATACTGCGGCCGTGGGACGAGTCGGACGCCGCTGAGTTCTGTGCCCTCCTCTCCGAACGCGGCAAGGGAACCCCCACGGTTGAGGCATCCGGACGTCCATCGCGGAGCTGCTCTCCGCGACGGCGGCTACGGGGATCGCCCTGTTGCCCATTCAGCGCCGTGACGAAGGTGACTTCATCGGCTACTGCGGGCTGATCATCGGACGATCCACCCTGGAGGAGCCCGAAATCGCCTATGAGCTGTTCCAGCACTCGCATGGGCGTGGCTATGCCACCGAGGCGGCTCGCGCGGTGCTCGATGCCGCCGTCGCGACCGGGCGGAAGCGGCTCTGGTCGACCGTCGGCGCGTGGAACGCCCCGTCGCTCCGTGTCCTAGAGAAGCTCGGGTTCGAGCGGGATCACGTCTCGACGGAAGACAACGGTGAAGTCGTCTGGCTCACACGCTCGTTGCCGTGACGTGGACCGGTGCGCCGTGAGCGGTCGTCTCCGCGGACGGCGGGGAGGACGGCGTGCGGGAGGGTGCCCGGCGGCTACCTGGTCCGGCCGTCCCGATCAGGGGCCTGAACCGGCCCTACCGGACGACGACGTTGTGGGCCGGAATGATCGTGGGCTGTACGTCGGCATGGCCGAGGTCCGCCAGGATCGGGCCGAAGGCCTTCGCGTGGGTTTCGAGGGCTTCCACGCTCTCCCAGACCTCGGTCACGCGGAACCCTCCGTCGACCGGCCCCGCCGCGTGGGAGATGAGGCCCGTGTTCGGCAGGTCCGCGAAGCGTGTGAAGCCCTGGCCGTCGGTGACGCGTGCGATGACGGCGTCGTAGAGCTCGTGTCCGGCGTCAGGGAAGTCGAAGGTGACGATGATGGCCATGGGGATGCCCCTCTCTCGGTCCGCCGCGAGGCTGCGGCAACGCCGGTGATGCTAGCGGTACGTGGTCGAGAGGGTGCACGGCGTGACGGTCTGTTCGTCGGTGGTCGGCGCTGCGGCTCGTGGCCCTCTGGGGCGGGCTGTACGGGCCCTCCGGGTGCGAGGGTGGCGTCTCGTCCCGTGGTTGTCTGCCTTGGTGGCACCGATGGCAGGGAGTTGACGGGTATTCAGCGCGACGGTGTACTTCCCGTATGGCTGACGTGGGGGACGCGCCCGAAACCGGGGTGCAGGGCGGTGAGATGACGCCGCAGCGGTACATCGAGACGAGGCTCTCGCAGTACCAGGAGTGGTACGACTCCAAGGCGACCCGGATGAAGGCGATGCATCTGCGGATGCGTACGGTCTCCGTCGTCGGCGCGGCGCTGGTACCGGTGTTCGTCAATCTCGATCTGGGCTTCGCGCGGGCCACGGCCACCGTTCTGAGTGTGGTCGTCGTCGCCGCCGTGTCGCTGGAGAGCGTCTACCGGTATCGCGAGCAGTGGAAGAACTACCGTTCGACCGAGCAGCTCCTCGGGCACGAGCGGGTCTACTTCGAGGCCAAGGTGGGGCCGTACCACGGCCTGCCGAAGCGGGAGGCGTTCTCGCTGCTGGTCGCCCGGGTCGAGAAGGCCATCGCCAACGAGAACTCCGCGACCCTGAACGTGATGACGCTCGGTGGGCAGGTCGGCGCCGACGTGCAGCAGCACGGCATCCCGTCTCCGCGGGTGTCGATGGAGTCCAGTCCGGACTAGGGCCCGTTCGTCGCGGATCGCGCCGGACCGGAGCCCCGGGGGCGTCCCCGGGGCCCCTCGTGTCTCAGGTGCGGTGCGCGGTCAGCACCACTTGTAGTCCACCCGCGTCGAGTTGTACGAGCAGACGTCGATGCGCGTGCCGTTCGACTTCTTCAGGGTCGCCGTATCGCGGTCGTTGTTCCAGACGTACGCGCCGCGGTTCTGGTAGACGTTCGCGGAGGTGTTCGCGCCGCGGCCCGTGCGGACCGTCACGATCTTGCCCTTGCCCAGCGTGAAGTTGCCGAAGGTGTACTTGTGGTTGGCCGCGTCCGTGAGCGTCCAGCCCCGCAGGTTGACCGCCGCGCCGGTCGTGTTGCGTATCTGCACGTACTCGGCGTTGAGGCTCGTGTTCGAGCGGAGGTCCGAGCCGGGGCTGTCGTAGTAGATCTTGTACAGGTGGACCGAGCCGGCGGCCTGTGCCTGCGTGGGCAGCAGCAGGATGCCGGAGGCGGCGGCCGCGGACACGGCCGCGAACGTGCGTGCGCGAAGCATGAATGTCCCTCAGTTTCTGCCGGGCGCCCGCCGATGGGGCCCGACGGGCACACAGAATACGCATGACCTTCACGTCGTCCGCACAAGAACGGGAGAGTCGGCGGGAGCTGATTTAGGGTTGTCCTATGTTCGACGAGTCCCTGCGTCTCACCGTCCTCGGCTCCGCCACCCCCTTCGCCCGGCCGGACAACGCCTGCTCCGGTCTCCTCGTCGAAGGCGGCGGGGCCCGCGTCTGGGTCGACGCCGGCAGCGGCACCCTCGCCGAGCTCCAGCGGTACGTCGCCCTCGGTGACGTCGACGCCGTGTGGATCTCCCATCTGCACGCCGACCACTCCGCCGACCTCCTCACCGCCTACTACGCCCTGCTGTACGCGGGCCTCGACGTGCCGCTTCCGGTGCCCCTCCTCGGTCCGCCCGGAATCGCCGACCGGCTCGCCGGGTTCCTCACCAACGGACCCGACCGCAGCCCCGTGGAGCAGGCCTTCGCCGTGGACGAGCTGTACGACGGGCATGCCGTACGGATCGGTGGGCTCACCCTGCGGTCCCGGGCCGTCACCCACGGCCCGCCGGCCTTCGCGCTGCGCGTGGAGGACGGGGACGGGCGGTCCCTCGTCTACTCCGGCGACTGCGAACCCTGCCCCTCGCTCGTCGAACTCGCCCGGGACTGCGACCTGTTCGTGTGCGAGGCCGACGGCGAGGTGCCCGGCCACCACTCCGCCGCGCAGGCCGGCCGGAGCGCGGCCGAGGCCGGTGCCCACCGGCTCGTCGTGACCCACGTCGGGGCGGGGACGCGGCCCGAGGACGCCGTCGCGCTGGCCGCCGCCGAGTTCCCCGGCGAGGTCGCCCACGCCGATCCCGGGCGCCGGTTCGAGGTCACGCGTCGAAGTCGTACTCCAGGACGTACGCCGACGAGTCCAGCGTCATCTCGTTGAGCTCCACGGCCGTCCCGGCCCCGGTGAACGCCGTACGCCCGATCAGGACCACCGGCGTCCCGAACTCCAGGGCCAGCCGGTCCGACTCGTCCGCCGTGGGCATCCGGCAGCGGATCTCCTCACGGAACCGCACCGGCCGGTGACCCAGCTCCGTCAGCCGCGCGTACGTGCCGCCCGGGCCCGTGTCCGGCTCGGTGATCGGCGTACCGCGCACCAGCTCCGCGGAGAGGTACGAGACGGACAGCAGCACCGGCTTGGCATCCAGGACGAAACGCCGGCTCCGGACACAGACCGGAGCGCCCGGCGCCAGACCCAGCGCCTCCGCGACCCGCGCGCCCGCCTCCGTCTCCCCCACCTCGATCTGGTCGACGACCAGATCCCGGTCCTCCACGTCGGCCGACCAGACCGAACGCCCGGTGCCCCACCGCTCGCCGGACAGCCGAGGGATGCCCCGGCGGCGCAGCGGGCGGAAGACGCGGACGAAGACCCCGGCGCCCTTGCGGGCCTCGGCGAGACCCTCGTTGCGGAGCACGGAGAGGGCCTGCCGCGCCGTCATCCGGGCCACCGCGTACGCCGTCATGAGGTCGTTCTCGCCGGGGAGCCGGTCGCCGGGCCCGAAGGCGCCCGACTGGATCGCGGTTCTCAACTCATCGGCGATGCGCTGGTACTTGGGGCGACGAGCGCTGTCCTGGTCAGTCACGGGCGGACCACTCCCTTCATTTGCGGGACACCCTACGGCGCGCCCCGCGGCCAGGGTGCACACGTGTGCGCCGCCCCGCCCCGCCGATCCATCCATCGGGGGACATCTCTAGAGATACGTTGACAGGGCGGGGCCGCCGGGCTTCCCTGGGTGTCCCCCCAAGCTTCAGGACCGGGACGGAGGGGAAGCGTGCAGCCACTGCCCGAGGTCGGTGACCTCGTCCGCGACACCGCCACCGGACGGGTCGGTTTCTATGTGGAGAGCGTCTCCGGGCGCTTTCGGATCCGGGCCGTCCACGGCGGCGTCGAGTGGGAGGCCGAACCCGTCGACGTACAGCTCGCCACGCCCCTGCGTGAGCTTCGGGCCAGGGCCGCCGAGATCAACGCGCGTAGCAGACGGGGCCTCGGCACCTGACGAGGCCGGGAAGAAGGCGGGGGCTCTCTGCCCTGATGAGGTCGGGAAGGCGGAGGGGCCCCCTCTGCCCTGACGCGGCCGGGCGGGTGGGGGAGCGGGGGCGCCCGGTGGGCGCCTTCTCGGCGGTTGTCAGTGGGGCGCGCCACACTGGAGGCATGTGCCGCAGCATCAAGACGCTCCGACCGCCCGCGCTGCCCGAGGAGGCGACCGAGGACGACATCCGCGCCGCCGCCCTGCAGTACGTCCGCAAGGTCTCCGGGTTCCGCGCCCCCGCCGCTCACAACCGTGAGGTCTTCGAGCGGGCCGTGGAGGAGATCGCCGAGGCGACCGCGAGACTCCTCGACGGCCTTGAGGTGCGCGGGGCGCACCCCGGTGTCAGGACGCAGCCGCGGGAGCCGCAGCCGGACGCCGTATGAGACAGGCGGCGAGACCGCCCGCCAGGAAGAGCGCGAGGGTCGACACCCCCGCGCTGAACCAGGTCGCGCCCAGCCACTGACCGCCGAGCCAGCCGAGCCCCACGCTGTACGAGGCCCAGGTGACACCCGCGAGCGCCGACCACGGCAGGAACTCCTCGACGCGCCGCTTCGCCGCGCCCGCGCCGAGCGAGACCACGGACCGGCCCGCCGGGGCGAAGCGCGCGAGGACGACGAGGAGGCCGCCGCCCCGGGCCAGCGCGGTGCCGAGACGTTCCTGCGCCACGGAAAGGCGCTTCGACCGGGCGATGGCCCGGTCGAGCCTGGCACCGCCCCGCCGTGCGAGCCGGTACGCCAGGAAGTCGCCGAGGACCGAGGCCGTGGCCGCGCAGAGGAGCAGGGGGAGCAGTGACGGTACGCCGGGGGTGGCCGCGGTGGCCGTCGCCGCGGCGGTGGCGGCGGTGATCACCAGGAAGCCGCTCGGCAGCACGGGCAGGAAGACGTCGAGCAGGATCGACGTCGCCACCACCGGGTAGATCCATGGGCCGGCGGTGAGCGACCGCAGCGATCCCAGGCTGTCGAGCAGATTCACAGGGCCAGAGCCTACGCGGGGGCGGGGAACCGCCTGCGGGGCGGGTGCCGGGGGCCCTGGTACGCGGGGGCGTGCCGGTGACGTGAAGGGCCGTGCGGGCGGCGGGTCGAGGGCGTGAAGGGCCGTGCGGGCGGCGGGTCGAGGGCACACCGAGGGCGGGTCGGGGATGCCCGCGTACCACTCGGCGGAGGGGCGCGGACGCCGCGTCCGCGCCCGGCGCCGCGACGGCGTCGTCGCCGTACGGCGCCCGTACCGCTCCGCCGAGTGAACAGTGAAGGGTCAGGCGGCGACCGGCGTGCCGTGTTCCTTGGGGGTCTCGCCCGTCCTGGGGGGCGTCGCGCCCGCGCCGCCCCGGGTTCCGAAGAGCCGGTCCAGGGCCAGTGCGCCCGGTCCGGTGAACACGAGCAGCGCGAAGGCCCAACAGAACAGGGCAGCGGTCTCGCCGCCGTTCTGCAGCGGGAAGAGGGACGCGGGCTGGTGGACCTTGAAGTACGCGTACGCCATCGAGCCGGAGGCGAGGAACGCGGCGCTCCGGGTGCCGAGGCCGGCCAGGACCAGGACGCCGGCGCCGAGCTGGATCACGGCCGCGTACCAGCCCGGCCAGGTGCCGGCCGGGATCGTGCCACCGCCCATCGCGCCGCCGAGGACGCCGAAGAGCGAGGCGGCGCCGTGGCAGGCGAAGAGCAGGCCGATGACGATCCGGAAGAGACCGAGCGCGTACGACTGGGCCTGGTTCAGGGGGCCCGCGAGGCCGTTCGCGCCGTTCTGGCCGGGTGAACCGTGCGAGCCGGGTGCGTGGTGGGGTGTCGTCGCGTCGGTCGCGTTGACGGGGTTGTCCATGGGGGGACTCCTTCGGCCTGACCGCGTCCGTGGGGTGGACGGGCAGTGGGGACGGGAACCGATGAGCCGCTAGGTTAGGCACCCCTCACTAATACTTGCAAGTTCAACATTCGACCGCCGGGAGGGTGTGGCAGGCCTCACCCTCTCAGCGGCCGTCGTTGACGCGGATTCAGCGGGTCTGGGGTCAGCAGCCGTTGAGGACGGACTGGAGGGCGCTCTTCTCGGCGGAGTCGATGCTGAGCTTCCAGTGGTACTTCACGTGCACCCACGCGCGGGCGTACGTGCAGCGGTAGGCGGTCCTGGAGGGCAGCCACTCGGCCGGGTCGAGGTCGCCCTTCGCCTGGTTGACGTTGTCCGTCACGGCTATGAGCTGCGGCCGGGTCAGGTCGTTCGCGAAGGCCTGGCGCTGCGAGGTGGTCCACGCGTTGGCGCCCGAGCGCCATGCCTCGGAGAGGGCGACGACGTGGTCGATGTCGAGGTCGGACGCGACGGTCCAGGTGGCGCCGTCGTACTCGGAGTACCAGCTGCCGCTGACGGAGGCGCAGCTGGAGTCCGTGACGACGTTCACGCCGTCGCGCTTGAGGACGGTCTCGCGGGTGTTGCAGGCGCCGGACTGGGTGATCCAGTGCGGGAAGAGGTCCCTGCTGTAGCCGGTGGAGGAACCTTCCGCCTTCACGGTGAGGGCGGCCAGGTAGGTACGGGCCGTGGTGGCGCTGACCGGGGTGGGCATGGCCGCCTGCGCGGCCGGCGCGGTGGCGAGGAAGCCGGTGACGGTGAGGGCGGCGGAGGTGGCGAGAACGGCGATTCGACGCGCGTAGACCATGCCGACGGGCATGTGAACTCCCTTGAGATGGGGGGACTGTGGCCGGGTGCCGTCCCCGCGGGGGGTGCCGGGCGGCGGCCCGGTCATCGTGGCGGCGCCAGGTTTCGGTGGGGGATGCGCCAGGTAACAGAGTGGCGACATGGACACGTCACATCAAGGGGTGTGAAGTGCCCGATGAAGTCCGGGGCTTCATGGGGAGTGAAGTACCCGATGAAGCACGGGGCTTCATGGGGAGTGAAGTACCCGATGAAGCCCGGGGCTTCAGCGGCGGGCGGAGCCCCGGGCGTACGGCGTGAGACCCCGGGCTCGTTTCCGGCCGGGGGGGCGGGTGTGCGAAGGGGCCGCAGCTCGCTTCCCGGCTCGGGGCCGGGCGTGCGACGAGACCCCGGGCCGTGTCCCCGGCCCGGGGTCTCGTCGTGTCTTGAGGCGGCTCCCGTCGTGCGGGAGCGGTGTCCTACGGGAGGACGGTCAGGAGGATCGAACCGTCGGCCGCGGGCTCGACCCGCAGGTGGGTGAGGTCGGCGACGTGGACGTCCGGCGCGAAGGCCGCCGCCCGCGGGCCCACGCCCACGATCCTCATGCCGGCCGCGCGGCCCGCCAGGATGCCGGCCTCGGAGTCCTCGAAGACGACGCAGTCCGCGGGGTCGAAGCCCAGCTCGGCCGCGCCCTTCAGGAAGCCCTCGGGGTCCGGCTTGCTCGCCCCCACTCGCTCCGCGGTGACCCGGGTCTCCGGCATCGGCAGTGCCGCCGCGCCCATCCGGGCCTGCGCGAGCGCCTCGTCCGCCGAGGTCACCAGGGCGTGCGGCAGCTCCGCGAGCGCGGCCATGAAGGCGAGGGCGCCGGGAACGGGGACGACGCCGTCGAGGTCGGCGGTCTCCTCGGCCAGCATGACCCGGTTGTCGGCGTAGTTCTCGTCCATCGGGCGGTCCGGGAGGAGGACGGCCATCGTCGCGTACCCCTGGCGGCCGTGCACCACCCGGAGTACGGCGTCCGTGTCGAGGCCCTGCCGCTCCGCCCAGCGTCGCCAGCAGCGTTCGACGACGGCGTCCGAGTTGACGAGGGTGCCGTCCATGTCGAGGAGGAGGGCGCGGGCGGTGAGCGTTGCCGGGGTGGTGGCGGGCATCGGGTCTCCAGAGGGGTGGTACGGAGAACGAAGCGGTCCCGCCCACCGGTCAGGGTATGCGGGCGGGGCCACTTTGTTTTTCTACGATACAAAACCGAGGGCCGTCTTGGCCAGCCGGTCCGCATACCGGGATCCGGAGCGGCCCGGGCGGCGGCCCCCGGTTCAGAGGTCGGAAGTGCTCTCCTCCAGGATCCGGCGCGTGTCCGGGCCGTACACGCCCACCGGGTCGCCCGGGATGTACCGCCACGACTGGTAGAGGGCCACCGCGTCCCGGACCTCCTCGTCGTACCTGCCGTCGATGCGACCGTGGTACACCCAGACGGCGGTGAGCCGCCGCTGGAGCTCCCGTACCTCCTGCCCGGTGGAGCCGAGGCTCAAGGTCAGCGCCTCCCCACCCTCCTCCGGCGCCTCCGTCGGAGGCGCCGTCGTGGCCGGCGCCGTCGTCGTCGTCGGCGGCGCGATCCCCGGCGCCGAGGACGAGGAGGGGGACGCCGTCGGCGCCGCAGCGCCCGTGGTGCTCGCCGAGGCGCTGGGTGACGCGGTGGTGCGGGTCGCGGAGGGGCTGGGCGTCGGTGACGCGGATGTCCGGCGCGGGGTGGGGGAGGAGGAGGCCGGCTCCGGACTCTCGGACGAGGCGGACGGCGACGGGGCCTCCGACACGGCCAGGTTCAGGGACGCGCTCGTGGTCACCTCGGGCACGGCCGCCCGGTCATCGGCCCCGTCCCCGCCGCCGAGCACCGCCGCCGCCAGGGCCGCCGTGCCCGCCACGGCGACGGCGGTGACGGCCGCCACCACCAGTCCCCGCCGACGGCCCCGGCCCCGCTCCTCGGTGGACGGTGGCGGTACGGCCCCGACGCCGCGCAGCAGCAGCGGCATCGTCTCCGAGGGGTCACCCCCGGGGTGGTGAGGGCCGGGGTACGGCTCCGCTCCATGAGCGTCGGCCGGGTAGGCCCCCGCCCCCTGAGTGTCAGCTCCGTACGCCCCGGGTGCGGGTGCGGGTGCGGGTGCCGGTACCGGCGCGGTGACGGTTCCCCCGTCCGGCCGGATCGCCGCCAACTGCGCCGTCGGCGGGTCGTCGGCGCCGCCCTCCACCCCGTACGGGCTGTCCCCCTCCCCGTACGGGCTGTCCTCCGTCCCGTAAGGGCCGTTCCCCACCCCGTAAAGACCGTCCCCTGCCCCGTAAAGACCGCCCTCCCCCTCCGGCGAGTCCAGCGTCACGTACGGCCTGATCCTGAGCGGATCGAAGTCCTCGGCCGCCGCCAGTTCCGCCCGGGCGCAGGCGCAGCCAGGTCTGTCTACACCACATTCAGGACAGACGTGTCCGGTCATGATGGGTCCCCTCCCCGATACAACTGCGAGCGATTATGCAGCCCGCCCCGTTCCGGCGGGCGAACAGTCGTGCCCCTCCGGAGGCCGTAACCGGACATTCGGACCAGGATGGAGAGGCCGTCCCATGGGCCGTCCGGCGGGACGCCCGACGAGACGCCCCGAGGAGACGCCCATGGCCCAGGAAGCAAGCCCCTCCCAGCTCGGCGGCGCCCCCGCGCCGGGGGAGGGGCAGAGCCACCGCACCGTCCTCGTCGCGATCGGCGCGCTCCTGCTCGGCATGCTGCTCGCCGCCCTCGACCAGACCATCGTCTCCACCGCCCTGCCGACGATCGTCAGCGAGCTCGGCGGCATGGAGCACCTGTCCTGGGTCGTCACCGCCTACATGCTGGCGTCCACGGCGGCCACCCCGCTCTGGGGCAAGCTCGGCGACCAGTACGGGCGCAAGAAGCTCTTCCAGGCGGCCATCGTCCTCTTCCTCATCGGCTCCGCCCTCTGCGGCATCGCCCAGAACATGCCGCAGCTCATCGCCTTCCGCGCGATCCAGGGCCTCGGCGGCGGCGGACTCATGGTCCTGTCGATGGCGATCGTCGGCGACCTCGTGTCCCCCCGGGAGCGCGGCAAGTACCAGGGTCTCTTCGGCGCCGTCTTCGGCGCCACCAGCGTCCTGGGCCCGCTGCTCGGCGGCCTCTTCACCGAGCACCTCTCCTGGCGCTGGGTCTTCTACATCAACCTGCCCATCGGGATCGTCGCCCTCTTCGTGATCGCCGCCGTGCTGCACATCCCGGTCCGCTCCACCCGGCACACCATCGACTACCTCGGCACCTTCCTCATCGCCTCCGTCGCCACCTGTCTTGTCCTCGTGGCCTCCCTCGGAGGCACCACCTGGGCGTGGGGCTCGGCGCAGATCATCGGCCTCGCCGTCCTCGGAGCCGTACTCCTCGTCTGGTTCGTGCGGGTCGAGCGGCGGGCCGCCGAGCCCGTACTGCCGCTCAAGCTGTTCCGGATCCGGACGTTCACCCTGGTCTCCGTCATCAGCTTCGTCGTCGGCTTCGCGATGTTCGGCGCCATGACCTATCTGCCGACCTTCCTCCAGGTCGTGCAGGGCGTCACCCCGACCATGTCCGGCGTGCACATGCTGCCCATGGTCGCCGGCATGCTGATCACCTCCACGGCCTCCGGCCAGATCGTCTCCCGCACCGGCCGCTGGAAGGTCTTCCCCATCGCCGGCACCGCCCTCACCGGCCTCGGACTGCTCCTCCTCAACGAACTGACGGAGACCAGCTCCACCTGGGAGATGAGCGTCTACTTCTTCGTCTTCGGCGCGGGACTCGGCCTCGTCATGCAGGTCCTCGTCCTGGTCGTGCAGAACGCCGTCGCGTACGAGGACCTCGGCGTCGCCACCTCCGGCGCCACCTTCTTCCGCTCCATCGGAGCCTCCTTCGGTGTCGCCGTCTTCGGCACGATCTTCACCAACCGCCTCACCCACAAGCTCGACGACGTCTTCGCCGCGGCGGGACCGGACCTGCCGCCGGGCATCGGCCCCGAGCAGGTCGCCGCCGACCCCCGCACCCTCACCGCGCTCCCGCCCGACCTGCGCCCCTCCGTCATCCACGCGTACGCCACGTCCATCACGGACGTCTTCCTGTACGCCGCACCCGTCGTCCTCGTCGCCTTCGTCGTCGCCTGGTTCCTCAAGGAGGACAAGCTGCGGGCCTCGGTCACCGCGCCCGACACCAGCCAGACGCTCGCCTCCAACCCCGTCGAACGCTCCTCGTACGACGAATGCGCCCGCGCCCTCTCCGTCCTCGGCTCCCGCGAGGGCCGCAAGGCGATCTACGAGAAGATCACCGCCCGCGCCGGGCTCGACCTGCTGCCCGCCGCGAGCTGGCTGCTGCTCCGCGTCCGCCGCCACGGCACCGTCGAACCGGCCCGGCTCGCCGAGACCGTGCCCGTACCGCTGCGGGTGATCACGGAGGCCTCCCGGCAGGTGGAGGAACGGCGCCTGGTCACCCGGGAGGGGCTCCAGCTCGTGCTCACCGAGGAGGGCGTAGCGGTGGCGACGCGGCTCGCGGCGGCCCGGGAGGAGTCCCTCGCCGAACTCCTCGGCGACTGGTGGGGACCCGACCGGCCCACCGACCTCGTCCAGCTGGTGGAGGAGCTGACGGCCGAGCTCTGCGGCTCGGACGGGGAACGGCCCCACGACCCGGACCCGCCCCGCGACCACCACGCGTAGGGGCGTCGTACGGCGCGGCTCCCCTCTCCCGAAGCCGCTTGATCAGTGCTCGGACGGCCTCAGTACGCTGTCCCCTCCAAGATCACGGCACAGGGGGACGGGCAGGATGAGCAGCGAACAACCACACCAGGGCGGGTACGGCGGACAGCCCGGCTACGGGGCGCCCGGAGCGCCCGGCGGATACGGAGCACCGGTACAGTTCGTCCCCGCCCGCCCGGCCTCCCACCGAGGGGCCTGGATAGGCGCGGGAGCCACGCTCCTCGCGGCGGTGATCGGCGTCGTCGGTACGTACGTGGTGACCAGCAACAACACCCCGCCCGCGCCGCCCGCCGCGCAGGGCCCGGCGCCCTCGGCCACCACGGCCGGCGCTCCGGGCGGCGAGGCGGCTTCCCCGGCCGCGTCGCAGAGCCCGGACACCTCGACGTCCCCGGAGTCACAGGGACCCGGGACGGCCCCGACGCCGCCCGCGAAGCCGGCCGGCACCGTCGAGTGGCAGGGCGCCCTGGCGATCACGTACGCGGACGCGAAGGACCTGGACTCCGCGCCCCCCGTGGAGTCCGAGATCAACGAGGAGAACGACTTCTCCATCCACCCCTTCGGCACCAGCCACATGCTGAACCCCGAGGGCGGGACCAAGGCGCTGGTGTGGAAGGACTCCACGAAGGCGCCCTCGCACACGGACTGCGCGGGCGTCGTCGACACCCTGGGCACCACCGCGAGCATGAAGATGAAGACCGGTCTAGTCCTCTGCGCCCGCACGAACGACGGCAGGCTCGCCCGGCTCACCGTCAAGGAACTGACCGGGCAGGCCAACGACATGAGCGGGGTCTTCGACGTCGTCGTCTGGAGCGGCTGACCGCGACCGGCCCCGGCGGGTCAGAGCTCCTTGCCGTACCAGATGTCCATGTACGGGCCGGTGCAGTACGCCGGTATCTCCGCGTACCCGTGCCGCGTGTACAGGGCGCGCGCCTCGACCAGGTCCAGCCGCGTGTTGAGGACCATCCGGCGCGCACCGAGCGCACGGGCCGCGTCCTCGAGGCCGTCCATCAGGACGCCGGCGCCGCCGAGGCCGCGGAAGGCGTGACGCAGGAAGACCCGGGTCAGCTCGGCGCGTTCCTCGTCGAGGATCAGGACTCCTCCGCAGGCGGCGGGCTTCCCCTCGTACCGCCCGACCAGGAACTGCCCGGTCGGCGGGGTCAGCAGCTCGACCCCGTCACCGGCCAGCCCCTCGTCGACCTCCGCCTCGGTGGCCGGTCGCTTCCAGTAGCGGCTGGCGACGTCGTCGTAGTAGTCGCGGCGCAGGGAGGTCGCGTCGGGGGTGTCGACGCGCTCGGGGGAGAAAGACCAGGTCATGCGCGCCATTCTGCGGCGCGCACGACCCGGGGCGCAGCTCGGTTTCGCGCGGCCGGTCCGGCCCGCGGCGCAACTCAGTTCTTGGGCGACGCCTGCTGGACGACCTCGAACGACCACAGGGTGGACCCGGAGGCAGCGGGCTTCGGCCGCTCCCCGCCCTCACCGCCGCCACCCTGGTGCGCGGCCTTCATGGAACCGTTCATCCAGGCCTGGAAGTCCTCCTCGCTGCGCCAGCGGGTGTACACCAGGTACTGGTCGGTGCCCTCAAGGGGGCGCAGCAGCTCGAACCACTCGAACCCGTCGGACCCCTCGACGGCCCCGGCCCGCGACGCGAACCGCTGCTCAAGAACCTCGCGCTGCTCGGCCGGAACGGTCAGGACGTTGATCTTCACGATGCTCATGGAAGGCAGGATATGACCCACCACCCCGGCGTCCTTCCGGTGGACGCGATACAGGTTCTGGCCGCGCGGTGGCTGCCCCGTCTGGGGGACGGCGACTTCGTCGTCTCGCCCGCCGGGTTGTGGCTCGCGCTCGGGGCCGTCGCCTCCGGGGCGCGGGGGCGGACCGGGGAGGAACTGCGGGGGCTGCTCGGGGTCGAGGGGGAAGGGGCCGCCGAGGCCGTGACCCGTCTCGGGCGACAGCTCGGACGGTCCGGTGGGGTCTCGGCGGCGACCGGGGTGTGGAGCAGGATGCCGGTCCGGGAGACGTTTCGGCGGGGGCTGCCCGACGTCCGGTTCGGCCTGCTGCCCGGGGCCGTCTGGTTCGCGCTGCCCGATGACGTCTTCGGGGCGACCGACGACATGTCCCTCGGTGACATCCCCGACGCCCAGGAGGAGCTGGACGCCTGGGTGCGCGACGCCACCCGAGGGCGGATCGCGCGGTTGCCGCTCGATCTCGACGGGTCCGAGGACCTCGTCCTGCTCAACGCCCTCGCGCTGAAGGTCTCCTGGCTGACCGCCTTTCCCGCGCACCTCACCCGTGACGAGCCCTTCACCGACGGGTACGGCGACACCCGGCCCGTACCGACCATGCGGCGGCGGATCCCGGCCGGGTGGGTCTGGTCCGTGGACGGGATCACCGTCGTGGAGCTGCCCTGCGCGGGGGAGGGGGAGGGCGGTCCGCGCGTGCGGTTCGTGCTCGGGCAGCCGGAGGCCGGGCCCGGCGAGGTGCTGCCCGCCGCCTGGGCCGGAGCCGGTGAGCGGCGGCCGCTCGCCGCCGAATCGGCCGATCTCACCCTGCCGCGCTTCACCCTCCGTACGAAGACCGACGCGATCGAGCACCTGGCCGCGCTCGGTATCGGCCGGGCGCTGCGGCCGGGCGCCGACTTCTCGGGGATCTCCGCGGCGGACCTGTACATCGACACGGTCGTGCAGGAGGCGGTGGTCGAGATCGCGGAGGAGGGTGTGGAGGCCGCCGCCGTCACCCAGGTGGCGATGCCGCGCAGCGCGGCCCGGCCCCGTCACCAGGTGGTGGAACGGATCGCCTTCGACCGGCCCTTCGGAGTCGTCGTCCTCGACGGTTCGGGCGAGGTGCCGCTGTTCGCGGGCTGGCGGCGGAGCGCGCCCGCAGCCGGTTGACGGCAGGGCGCACCCCCGGGCGGCTGACGGCCGGAGTGTGTTCCCGGGTCAGCTGACGGCCCGGCGCGCCCCCGGCCGGCTGACGGCCGGAGCGCGTCCCCGGGTCAGCTGACGACGCGGGCGAAGAGCAGGCCGTCGTAGCCCTTCGTGCCGACCGTCTGGAGGGCCGTCGCGTCCAGGCGCGGTTCGGCGGCGACGAGGTCGAACAGTTCGCGGGTGCCGGTGATCGCCGGGTCGTCCGGGTGCGGGGTGGCGATCCGCCCGCCGCGCACCACGTTGTCGACGATGATCAGCGTGCCGGGGCGGGAGAGCCGCAGGGCCCACTCCACATAGCGCGGGTTGTTGACCTTGTCGGCGTCGATGAAGACCAGGTCGAAGGGGCCCGCGCCCTCCGCCTCCAGCCGCGGCAGGCTGTCCAGGGCCGCGCCCGTGCGGACCTCGACGAGCTTGTCGAGGCCCGCGCGGGCGATGTTGGCGCGGGCGACGTCCGCGTGGGCGGGGTCGTACTCGAGGGTGATCAGCCGTCCGTCGGCGGGCAGGGCGCGGGCCAGCCAGATGGTGCTGTAGCCGCCGAGGGTGCCGATCTCCAGGATGCTCCGGGCGCCCTGCGTCAGGGCGAGCAGGTGCAGCAGTTTGCCCTGGTTGGGGGCGACGGCGATCTCGGGCAGGCCGGCCGCCGTGGAGGCGGTGAGTGCGGCGGTGAGCGCCTCGTCGGCCGGTGCGATCGTCCGGCCGAAGTAGTCGTCCACCGCGTTCCACTGAGGGTTGACCTGAGGGTTCGTCATACGGCCGAACGTACACCGGCGCCGGTGGCCGCGCGGCGCCGATTTCCCGCGCGTACGACCAGGATCGCCGCGAATATGGCGAGCAGCAGGCCGCCGCCCGTCGTGAGCAGCCAGACGGGGATGCCGCCGGCGACCGTCAGCAGCCGGTCGTGGTACTCGACCTCGCGGTACGGGGTGTCGGCGACGGTCCTCAGATGGTGGTCGTCGTCGATCCGGGCCGGGTTCGGGAACTCCTGCTCCAGGACCGTCAGATGGACCGGTCCCTGGCCGGCGAGACCGGCGACGGCGCCTTCGGGGCGTTCGATCCGGCCGGCGAAGGTGACCTCGGGGCGGTCGCCGCCGATGGCGGAGCGGGGCTCCATCCGGTGGTCGGCCAGGATGGAGAGGCCGAGGGTCTGGTCGTTCGCCGCGAGGCGGGAGAGGCGCATGGGGTAGACGAGTTCGGAGGAGGCGAAGGTGATGCGGAGGGGGGTCAGCTCGCCCTGAAGGACGGCGTCCTTCTCCTGGGGCGCGAGGCGGACGGCGACGTACTCCCACTTCCTGTCCACGTACGGCTGGAGCGCGCCGGTCAGCCGCTCGGGCAGCTCGAAGCCGTTGGCGCGGAGCCAGTCACCGAGTGCCTTCGGGTCCGTGGCGGTCAGCCGGGCGACGTCGAAGGGGCCGAGCCGCTCGCGGCCGACGACCCCGACGCCGGAACCCGCGCCGGGCGGCGGGGCCCCGGCCCCGTCGCCGTATCCGCCGCCGAAGGGCCAGTCGTCCGCGCGCGGCCAGAAGTAGAAGCGGTCGCGCCGCTCGGGCTCCGTGAGGCGTTCGATCTCGTCGAAGAGCGCCGGGTCGCCGAGGGTGACGCCGGCTCGGCTCGGTACCGGCATGATCCAGGCGGCGTGCCGGGCGTTGCCGTGGACGTTGAAGCGCATGACGATCGTCTCGGTGCGCCCGTCCCAGTGGACGGCCGACTCCTCCCGGTCGACGCCGATGCGCTCGGCCTTCGACGGGATCATGGCACCGCAGCCGCAGGCGTACGCCGGTGCGACGAGCGAGCCGAGCTGGAGCGCGAGCAGCGCGACGATGGTGGTCAGGATTCTGGTGGCCTGGCTTGTTCTGGGTGTCCCCCGCATGCGGGGTGGGACGTCCCCCGTGGCGTTCCGGTTCCGGGCCGGTCGTCAGGCGGAGGCGCCGCCTCCCGCGCGGACCCGGAGTTCCTTCACGCCGTTCAGCCAGGCCGCCCGCAGCCGGCGCGGCTCGCCGGCGAGCGTCAGGTCGGGCAGGGCTTCCGCGACCGCGTTGAAGATCAGCTCGATCTCCTTGATCGCGAGGGACTTGCCGAGGCAGAAGTGCGGTCCACCGCCGCCGAAGCCGAGGTGCGGGTTGGGGTCGCGGGTGATGTCGAAGCGTTCGGGGTCGGTGAACACCTCGGGGTCGTTGTTGGCGGAGGAGTAGAAGAGCCCGATCCGGTCGCCCTTGGCGATCTTCTGACCGCCGAGTTCGGTGTCCTGGGTCGCGGTCCGCTGGAAGGAGACCACGGGGGTCGCCCAGCGCACGATCTCCTCGGCGGCGGTCGCCGGGCGTTCCCGCTTGTAGCGTTCCCACTCGTCGGGGTGGGTGAGGAAGGCGTGCATGCCGTGGCTGATGGCGTTGCGGGTGGTCTCGTTGCCGGCGACGGCGAGCAGCAGGACGAAGAAGCCGAACTCGTCGGAGGACAGGTTGCCCTGGCCCTCGGCGGCGACGAGTTGGCTGACGATGTCGGCGGCGGGGCATTCCTTGCGGGCCGCGGCCATGTTCATCGCGTAGCCGATGAGCTCCATGGCGGCCTCGGCGCCGATCTCCTCGGTGATGGCGTACTCGGGGTCGTCGTACGCGACCATCTTGTTCGACCAGTCGAAGATGCGGGAGCGGTCCTCCTGGGGGACGCCGATGAGTTCGGCGATGGCCTGGAGGGGCAGTTCGACGGCGACCTTCGTGACGAAGTCGAGGCTGCCGTCGGCGTCCGCGCCGCGCTTGGCCTCGTCGACGATGGCGTGGGCGCGGTCGCGCAGCGCGGTCTCCAGGTTCCGTATCGCGCGGGGGGTGAAGCCGCGCTGGACGATCTGGCGGACGCGGGTGTGCTCGGGCGGGTCCATGTTAAGCATGATCAGCTTCTGGACCTCGATCTGGTCCCGGGTGATGTGCTCGTTGAAGCGGATGACGGCGGTGTTCTCGTTCGACGAGAACAGTTCGGGGTGGGTGGAGACGTACTTGACGTCCGCGTGGCGCGTGACGGCCCAGTACCCGCCGTCCTCGAAGCCCGTGACGCCGGGCGGCTGGGGGCACCACCACACGGGTGCGGTCTGCCGCAGCCGGGCGAACTCGGGGAAGGGGATGCGGTCGCGGAGCAGATCGGGGTCGGTGGCGTCGAACCCTTCGGGGAGATGGGGGCAGGGCATCGGCAACACACTCCATATCTGATGGGCCATCAGGAGTTGCCGGGAAAGTTAGTAACGAGTTCTACAAGTAGCAAGGGGCGGAACGGGAAGTGTTGCCTCCCGGACCCTTGCGTACCCGCGGTAGCAGTCATAAGACTGCTCTGAGAACTAGAACGCGTACTAGTTCCCCCGTGACGCCGACCGACGGGCTGCCGGGACGCCCCGTCCGGTCGAGGAGAGGACGAGCCCATGGCCGCGGAACCCGTCATCGTCGAAGCCGTACGCACCCCCATCGGCAAGCGCGGAGGCGCGCTCGCCAACCTCCACCCCGCCTACCTCCTGGGCGAGACCTACCGCGAACTCCTCGGCCGCACCGGCATCCACGCCGACTGCGTCGAACAGATCGTCGGCGGTACGGTCACCCACGCCGGCGAACAGTCCATGAACCCGGCGCGCACCGCCTGGCTCACCATGGGCCTCCCCTACGAGACGGCCGCCACCACGGTCGACTGCCAGTGCGGCTCCTCGCAGCAGGCGAGCCACATGGTCGCCAACATGGTCGCGGCCGGGGTCATCGACATCGGCATCAGCTGCGGCGTCGAGGCCATGTCCCGCGTACCGCTCGGCTCCGGCTCCAAGCACGGCCCCGGCAAGCCCTTCCCCGACGAGTGGAACGTCGACCTCCCCAACCAGTTCCAGGCCGCCGAACGCATCGCCCGCCACCGCGGCCTCACCCGCGAACGCGTCGACGCCCTCGGTCTGCTCTCCCAGGAGCGGGCCGCCCACGCCTGGGCCGAGGAGCGCTTCAAGCGCGAGACCTTCGCCGTCCAGGTCCCCACCACGGAGGAGGAACAGGCCGCGGGGCAGGGCATGTGGCGGCTCGTCGACCGGGACGAGGGCCTGCGCGACACCACCATGGAAGGCCTCGCCCGCCTCAAGCCCGTCATGCCGACCGCCGTCCACACCGCCGGGAACTCCTCGCAGATCTCCGACGGTGCCGCCGCGCTGATGTGGGCCTCCAAGCGGATGGCCCGCGCCCTCAAGCTCCGGCCCCGTGCCCGGATCGTCGCCCAGGCGCTCGTCGGCGCCGACCCGCACTTCCACCTCGACGGGCCGATCGACGCCACGCGGGCGGTCCTCGGCAAGGCCGGGATGTCCCTCAGGGACATCGACCTCGTCGAGATCAACGAGGCCTTCGCCTCCGTGGTGCTGAGCTGGGCGCAGGTCTTCGAGCGGGACCTCGACGGCCTGGACAAGGTCAACGTCAACGGCGGCGCCATCGCCCTCGGCCACCCCGTCGGCGCGACCGGGGCGCGGCTCATCACCACCGCCCTGCACGAGCTGGAACGCGCGGACAAGGAGTTCGCGCTCATCACGATGTGCGCGGGCGGTGCGGTGGCGACCGGGACGATCATCCAGCGGCTGTAGGGCCGGACCGGACCGCCAGGAAACGCCGCAGGCCCCGCCCTCCCTGTGCGGGAGGCGGGGCCTTGCGGGTGCGCTGTGCGGCGGGTGACTCTTAGTACCAGCCGTTGGCCTGCCAGAACGCCCAGGCGGCGTTCGGGGAGCCGTAGCGCTCGTTCATGTAGTTGAGACCCCACTTGATCTGCGTGGCGGGGTTCGTCTTCCAGTCGGAACCGGCCGAGGACATCTTCGAGGCCGGGAGGGCCTGGACCAGGCCGTAGGCGCCGCTGGAGGAGTTGGTGGCGGTGTGGTTCCAGCCGGACTCGTGCGAGACGATCTTGCTGAAGGACGCGTACTGCGAAGCGGGGACGATCTGCTTGGCGAGCTCCTGCGGGCTGGCGGCGGAAGCCGTGCCCGTCGTGCCCAGCACCGCACCGGACGCGCCCAGCAGCACGGCTGCGGAGGCGGCGATCTTCTTGTTGCGGGCAGAGACACGAGTGGTGAGCGAGCGGAACAAGGTGTCGACCTAACGTCGGGAACAAGGGCCGCGCCAGGCGATTTCGGCAAGCCGGAACCAGAGCCCGGGAGACCCGGGAGCTGGGGGGAACCGGCCGTCCGAGGCGCTGCGGTGAGCACCGGCTGCCTGGCGACGTCCACCAGACAACCAGGGCCGGAACGCCGATGCAACGACCCCCTGTACGAGGAAGGTTCGGACCGGGGGCCCCGGTACCTGGAGGGCACCTCGGGGGGTTTCCGCAGGTCATGCCCCGTGATGGGTGATTTGTACGGGTACCGCCCGGCTACTATTCCGCCTCGTACGTGACGTAGGTCCTGTGGGGCGCCTCACCCGGCGGGCCCCCCGCGGGGGCCCTGAATGTGACCTGGGCCTCGAAGTTCGCCCGCCGTGTCGCCCGGCGCAGCGCCTTCAGGAGCGTGCCGCCGACCGTGAGGGTGAGGACGACGGTCAGGACGGCCCGGCCGAGGTCCCAGCCCAGCGAGGTCGCCACCAGGAAGGCGAGGAAACGGGCCAGGTTCACGGGCGCCGGATCCCCCGGGACGAAGAAGATCCCGCCCGAGCCGCCGGCCCCCTCGCCGCCCCCGCCGCTGAGCGTCACCCAGCCGTAGAGATTGGTGACCGTGCCGTACGCGAACGCCGCCGCGAACCCGTACGCGGACAGCATCAGCAGCTCGGCCCGGCCCCGAAGCCTCCGGGGCCCCGGCAGGAGCCCGGCCCCCATCGTGAACCAGCCCATCGCGAGCATCTGCGTCGGCATCCAGGGGCCCACGCCCCCCGTGAGCAGCGCCGACGCGAACATCGTGACCGAGCCGAGGACGAATCCGAAGCCCGGCCCGAGGACCCGGCCGCTCAGCACCATCAGGAAGAACATCGGCTCGAGCCCGGCCGTCCCCGCCCCCAGCGGCCGCAGGGCCGCGCCGACGGCGGCGAGCACCCCCAGCATCGCCACCGCCTTGGCGTCCATCCCGCAGTCGGCGATCGTGGCGACGACCACCGCGATCAGCAGCGGAAGGAGCGCGGCGAAGAGCCAGGGCGCGTCGGCGGCGTGCGTCGTGACGGCCGAGTCGGCGTCGGCGAACAGGGGCCAGCAGATGGCGATGAGCCCGATCACGGAGACCAGGAGCAGTGCCGCCACGGAGCGTGGTCCGAGCCGCACGGGCTGTACGCTCACAGCGCCTCCCTCACCTGCTCGACCGTGAGCCAGGGCCGCGGGGCGAGGATCTTCGCCACCTGCGGCGAGAACGCGGGCGAGGAGACGACGACCTCGGCCGTCGGGCCGTCCGCGACCAGCTCGCCGTCCGCGACGATCACCACCCGGTGCGCCAGCTCGGCCGCCAGCTCCACGTCGTGCGTGGCGAGGACGATCGCGTGCCCGTCCGCGGCGAGGGCGCGGAGGTGGGTGACCAGGCGGGCCTTCGCCGCGTAGTCCAGACCGCGGGTCGGCTCGTCCAGGAGGAGCAGCGGCGGGCGACCGGTCAGGACGACGGCAAGCGCGAGCGCCAGGCGCTGCCCCTCGGACAGGTCCCGTGGATGCGTCTCGTCCGCCACCCCCGGCAGCAGTTCCGACACCAGCGCCCGGCAGGTCCCGGGGGCCGCGCCCGCGTCCGCGTCGGCCGCGGCGCACTCGGCGGCGACGGTGTCCGCGTACAGCAGGTCGCGCGGCTCCTGCGGGACGAGGCCGACCTGGCGGATCAGCTCGCGGGGGTCCGTGGCGTGCGGGGCCCGCCCGGCGACGCGGACGGTGCCGGCGGTCGGGGCGATCATGCCGACCAGGGCCGAGAGGAGGGTGGACTTCCCGGCGCCGTTGCGGCCCATGAGGGCGACGGTCTCGCCGGGGTGGACCTGGAGGTCGATGCGGCGCAGGGCTTCCACGCGGCCGCGGCGGACGGCGAGGGCCTCTACGTGGAGGAGAGGAGTGGGGGTGTCGGGTTGGGTGCGGCGCCGCTTGAAGAGGGTGAGTCCCCCGCCCCTCCCCTTCCCGAAACCGGGGGCTCCGCCCCCGGACCCCCGCGCCTCGAACGCCGGCGGGGCTGAGGGTGCCGGGACCCGACCCTCCAGCCGCGCCTTCAGGCCGCCCGCCCTCCGCCGCGCGTCCCGCACCGTCAGTGGCAGCGGGTCCCATCCCGCGAGCCGACCGAGCCCCACCACCGGCGGATGCACCGGCGACACCGCCATGATCTCGGCGGGGGAGCCCATCACGCCCTCCGGCAGCAGCAGCACCTGGTCCGCGTACTGCACCACCCGTTCAAGCCGGTGCTCCGCGAGGAGGACCGTCGTGCCGAGGTCGTGCACCAGGCGCTGGAGGACCGCGAGGACCTCCTCCGCCGCCGACGGGTCGAGCGCCGAGGTCGGCTCGTCGAGGACGAGGACCTTGGGGTGCGGGGTGAGGACGGAGCCGATCGCCACCCGCTGGCGCTGGCCGCCGGAGAGCGTGGCGATGGGGCGGTCGCGGAGCTCCGCGAGACCGAGGAGGTCGAGGGTCTCCTCGACGCGGCGGCGCATGACACCGGGGGCGAGGCCGAGGGACTCCATGCCGTACGCCAGCTCGTCCTCGACCGTGTCGGTGACGAAGTGCGCGGACGGGTCCTGGCCGACCGTGCCCACCAGGTCCGCGAGCTCGCGCGGCGGATGGGTGCGGGTGTCGCGGCCGTCGACGGTGACGCGCCCGGTCAGGGTGCCGCCCGAGAAGTGGGGCACGAGTCCGGAGACCGCGCCGAGGAGGGTCGACTTGCCGACGCCCGAGGGGCCGACGAGCAGCACGAGCTCGCCCTCGGGGACGGTGAGGTCCACGTCCCGCAGGGTCGGCGGCTGCTGCCCGTCGGACCCCTCGTAGATCACCGAGACGTTCTCGAAGCGGATCACGCGTTCTCCTTGGGAACGGGGGCCACGAACGCGGGCAGCAGCCCCGCCAGGACCGATGCGGCGGGCCAGAGCGGGAGCTCCGGCGCCTCCAGGGGGACGACCCCGGGGTGAAGCGCGTCCGGCGCGTACGCGTTCGCCCAGATCATCAGGACGGCGACCGCCACGCCGGAGCCGGAGACCAGCCAGGCCCGGGCGCCCCAGAGGTCGGGCCGGTAGCGGGTGCGGACCGTCCGGCGCCCGCCGAGCCGCAGCCCGGCCATGGCCGCGAGGAGCCCGGCGCCGAGCAGCGGAAGCCCGTACCGCGCGCCCTCCGCCGCGAGCAGCCCGTACGAACCGGCGCAGACGCCGAGGAGCCCGCCGAGGGTCAGCACGTTCGTCATACGCCGGACGGAGGCCGGGACCCGCGCCGTCCGCCCGTAACCGCGCGCGTCCATCGAGGCCGCGACGGCGATCGACCGTTCGAGCGCTCCCTCCAGGACCGGCAGGCCGATCTGGAGGACCGCGCGGACACCGCCGGTCGGGCGGCCGCGCAGCCGTCGGGCGGTCCGCAGCCGGACCACGTCGGCGACCATGTTCGGCGCGAAGGTCATCGCCACGACGACGGCGACCCCGGCCTCGTACAGCGCTCCCGGCAGCGACTTGAGCAGCCGCGCCGGATTGGCGAGCGCGTTCGCCGCGCCCACGCAGATCAGCAGGGCCGCCAGCTTGGCACCGTCGTACACCGCGAAGACCAGCTGCTCTGCCGTCACCCGCCCCCCGATCCGTACCCCCTCGGCCCAGTCGGGCAGCGGCACCTCGGGCAGCGTGAACAGGGCGTGCGTCCCCGGGATGGGGGAGCCGAGGAGCAGGGAGAAGACGACCCGCAGGAAGACGACGAACAGGCCGAGCTTCACGAACGCGCCGTACGAGCGGGCCCAGGGCGCGTCCGTACGGCGGGCCGCCACGACATAGCCGGCGACCCCGACGATCAGGCCGAGCAGCAGGGGGTTGGTCGTACGGGAGGCGGCGACGGCGAGGCCGAGCGCCCACAGCCACCACGCGCCCGCGTGCAGGGCGTTGGCACGGCTCGCCTCGGGGGCCGTGAACACACCGAGGCCAGGAACCGCGCTCTTCCGCGGCGGCGGGCTTTCGGCACCGGCGCCGAGACCGGGCCGACGCCACCGGTCGCCGTCCCGGCCATCGCGGTCGCCGTCCCGCTCGGGAACCGCCCTCATCCGCGGCGGCGGGCTTTCGCGGTCGCCGTCCCGCCCATGGCGGTCGCCGTTCCGCTCGGGAACCGCCCTCATCCGTGGCGGCGGGCTTTCGCGGTCGCCGTCCCGCCCATGGCGGTCGCCGTCCCGCTCGGGAACCGCCCTCATCCGTGGCGGCGGGCTTTCGCGGTCGCCGTCCCGCCCATGGCGGTCGCCGTTCCGCTCGGGAACCGCACTCATCCGCGGCGGCGGGCCTTCCAGATCGCCGCCCCGCCCAGGGCCAGGACGGCGGCCCCGCCCGCGAGCACGCCGAAGGACGGGCCGCCGCCCTCGTCCCCGGCGCTCGGGGCCGCCGACACCGGGGCCCTTCCGTTCTCCTTCTCCCGCGGCTTCTCCGCCACCTGCTCGCCGCAGCCGCGCTCCGGGTAGCCGGCGATCCCGCACAGCATGGCCGCGCTGTCGTACCGCAGGGGCTTCACCACCGTGGCGAGCGCCTCCGCGCCCGTCGCGTCCTCGCGGACCTGCGCGCAGCCGGTATCGATCCGCTTCCCGGGCGGCGCCTCGCCGGGCGGGGCGTCCGCCGGGCCGCCGAAGTCGACGACGACCGCGACCCGCTTGGCGCCGCCCTTCTGCTCCACGTCCCCGCAGATCTTCGCGAAGTCGGGCGCGAAGGAGGGCACGGAGGTGTCGTCCGTGCCGTTGCTGACCGCGAAGCGGAAACCGATCGCGTCGCCGTCGGCGGGGCGGGCGGTCGCCGGCCCCTGGGTGGCGTACGCCCACGACGTGCCGCCGTCGCTCTCCCAGAACGACCAGTAGCGGTAGCCGGCCGCCTGGGCCGGAGTCGCGGCGACCGCCGTCAGGGCGAGCAGCGCCCCGGCCGCGGCGCCCGCGACCCGCGCGGTCACCCCACCGGCGGTTCTCACTTCTTGCGCCCGCTGACGAGGAAGCCGATGCCGACGCCGACGACCATGCCGATGCCGATGATCCACCAGATGTCGAAGCCGGACTCCTCGTCGTCGCTCGTCGAGGACGCGGAGGTGTCGGGGGCCTTGGGCGCGGGACCGGTGGCGTTGAGCTGCTCCACCAGGTCCGCCGTACCGAACTCGCGCGGGTCGGTGTCCGTCGCGCGGGCGGCCAGGATCAGCTGCGCGTAGGCGGCGGGGCCGCTCTCCTTCGCCCAGGCGGCGGAGTTCTTCTCCAGCCACTCGAGGGCGGGCTGCGCCTCCTTGGCGGCGCCGGAGGCGGCGAGCGCGACGACGGCGTCGGCCGTGTTGCCGATGTCGGGCTGCTCGGTCGTGTCGGTGGCGCCCGGCATCGGCGGCAGGGTGAGGTGGCCGGTCTTCGCGAGGGCCTTCGCCAGGTAGGAGGCGCCGTTGAGCGCGGCCCGCTCGACCGTCGGCTTCGACAGGTCGGTGCAGACCGGGGGCTGCTCGGGGGACGCCTTGGTGGCGACGACGCTCTTGCCGAGCCCGGCGAGGGTGGCGGCGGCGGTGGCGTCGGCGTTCGCGAGCAGCTTGCCGGTCTTGTCCGGCTGGTACGTGAAGGCGCCCGCACCGGCCTTGTCCGAGCAGGGCAGGGCGAAGGAGAGGAGCGCGTCGTAGGGCGTGCGGCCTTCGGCGGAGGTGAACGAGCCGGGCCTCACCCCGGTCGCGGCGAGCGCGCCGACGACGACCGAGGTGGAGTTGGCGTCGCTGGCGCCGCCGGCGCTGTATCCCCAGCCGCCATCCTTGTTCTGCACGGTACGCAGCCAGTCGGAGCCGGCCTTGACGGCCTGGTCGATCTTCCGCGGGTCGACGGCCTGGCGGCGGACGGCCCGGAGCGCCTGCACGGCGACGGCGGTGGCGTTGGTGTCCCGCATCGTCTTCGCGTCGCAGGCCTTCGTGACGTCCGCGCGGTACGAGCTGAACGAGCCGTCCTCGCACTGCTGGCCGAGGAGCCAGTCCACGGCCTGGTCGGCGGGCTGGAAACCGGTGGCGCGCTGGGCGAGGAAGGCGAGCGACTGGCGCCAGACACCGTCGTAGGTCGGGTCCTTCGTGCCGTACAGGCCGGGCGGGACCGTGACGGCCGACGGGGAGGGGGAGGGCGCGGCGCTGGCGGCCCCGGCTGCTCCGGTGCCGAGCAGGACGGCGGCGGCGGCGAGCGCGGCGGCGCCTCGGCGGACGGTGTTCATGGGGCCCTCTCCTGCGGCCGGGCACCGGCACGCCTCAGGGGCACCAGGCTCCGGCTCCGTATTCCTCGACGGTGCCGGCGGTCACGTCCCGGACGGGGCATTCCGACTCGCCGCTCACGGAGAACGGCTCACGGTTGCGCGGTCAGTGCCGGATTCGCACCGGCTTCCCCCCGTACGGGCATGATGACGACGGGCCCACTCTACCGGCCCGTACGGCCCCGTCCCCGGGGGGTGCGAGGCGGCTCACACCGGGACGGGAGGCGGGCTTCCGGGTGATCCCGGACGGGCTTCGCGGGCGCGCTGCCGGAGAGCGGACCGCTGTGCCATGCTGACGGCCGCGCCCGTGGGCGGAGGTCACGGGAGACCACGTACGCACGAGACCACGCGCGCACGCGCGCGCGTGGACGACGGTGTGACGCGCGGGCGCGATGACGACGGCGTCCTCACGGGGGGTACGGAATGCGGCCGTTGACCGAGAGCGACCCGCGGGCGGTCGGTTCCTACCGGCTGCTCTACCGCCTGGGTGAGGGCGGCATGGGCCGCGTCTACCTGGGCCGGTCGCGGGGCGGCCGCACGGTCGCGCTGAAGGTGGTGCACGACGCGATCGCGGGTGACCCCGGCTTCCGTACGCGCTTCGCCCGCGAGGTACGGGCCGCCCAGTCGTTACGGGGAGCGGGCACCGTCCCGGTCCTGGACGCCGACCCCGACGCGGAGGTCCCCTGGCTGGCCACCGCGTACGTGCCGGGGCCCGCGCTCTCCGAGGCGGTCATCGGGCACGGGCCGCTGCCCGGACCGGCCCTGTGGCGCCTGCTCTCCGGCCTCGCGCACGCCCTCGAAGGGGTGCACCGGGCGGGGCTCGTGCACCGGGACGTGAAACCGTCCAACGTCCTGCTCTCGCTGTCCGGCCCCCTGCTGATCGACTTCGGCATCGCGCGCTCCGCCGACGAGACGGCCCTGACGGGGACGGGTCTGGTCGTCGGTTCGCCCGGGTTCATGTCGCCGGAGCAGGCGGAGGGGCGGCCGGTCGGGCCCGCGGCGGACGTCTTCTCCCTCGGCGCGGTGCTGGCGTTCGCGGCGACCGGGCGGGGGCCCTTCGGGGGCGGCTCGGTGGCTGAGCTGCTGTACCGGCTCGTCCACCACGAGCCCGACCTCAGGGGGGCCGAGGGACCCTTCGCGGAGCTCGTACGCCGCTGCCTGGCCAAGCGGCCGGAGGAGCGCCCCCCGGTGGCGGAGCTCGCGGCCGCCGCCGATGCCCACCTGGGGGACAACGGGTCCTGGCTCCCGGCGCCGGTGGTCGCGGCCATCGCCCAGAAGGCGGAGGAACTGCTCAACGCGGAGGCGGAGCCGGAGCCGGAGTCCGCCGGTACGGGCAGCGGGACGGCCGCGCCCACGAGCGCCGCCGATGCGACGGCGGGCGCCCTCACCGCCGTACTCCCGCAGCCGCAGCCGCAGCCGTCACCACCGACCGCTGTGCTGCCCGCTCCCGCGTCCGCGTCCGTGCCCGCTCCGGCACCGGCTCCCGCTCCCGCCCGGACCCCTGCCCGGACCCCCGCCCGGACGGCCGTCCGTGGCCCGGCCGCCGTGCCGCGAGCGCGGGCGTCGTCGAAGGGGGTGCCGTCCGCGCGGGAGGTCGCCGTGCGCACGCTGACCGCCGGCCTGGGCAGGCCCGCCCTCGGGCTGTTCTACCTGGTGCCGATGCTGGCGTTCCTCGTGGGCGGGGTCGACCTCATGAACCGGGCGGCGGACCACCCTTCGCTCTCCGACCAGGCGGGCGGCGCCTATCAATGGGCGATGAACGACTGGTGGCGCCTGCCCGCGACCCTGCTCCTCATCGTCGCGATGGCCGGGCTCCACATCTACCGGCGGCGGCTCCCGACGGTCCCGCAGGGCAGGGTCCGGCTGTGGGCCGCCGGTGTCGCCGTCTACTGGATGGCGCTGTGCGTCGTGCTGACGCTGCACCTCCTCTGGTTCCTGTTCGTCCACAACGGTTACGCGTACGGGGAGGGCGGCGGGCAGCACTACCTGTGGTGGGTGGCGCTGCCGGTGATGATCCTCGGAGGCGGCTTCTCCCCGATCGTCCTGGTCATGTCGGTCATCCGTCTGGTGAAGGCCTGAGGTCTCACACCGCCACGTACTCCACGGGGTCGGTGCCCGCCACCGGCTCCGCGCGGCCCAGCTTCACCAGGCGGCGGACGTGCGCCTCGGCCTCGCTGACGGCGATGTTCCGCGACCCGTGGGGGATCTGCTCCCAGGGGCGGTTCCACTCCATCCGCTCGGCGAGCTGCCAGGGCGTGAGGGGTGCGGCGAGGAGGCCGAGGAGCCCGGTGAGCCGTTCCTCGTGGTGGTCGAGGAGTTCGCGGACCCGGCCGGCGGCGTCGGTGAAGGCGTGCTGATGGGCGGGGAGGACCTCGGCGACACCGAGGCGGCCGACGCGTTCGAGGGAGTCGAGGTAGTCGCCGAGGGGGTCCGTGACGGCGTCGTCGTCGGGGTCCTCGTACAGCCCGATGTGCGGGGAGATCCCCGGCAGCAGATGGTCGCCGGAGAAGAGACGGCCGTGGCCGGGGAGCCGGGAGGGGTGCTCCTCCTCCAGGTGGAGGCAGACGTGGCCGGGGGTGTGCCCCGGGGTCCAGATCGCGCGCAGCCGCCGTCCGGCCAGGTCGAGCAGCTCGCCCGGGACGATCTCGCGGTCGGGCAGGGCGGAGCGCAGACCGGGCAGGGTGTCCATGCGGCCGGAGGCACGGGCGGCCCGCAGCGGGGCGACGTGGTCGTCGGGGGCGCCGACGGTGGCGAGCTTGTGGGCGAGGTAGTCGAGCCAGGTGCCGGGTCCGGACTCGCGGGTGCGGCGGACGACGGCGGTGTCGGCGGCGTGCATGGCGATCCAGGCGCCGGACTCCTCGCGGACCCGGCCGGAGAGACCGTGGTGGTCGGGGTGGTGGTGGGTGATGACGACGCCGTGGACGTCCGCGACGCCGAGGCCCAGCGCGCCGAGCCCCGCGGTCAGTTCGACCCAGGAGGCCGGGTCGTCCCATCCGGTGTCGACGAGGACCGGGCCGAGTCCGGTGTCGAGGACGTGGACCAGGGTGTGGCCGAGCGGGTTGTCGGGGATGGGCACCCGGAGCGACCAGACGCCTCCGCCGTGCTCGGTCACCTGCGTCATGGGCGGGTCCTCGTCTCTCCAGGGCGGTGCGGAGCGTGCTCGACCGTTGCCCATCATAACTAGAACTGGTATCAGTTCTGAGACATCGTCAGGGAATTCCTTCTCCTCTGGAGGCGGCGGTCATGGCCGAGCTTGTCGAGCACGGAAAGCTGTTCATCGGCGGGGAGTTGACCGACCCGCTCGGCGAGGAGGTCATCGAGGTCATCTCCCCGCACACCGAGGAGGTCATCGGACGCGTCCCGCACGCCTCCGCCGCCGACGTCGACCGGGCCGTGGCCGCCGCGCGCCGGGCCTTCGACGAGGGGCCGTGGCCGCGGATGGCGGTGGAGGAACGGATCGCCGTCGTCAGTCGCATCAAGGACGCGATCGCCGTCCGCCACGAGGAGATCGCCCGCTCCATCAGCGCGCAGAACGGCTCCCCGTACTCCTGGTCCGTCCTCGCCCAGGCACTCGGCGCCATGATGGTCTGGGACGCGGCGATCACCGTCGCCCGCGACTTCACGTACGAGGAGCGGCGCGGCGGCATCCTCGGGCCGCTGCTCGTCCGGCGCGAGCCGGTCGGCGTGGTCGCGGCCGTCGTCCCGTGGAACGTGCCGCAGTTCACCGCCGCCGCCAAGCTCGGGCCCGCCCTGCTCGCCGGCTGCACGGTCGTCCTCAAGCCGTCGCCCGAATCGCCCCTGGACTCGTACATCCTCGCCGACATCGCCACCGAGGCGGGGCTGCCCGAGGGCGTGCTCAGCATCCTGCCCGCCGACCGTGAGGTCAGCGAGTACCTCGTCGGCCACCCCGGCGTCGACAAGGTCTCCTTCACCGGCTCGGTCGCCGCCGGCAGGCGCGTCATGGAGGTCGCCTCCCGCAACCTCACCCGCGTCACCCTCGAACTCGGCGGCAAGTCGGCCGCGGTGATCCTGCCCGACGCGGATCCGGCGACCGCCGTCGCCGGGATCGTCCCGGCCGCCTGGATGAACAACGGCCAGGCGTGCGTCGCCCAGACCCGTATCCTCGCTCCCCGCTCCCGGTACGAGGAGATCGCCGAGGCCTTCGCCGCGGCGGCCGGCGCGCTCGTCGTCGGCGACCCGCTCGACCCGGCCACCCAGGTCGGCCCGCTCGTCGCCCGCCGCCAGCAGCGGCGCTCCCTCGACTACATCGGCATCGGCCAGGCGGAGGGCGCCAAGGTCCTCGCGGGCGGCGGCCGCCCGGCCGGGCTCGACCGCGGCTGGTACGTCGAGCCGACGCTCTTCGGCGGCGTCGACAACTCCATGCGGATCGCCCGCGAGGAGATCTTCGGACCGGTCATCTGCCTCCTGCCGTACGGGGACGAGGCCGAGGCCCTGCGGATCGCGAACGACTCCGACTTCGGGCTCAGCGGCAGCGTCTGGACCGGGGACGTCGAGCACGGCATCGACTTCGCCCGGGAGGTGCGCACCGGCACCTTCAACGTCAACACCTTCAGCCTCGACATGCTCGGTCCCTTCGGCGGCTACAAGAACTCCGGCCTGGGCCGGGAGTTCGGCCCCGAGGGCTTCGGCGAGTACCTGGAGCACAAGATGATCCACCTGCCTGGCGGCTACGAGGACCCGGCCGGGGACGCGTGATGGGCGACCGCTGGCACGTCGAGGTCGACCGGGGCGTCTGCATCGGCTCCGGCATGTGCGTGAACCACGCCCCGGACGGCTTCCGCCTCGACGCGGCCCGCCAGTCGCACCCGCGCGCCCCGGAGACCGACGCGGGCGAACTCCTGCTGGCGGCGGCGGAGGGCTGCCCGGTGGAGGCGATCCTGATCACCCTGGCGGAGGGGGGAGAACCGGTGTTCCCGCCGGAGGAGTGACCGGGCGCCGGTGAGCGGCCCGGTCGAGGAGCGGCCGGGGCCGCCGCGCCCGTCGGGACCGCCTGTGACCTGGGCCTGCCGCGTGTGTGACACTCGCTCGGCACAGCGGGGACACAGGGAGCGGGGACGTCATGCGGGGTCGGGGTACACGGTGGGCGGCGGTCGCGGGCGTGACGGCGGTGGCGCTTCTCGGGGCGGCGTGCGGTCCCGGCGCGGGGGCGGAGACCTTCGGGCGTGAGGCGGCGCACACCGAGATCGTCGCCGCCGTCGAGGACGCGGGGCTGCCCGAATCCGACCTTCCGGGGTTCGGCGGGCCGACCCCCACGGGCTCCGCGCCCGCGCCCACGGCGTCCACGGAACGGGAACGGGTGGCGGAGCGCGCCGCTGCCTGCTCCGCGGGCTGGCAGTACATCGGTCCCGTCACCGAAGGCTCGCGCGGCGGGTTCGACAAGGCGGTCGCCGCCCTCGCGGGGGAGCGGTGGAGCCAGTCACAGCGCCAGGTGGAGAAGCTGGACGACAAGGGCGGCACCGGCGTCGCGGTCACGCTCAAGAAGCGGGGCTGGACGCTGTACGCCCGTCACCACAGCGCGCGGCAGGGGCTGAGCATGGAGATGATCTCCTTCCAGGCCTCGGAGGACGCGTGCATGGCGCGGTTCACCGACAAGGAGTGGGACTCCCTGTTCGGGGACGACCGCGAACGGCCCTGACGGGAGGACGCCCTTGCGCGTGTCCGCCGTTTCCACGTGCAAAACTGTGCCCTTGTCTACGGGGGCAAGAGGCCTTCGTGCGTGCCGATTTGGGAGAACTGTGCGCAAGGCGATGATGGCGGCCGCGGCCGCCGGTGTGGTGCTGCTGGTCGCGGGCTGTGGCAGCGAGGGCGGTTCGGACAAGGGCGGTTCGTCCTCCGCGGGCTCGACCACCTCGGGCGGTTCGGGTTCCGGCGGTTCGGGTTCCGGCGGTTCGGGCGGTGAGCGGCTCACCGGCGCCGCGGTCACCAAGGAGCTGGACGACGCGGCGAAGGCGGCCGGATTCGAGCAGGACGCCTCGGGTGAGGAGATCCCGGCCGAGCTCAAGGACTGCATGGTCAGCTGGACGGCCGACGCCGAGAAGGCCGCGGACCCGAAGAAGTCCTACACCGACACGGTCGCGGCTCTGGTCAAGGGCGGCTGGCAGGAGGAGCGGAGCCACGAGCAGGCCGGTTCGGTGATCAAGTCCCTGAAGAAGAGCGGCTGGCAGCTGAACGCCAGCGACCACTCCACGGGCCCGGTGAAGCTCGTGATGTTCGTCGGCGCCGACTCCAGCCCGGAGTGCGCGGCGCTCATCGCCAAGGACAACGCGAAGAACGCGAAGCCCTGACCTCTCACGCCGTCGCCCGCCCCGCCGCGGAATCCGCGGGGGGCGCGGGTGGCGCCGCCCGCGGGCGTACAGGGTGAGGGGCCACGGCTGCTCCGCCCGCCCCGACGCCTCCGCCCACGCGGCGGGGGGCCCGGAGCGGGCCGGCGTCAGTGCCGCGCGGGCTCGCGCTCCGGTGCCGTCAGGTCGATCAGCCGGCAGACCGTCTCGATGTCGATCTTCACCTGTGCGATCGAGGCGCGCCCGGAGAGCCAGGTGATCAGCGCCGAGTGCCAGGTGTGCTCGATCACCCGGACCGCCGACAGCTGCTCCGGGGTGGGGTGTTCCGCCCCCATCGCGTCCAGGATGATCGCCGTCGTCAGCCGCGAGACCGTGTCGACCTCGGGGCTCACCCCCCGGTCCGCGAAGGTCAGCGCCCGCACCATCGCGTCGGCGAGCTGCGGCTCGCGCTGGAGCGCGCGGAAGGCGCGCATCAGGGTCTCCGCGACCCGTTCCGCCGGGTCGGTGCCCGCGGGCGGCCGCTTCCGCAGGGTGGTGTGCATGTGCTGGAGCTGGTCCTGCATGGTCGCGACCAGCAGATGGATCTTGGACGGGAAGTAGCGGTACAGCGTCCCCAGGGCCACCCCGGCCGCCTCGGCGACCTCCCGCATCTGCACGGCGTCGAAGCCGCCCCGCGCCGCGAGCTGGGCGCTGGCGTTCAGGATGCGGCGGCGCCGCGCCTCCTGGCGCTCCGTGAGGGGCGGCGACGCGGGTCTGTGGTCCGCTCTGTTGTCTGCGGTCATGAGGTCCCGTTCCGTGCGGTGGGGAGCGACAGTATGGCCGTGCGGGCGCCGTGGCGCGAATCACCTGTTCCGGCTCTCACCACGGGGCTACCTGCCGGTAGATTCTGTCCTCCTTGAAGGATCAAGAAGGTCGGGAAGACCGGGCCTGCGATCGGTCGGACGATCAGGCCGGCGATCACGCGACCGTTCAAGTCTGTAACTTGTTCTAGATTAGCGCGACCGGTTACGCTCCGGCGAAACGCACGCTCGAAGGGGGTCGCGCATGACCGCTGAGGCCATAGAGGCAGGCCCCCGCCAGGGTGTCACCGCGACCGGTGACGCTCCGCTGCGGATCGCTCTCCTGACGTACAAGGGAAACCCGTTCTGCGGCGGTCAGGGCGTCTACGTCCGGCACCTCTCCCGCGAACTCGCGCGCCTCGGCCACAGCGTCGAGGTCATCGGCTCCCAGCCGTACCCCACCCTCGACGAGGGCGTGCCGCTGACCGAGGTCGCCAGCCTCGACCTCTACCGCTCGCCGGACCCCTTCCGGACCCCGAAGCGCGACGAGTACCGGGACTGGATCGACGCCCTGGAAGTCGCCACCATGTGGACGGGCGGCTTCCCCGAGCCGCTCACCTTCTCCCTGCGGGCCCGGCGCCTGCTCGCCGCCCGCCGCGGCGACTTCGACGTCGTCCACGACAACCAGACCCTCGGGTACGGGCTCCTCGGCGGCCCGCGCGCGATCGGCGCGCCGCTCGTCACCACGATCCACCACCCGATCACCGTCGACCGGCAGCTCGAACTGGACGCGGCCGCCGACTGGAAGCGCCGCGCCTCCGTCCGCCGCTGGTACGCCTTCACCGGCATGCAGAAGAAGGTCGCCCGCCGCCTGCCGTCCGTCCTCACCGTCTCCGGCACCTCCCGCCGGGAGATCGTCGAGCACCTCGGCGTACGCGAGGACCGCATCGAGGTCGTCCACATCGGCGCCGACACCGGTCTGTGGTCCCCGGACCCGTCCGTCGCCGAGGTCCCCGGCCGGATCGTCACCACCTCCAGCGCCGACGTCCCCCTCAAGGGCCTGATCCATCTGATCGAGGCGCTCGCCAAGCTCCGCACGGAGAACCCGGACGCGCACCTCGTCGTCGTCGGCAAGCGCGCCGAGGACGGGCCGGTCGCCCAGGCCATCGAGCGGTACGGGCTCGACGGCGCCGTCGAGTTCGTCAAGGGCATCAGCGACGCCGAGCTCGTCGACCTGGTGCGGTCCGCGCAGGTGTCCTGCGTGCCGTCGCTGTACGAGGGGTTCTCGCTGCCGGCGGCGGAGGCGATGGCTACCGGGACGCCCCTGGTCGCCACGACCGGGGGTGCGATTCCCGAGGTCGCCGGGCCCGACGGCGAGACCTGCCTCGCGGTGCCGCCGGGCGACGCGGGGGCGCTGGCGGCGGCGCTCGGCCGGGTCCTGGGGGACCCCGAGCTCCGGGGCCGTCTCGGTGCGGCGGGGCGCGCGCGGGTGCTTGAGCGGTTCACGTGGGCGCGTGCCGCGCAGGGTACTGCCGAGCTCTACCGCGAGGCGGTCGCCCGCGCCGGGGCGCGCGGGGGCGCCCGGTGACACCTCGCCGCCGATGCCGGGTGCGGCCCGGTGGGTGGGTTGTGCCCACCCTCCCCCGAGCTCTCGGCTTCGTTCGAGCAGGGGGAACCCCCATCGCCCCGCGGAACGCCTGCCCACAACCTGGTGCCTGCCCCGACCACCCTTCAACCCCGAATGCAAGGACGACCCCGTGCTGACCGTGGACTTCACCCGCTTCCCGCTCGCCCCCGGCGACCGTGTGCTCGATCTGGGCTGTGGTGCGGGCCGGCACGCCTTCGAGTGCTACCGGCGCGGCGCCCAGGTCGTGGCCCTCGACCGGAACGGCGAGGAGATCCGCGAGGTCGCCACCTGGTTCGCGGCGATGAAGGAGGCAGGGGAGGCCCCCGCCGGCGCGACGGCCACCGCGATGGAGGGCGACGCCCTCAACCTGCCCTTCCCCGACGAGTCCTTCGACGTCGTCATCATCTCCGAGGTCATGGAGCACATCCCGGACGACAAGGGCGTGCTCGCCGAGATGGTCCGTGTCCTCAGGCCGGGCGGCCGGATCGCGATCACCGTCCCCCGCTACGGCCCCGAGAAGGTCTGCTGGGCGCTCTCCGACGCGTACCACGAGGTCGAGGGCGGCCACATCCGCATCTACAGGGCCGACGAGCTCCTCGCCAAGATCCGGCAGGCCGGCCTGAAGCCGTACGGCACCCACCACGCCCACGCGCTGCACTCGCCGTACTGGTGGCTGAAGTGCGCGTTCGGAGTCGGCAGGGACGGTAAAGACGCAGCGCTGCCGGTCCGCGCGTACCACAAGCTCCTCGTCTGGGACATCATGAAGAAGCCCGCCCTGACCCGGGTCGCCGAGCAGCTGCTCAACCCGGTCGTCGGCAAGAGCTTCGTGGCGTACGCGACCAAGCCCCACCACCCGAAGGCCGACACCAAGTGACGTATCCCGAGCGGATCGCGGAGCACCTCGTCCTCCCGGGGGTGCTCACCGCCGAGCAGGCCGCCGAGACCGTCGCCGGGATACTCGCCGTCCAGCGCGAGGACGGCGCCCTGCCCTGGTTCCGGGGCCACCACCTCGACCCGTGGGACCACATCGAGGCCGCCATGGCCCTGGACGCGGCCGGGGAGCACACGGCCGCCGCCCGCGCCTACGAGTGGCTCGCCCGGCACCAGAACAGCGACGGCTCCTGGTACGCGGCCTATCACGACGGCGAGCCCGACCAGGTCACCGACCGGAGCAGGGAGTCCAACTTCGTCGCGTACATCGCGGTCGGCGTCTGGCACCACCACCTGTCGACCGGCGACGACGCCTTCCTCGACCGGATGTGGCCCGTCGTCTACGCGGCCGTCGAGTTCGTCCTCGGGCTCCAGCAGCCCGGCGGGCAGATCGGCTGGAAGCGCGAGGCCGACGGCACGCCGGTGAACGACGCGCTTCTCACCGGCAGTTCGTCGATCCACCAGGCGCTGCGGTGCGCCCTCGCCATCGCCGAGGCCCGCGAGGAACCGCAGCCCGACTGGGAGCTGGCGGCCGGGGCGCTCGGCCATGCCGTCCGCAACCACCCCGAGCGCTTCCTCGACAAGTCCCGCTACTCGATGGACTGGTACTACCCGGTCCTCGGCGGCGCGGTCACGGGCGCTCAGGCGCAGGCCCGTATCGACGCCGGCTGGGACGCGTTCGTCGTGCCGGGACTCGGTGTGCGCTGCGTGGTCCCCAACCCGTGGGTCACCGGCGGCGAGAGCTGCGAACTGGCCCTCGCCCTCTGGATGATGGGGGAGTCCGACCGTGCCCTCACCATCCTCCAGGACATCCAGCACCTGCGCGCGGAGAACGGCATGTACTGGACGGGGTACGTCTTCGAGGGCGAGACGGAGAGCGACAAGGCCGTGTGGCCCGAGGAGCAGACCAGCTGGACCGCCGGCTCCCTGCTGCTCGCGGTCGCGGCCCTCGGCGGCGAGGAGGCCACCGGCGCCGTCTTCGGCGGCGAACGCCTCCCCAGGGGCCTCGAACCGGACTGCTGCCCCTGACCCGGGCCGCCCCGGGGCCTGGGCGGATCCGGCGGGCGCCGGGCTTCCCCGGCAGGGTGAGTACGCGTACTCAGGTGCCGCCGACCGGAGTTCTCCATGCTGGTGCGCGAACGCCGTACCGACGCAAGGGGATCCCATGGACCACGCTCTCCAGCTGCGCACCGCCACGCCCGGGGACCGCGACTGGATCCACGAGCTGCGCCATCGCGTGTACGCGGAGGAGCTGGGGCAGCATCCGGTGGACCCGTCGGGCCGGCTGAGCGACGGGCTCGACGGCGACAACGTGTATCTCGTGGCCGCGCGCGGGGAGACGCGGATCGGCTTCGTCAGCCTCACCCCGCCGTGGGCCGGCCGCTACTCCCTCGACAAGTACCTGACACGCGAGGAGCTGCCGGTCCTGACGGAGGAGGCGCCGTTCGAGATCCGCGTCCTGACCGTCGAGGAACGCTGGCGGTCCACCGCGGCGGCGCCGCTCCTCATGTACGCGGCGCTGCGCTGGGCCGCGGCATGCGGCGGCCGCCAGGTGGTGGCGATGGGACGCACGGAGCTGCTCGACATGTACCTCGCCGCGGGGCTTCGGCCGCTGGGGCGGACGGTCCGCTCGGGCGCCGTCTCGTTCGAGGTCCTGAGCGGTTCCGTCGCCGAGCTGACGAGGACGGTCGGGGAGCGCCACGGACGGACCCTGGAGCGGCTGCGGCAGGGCCTCGACTGGCGGCTCGACGTGCCGTTCGCGCCCCGCGCGGACGGCTGTGAGCACGGCGGTGCCTTCTTTTCCGCCATCGGCACGGACTTCCGGACGTTGACCCGCCGTCACGAGGTGGTCGCCGCCGACGTCCTCGACGCCTGGTTCCCGCCGTCCCCGGCGGTCCGCGCGGTCCTTTCGGAGGACCCGGGGTGGTCGGCGCGGACCTCGCCGCCGACGGGCGCGGAAGGGCTGCTCGCGGAGATCGCCGCGGTCCGCGGGCTTCCGGCGGAGTCACTGGTCGTCGGGGCGGGCTCCTCCGACCTGATCTTCCGGGCCTTCGGCCGGTGGCTGACGCCGGGAAGCCGGGTCCTCCTGCTCGACCCGGGCTACGGCGAGTACGCCCACGTCACCGAGCGGGTCATCGGCTGCCGGGTCGACCGGCTCCCGCTGAGCCGGGAGGACGGCTGGCTGCTCGACCCGGCCCGGCTCGCCGCCGCGACCCGGAGCGGACGCTACGACCTCGTGGTCGTGGTCAACCCGAACAACCCGACCGGCCGCCACGCCCCCGCCGCCGCGCTGCGGGCGGTGATCGAGGCCTCGCCCGCGCGGACCCGGTGGTGGATCGACGAGGCGTACCTGGGCTATGTCGACCCCGCGGACTCGCTGGCCGGGCTCGCCGCGACCGACCCCCGGGTCGTGGTCTGCACCTCGCTGTCGAAGATGTACGCGCTGTCGGGGATGCGGGCCGCCTATCTGGTGGCGGACCCGGACACGGCGGGGGAGCTGCGCCGCTGGACGCCGCCGTGGCCCGTGAGCCTGCCGGCCCAGCTGGCCGCCGTCACCGCGCTGCGCGACCCCGCGTACTACGCGGAACGCTGGGCCCGCACCCATGTGCTGCGCCGGGAGCTCGCCGCAGCGCTCACGGAGCTCGACGGCTTCTCCTCGGTCGACGAGGGGGTGGCGAACTTCCTCACGGTGACCCTGCCGCCGGACGGGCCGAGCGCGGCCCGTCTCGTACGGGAATGCCGCCGCCACGACGTGTACCTGCGGGACCTGTCGCCGATGTCCCCGGCGTACGAGGGGCGGACCGTCCGGGTCGCCGTCCGTGACACGGCGGAGAACGCGCGGATCGTGGCGGCGTGCCGGAGCGCCCTGGACGCGCTGCGGGGCGCTCCGGCGGCGGTGGCGCCGGGCGCGCGGGTCTCGCCGTGACGACGGTCGCCGGTCTCGTGCCGTACCTCGGCGGGGCACTGGCGGTCGGAGGGGTCGCGGTGGCGGCGACCCGGCGGCGTGAGCTGATGGTCCGCTGGTGCGTGTGGGCGCTCGGAGTGCCCCTGGTCACCGCCGGGTTCTGGCTCGGTCCGCCCGGGATCGCGGTGCTCGCGGCGGCGGTCGGGGTGATCGCCGTCGTGGAGTACGGCGGGCTGCTGCGGCTCGGCCCGGTGGACCGGGCGGTGCTCGGCGCGGCGGTCGTCGGGCTCGTCCTGACGGCCTGGCTCGCTCCCGGGGAGATGCCCCGGGTGGCGGCGGCCGGGGCGCTCGCGGTCGCCGGGGTGCCGCTCCTCGCGGGTGACGCGGAGCACGGGCTCCGCCGTCTGGGGGCGGGGCTGCTCGGCCTTGTGTGGCTGGGTGTCCTGGCCGCGCTCGTGCCGCTGGGCGCCCTCGGCCTCGTCCTGTTCGTCGCGGTGTCGATCGCCGACATCGTCGCGTACGCGGCGGGGCGCCGTCTCGGCGGGCCCCGGCTCTCCCCGCTGTCGCCCGCCAAACGGTGGAGCGGCACGCTGGCCGGGGCGGCGGCCGGTCTCGGCACGCTCGCCGTCCTCTCGTCCCTGACGTGGCAGACGGCGGTGGCCGTGGCGGTCGGCGGCCCGCTCGGGGACCTGCTCGAATCGATGGTCAAGCGGGGTGCACGCGCGAAGGACGCGGGCCGCTGGCTTCCCGGCTCGGGCGGCCTGCTCGACCGGATCGACTCCCTCCTCGTCGCCCTGGCGGTGCTGCTGGTGCTGAGCTGATCCGGGGCGGGGCGGGGCGGGGGCGAGGGCGGGGCCCGGACGGAGCCCTCCGGGTGGCGGCGGGCAAGGCGCCGGGTGAGGCTGGCGCCATCATCCCCCCAAGGAGGTCCCGTCGTGGCCGGAAGTCTCTCGCGCGGAGTCGTGGCGCTGCTGTTGTCCTGCACCCTGCTCATGACCACCGCCGCCTGCGGCAGCGACGACGAGGCCAGCACGAGCGGTGCGGCGGCGACCCCGACGAGTTCGAGCACCTTCGAGCAGCAGAAGCTCGCGAAGACCCGGTTCGTCGCCAACGCCGGTCTGGCCGCGGGCGCCACGTACCAGTGGATCGTGAAGCCGTACAAGGCGGGCAAGTTCAAGAAGGGCGCGGACGGGCGGACCTTCGCCCTGGTGAAGGCGGGCCTGGCGGGCGCGTTCACGTACAACCGGCTGAAGGCGGCGGTGAACAACGCCAAGGGCGACCCGCTGCTCTCGAAGGCGGTCGCACCGCTCTCGGCGGGCATCGACTCGCTCAAGGACCTCGGAACGAAGCTCCGCAAGGGCGAGGCGGGCGACGCGGACGTCGGAGCCTTCGAGAAGATCATCAACAGCGTCAAGGACGCGGGGAAGAGCGCCGGCGCCGAGGTCGTCGACAAGGTGCCCAGCACGTCCCAGCTCGGCGGCTAGTGCCCTGGTGGGCAACGTTCGCCGGATACGGCCTCGCCGGCTGTGTCGCGCCCGAGGAGTGGCTGGGCGGCCTCGGGCGGCGGTGAGGCGGTACGCGGCTGACGGCGCCCCGCGGCCTCCTCCGTACGTCGCAGGTGTCGTCATGGTCTTGAAGAGGCACGACGGCGACCGTCAATCGCCGTCCAGGCCGAAACCGTTGAGCTCCGCGAGCAGGCGGAGCGTGGCGGAGTCCGGTGATGTGACGAGCAGGTCCGTCACCGGTCCCCGCCGCCATGACTCCAGGCGTCCGGCGATCCGCTTCCGCGGGCCGACGAGGGAGATCTCGTCCGCGAAGGCGTCCGGCACGGCGCGGACGGCCTCCTCGCGCCGCCCGGCCGCGAACAGCTCCTGGACGCGCCCGGCCTCCGTCCCGTACCCCATCCGCCCCATCAGGTCGGCGTGGAAGTTGCGGGACGCGTGCCCCATGCCGCCGATGTAGAAGCCGAGCATCGCCTTGACCGGCAGCAGCCCGGCCGGCACGTCCTCGCAGACCTGCGCGCGGACCATGGGGGCGACGAGGAAGCCCTCGGGGAGGGTGTCCGGCAGCGCGTACACCTCCGACCAGCGGTCGGGCGTCCAGTACAGCGGCAGCCAGCCGTCGGCGATGGTGAGGGTCTGCGCGATGTTCCTGGGCCCCTCGGCGCCGAGGAGGACGGGGACGTCGGCCCGGAGCGGGTGCGTGATCGGCTTGAGCGCCTTGCCGAGGCCGGTGCCGTCCTGGCCGGTGTACGGGTGGGAGTGGTGGCGGCCGTCGAGCCGGACGGGGGCCTCGCGGCGCAGGACCTGACGGACCACGTCCACGTACTCGCGGGTCGCGGTCAGCGGCGAGCGGGGGAAGGGGCGTCCGTACCAGCCTTCGACGACCTGCGGCCCCGAGAGGCCGAGTCCGAGCAGGACGCGCCCGCCGGAGAGGTGGTCGAGCGTGAGCGCGTGCATCGCGGTGGTGGTGGGGGCGCGGGCGGCCATCTGCGCGACGGCGGTGCCCAGCCTGATGCGGCTGGTGTGGGCGGCGATCCAGGTCAGCGCGGTGAAGGCGTCGGATCCCCAGGCCTCGGCCGTCCACACGGAGTCGTAGCCGAGCCGCTCGGCCTCACGGGCGAGGTCGAGATGGGCGGGGGAGGGGCCGCGGCCCCAGTAGCCGAGGGCGAGTCCGAGCCGCATGCCCCACACCTTTCTGACGAGCCGTCAGGTGTCTCGATGCGGGGACTGTACGGCAACGGCCCCCCGCCCGGAAGTGATTCCGGTCGGAGGGCCGTGAAGCTGCCGTGCGGGTCAGCCGCGCTGGATGCCCGTCGTGTCCTGGAGGACGCCGCGGCGGCCGTCCTGCGTCTGCGCCACGAGCGCGGCACTGCGCTGCTCGACCGCCAGGTACCAGGTACCCGGGGCCAGTTCGGCGATCGGAGCCTGGGATCCGTCCTCCGCGTACAGCTGGCGGGCGACCGGAACCGCGAACCAGAACGGCGTGAAGTCCGAGGCCGGCTGCGCCTGCGGGGCCGGGGCCTGGGCCTGCGGCTCCGGCTGGTGCGGGGCGTGCGGCTGCGCGGCGGCGGCCTGCGCGCCGAACGGCTGGCCCGCACCGTGCGAGGGGTCCTGCGGCCCGCCGTACGGCTGCTGCTGCGCACCCGGGTAGCCGTAGCCGCCGGGGACACCCTGCGGGCCGGGCTGGCCGGGCTGCATGCCGTACGGCTGCGGGGTCTGCGGCTTGGGCGCGCCGACGAGCGGGGCCTTGAGGGCGGGGACCAGCGGACCGGCGACGGCGGCACCGGCCGCGACGAGGGCGGCGATCAGGCCGAGGATGAGGCCCACGCCGGCGCTGTTCGCCTCGAAGATCCACATGAGCAGGGTCCAGGCGGAAGCGACGGTGAACGCCGTGCCGACCTGGCCGAGCTCGAGACCGGCCACCTTGCGCTGCTGCGGCAGGGCGCGGGAGAGGACGACGAGCGCGACGCCGACGATGCCGAGGAAGAAGGAGCCCCAGCCGAGCGGCGATGTTTCCCACGAGTTCGGGGAGTCGAACTGCTCGCAGAACGACTCCGGGCCGTCACAGCCGGCGTAGCCGAGGAACGAGGCGATGAACAGCACGACCGCTGCACCGATCAGCACGCCATCGCCTCGGGTGAGGGAGCGGATATTCACGTAAGAGTCCTTCGTCGGTCGTCAGTCGTCGCGTCGGGGGTGGCGCTCAAGGTTCATGGCACGGGGGAGGCCCCATCGTACGGAGCGAATCTATCGCCCGCCGGTTCTACCCTTCGAGGTAGGTCTCGATGCCGTCGGCGATGCCGCGTGCCGCTTTCTGGCGCCACGCCGCCGAGGCGAGCAGCTCGGCATCCTTCGGATCACGCATATTGCCGCATTCGACGAAGACCTTGGGGACGGTCGAGAGATTGAGCCCGCCGAGATCGTCGCGCACGTCCAACCCCGTACCGGCGCCGAGGTAGTTGGAGGGTTCCGTGCCGGTGGCGCGGGCGAACCGGTCGGCGATCCGCTCGCCGAGCTCACGGGAGGGGCCGACGATCTTCGCGGTGTCGGCGGATCCCCCGCGCACGGATGCGGGCAGGATCACATGGAACCCGCGGTGGCCGGCGGCGGAGCCGTCCGCGTGGACGGAGACCACGGCGTCGGCGCGGGCCTCGTTGCCGATCCGGGCGCGCTCGTCGATGCACGGACCCCAGGGGCGGTCGGCGTCATGGGTGAGGACGACGGTGGCGCCGCGCGCGGTGAGGAGGTCGCGCAGCCGGTGGGAGACGTCGAGCGTGAAGGAGGCCTCGGTGTATCCCGCGTTCGTGGAGGTGCCGGTGGTGTCGCACTCCTTGCGATGGGTCCCGACGTTCACTTTCTGGTTGATTTCCGTGGAATGACGGAAATTGCCGGGATTGTGGCCGGGGTCGATCGCGACGGTGCGCCCGGCGAGCGGACGGGCCGGCTCCGGGGCCGGGGCGAGCGGAGAGGGCGGCGGGGTCGCGCTCTCGCGCGGGGCTCTCTGGGACTCCGGGCTCTGCCCGGACTTCCCGGCCGGCGGCGAGGCCTGGGAGGCCCCGCACCCGGCGAGCACGGCGCAGCAGCCCGTGACGGCGAGGGCCAGGGCGAGGGTACGGCGGGCGGTGTTCCGGTGGTCGTACGGCACCCAGCGACTTTAGGCCCTGAGCGGGCCGGAATGCGGTAGGGGTACGTCGCAGGTTGGTCACCGGGTTCACGGAACGGTGGACGCGTGTGCGCGAACCGTGAAGGGTATGCCGGAAGAGGCGACGGTGGGGTGTCACCGCGCATGGACCCACGAGGGGGAACCGTGGTGGGGGAAGAACCGAACGACGCACGTCCCGAGCCGAACGATGCTCGACCCGAACCGGACGACGCTCGTCCTGAGCCGAGCGATGCCCGACCGGAACCCGACGACGCTCGCCCTGAGCCGAGCGATGCCCGACCGGAACCCGACGACGCTCGTCCTGAGCCGAGCGATGCCCGACCCGAACCGAACGACGCTCGCCCTGAGCCGAGCGATGTCCGCCCGGAGCCCGAGGACGCTCGCCCTGAGCCGAAGGGCAGACCTCCGGGTGACGCTTCCGGCGCCTCGGAGGCGCCTTGGGCCGCCCCGAGGCCGGTGGCGCCGGTGCCTCCGGTGGCTCCGGTACCTCCAGTGACCCCAGTGCTTCCGGTGGCTCCGGCCGCGCCGCCTGCCCCGGTGGCTCCGGCCGCACCTGCCGCACCTGGCGCGGCTCCGGCGGCCCCGGTGGCACCCGTGGCTCCGGCCGCTCCCCCCGCCGGGCCGCCCACGCTCGCCTTCGGCCCGCCGCCGGGGACTGTTCCGGCCGCAGCCGCCGCCCCGCCGTCGGAGGCCGTGCCCTCCGCGGCCGCCGCCCCGCCCCCCGCGGCGGCGACGCCACCCGTGGGGCCCGACCCGTCCGGAGCGGGAGCAGCTCCGGGGTCCGGGGCGGCGGCCGGATACGGAGCCGTACCGCCGCCCGCCGCCCCGCCCGGATACGGGCCGCCGCCGCCCGGTTACGGTCCCCCCGGATACGGCCCGCCGCCCCCCGGCTACGGCGGCGGGCAGCCGCCCGCGCCGCAGCCGCCCGGTGACGCCAACCCGGCCCAGGCCGCCATGATCGGCCTTCTCAACCTCTCCTGCCTGGGCCTCGGTTACGTCCTCCTGCGCAACTGGATCGGCGCCGCGCTCTGCTGGATCGCCACCGCCGCGCTGCTCGTGTTCGCGCTTCCCGCCGACGTCGACGGTGTGGCCCCCGGCCTCCTCATCGGCTACGGCGTCTTCCTGCTCGCCGTCGCCGCCGACGGCGCCAGGCGCGGGCTGCGCGCCACCCTCCGGATCGGCGCCGGCTTCCGCCGCCTCGCGCTGCCGCTCGCGCTCGTGCTGCTCGCGGTGCCCGCGGGCGGCTCGCTCGCGTACGGCGCGGCCCGCGACGAGGCGAAGGAACAGGCCCTGCTCGAACGGCTGGCCGCCGCGGACGTCCTGGTGGAGTCGGGCGACGGACTGCCCTTCGCCTCGGCCGAGCCGATCTGGCGCAAGGCGCTCGTCACCTACCAGGACCTCGGCACGAAGCACGCGGGATCGCGGGCTGGGAAGCTCGTCCCCGCGCGCCTCGACGCGTACTACGAGACGGTCTCCGGCCCGTACACGGAGAAGAAGTACTGCGCGGCCGTCCCGCTGCTCAAGCACCTGCGGGGGCTGCCCGCCACCTTCGACAAGGAGCTCCTGGGCTCCCGGCCCGCCAAGACGGACGAGCCGCTCGCCGAGTCGCTCTACGAGTGCGGGACGTCCGCGCTGGGCGTGCAGGCCGCCGAGCCGCCCGCCAGCGACAGCCTCAACGAGCTCCTCGACACCTTCCCGAAGTCGGCCCACGCCGCCCGCGTCGAGCCGGCCGTGCGCGCGGCCGTCAAGACCCGGACGAACGCGCTCGGCGGGGCCGAGCCCTGCGACGCCACCACCGAGCTGCGGGCCCTGCGCTCCTCCCTCGACAACATGACGGACCCGTCCTTCGAAGCCGTGGCGAAGGATGCCGCCGCCGGGGTCCAGAAGGGTGATTTCGCGTGCGGGACCGACCACTTCAGGGACAAGGAGTTCAGCTCTGCGGCCAAGGCCATGACCGACTACGCGACGACGTACCCGAGCAGCCCGCAGGCCGCGCACGCCCGCTCCATCGCCATCGCCGCCGAGATCGCCGAGGAGGAGCCCGAGGCCGGGAAGAAGCTGCCCCCGGCCGACGCGCCCGGCGGCGCCCGGATGGTGATGGTGGTGAGCAACGACGGCCCCGGCGAGGTCGAGCTGCTCTACACGGGCCCGATGACCGGCAAGGTCACGCTCGACGCGTGCAAGACCTGCACGAAGTACAAGGCCCCGATCCTCACCATCTCGCCGAAGATCAAGGCCTGCACGGGACCGGCCTCCAAGTACCCCAAGGCGACCATCCTCCTGCCCGCCGGCAACTACCACTTCCTCCAGAAGCGGGCCGCCGGCACGTCCTCGGCCGGTGACACGAAGTCGAGCAGGACGAAGATCGAACCCGGGTACAGCTACACCAACTGCCTGTATGTGACCTCGCTGTACTGACCGGCTGCTCAGCGGCGGCGCAGCACCCGCAGCGAGTCGGTGACGGAGACCTCGTCGAAGTCGCCCGACTCGATCGCGCGCAGGTAGATCCGGTACGGCGCCTGGCCGCCGTCCGCCGGGTCGGGGAAGACGTCGTGGATGACGAGCAGGCCCCCGGGGGCGACCTTGGGGGCCCAGCCCTCGTAGTCGTTCGTGGCGTGCTCGTCGGTGTGCCCGCCGTCGATGAACACGAGCCCCAGCTGCCCGCCCCACACCTTCGCCACCTGCGGCGACCGCCCGACGACGGCGATCACGTGCTCTTCGAGGCCCGCCTTGCGCAGGGTCCGGCGGAAGGTCGGCAGGGTGTCCATGACCCCCACCTCCGGGTCGACCACCGTCTCGTCGTGGTACTCCCACCCCGGCTGCTGCTCCTCGCTGCCCCGGTGGTGGTCCACGGTCACCGCGACCGTCCCCGCCTGCCGGGCCACGTCCGCGAGCAGGATCGTCGAGCGCCCGCAGTACGTGCCGACCTCAAGCAGCGGCAGCCCGAGCTTCGCCGCCTCCGCGGCCGCCTCGTACAGCGCGAGCCCCTCCGCGGCGGGCATGAACCCCTTCGCGGCCTCGAAGGCGGCAAGGATCGCGGGCGCGGGCACGGACATGGTGACTCCTACTGGCGGGTACGCGGGTACGGGCGCCCATCGTGCCCTACCTCTGCTCATGGCCAGTGCCCCGGCCTGCTCGATGTCACTAGCGAACGACTGCTACCGGAGCTTCGTCGCAGTTCACACCTCACCAAGATCACGCGGTGGCCGTACCGGTTCCCTCCGCATGCCACTGGCAGCGTCAGCCCCGCCGCCTGTCCCGGAACACCCAGGCCAACCGCTCCGTGAAGTGGTGACGCCAGAGCCACCACGGAAGCCGTCGGCGGGCGACGAAGGACCACAGGTCGTCATCGGCTTCGTTGCCACGCGGGCAACCGCGCAGGAGATCGAGACATCGACGATCAACGGTCCGATGCAGACGGGCGACGTGAGCCAGAGCGATGACCCCTTGGCGGCGGACCTCCGGGTCCTCCGCCTCCAGCGCCTTGCCGACTCGGGGCAGAATCGCGTCCGCCTCCGCATGGTTGAGAGCGAGCGCGATCACAGCCACCCCAACGAGCGGCTCACCCCGGCTGAACGCAGCATCGACCTCCTCGGGCCGATCGGTCCAGCGCAGCGTGGAGCCATCCTGCCAGTTCAGGACAGGTGCCGGATCGACAGGTCCGCTCTCATCAGGGTGCACGGCCCGACCCTACCGAGCCACACCCGAAGGAACCCTCGATCCGACGCAGACGAAAGCATTTGACGGCGTCGGGAGAATGCCTGGCATGGGTACAGATATAAGCGGCTTCATCGAGTATCGGGTGCCGCATGACGGTCAGGAGCCGACCTGGTACAGCGCACACGGCCTCAGCTCCCTCAACGATGTCCGTAACTACGATGCGTTCGCTTGTCTCTTCGGGGTCCGTAACTATGCGAACTTCCGTCCCTTGGCCGCAGGCAGGGGGTTTCCCGCCGACGCCTCGGCCGCCATGGATGCGCGGTTCGCCCAGCTGACCGAGTGGTACGGCGAAGACGGCTTTCACGGCACTACGTGGATCACGTGGGCCGAGGTGAAGGCCGTCGACTGGGACGAGCCCGCAGAGAAGCCCGACAGCCGGCTTCACGAATACCGCCAGACGGCGAGCGGGCTCAGGATGACGGGCAAGGCCTCCTGGAGTGGTGCATTTGCCGAGGCTGTCGGTCTCAAAGCTGGTGAGGTTCGGGAGTGGCCCGAAGGAAGTGAGTGGCTCGTCGGGGACACGCTCTACAGATCAGTCACCATCTGCCGCAAAGATGCCGTCACCGAAACCGGCGAGTGGCAACCCGTCTGGGAAGCCATGAAAGGACTCGCGGAACAGCACGGTGACGACAACGTGCGCCTCGTCGTGTGGTTCGACGACTGAGCAGGCCACTGCCACCGCGCATCGCCCTGGAGACCCCTTCCTGATCATCGCGCGGACCAGATGAAGATGGCGGCGATGTGGAGTCCGGCGAGGCAGATGGTGGCGGTCTTGTCGTAGCGAGTGGCCAGACCGCGCCGCTGCTTGAGCTTGTTGATGCACCGCTCGACCGTGTTGCGCCGCTTGTAGGTCTCGCGGTCGAAGGCCGGCGGCCTGCCGCCTCGGCTGCCGCGACGTTTGCGGTTCGCGGCCTGGTCGGAGGGCTGCGGGATCACGGCCCGGATCCCGTGTTGGCGGAGAGGGGTCCGGATCGCGCGGGACGAATGCGCCTTGTCGGTCAGGACCACATCCGGTGTCGTCCTGGGCCGGTCGACCGGCCGCGGCACCCGTAAGCGGGCCATGACCTCGGGGAACGCGGGTGCGTCACCTGTCTGGCCGGGTGTGAGGACGAAGGCGAGCGGGCGGCAGCGGCTGTCCGCGGCGAGGTGGATCCTGTTGGTCAGTCCGCCGCGGGAGCGTCCGAGGGCATGGTCGTCGGGCTCGCCGGCCGGGGCCCCTTTTGACGGGCCTCGGCGGCGTGCTGGTGAGCCCGGACGACGGTGGAGTCGACCGCGACGACCCGGTCGAGGTCGCCTTCGGCGTCGGCCTGGGCGAGCAGGGCGGTGAAGACCTTCTCCCAGGTGCCGTCGGCGGCCCATTTCCGCAGCCGGTTGTGGGCGGTCCTTCCACGAGCCGAAGTGCGTGGGCAGATCCATCCACGGTGTGCCGGTGCGGTACTTGAATGCGATCGCGTCGATCACCTGCCGGTGATCACGCCACCGCCTGCCCGGCCGCGGAGTCCGGTCCGGCAGCAACGGCTCGATCCTCGCCACTGGGCATCAGTGGGCCTCCGCCATCACCGGGCGGAGTTGGACGAGGAGGACTCCTTGAATGGCGGAACAAAAGGTGAGCTGAGGCCACCTATTTCTCATTAATTTCCGGAAGGTGAGCCACCGCACGCATCATTCTCACGGGGGTTTCTGGCCAACATCGTTGAGTGGGGACAGGTTCATCGCGGCGATGGATCTTCCACTGAGGGTATCCGTCACTGATGGGGATATGCGGCGGTGGCGGTGAGCGGCGCATATTTCAACAGAGCGACAGGTCTCGATTCCGGCCAAGTCGCCTCGGGCATCTGTTCGGTGTATTCACGGCGGCCTTAGCGTGTGTCCGTCCGACATGCACATGCCACACAGCGATGAAGGAGGAGCACATGAGGACACCCGGTCGAATAGCAGGGGCGATCGCCACCGTCGCCATCACCGGGGGCGGAATGCTCGCCGCCGCGCCGTCGGCATCCGCCGGTGAACAGCTCTACGGATGTACCAGCTCGTACATCACGGGCAGCGGTGGGCACAAGGGTGCCGCGATCACCTGCAAGGGTGCGGATTGGGAAAGCTTTGTCGGCTGGGTGAAGTGCCGGAACGTGGATGGCCATATTTATGAGAGCTACGGCCCCAAGACCTGGGCGAACAATGCGTCAACCGCCTGGTGCGCCCTGGGGTACAGGGTCTACGCGACCTACTACTACGCCGTGTAGCTGGGCGATGCGTCGGTTGTACGCGTGAGTCGTGAATTACGAAGCCCCTCGGATCGGCCAATTCGCTCCCGAGGGGCTTGCGCGTGAGGGGGTGGACCCTATGCGGTGGTGAATACCAAGCCCATCGAAAGGCCCAGGACCCATGCCGGGGGTGAGCTTGCGGGCGCGGGCGGCCTTGAAGCCAGTGATCACGACGGGGTTTTCGGGGTCGGTGTCGAGTCCGAGGAAGCCGAGGTCGCCCAGGGCGCCGAGGTCGGCTTCGCGCAGGTGGGACAGGATGTCGTCGCGGCGGGCGGCGGTGATGTCATGGGTGGCGCCTGCTCGGGCGGCGGAGATCCAGATCAGGCGGCCCTTCTCGTCGGTCAGGGCGAGGAAGTGCAGGCCGTGGCGTCGGTGTTTGCCGGAGTAGTTGCGCTTGTTGTCCTTCCCTGTGCGTCGCAGCGTCGGGGGCAGAGTGCCGTCGATCAGGACGACTTCCCCGCCAGGAACGAAGGTCGCAAGCCGAAGGCGAACGGCACACGTTTGACCCAGGCCAGGAGGAACGGCGGCGCATCCGGCGACGACGCCGGGCCCGCCTGAAGGCAGCCCTGCTGGGCCGTTCACGGGGTTGCTTGACCACCAGCTCCATCTCGTCGCCGATCCGCGCTGCTGCCCGCTCCCCTTCGTCCTGACCGAGGGACAGGGGCTTCCACGTAGGCGGCCCACTTGACGTTCCCCCTGAGCCGCTTGAATGCGGCTCTTGCCGCCACTGATACCTCGTCGGTTCAGGCGGCAGTGCCCACGAGTGTGATCACGAATCACCGTCGCCGAGCCGCGACGTCAGGTGTCGCACTCGAACCACACCGTCTTGCCGTCGGTCTTCTCCGTCACGCCCCACCGGTCCGTCACGGCCTCCACCAGCGCGAGCCCCCGGCCGCTCTCCTCCAGCGGACCGGCGAGCTTCGCGATCACCGCTCCAGGGACGGCGTCCGCGACCTCGACCCGCAGTCCGTACGGCTCCCGCAGGATCAGGACGGAGCACCGCCGGCCCGGCACGTGCCGGACGACGTTCGCGACCAGTTCGGTGAGCGCGAGGGCCGCCGGGTCGGCGAGGCGATCGAGCTCCCAACGGGTGAGGAACATGCGCAGGATGCGGCGCATGTGACCGGCGGAGTGCTCACCGACGGTGAAGCCCATGCGGTAGCTCGTCGCAAGTACCGCAGGATAGAGGTCTGTTGCCTGATTCATGCCACCAGGGTGGAGCTGCTTCGTTACGCTCGGCTACGGACTGAACGCAACGCCTCACCGCGTGAGCTTGGGGGTGACCTCGCCTTGGTCAACATCCGCAACCTGGATCCGAGTGCCTCGCCGCTGGACTACTACGGATCGGAACTCCGCCGCCTGAGGGAGGAGGCGAAGCTCGGCCAGGCGGAGTTGGGTTCGATCCTCTACTGCACGGCCTCGCTCGTGGGCCAGATAGAGACGGCGAAGAAGGTCCCCACGCGCCAGTTCTCGGAACGGCTGGACGCGGCGCTGCTGACGGGCGGGGTGTTCACCCGGCTGGTGGGCCTTGTGCTGAAGAGCCAGCTGCCGACGTGGTTCCAGGCGTACGCGGAGATGGAAGCGAAGGCCGCCTGTATCTACTCGTTCCAGGCGCAGCTGATCGACGGATTGCTCCAGACACCCGAGTACGCGAGAGCGGTTCTCGGAGTGCGGACCGAGGACGACCTCGACGCCAAGGTCGCTGCACGCATTGAGCGCCAGCGCATCCTGGACCGGGAGACTCCGCCGTTGGTCTGGGTGGTGATGAGCGAGGCGGTCCTGCGCCAGGAGATCGGCGGACGCGCGGTCATGCGAAACCAACTCGCCCACTTGTTGGCCATGCAGGAGCGGGAGTGGGTGAAGATTCAGATCCTGCCGTTCGAGGCCGGGGCACACGCGGGGCTACCGGGATCGTTCAACCTGCTGCGCTTCGAGGACGACCCCGACCTCGTCTACACGGAGGACTTCGTCCAGGGGCACATGACCGCCAATCCGGCAGCCATCAGGGAGGGTTCGCTCCGTTACGATCACCTGCAGGCTGCCGCGCTCTCCGTGGAGGATTCGGTCGCACTGATCGCCCGCGTAATGGAGGAACGCTATGGGGACCAAGCAGAACCTGACGGGCGCGCACTGGCGTAAGTCTTCGTACAGCTCCGACACCGGCGGCCAGTGCATCGAGTGCGCCCCCCTCGGCCCCGCCGCCTGGCGCAAGTCCTCGTACAGCGGCCCGAACGGCGGCGAGTGCATCGAGGTCGCCGACCTCACCGCCCACATCGCCGTCCGCGACTCCAAGAACCCCGAAGGCCCCGCCTTCCTCGCCACCCCCGCCGCCTTCACGGCCTTCGTGAGCGCCGCTGCCGAGGGGCACATCGGCCGCTGACCGTGGCGACCCTCATGGGAATCGTGGGCCGCGCTCACGTACGCCGCCGGCGGCGTCGCGCTGCTCGTGCTCGCGGTCACCGCCGCCGCCGCGACCGTCACGACGCGTCGTCCTCGCTCTCAGGAGCAGGCCCGCCGCAGCGCGCCGAACGCGCTTTGGCAGTCTTGGCGTGCCCTACGGCAGGACCGGGGGAGGGGAGGGACACCCGTATGTCCATTGGTGAGTCGATATGCGAAGAAGAGCGGCCGCGTGGCTGCGTACTGTGGCGCCCGTCCTGGGCGCCGCACTCCTCATAGGGACCCAGACGGCGCCCGCCGCGGCCGTCACGACGACGGCCGGTGACGCGGCGGGGAACGCGTACACCCGGGACTCGGTGCGCGCGGCGACCTGGAACATGTGCGGCGAGGCCGGTGGCGAATGGGCGTCCGCGCCCGGCTACTGCCCCTGGCGGAACGGCAACGAGACCGACACCGGGCTGGACAAGCCGGACGGGAAGCCCATCTACAGCTACGACGGGCCCCGTACGAAGATGCAGGGCGTGCTGAACCTCATCAACAAGCGCAATCTCAACGTGGTGATGCTCCAGGAGGTCTGCGGCGGCAGGACGCCGGGCGACCTCTACGGGACGAGCCACCTCGACGAGCTCGACGCGCTGCTCCCCGACGGCCCCGACGGATGGACGATCGCGTCGGCGGGCGTCACGCGGGCCGACGACCCGGTGGGGGTGGAGCCGGAGCGGTCGACGGTCGAGCTCATCGACCAGGAGGGTTCGGACTGCCGCACCGACGCCCTGACGGGGACGCTGGGCGTCGCCATCGCCGTCAAGGGGGAGATCACCTGGAAGTCGGAGACGGACTTCACCACCCCTGTCGGCACCGGTCTGTCGATGAACAGGGGGACCATGCTCTGCGTCGAGGTGGCCGGCTGGGAGAACCACCTGTGCACCACGCATGTCTCCAACTTCGACGAGGACGCCAAGGCGGGGAGGATCACCCAGGACCAGGCCGACGCCTACTACAACGGCCAGAGGGACAAGGTTGTGGAGGTGGCGAAGAAGTTCCCGTCCGTGGTCGTGGGCGGTGACTTCAACACCACCCGTGCGGACAGGATCCAGCCGCTCTACAGCCTCATGGCGGAGTGCGACCAGCGCGCGTACTACCCCGGTGACGCGGCGAACGAGGTGACGAAGCTCAACCGGACGAGCGCGCAGCTCGACGCGAACGCCGGGTACCTGTCGTACGAGAACACGTCGAGCAAGATCGACTACCTCTTCGCGACGGGCGGCTTCACCGGCTGCGACTCGGCGGTCGAGTACGGCGACCGGACGAACTACCTCGTCAGCGTTCAGCCGGACTGCCAGAAGATCGCGAAGAAGTGCGTCCCCGGCCCTGAGGCCTACTCCGACCACACCCCCCTCTACGGCTACACCCAGGGCGGACCGGTCCTCTCCTGGAAGCTCGACGGCAGCGCCGACGCGACCGTCGGAGGTTCCGGCGCCCACAGCGGCGTGCGTACCGGAGGGACGGACTGGGACCTCGCCGACCACGGGGGTGCCCTGCCGCTGGACGGCGACGACACCGTGACCGCGGCCGGTCCCGTGGTCAACACCGCCCAGAGCTTCACCGTCTCCGCCTGGGCCAAGGTGGACCCCGCGGCCGGCACGTCGGCCGTGGTGGCGCAGGACGGTTCGAGGATCAGCGGAATGATGCTCTGGTACAACGCGCCCGACAACTCCTGGCGCTTCGGCATGCCCAGGGCGGACGCCGACGGCTGGAGCATCGACCAGGCCGTCTCTCCCGGTGCTGTCAAGGGGGAGTGGACGAGGGTCACGGGCGTCTTCGACGCGGCGGCCGAGAAGGTCAGCCTGTACGTCAACGGCGTGAAGAAGGCCGAGGCCGCGCACCTCAGTGCCGCCCAGTGGCAGGCGAAGGGTCCGTTCGTCGTCGGCCGGGACCTCGTGAACGGCGCCCAGAACGCGTTCTTCAAGGGCCGTATCCAGCGCGTCGAGGCCTTCGGCTACGCCCTGCGGGACGACCAGATCGCGAACTACGCCGGCAGCATGACCGTCCCCACGGGCGAGCGCGTCGAGCTCTTCGGTGCGGCCGGGGAGCTTTCGCAGGGCTGCCACCAGATGGAGGAGACGTTCGGGAACAGCTTCGGCACCGCCGCGAGCCTCACGCCCACGCTCACGGCCACGGTCCGGCACCCCGATCCGTCGAAGGACGTCTGGGCGGAGTTCTCCCTCTGGGACAACACCACGTCGACGCAGATCCTGACGCTGGGGACGCCGGGGTCGCGCAGCGCCACGACGGTCAAGGGTCAGGGCACCGTCTCGCTCACCGTGCCGACGCTCGCCCCCGGCCACAGCTACGGCTGGCGGGTCCGCACGGCCGACCGGACCACCAACAACACGCCCGTCTCCGCCAACTGCCACTTCAAGACACCGGCGGCCTGACGGGCCGACGTCGCCGCCCGGGCCCCGGGCGGCGACCAGGGGGCAGCGGACGCGATCGCATCCCCCGACGCGGGCGGCTGTCCGACTGAGGCCCCTCGGAGCCGCCCCGGGTCGCCTACAGTGGCGTCCGATGACTCACTTACACGCACACGACTTCGGGGGCGAAGGCCCCCAGCTGGTACTTCTCCACGGTTACGGACGTTCGCTCCACGACTGGGACGCCGCGGCTCCTCTGCTCGCGGCCGCCGGTCACCGTGTCCTCGCCGTCGACCTTCCCGGGCACGGCGGCTCTCCCTCCCTCTCCCCCTGGACCGTCCCCGCCGTGGTGGGGAAGCTCGCGGACACCCTCGACGCGCACGGCGTGCCGGAGGCCGTCGTCGTCGGCCACTCCCTCGGCGGGCTCGTCGCGGTCGAGTACGCACGGGCCGACCCCGACCGGGCTCGCGCCCGCGCCGCCGTCGACCTCGACGGCTTCTGGTGGCCCAGCGAGTCGCCCGGCGCCGCACGGATGACGGAGGGCCTGCTCGCGGCGGCCGGGGCCGTCGCGCCGCCCGACTACATCGAGGCACAGGTCGCCCACTCCGCCCGGTTCGGGATTCCCGCCGACCGGGCGGAGGCCGCCGCCCGCGCGGCCGCCCGCCCGCTGCCCGACGGCACGTGGCGGACGCGGCCGGAACGGGCGACGGCGGACGAGATCGCGGGCGAACTCCGCCGGCTCGGCGATCACGGCGTCATCCGGTGGCTGGCCGGCGTGGACCGTCCGCTGCTCCTCGTGCAGGCCGGCCGGCGGCTGCCTCCGGCGCCGGGCATGGAATGGTTCGACGAGTTCAGCACCCGGTTCGCACGCGAGGTCTCCGAAGCCCTTGACGAGCTCGCCCGTGACCGGCCGGCGATCAGCGTCGAACGGATCGACGCCACCCATCCCATGATCCTGGAGACCCCGGAGGCGGTGGCGAAACTGGTCGCCGAGTTCGTCCGGGGACTGCCCGGCTGAGGAGTCCGGCACGAGGACCACGCCCGGGGCGCCTCGGTGAAGGGGTCGAAGCCCGCTACGCCCGGGGCGCCTCGGTGAACCGGTCGAAGCCGGCGATCCTGGGGGAGAACACGAGCGTGCCGTGTTCGGCGAGCACGTCCCGCAGTCCGGCCGCCACCTCGGCGTCCGGCTCGCCGAACACCTCGAAGTGCTCCACCCGGCAGTGCTCCATGACCTCCGCGATGTACGGGTCCGCGAGCCTCCAGTGCAGACGGACCGCGTCGGAGTCCCGGTAGAGCTGGAAACTGTGGGCGAGCATCCGCCGCTCGTCCAGGAACGTCTGCACCATCAGCTGCGGTCCGTGCCGCTGCGCGAAGTCCACGGCCCTCGCGATGGCCTCGCGGAAGCCGTCCAGGTGGCCCTCGGTGATGCGCATGGTGTTGCGGAAGAGAAGGGTTCCGTCGTTCTGTGCGGTCATCTTTCCATGCTGAGACCTCAGTCATGGTTGAGGTCAAGCGCCCGAACGGCCGTATCCCGACACGTAACTGACCTTCCGTCAGAATGAAACGTGTTCTAGTCTGCCCGCCATGGGCATCGCCATCACGCACGAACAGCGGGAGCTCGCCCGGTCCGTCCGTGGCCTGCTCGCCCGCGCCGTCCCCCCGGAGGACGTACGCAAGGAGCTCGACGCCCCCGAGCCCGGCACCGGCCGGCCCGGGTACTGGGACACCCTCGCCGGACAGGGGCTGCTGGGGCCGCACCTCCCCGAGGAGTACGGGGGAGGCGGCGGCGACCTGGGAGACCTGGCCGTGGTCGTGGAGGAGGCCGCCCGGGCCCTGCTGCCGGGGCCGTACCTCCCCACCGTCCTCGCCGCCGAACTCCTCCACCGGGCCGGGCTCGGGGAGCGGGCCGCCGCACTCGCGCGCGGGGATCGGACAGGGGCCGTCGGCCTGGGGGACACCGGCACCCTCACCGCCGTCCCCACCGCCGGCGGATACCTCCTCGACGGCACCGCGCCCCCCGTCCTCGGCGGCGCCCAGGCCGATCTCCTGATCCTGCGGGCCGCCACCCCCGACGGCTCCGTCCGGCTCGCCGTCGACGCCGCCGGTCTCGCCGTACGGCCCCACACGAGCGCCGACCCCACCCGGCCCACCGCCGAGGTCACCGCCCGCGCCCTTTCCGTGCCCGCCGACCGCGTCCTCGCCCTCGACCCCGCCCTCGTCCACGACCTCGCCGCCGTCCTCCTCGCCGCCGACGCCTGCGGCACCGCCGCCCGCGCCGTCGAGACCGCCGCCGCGCACGCCCGCACCCGCGAACAGTTCGGACGGCCCATCGGACAGTTCCAGGGCGTCAAACACCTCTGCGCCAACATGCTCGTCCGGCTCGAACAGGCCCGCGCCCTCACCTGGGACGCCGCCCGCGCCACCCGCACCGAGGCCCGGTCCCTCACCGCCTCCCTCGCCGCCGCCACCGCCCTCGACACCGCGTACACCTGCGCCAAGGACTGCATCCAGATCCTCGGTGGCACCGGCTTCACCTGGGAACACGACGCCCACCTGCTCCTCCGGCGCGCCGTCGTCGCCCGCCAGCTCCTCGGCACCGGCGACCACCACCGCCTCGCCGCCCTCCGCCACGCCTCCGCCGGCGTCCGGCGCGGCCTCCGCCTCGACCTGCCGCCCGAGGCCGACCCGTACATGAGGGAGGCACGCGAGGCCGTCGCCCCCGCCGCAGGACTCGACCCGGCCGCCGCCCGGCGCGCCCTCGCCCCCACCGGCCACGCGGCCCCGCACCTCCCCGAGCCGTACGGACTCGGCGCGGGCCCCCTCCAGCAGCTCGCCGTCCAGCGCGCACTGGAGGAGGCCGGGATCTCCCTCACCGGGCTCGGCATCGCCACCTGGGTCGTGCCCTCGCTCCTCGCCCACGGCACCCCCGCCCAGCAGGCCGAACACCTCGGCCCGACCCTGCGCGGCGAACGCCTCTGGTGCCAGCTCTTCTCCGAACCCGGCGCCGGATCCGACCTCGCCTCCCTCCGCACCCGCGCCGAACGCACCGAGGACGGACGCTGGCGGATCAACGGCCAGAAGGTGTGGACGAGCGCCGCCCAGGGGGCCCACCACGGGATCCTGCTCGCCCGCACCGACCCCGCCGCCCCCAAGCACCAGGGGCTCACCTACTTCCTCGTCGACATGCGGAACACGCCCGGGATCGCCGTACGGCCGCTCAAGGAGATCACCGGGGACTCCCTCTTCAACGAGGTCTGGTTCGACGACGCGATCCTTCCCGCCGACGCCGTCGTCGGCGAGGTGAACGACGGCTGGCGGGTCGCCCGCAACACCCTCGGCAACGAACGCGTCCACATGGCCGACCAGGTCGCCTTCGACAGCGGCCTCGAAGCCCTCATCGAGCGGGCCGACGGCGCCGACGACTCCGTACGCGTACGGATCGGGGCCCTCCTCGCCGAGGCGCACGCGCTCGCGTGCATCGGCCTGCGCACCACCCTGCTCCAGGTGTCCGGACTCGAACCGGGCGCGGGCGCCAGCGTCCGCAAGCTCGTCCAGACCCTCCACCAGCAGAAGGTCGCCGAACTCACCCTCGAACTCCTCGGCCCCGAAGGCGCCGTGCGCGAGGGCCCCGGCGAACGGGCCGTCCACGGACTACTCATGTCCCGCTGCCTCACCATCGCGGGCGGCACCACCCAGGTACAGCTCAATGTCGTCGCCGAGCGGCTGCTCGGCCTGCCGAGAGACTGAGGGGGAACCGAAGATGGGCAAGGCGTACGTCGTCGGTGTCGGGATGACGAAGTTCGAGAAGCCGGAGACCCGGGACTGGCAGTACTGGGACATGGTCCGCGAGGCCGGCACCGCCGCCCTCGCCGACGCCGGCGTCCCCTACGCGCGCGTGGAGCAGGCCGCCGTCGGCTACTGCTTCCAGGCCTCCACCGCGGGACAGCGCGCCGTGTACGAGCTCGGCCTCACCGGCATCCCCGTCCTCAACCTCAACAACAACTGCGCCACCGGCGCCACCGCCCTCATGACCGCCCGCCAGTTCGTCGAGGGCGGGATCGCCGACTGCGTCCTCGCCGTCGGCTTCGAGAAGATGAGCAGGGGCGCGCTCGGCGGCGGCTCGGGCGCGGGGGACTTCTCGACCTCGCCCGTCGCCCGGCACTACGGGATCATGGCCGCCGCCCACGGCTTCGAGGCCACCCCGCCCACCGCCCAGATCTTCGGCAACGCGGCCCGCGAGCACATGGAGCGGTACGGGACGACCGAGGTCCAGCTCGCGGCGGTCGGCGCCAAGAACCACCAGCACTCGGTGAACAACCCCAACGCCCAGTTCCAGGACGCCTGCACGGTCGACGAGATCCTCGCCGCGAAGACCGTCCACCGGCCGCTCACCAGGCTCCAGTGCTCGCCCACCTCCGACGGCGCGGCGGCGGCCCTTGTCGTCTCCGGACGCTTCGCCGAGGAACACGGGCTGCGGGAGAGGGCCGTGGAGATCGCCGGCCAGGCCATGACCACCGACACCGAGGAGTCCTTCGCCTCGGGCTCCTGCGTCGACGCGGTCGGCCGCCCGATGTCCCGGGCCGCCGCCCGGCAGGCCTACGAGCGCTCGGGACTCGGCATCGAGGACGTCGACGTCATCGAACTCCACGACTGCTTCTCCATCAACGAACTCCTCACGTACGAGGCGCTCGGCATGTGCGAGGAGGGAGCCTCCGGCAAACTCGTCGAGTCCGGCGCCACCACGTACGGCGGCCGCTGGATCGTGAACCCCTCGGGCGGCCTCATCTCCAAGGGGCACCCCCTGGGCGCCACGGGCCTCGCGCAGACCGCCGAACTCGTGTGGCAGCTGCGGGGCGAGGCCGGAGCCCGGCAGGTGACGGGGGCGCGGGTCGGACTCGCGCACAACATCGGCCTGGGCGGGGCGGCGGTGGTGACGCTGCTGCGAAAGCCGTGACCGCGAGGCCGTTCCTGCTGCGAAGGCCCTGACCTCGACGGCCGTTCCTGCTGCGGAAGCCGTAGGACTCGCGGTGTATGTACGGGGTGGAGGGCGTCTGCGACCATGACATTCATGCCGCAGAGCGACCCCGCAAGCAAGGCCGTCACGGCCTCCGCCCCCCTCCCGTCCATACCCGCCGCCCCGCCCCGCGCCTGGCTGGTCGTCCTCGCCGCCTGCGCGGGGCAGTTCCTCGTCGTCCTCGACGTCTCCGTCATGAACGTGGCCCTGCCGTCGATGAAGGCCGACCTCGGACTCTCCACGCTCGGACTCCAATGGGTGCTCAACGCCTACTCGATCGCCTTCGCCGGCTTCATGCTGCTCGGCGGACGGGCCGCCGACCTCTACGGGCGCAAGGCGATGTTCCTGCTCGGGCTCGGGCTCTTCACCGCGGCCTCCGTCGTCGGCGGCCTCGCCCCCGAGGGTCAGTACCTGATCGGCGCCCGTGCCGTGCAGGGCCTCGGCGCCGCCCTCCTCTCACCGGCCACCCTCACCCTGGTCACGGCGGCCGTCCCCGCGGGGGCCGCCCGCACCCGGGCCATCGGGACGTGGACGGCGGTCGGCGCGGCCGGCGGCGCGGCGGGCGGCTTCGTCGGCGGGCTCCTCGTCGACCTGCTCTCCTGGCGCTGGGTCCTCCTCATCAACGTCCCCGTCGGCATCCTGGTCCTCGCCGCCGGGGCCCTCTGGCTCCGCGAGAGCCGCACCGGCGCGGGCCGCCGCCTCGACCTCCCCGGCGCCGTCCTCGTCACGGCGGGCCTCGCCACCCTCGCGTACGGCATCGTGCAGACGGAGGCGACGGGCTGGACCGCCCCCGCGACCCTGCTGCCGCTGCTCGGCGGCCTCGCCCTCCTCGCCGTCTTCGTCGTCGTCGAGTCCCGCACCCGGGAGCCCCTCGTACCGCTCGGCATCTTCCGCAACCGGGCCGTGTCGGCGGCCAACGCGGCGATCCTGCTGTGCGGTTGCAGCTCCTTCGGCATGTGGTTCTTCATGACGGTGTACGCGCAGAACGTCCTCGGCTACACCCCGCTCCAGGCGGGTCTCGCTCTCGTCCCCAGCTCCCTGAGCGTGCTCCTCGGCTCCAAGCTCGCACCCCACCTGATGCCCGTGACCGGCGCGAGGAACCTCGCCGTCATCGGCGCGCTCCTCGCCGCCGCGGGCTTCGCCTGGCAGTCGACACTGACCGCCGACGGGACCTTCCTCGGCACGATCCTGGGCCCCGGCATCCTCATGATGGGCGGCATCGGGCTCGCGACCACCCCGCTCGCGACCCTTGCCACCTCCAGCGCCTCGCCGGGCGACGCGGGCCTGGTCTCCGGCCTGGTCAACACCTCCCGCACGATGGGCGGCGCGATCGGCCTCGCCGTCCTCACGACCGTCGCCGCGGCGGCCACACCCACGGTCGTCCACTTCGGCCTCGCGCCCGACCCCGACTGGCTCGTTCCCGGTTATGCGGCGGCCTTCCGCGTCTCGGCCGGGGTCCTCGTGGCGGCGGCCGCGCTGATGCTGCTCTGGCTGCCGAAGGAGGCGGACCGGCGCGGGGCGTAGGGGGTGGCTGACGATTCCCCGCTGCGTCGCGGCGACACCCCCTGGGCGACAATGCGGCCATGATGATCAAGAGCAGGTTCAGAACCGCCGTGACCGCCCTCGCCGTCGGCGCCGCCCTGACGGTCGCGCCCTCGGCGTCGGCGGAACCCGTCGTGGCCGTGACGACGGGCGCGATATTCAACGACCCGACGAGCACCGACAAGGCCGCCACCGGCCGGATCCTCTTCCACCTGGCGGACCTCGTCGACGGTGCCGAGACGGGATCGAGCGTCCGGATCTCCCTGTACCTCTTCCACTCCCAGTACCTGGCCGAGAAGCTGGTCGCCGCCCACCGGCGGGGCGTCTCCGTCCAGGTGGTCCTCGACGCCGACAGCACCTCGGGGGCGGCCACGTATCTCGCGACCGAGCTGGCGAAGCCCGGCAGCGCGCCGTCCTGGGTCCGCACCTGCAAGCCCTCGGAGGCCTGTCTCGCCCTGGACCCGGGCACCACGGCCGCGGACCCCGACGGCTGGTACAGCAACGTCAACCACAACAAGTTCTTCCTGTTCTCCCGCACCAAGGGCAAGGGCGACACCCCCGTCGACAACGTGGTGGTGCAGTCCTCGGGCAACCTCACCGGGCAGGACACCGGCGACTGGTGGAACGACGCCCTGACGGTGGTGGGCAACACGGAACTGTTCGCCGCGTACACCCGGTACTTCGACGACCAGGCGGCGGCGGCCGTCGGAGAGAAGCCGCAGGTCGCCGACTACGCCCACGACACCCAGGCCGGCAAGGCCAAGGTCTACTTCTTCCCCCGGTCCGGCACCGACGTGATCGTGAACATCCTCAAGACGGTGGCCCCGGCCGGCACCGCGAACCCCTGCGGCGGCAACTCCCCGGGATTCGGCACCACCGACGGCCGTACGAAGATCCGCATCGCGCAGGGTCACATCACCCGCACCGAGGTGGCCAGGCAGCTGTGGGAGCTCGCCGAGCAGGGCTGCCACATCGAGGTCGTGTACCGCTCGCTGGAGAACTGGGACGCGGCGGCCGGCAAGCCGATGACCGAGGTGTCCTCCTGGCTGACCAGGCCGACCTCGGGGAAGGGCCGCGTCATCCTGCACAAGCTCGACAACGACGGCCGCGGCGGCTCCGACACCCACACCAAGTACCTGCTGATCGAGGGCACGTACCTCGGCGGCGTGAACAAGAAGATCGTCTTCACCGGCAGCCACACGTACACGGGAATGGCGCTCACGGTGAACGACGAGACCCTCCTCAAGTACGAGGACACGACGGTCTTCGACCAGTACGCGGCCAACTTCGAGGCCCAGCGCGCGGCCTCCCTCGCGGAACGCGAACTGTAGGCGCCGCCGGCCACGACCAGCTCCGCCGGCGGCCCGCACCGCGTTCGTACGGCCGGGTGGCCGTCAGTACTGCTCCGCGGCGGCGGCCGCCGCGAGCGCCGGGTCGATCACCGTCTCCCCGCGCAGCACCCGTCTGACTGCCTCGGTCAGCTCCTCCACGGGGCCGTCCTTGACCAGGAAGCCGGCCGCCCCCGCCTCCCGTGCCCGCCGGAGATACCCCGGCCGCCCGGCGGTCGTCAGGATCACCACCCGGCAGCCCGGCACCTCGTCCCGCAGGTCCGCGGCGACGTCGAGCCCCGAACGCCCCGGCAGCCCGACGTCGAGCAGCGCCACATCGGGGCGCGCGAGGAGCGCCGCGTCCACGATCTCGTCGCCGCGCCCGACCTGCGCGACCACCTCGAAGTCATGTTCCATCCCGAGCAGCACGGCCAGGGCGCCCCGTGCCGTCCCCTGGTCCTCGGCGAGCAGGATCCTGATCATTCCGTGGGCTCCCCGTCGTGCGGGCCGGGGGCCGCCACGGGAAATTCCGCGGTGACCCGGGATCCGCGCCCCGGGGGCCGGTCCCGAGACAAGCGTGCCGCCTGCGGCCGCGAGCCGCTCGCGGAGAGCCGGGCGGCACCATTTCTGACATGCCGTCAGGAGGGTTCACAACCGTCATCGGCTCGGCTATACATGGGGACCACCGACCTAGAACGCGTTCTAGAACGGGCGCGTACGGGACGGTCCCCGCACGGCCTCGGTGCGGCCGACGGTGCGGACGGCCGCGCCGAGGTCTTCCCCGCCACGAGGAGCAGCAGCCCGATGCCCATCGACCCCGCCAAGGCCGTCGCCGCCGAACCCCGCAGCGCCGGGATCTCCTGGGACCACAAGGACGTCCAGCTCTACCACCTGGGGCTGGGCGCAGGCGTCCCCGCCACCGACCCCGACGAGCTCCGCTACACCCTCGAATCCAAGCTCCACGTCCTGCCCAGCTTCGCGACCGTCGCGGGCGCCGGCATGGGGGTCGTCGGCGGGCTCTCCGCCCCCGGCATCGACATCGACCTCGCCGCCGTCCTGCACGGCGGGCAGTCGATCACCCTCCACCGCCCCGTCCCCGTCACCGGCCGCGCCGTCTCCACCTCCCGCGTCGCCGCCGTGTACGACAAGGGCAAGGCCGCCGTCCTCGTCCTGCGCTCCGAGGCCGCCGACGAGGACGGACCGCTCTGGACCAGCGACGCCCAGATCTTCGTACGCGGCGAAGGCGGCTGGGGCGGCGACCGCGGCCCCTCCGAGCGCCTCGCCCTCCCCGACCGCGCGCCCGACGTCACCGCCGAACGCCCGGTCCGGGAGGAACAGGCCCTCCTCTACCGGCTCTCCGGGGACTGGAACCCGCTCCACGCCGACCCCGAGTTCGCCAAGCTCGCCGGCTTCGACAAGCCGATCCTGCACGGCCTCTGCTCGTACGGCATGACCCTCAAGGCGGTCGTGGACACGGTGCTCGGCGGGGACGTCACCCGGGTCACCTCGTACCGCACCCGCTTCGCCGGCGTCGTCTTCCCCGGCGAGACCCTGCGCATCCGGATGTGGGCCGGGGACGGCCGCGTCCAGGTGACGGTCACGGCCGTCGAGCGCGACGACGCCCCCGTACTCGCCGACACCCTCGTCGAACACTCGTAGGACCCACACACCCGTCCCGGAGGGAGCCGCACCATGCGCGCAGCCGTACTGCACGAGATCGGCCAGGACAAACTCGAAGTCCTCGACGACGTCGAGGCCGTGGGCTTCGGGCCCGGCAAGGTGCGGATCCGGGTCAGGGCCACCGGCCTCTGCCACTCCGACGTCTCCGCGATGAGCGGCGTCCTCCCGCAGCCCGCCCCGTTCATCCCCGGCCACGAGGGCGCCGGCGAGATCCTCGACGTCGGCGACGGCGTCACCGGACTCGTCCAGGGCCAGCGGGTCCTGCTCTGCTGGCTGCCCGCCTGCGGCAGCTGTCCCGCCTGCGGGCGCGGCCAGACGCACCTCTGCCTGGCCGGCTTCATGAACGCCGGCACGCCCAACTTCAAGCGCCCCGGCGGCGACCTCTTCGGCTTCGCCGGCACCGGCACCTTCACCGAGGAGGTCGTCGTCGACGCCGGCTGCGCCGTCCCGATCCCCGACGACGTGCCCTTCGAGATCGCCGCCCTCATCGGCTGCGGCGTCACCACCGGCCTCGGCGCCGCCATCAACACGGCCAAGGTCGAAGCCGGTTCGTCGGTCGCCGTCATCGGCTGCGGAGGCGTCGGCATTTCCGCGATCCAGGGCGCCAGGCTCCAGGGCGCCGCCCAGATCGTCGCCGTCGACCCCGTCGAGTCCCGGCGCGAGGCCGCCCTGCGCTTCGGCGCCACCGAGGCCGTCGCCCCGGACGCGCTCGCCGACGCCAAGCAGCGGATCACCGGCGGGGAGGGCTTCGACTACGTCTTCGAGGTCGTCGGCAGGTCCGCCACCGCCCGCACCGCCTACGAGGCGACCCGGCGCGGCGGCACCCTCTGCGTCGTCGGCGCCGGCGCCCTCGACGACCACCTCAAGCTCAGCATGTTCGAGCTGTTCTTCGACGAGAAGCGGATCCTGCCGTCCATGTACGGCGGCGGCGACGTGCTCCGCTCGTACGAGAGGGCCATCGCGCTCTGGCGGGCGGGCCGCATCGACCTGGAGTCGCTCATCACCCACCGGGTCCCGCTCGCCGGCATCAACGAGGCCCTGGAGCAGATGCGCACCGGCGCCGCCCTCCGTACCTGCATCGAGATCTGAGAGGGACGGCCATGACCCTTCCGCTCGACGGACTGAGCGCGATCGTCACCGGCGCCGGGCGCGGTCTCGGCCGCGCCGAGGCCCTCGAACTGGCCCGGCTCGGCGCCGCCGTCGTCGTCAACGACTACGGGCAGCCCGGCCGCGACGGCTCCGGCGCGGCCTCCGCCGCGCCCGCCGAGGAGGTCGCCGCCGAGATCCGCGCGGCGGGCGGCCGGGCCGTCGCGCACCTCGGCGACGTCTCCGACTTCGAGACCGCGGGGGCCCTGGTCGGCCTGGCCGTGGCCGAGTTCGGGAAACTGGACGTCCTGGTCAACAACGCGGGCATCCTGCGCGACCGGATGGTCTTCTCGATGAGCGAGGACGAGTGGGACTCGGTCGTACGGGTCCACCTCAAGGGCCACTTCAACACCACCCACTTCGCCGCCGCGCACTGGCGGGGCCGCGCCAAGGCGGGCGAGACCGGCGTCTACGGCCGGATCGTCAACACCTCGTCCGAGGCCTTCCTCGCGGGTTCGGCCGGACAGCCCAACTACGCGGCGGCCAAGGGCGGCATCGTGGGCCTGACCACCTCGACGGCGCTCGCGCTCGCCCGGTACGGGGTGACCGCGAACGCGATCTGCCCGAGGGCCAGGACGCGGATGACCGAGGACGTGTTCGCGGGCTTCGGGGAGCCGGGGGAGGGGGAGCTCGACCCGCTGTCCCCGGAGCACGTGGCGCCGCTCGTCGGCTATCTCGCCTCCCCGGCCGCGTCCGGGGTCAACGGCCAGCTGCTCGTCGTGCACGGCGGGATGGTGGCGATCGTGGACCGGCCGCGGGTGTCGGCCAAGTTCGACACGGCCAAGGAGGCGTTCACGTACGAGGAACTGGACGGCCTGCTCACCCCGCACTACGCCGCCCGCCCGGCGGGCGAGACCTTCGCGGCGGCGGAGGTGCTGGCGCTGAAGAAGGGATAGCGGCCCGGCGACTTCACGGGCGCCCGGGACCGGCCGTCGCAGGACGGTCAGCGGTGGGGAAGACGAAGGGCCCCGGGGGAGACCCCGGGGCCCTTCGCCTCACTGGACCTACCCGGTCACTGCGCGTCGGGCTCGCGGCGGTGACGGCCGTGCGGGGAGGACGCGGAGTCCTCCGCCGGCGCGGCCTGACCGCGGTGCTTGCCGGAGCCGTTCCGCTCCTGCCCGTGCGTGCTGTTTTCCGACATGGTCGAACTCACCCCGTTGACATCGGTCTTGCTGTGCAGCCCGAGAGTCTAGTCAGCGGGTTTCCGGTCGGTGAGAGGAGCCTGCTGAAGCGGCACCGGACGGCACACCCGGGGCTCCTCGGCGACCGCCGCAGTGACCGCGACCGCAACCGGCACCGGCACCGGCTCGGGCTCCGGCGGCGGCTCCACGTCCGCGAGCCCGCACGGCGCCCCGGCCGTCACGTACGGCAGCCGCAGGACGCCCCCGGCCGTCCACAGGCCCGCGCCGGCCAGCCAGCCCGCGGGGGCGGCCACCTGCCCCATCCGCCGGGCCGAGGGCTGCCAGGTGCCGACCCAGCTCCCGGCCGCCGCGTCGATCCGCAGCGCCACGCCACAGCTCTCCGGCATCAGCACCTGCCCCGGCTGCACGGCGAACGGCGTCACCGCCGCGTCGTCGAGCCGCAGACATTCGGGGAACCGCACCGGGAGCAGACTCCCGAGCACCCCCCAGCCGAGCCGGTCGTGCCCCGGCGACGGCGCGTCGGAGCGGATCAGGAGCAGCCCGCTGTCGGGGTCGGCGAGGAGCAGCCGGTCGTGACTGTCCTCGGTGATCTGGAGGAGCGGTGTCACCTCCCCGCCCCGCTCCAGGTCCACGGCGACGGCCTTCACGGGCCCGCCGTCGAGCCGCCGGTCGAGCGCGAGCATCCGGCCCGTACGGTCGAGCCACACACCGCCCGCGCACCGGCCCCTGACCTCCGCCACCTGCTCCGGGCCGAAGGCGCCGCCCGCGACGAGCCACAGCGTCGTCGTGTCGGGGCCGACGCACATCGCGTACGCGCAGATGCCGTCCGGCGAGGGCGGGAGCAGCACCAGCCGCTCGGAGCCCGGCGCCTCCACCGCGCCGAGCTGGAGCTCGCCGGTGGCCGGTCCCGTGGGGTAGAGCAGCGAGAAGGTGTTCCGCCGCCCGTCCACGCGGCGGGCGACGAGGACCCGGCCGTCCGCGAGGGGCAGCAGCTGGGTGCCCCGCTCCTCCGGCTGGCCGAGAGGGAGCGGCACGGCGTACGGTTCCGGGCCGTCGAGGGTCCACCGCTCCACGTACAGGGCGTCCCCGGCGCCCGCGAGCCTGGCCGCGTACGCGCCGTTCGCCGTGATCGTGAACCCCGTCGCCCGGACGGTTCCCCAGGGGCGCTCGACGTCCCGGCTTCCCTCGCGGTCGTCGTCCTCGGCCGCCGTCTCGATGGCACACGCTGTCATCGACTCGTCACCTCCGGCCACGAAGCTAGTTTTCGCACTTCCAGCCGAACAACACGAGCCCGGTCACTTCACACATAAGGGTGGCCGTGCGGCGGTTCGGCTGAGGGGAGGGGGGCGGCTGTGCTGGAGTGTGCCCGTGGTGAGTAAGGTAAGGCGAACCTAAACGGAGCCTGTGGCTCCGGCCGGTCGTGCCCGTCGCCCCGCCAGGACCCTTACAGGAGCCTTCTCATGTCCCTCCGCCGCAGCGGCACCGCCGCCGTCCTCGCCCTCGCCGCCACGCTCTCGCTCGCGGCCTGCGGAGGAGGGGACGGAGGCTCCGACGCCTCCGCGAAGGAGGACACGACCAAGAAGAAGGACGTCGCCACCGGCGGCAAGGACTTCGGCGACGCGGCGGCCAAGACCGCGGCCCTGGGCACCGACGCCAAGGCGGGCCAGTTCCCCCGCACCCTGACCCACGCCCTCGGCAGGACCGAGCTGAAGTCCGCGCCCAAGCGGGTCGTCGTCCTCGACGTCGGCGAGCTCGACAACGTCGTCTCCCTCGGCATCCAGCCCGTCGGCTACGCCCCCTCCGAGGGCGACGACGGCATCCCCGGCTACCTCAAGAAGGACGCCGGCGCCCCGAAGTCCGTCGGCACCATCAACAACCTCAACCTGGAGGCCATCGCCAACCTCCAGCCCGACTTGATCCTCGGCAGCCAGCTCCGCGCCGCCGACAAGTACGACGAACTGTCGAAGATCGCGCCGACCGTGTTCTCCATCCGTCCGGGCTTCACCTGGAAGGAGAACTACCTCCTGAACGCCGCCGCGCTCGACAGGACGGCGGAGGCGAAGGAGAAGCTCGCCGCGTACGAGACCAAGGCGAAGCAGCTCGGCACCGACATCGGAACGAACAAGCCGACCATCTCCATGGTCCGCTACCTCCCGGGCAAGATCCGCCTCTACGCCAAGGCCTCCTTCATCGGCACGATCCTGGAGGACACCGGCCTGCCCCGGCCCAAGAACCAGCAGATCAACGACCTCGCCGCCGAGATCAGCCCCGAGAAGATCGACGAGGCCGACGCCGACTGGATCTTCACCGGCGTGTACGGCGACGCCAAGGCCACCAAGAAGGACACCGCCCAGGCCAACCCGCTCTGGAAGAACCTCAAGGCGGTCAAGGCCGGCCAGGCCAAGGACGTCCCGGACGAGACCTGGTACCTCGGCCTCGGCGTGACGGCGGCGAACAGCGTCCTCGACGACCTCCGCGCGGATCTCGTCAAGAAGTAGGGACGACGCGTACGGGTTCGGGGGGCGCGGCGGTGCGCGGGGGACGTGAGCGCCGCCGCACCCGCCCTCGTACCGGCGCCCGCGCACCGGGCACGACGGCCCGGCACGTGAGCCAGGTAGCCTTTCCTCCGTGCCCCGTCTGTCTGAAGTCATCGCCGCGCTCGACGCCCTCTGGCCACCCGAGCGGGCCGAGTCGTGGGACGCCGTCGGCACCGTCTGCGGCGACCCCGACGCCGAGGTCACCCGCGTGCTCTTCGCCGTCGACCCCGTCCAGGAGATCGCCGACGAGGCCGTCGCCCTCGGCGCCGACCTGATCGTCACCCACCACCCGCTCTATCTCCGCGGTACGACGACGGTCGCGGCCGGCCACTTCAAGGGCCGCGTCGTGCACGGCCTCATCAAGCACGACATCGCCCTCCACGTCGCGCACACCAACGCCGACACCGCCGACCCCGGCGTCTCCGACGCCCTCGCCGGCGCCCTCGGCCTCCGCGTCACCGGCCCCCTCGTACCCGAGAACAACCTCGGCCGGATCTGCGAGCTCGACCACCCCGAGACCCTCGCGGAGTTCGCCGCGCGCGCCGCGAAGCGACTGCCCGCCACCGCGCAGGGCATCCGGGTCGCCGGCGACCCCGCCATGACCGTGCGCCGCGTCGCCGTCAGCGGCGGCTCCGGCGACAGCCTCTTCGACGCCGTACGGGCCGCCGACGTGGACGCCTTCCTCACCGCCGACCTGCGCCACCACCCGGTCTCCGAGGCCACCCAGCACTCACCGCTCGGTCTGGTCGACGCCGCCCACTGGGCCACCGAATGGCCCTGGTGCGAGCAGGCCGCCGCCCAGCTCGACGAGATTTCCGACCGCCACGGCTGGGACCTCCGCGTCCACGTCTCGAAGACGGTCACCGACCCCTGGTCCTCCCACCACACCTCCCCTGGAGCCCCCAACTGAACGCCGCGCCCGCCGACCAGATCCGCCTCCTCGACGTCCAGTCCCTGGACGTCCGCCTCCAGCAGCTCGCCCACAAGCGGCAGTCGCTGCCCGAGCACGCCGAGATCGAGTCGCTGACCAAGGACCTCACCCAGCTGCGCGACCTGCTCGTCGCCGCGCAGACCGAGGAGAGCGACTGCGGCCGTGAGCAGACCAAGGCCGAGCAGGACGTCGACCAGGTCCGCCAGCGGGCCGCCCGCGACCAGCAGCGCCTCGACTCCGGCGCCGTGTCCTCCCCGAAGGACCTGGAGAACCTCCAGCGCGAGATCGTCTCCCTCGCCAAGCGCCAGGGCGACCTGGAGGAGATCGTCCTCGAGGTCATGGAGCGCCGCGAGTCCGCGCAGGAGCGCCTCGCCGAGCTGACCGAGCGTGTCTCCGCCGTCCAGGCCAAGACCGACGACGCCACCGCCCGGCGCGACGCCGCCGAGGGCGAGCTGGACGCCGAGGTCGCCTCCGTGACGAAGGAGCGCGAGCTCATCGCGGCCTCCGTCCCCGCCGACCTCATGAAGCTGTACGAGAAGCTGCGCGTGCAGCAGGGCGGCGTCGGCGCGGCCCGGCTGTACCAGCGCAAGTGCGAGGGCTGCCACATCGAGCTCAACATCACCGAGCTCAACGAGGTCCGCGCCGCCGCCCGTGACGCGGTCGTCCGCTGCGAGAACTGCCGTCGCATCCTCGTCCGCACCTCGGAGTCCGGTCTGTAATGTCCGCCCTTCCGTCTCCGCGCGAGGTGATCGTCGAGGCCGACGGGGGATCCCGGGGCAACCCGGGGCCCGCCGGCTACGGGGCGGTCGTCCTGGACCCCGTGACGGGCGAGACGCTCGCGGAGGCGGCCGAGTACATCGGCGTGGCGACGAACAACGTCGCCGAGTACAAGGGCCTGGTGGCGGGCCTCGAAGCGGCCCGGGCGCTGTTCCCGGACGCCACCGTCCACGTCCGGATGGACTCCAAGCTGGTCGTCGAGCAGATGTCCGGCCGCTGGAAGATCAAGCACCCGGACATGAAGCCGCTCGCCGCGGAGGCGGGCCGGGTCTTCCCGGCGGGCCGGGTCCGCTACGAGTGGATCCCGCGGGAGCGGAACAAGCACGCGGACCGGCTCGCGAACGAGGCGATGGACGCGGGCAAGCGGGGCCGTCAGTGGGAACCGTCCGCCTCGACGGCCGCCCTCGACGCCTCCGCCGCGCGCAACGCCGCCGCCCCCGCCCCGTCGGGCCCGCCCGGCGACGCGACGGCGGGCGCGGCCCGCGCGAGGGCGGCGCTCGGCGCCCGGCCCCCGGGCGGCGCCGGGACCCGTACGGCGGACAGCGGCGCCACGACCGAGGGCGCCACGGGCACGGCCGCCTGGCCGAGCGCCGCGTCGCGCCCGTCGGCCCCGGCCGTGCCCGACGACGGTCTGTTCGCGACGGAAGCGCTCGTGGCCTCGGGCGACTTCGAGGCGGAGGCGGGCCACGCGACGCCGCCGCACCACGGGGCCCACCGGGCGGAGACGACCACGGGCGGTACGCCCGCCGAGCCCGTCGCCGGGCCGGCCGGTACGTCGTCCGAGCCGGCCGGTACGCCTTCGGCGCAGGCCGGTACGTCTTCGGTGCCGGCCGGTACGGAGGCCGGAGCGGCCACCGCGCCCGCCGGTCCCACCCCACCCGCCGGTCCCACCCCGCCCATCGGCGGCGTCACCGCCGTCGAGACCTCCCCGCGACCGGTCGCCGCCGCCCCCACGCCCCGTCAGGGCGCGGCCGGGCCCGACATGGGGGCGCCCGCCACGTTCGTGCTGCTGCGGCACGGCGAGACCGCGCTCACGCCCGAGAAGCGGTTCTCGGGGAGCGGGGGGTCCGATCCCGAGCTCTCCGCGGCCGGCCTGCGGCAGGCCCGGGCCGTCGCCGAGGCGCTCGCCGCGCGCGGCACCATCCAGGAGATCGTCAGCTCGCCCCTCACCCGCTGCCGCCAGACCGCCGCCGCCGTCGCCGCCCGCCTCGGGCTCGACGTACGGATCGAACAGGGGCTCCGGGAGACCGACTTCGGCGCCTGGGAGGGGCTGACCTTCGGCGAGGTCCGTGAGCGGCACCCCAAGGACCTCGACGCCTGGCTCGCCTCCCCGAAGGCCGCGCCCACCGGCGGCGGGGAGAGCTTCGCCGCCGTGGCCCGCCGCGTCGCCGCGACCCGGGACCGGCTGACCGCCGCCCACGCGGGCCGGACCGTCCTCCTCGTCACCCATGTCACGCCGATCAAGACCCTGGTCCGGCTGGCGCTCGGAGCCCCGCCGGAGGCGCTGTTCCGGATGGAGCTGTCGGCCGCGTCGATCTCCGCCGTGGCCTACTACGCGGACGGCAACGCGTCCGTACGGCTCCTCAACGACACCTCGCACCTGCGGAACTGACGGCGGGAACGGGGTGGCGCCGGGCCCTTGTCCCGTACCACCATCCCGTCATGACCTGGCACTTCACCGAGGACGCCACCGCGTTCCGTACCGCCGCGGCGGACCACCTGGCCGCGGAGCCCGCCCGTAACACCGCCGTCCTGACCCTCATGGACAGGGCCGACCTGCTCGGCTGGTGGGCCGAGCCCGACGGCCGCGTCACGGGCGTGTTCGCCGCGTCACCGGTCCGCGTGCCCGCCTTCGGGGCGATGACCGTGGAGGCGGCCCGCGCCCTCGTCCTCCCGGCGGGCGAGGAGCCGACCGGGCTGCGCGGTGAGACGGCCGCCGTCGAGGCGTACGCGGAGGCCTCGGGCCGCCCCTGGGCGCCCACCGTCCGGATGCGGCTCTTCCGCCTCGCCGAGCCGGTGCCGCCGGAGCCCGCCCCCGAAGGGAGGGCTCGCGTCGCCGACGCGGCGGACGTGCCGCTCGTCACCGCCTGGGCGCGCGGCTTCGCCCGGGCCATCGGGGAGGACCCCGAGCAGGACTTCACGGGCCCGGTCACCGAACGGATCTCCGAGGGACGGCTGCTGCTCTGGGTGACCCCGGGCGGCCGCCCGGTCGCGATGGCCGCGGTGTCCCGCACGATCGAGGGCCAGGCCCGCGTCCACCTCGTCTGGACCCCGCCGGAGGAGCGCCGCAGAGGCTACGCGGCCGGCGTCACCGCCGCCGTCGGCCGGGCCGCCCTGGACAGCGGCGCCGCGCAGGTCCTGCTCTTCACGGACCTGTCCAACCCCACGAGCAACGCCCTCTACCAGCGCCTCGGCTACCGCCCGGTGACCGACCATCTCGGGGTGGAGTTCGCACCCACGGCCGTGTGATCGCGCGGCCGTTGCCCGGTACGTCAGGAGCGCCGCGTCAGAGCGCCGCCGCCTCGCGTGCGAGGGACTCGACCCGTGCCCAGTCGCGGGCCGCGAGGGCGTCGGGCGGCAGCATCCACGTACCGCCGACGCAGCCGACGTTCGGCAGGGACAGATAGGCGGGGGCGGAGGCGAGGGAGACGCCGCCGGTCGGGCAGAAACGGGCGTGGGGGAGCGGGCCCGCGAGGGACTTCAGGTACGGGACGCCGCCCGCCGCCTCGGCCGGGAAGAACTTCATGGTGTCCACGCCCTGTTCGAGCAGGGCCACGACCTCCGAGGTCGTCGACACCCCCGGCAGGAACGGCAGGCCCGACTCCCGCATCGCGCCGAGCAGCCGCCCGGTCCACCCGGGGCTGACCAGGAACCGGGCGCCGGCGCCGACCGCCTGCGCGACCCCGGCCGCCGAGACGACCGTCCCCGCGCCGACCACCGCGTCCGGCACCTCGGCCGCGATCGCGCGGACGGCGTCGAGCGCGGCCGGCGTCCGCAGGGTGACCTCGATCAGCGGCAGCCCGCCGGCCACCAGGGCCCGCGCCAGGGGTACGGCGTCGGCGGCGTCCCCGATCACGACGACCGGGACGACGGGGACGGCTTCCGGGGCAAGGTCGAACACGCTCGTCATGGCCTCATCCTGGCCAGGGCGAGCGCTATCCGCAACGGGCGTTGCGCAGCATGCAATGAGTCCTAGTGGATCTCGTCCACCAGCACGTCAAGGGCTCCCGCCTTCCCGCCCTCCTCCACCACGTACCCCAGGTCCCGCAGCGCCACCACCAGCTCCCCCGGCGACCCCGGCACCGCGCCCGCCTCAAGGAGGCTCCGCACGATCCGCCCCTTCGTCGCCTTGTTGAAGTGACTGACCACCTTCCGCGTCGGCGCGTGCAGCACCCGCACCGTCGCCGTCCGCGCCGCCACCTCCCCCTTCGGCTTCCACGCCGACGCGTACGCCGACGAACGCAGATCGAGGACCAGACCCTCCCCGGCCACCTCGGGAAGGACGGAGGCCATCGCCCCGCGCCAGTGCGCGCCCAGCGCGCCGAGCCCCGGCAGCTTGACCCCCATCGAGCAGCGGTACGACGGAATCCGGTCCGTCACCCGCACCGCGCCCCACAGCCCCGAGAACACGAGCAGCGAACGCCCCGCCCGCTTCCGGGCCGCCGCGTCCAGGGTCGCCAGGCCGAGGGCGTCGTACAGCACGCCCGTGTACACCTCGCCCGCGGGACGCGCGCCCGCCGTCCGCAGCTCCACGTTCTTCGCGACCTCGCCCCGCAGGCCCTCGCTCAGGCCAAGGACCGCGCGCGCCTTCTCCTCGTCGGCCGCGCACAGCTCGACCAGCTCGTCGAGGACCGCCGCCCGCGCCTCCGCGAGCCCCGGCAGGGACAGCGACTCCGGCTTGAGCGGCGCCCCGCGCCCCGAGGAGGCCTTGCCCTCGGAGGGCGGCAACAGCACGAGCACGGTGGTTCTCCTTCGTCCGTACGGGATCGGGGGTGCGGCCCCGGCCGTCAAGACTACAAAGCGCGGACCCCCTTCCCCGCCGCGTGGCCGTTCAGCCGCGGCACCAGGTCCGGCGCCCGTGCCTGGGGCCGCGCCCGGAACCCCGCCGGCCCCGTGCCTGGGGCCGCGCCCGGAACCCCCAGCCGCGCGGCCGTTCAGGGTGCCGCTCCCCGCACCCCGCCCTACGCTCGGTCCATGCCCCGCCGCCCCATTCACGTGACCGGCGCAGCCGAGGCTCCACTGCGGGCCGCCCTGCGCGCACTCCGTACCGAGCTCGCGATCCCCGAGGAGTTCCCGCCCGCCGTCCTCGCCGAGGCCGAGACCGCCGCGAAAGCCCCCAGGCTCCCCGCGCACGACGCCACCGACCTGCCCTTCTTCACCGTCGACCCGCCCACCTCCACCGACCTCGACCAGGCCATGCACCTGGCCCGCAGGGCCGACGGCGGCTACCGCGTCCACTACGCCATCGCCGACGTCGCCGCGTTCGTCACCCCCGGCTCCGCCCTCGACGCCGAGGCCCACCGGCGCGTCCTCACCCTCTACTTCCCCGACGGCCGCGTCCCGCTCCACCCCGCCGTCCTCTCCGAGGGCGCCGCCAGCCTCCTCCCCGGCGATCCCCGCCCCGCCCTGCTGTGGCGGATCGACCTCGACGCCGAGGGGCGCAGGGTCGCCACCGACGTCCGCCGCGCCCTCGTCCGCAGCCGCGCCCGACTCGACTACGCGGGCGTGCAGCGGCAGATCGACAGCGGTACGGCGGAGGAACCCGTCGCCCTCCTCCGCGAGATCGGGCTGCTCCGCGAAGCCCTGGAAGCCGAGCGGGGCGGGATCTCCCTCAACGTCCCCGAGCAGGAGATCGTCGAGCAGGACCACACCTACGCGCTCGCCTACCGGGCCCCGCTCCCCGCGGACGGCTGGAACGCCCAGATCTCCCTCCTCACCGGAATGGCCGCCGCCGACCTCATGACCGCCGCCGGCACCGGCATCCTGCGCACCCTCCCCACCGCCCCCGACGGCGCCGTCGCCCGCCTGCGCCGCTCCGCGCAGGCCCTCGGTGTCGACTGGCCGCACCACGTCTCGTACGCGGACGTCGTCCGGGCCGCCGACCCGGCGAACCCGCGCCACGCCGCCTTCCTCCAGGAGTGCACCACCCTCCTGCGCGGCGCCGGGTACACCGTCTTCACCGACGGCCACATCCCCACCCCCGCCGTGCACGCCGCCGTCGCCGACGAGTACACCCACTGCACCGCACCGCTGCGGCGGCTCGTCGACCGGTACGCGGGCGAGCTGTGCGTGGCGGCGGTGGCGGGCGACGAGCCGCCCGAGTGGGTACGGGCCGCCCTGCCCACCCTCCCCGACGAGATGGCCGCGGGCTCGCGGCGCGCGAACACCGTCGAGCGCGAGAGCGTCGACATCGTCGAGGCCGCCCTGCTCAGGGAGCGGGTCGGGGAGATCTTCGACGCGTACGTGATCGACGTGAAGGAACGCGAACCCTCCACCGGCACCGTCCACCTGGACGACCCGGCCGTCGTCGCCCGGATCGCGGGCGGCGAGGGGCGGCTGCCGCTGGGGGAGTGGCTGCGGGTCAGGCTCGCGGAGGCGGAGCCTGGGTCGGCGAAGGTGCTGTTCGCGCCCGCGTGACCGCCCGCGTGACCTGCGCGTACAGGGCGCGCGGGTCGTCGGCGTGGACACGGATCAGCCGTACGGGCCGGGGCGCGCCCAGGAACCGGGGCGCGTTCACCGGTTCGGCCAGCTCGATCGTCACGGAGGTCTGGGAGCCGACGGCGAGGTTCAGCTCGCCCTCGGCCTTCTCGTGCGTGAACCGCAGCTCGTGGCGGACGGCCGCGACGTGTTCGAGCGGCACGCGTATGTCCACGTGCGCGGCCTGCCGCAGCCGCAGGACGTCCCCGGTGAGGGTGTGCGGCCGGGTCACGGAGGCGGCGTGCAGCCCGAGGACGAAGAGCACGGTGTACACGTCCAGGACGAGGACGACCGCGTGCACCAGGGGCCATCCGCCGAGCAGGTACGACATGCCGGCCGTCTCCACCAGGCACACGAACGCGAAGCCGTACATCAGCGCCGCCTGGTCCCGCGCGTGCGGGAACACCGCGTCCGCGCCGTCGACCCCCTGCGGCCGCCGCGCCACCCACCGCGCCAGACTCACCATGATCCGCAGCTCGTGCCCCATGATCCGCAGCACGGGCTCGGGCACCAGCTCGGCCACGGCGGCCCGCCGGGAGAGCCCCCTCCGGCGCAGCCGCAGATAGGACAGCCCCTCGGCGAACAGGAGCAGGACGAGGAGGAGCTCGGCCACGGCCCACACGGCCCCGGGGATCCGGACCCCGCCGACGAGCAGCACCGCGAGGACGACCTCGGCGGGCAGGGCGACGTAGGCGAAGAGCCGGAGGAGACGGACGGGACGGGTGCGGAAGGTGCCGGACCGCTCCGGACCACGGCCCTCGGCCCGGCCCTCGCGGTCACCGGGCGCGCGGCCGCCGTCGAGGTCCGTCGTCATCGGCCCCGCTCCCGTCGGTCGCTGACGAGGCGGACCGCCAGGCGCACGGCCGCCGACTGGGCCGGGGCGAGATCCGCGAAGAAGGTGTCGGCGAGGGAGCCGTCGGGGGCACCACCCGACTCGGCGCCCGGGATCTCCACCCCCAGCTCGTCCGGCAGACAGGCGGCGAGCACCCGGGCCGCCTCCGTGACCCGCGGGTCGTCGGGATCCGCCCCGGCGAGGGCGTCCAGGAGCGGGTACACCACGCGCGCGTGCTCCGCCGCGTCCCGCATCAGACCCATCAGCCGGGACCGCTCCTCCTCCGGTACGACGGCGTCGAGGAGGGCCAGGATCTCCCGGTCCTTCGCCGCCATCGGCGACTCGGGCAGCTCGCCGAGACCCGCGAGCAGCGCCGTGAGATCCGGCGACAGGGGCCCGTCGGCGGGCAGCCGCCCGGCCCGCGCCTCGACGAGGAGCGGGGCGAGCCGGGCGCGGCGCTCCCGGATCACCGCCTCCTGGCGCGCCAGGTCCTCCGCCAGCTCCTCCAGCACCTCCACGAGCCCCCGCCCCTCGTCGCCGGCGATCACGTCCCGTACCTCGTCGAGCCCGAGGCCCAGCTCGGTGAGCCGCCGGATCCGGGCGAGCAGGACGGCGTCACGGATGCCGTACTCCCGGTACCCGTTGGCCCGCCGCACGGGCTCGGGCAGCAGGCCCGACTGGTGGTAGTGCCGCACGGCCCGGGGAGTGACCCCGACCAGGGCGGCGATCTCGCCGATACGCATGCGCCCAGTAGAAACCCTGACGCTGCGGCAAGGTCAAGCGGTGTCCGTGCCGACGGGTAGCATGGTCGGCACGGCAGACGAGCCGGGCGGGCGGCCGCGTGAAGATCCCCGGATCTTCCCGAGGAACGTCCGGGCTCCACAGAGCAGGGTGGTGGCTAACGGCCACCCGGGGTGACCCGCGGGACAGTGCCACAGAAAACAGACCGCCGGGGACCTCGGTCCTCGGTAAGGGTGAAACGGTGGTGTAAGAGACCACCAGCGCCTGAGGTGACTCAGGCGGCTAGGTAAACCCCACTCGGAGCAAGGTCAAGAGGGGACACCCCGGTGTCCCTGCGCGGATGTTCGAGGGCTGCTCGCCCGAGTCCGCGGGTAGACCGCAGGAGGCCGGCGGCAACGCCGGTCCTAGATGGATGGCCGTCACCCCGACGACCGCGAGGTCCCGGGGTACAGAACCCGGCGTACAGCCCGACTCGTCTGTCGGCCTCCGTGGGGAAGGGCCCCTGATCAGGTGTTCGTCCTGGTCAGGGGCCCTTCTCGCAGGCGCTGTGGTGGTGATCCGCTCGCCACCGCCTGCCCCGACGGCCGCGAGGCCCGGTGGCCCGGGGCGGTCGCCGGGGCCCTTCAGGGGCGGCGTACCTCGAAGAGGAAGCAGCCGTGCTCGACCGCCCTGACGTGCACCAGCGCCACGGCCGGGTCGGCGAAGGCCTCCGTGAACGCCCGGTCGAAGCCTTCCGTCGCCGCTTCCGGGATCTTCAGGAGCCGACCGCCGACGATCCGGCCCGCCGCGTCATAGCCGCGGACGGTCCGGAGCGCCCCCGGCCGGGCGAAGGGGTACGTCTCCGAGGGTGCGGGTCCGCCGCACTCCTCGGCGTGGATGAAGACCGGGCCCTGCTCGTCGTACGCGCCCGGATCGGCGCCGGTCTCGGCGGCCCCGCGTCGCAGCGGCGCGTACGAGACGAGCGCGATCCGTTCGCCGGGGACGGAGCGACGAAGACAGCAGCGGAGGGGATGGCCGCCTTCGTCGGCGGTGTACGGCGCGCAGGCGCGGCCCGCGTCGTCGCCGACCCGCAGCTCGGCGAGGGCCGTGGCCGGCACGGCGCGGGCGGTGTAGCCGGCGGTGCGGGAGGTGGTGTGCGTGCTCATACGGCCAGGGTCACGCGGCCCCGGCCCTACCGCTGGCGCCATTCGGACACGGTGCTCCGGGGGTCCGGTCTTCGCGGGAAAGCGGACCGATCCTGTCCGCCATGGGTGTGAGAGTGGATCCACGGACGCAGCGGACCCGGGCGCAAGGGGAACCGGACCCTGCACGGTCGGTACGCGCACACCGCAACGAACGGAGCAGCACGATGAGCCGCGATTTCCAGGTCACGTTCGACGCTCACGACCCGAGGGCGCTGTCGTCCTTCTGGCGTGACGTACTGGGTTACGTCCATCCCGCGCCGCCCGGGACCGATCTGCCGGAGGGCGCCGATCCGCTGGCGGCGTGGGACGACTTCCTCGCGAAGATGGGCGTACCGGAGGAGCAGCGCAACACGCGGTCGGCCATCGAGGACCCGGCGGGGCAGGGGCCCCGGGTGTTCTTCCAGCAGGTGCCGGAGGACAAGGCCGCCAAGAACCGGGTCCACCTCGACGTCCGGGCGGCTCCCGGACTGGAGGGGGAGGAACGGATGGCGGCGCTCGAGGCCGAATGCGACCGGCTGGTCGCGCTGGGAGCGAGGCGGCAGCGCCGCTTCGAGCCCGACCCGCCGATGAGCACCGGGTGGATCGTGATGGCCGACCCGGAGGGCAACGAGTTCTGCCTGGACTGACGCGGGCGCCCCCACGGCAGTCAACCGCACAGAGCCGTGTCCACGACCTTCGACACCCCCTTGATGGCCGCCTCCTCCGTAGGAATGCTCGTCACGGTGACGTTCGTGGCGCGGCCGTCGTCGGTCACTCCGCCCCGGGTCTCGTAGCCCGCGATGTCACCGCCGTGACCCCAGTAGACGCCGCCGCACGACAGCGGCCTGCTCATGAGCCCCAGCCCGTAGCGGAAGGGGGTGCCCTCGACGGGGACGGTGGTGCGCATCTGGGCGCGCTGGGCCTCGGCGAGGAGGAGGTCGCTGCCGAGGAGCGTGTCGAAGAAGCGGTTGAGGTCGGAGTTGGTGGAGATCATCTGGCCTGCCGCCCAGCCCGCCGAAGGGTCGAGCTCCGTGAAGTCGCGCAGCGGTTCCTCCGCCTTCGTCCGGTGATAGCCCCTCGGGTGGGGTTCCCGGATGGTCTTGTCGCCGGGGGCCGGGAAATACGTGTGGCGCAGCCCGATCCTCTTGATGACGCGCCGGTCGATCTCCTCGGCCAGTGGCCGGCCGGTGACCTTCTGGATGATCAGGCCGGCCAGTACGTAATTCGTGTTGCTGTAACTCCACTTCTTCCCCGGGGCGAAGACGGCCTTGTGCTTGAGCGCGATGTCGACGAGGTCGCGGGGGTCGAAGTACCGGTACGGGAGTTCGTCGTCGCTGATGTCCTCCGAGTACTCGGGAATTCCGCTCGTGTGCTGCAGGAGCTGCCGGACGGTGATGTGGCGTCCGTCGAGGCCCTCTCCGCGTACGAGGCCCGGGAGATACGTGTCGACATGACCGTCCAGGTCGATCCTTCCCTCGCCGACCAACTGCAGGACGACCACCGCCGTGAACGTCTTCGTGTTGCTGCCGATCCGCACCTGGCCGTCCCTCGGCACCTTCGCGCCGGTGGCCAGATCGCCGACCCCGGCGGTGTAGGTACGGGTGCGGCCCGCCCTGTCCTTGACGCTCGCGAGCGCGGCGGGCTGGCCGTCGCGCACCAGCGCGTTCAGGCCCTGCTGGACCGTGTCGTGTTTCGGGGCGGCGAACGCCGTGGGCGGCGCCAGGGCGCCCGCCGTCATGACGGCGACCACCACCGCCGCCGCGGCGGCCACTCCTCCGCATCGGCCTCCCGCCTGCCGCAGGGAGAAGCGAGACCTGGACGCCTTCGTCGCTTGCGTGTTCATCAGCTGTCCTTCCGTCGATCGGGCAGGACACGATCATGTTTTCCAGGGCTCGGACGCGCATCGCGGGAAGGCGGGAGATATCGCTCCCCCGATCGGGGGAGGCCGCTCGTGAACCGCCCGTACATACTGGCTGATCATGATCAAGGGACTCCGGCCGCTGTTGCGCCGCTCCACGTACTCGGGAGCGCTGTTCGCCTACGGCGCCGCTCTGGCCAGCCTTCCCCTGCTGTCCTTCGCGCTGCTGCCGGCGCTGGCGTGGCGATCCGCTCCCGAGGGTGTGCAGGTCCTCGTGGTCCTGCTCCTCTGGGCGGCACTGATCGGCCTGGTCGGCCTGGCCCGTACCACGCGGCGGGTGCTGATCGTGTCCGCCCGCCGGCTGTTGAGGGTGGCGTTGCCGACCCCGGCCGCGCCCGGGGGCGCCGCTTCGTCAGGAAACCCGTCGGGCGTCCCGTCAGCCGGTCCTGCCTCCGTCGCGTCCGGCGTCCCGTCCGTCGCCGGCCGTTGGCGGACTCCTCTCTGGCTGTTGCTGCACGTGGTGCTCGGCTGGACGGGTGCGCTCGCGAGCGGTGTGCTGCTCTTCGTGGCCGTGACTCTCCCGGGGGGTTGGCTCGACGCCGAGTTCGGGCTGAGCCTGTTCGGCCGGTCGGTGCGCGTGGACGGCGGTTGGCAGAGCTGGGCGGTGGCGTTCGGCTGCCTGCTGCTCGCCGCAGCCGTCTGCGTGCTGGTCACCCACGCCCTGCGGTGGTCGGCGCCGAGGCTGCTCGGGCCGTCGGCGGCCGAGCGGCTCGCCCTCGCGGCCGAGCGGGAACTGAGGCTGGCCGAACGCAACCGGCTGGCCCACGACTTGCACGACTCGATCGGGCACACGCTGACGACGACCACGATCCAGGCCGCTGTCGCGGGCGAGCTGATGTCCGCCGACCCGGTGGCGGCGCGGGCCGCCCTGCACAGCATCGAGGAGTCGGCGCGGGCCGCGCTCGAAGACCTGGACTACGTGCTGGGGGTACTGCGCGAGCAGGAGGCCGAGACGGCACCGGCCCGCACCCTGGCCGACCTGTCCGGGCTGCTCGACCGGTTGCGGCACGCGGGCGCGGTGGTGGAGCTGGACCGGTCGGGTGACCCGGCGCAGGTGCAGGGGACCCCGTCCCGGGCGGCGTACCGGATCCTGCAGGAGGGGCTGACGAACGCCATGCGGCACGGCGCGGCCGGGCCGATCACGGTCCGGGTGGCGGTCGGCCCGGACGTCCTTGAGCTCCACGTGGTCAACGAGACGCGGGCCGGTGCGGGCGTGAGCGCGGGACCGGGCCGCCGGAAGGCCTTCCCCACCTCCGGGCACGGCCTGCCGGGTCTCGCCGAGCGCGTGCGCCTGCTGCACGGGGAGATCGAGGCCGGTCCGGACGGGCCGAGGCACTGGCGACTGGCGGTCAGGCTGCCCGTACGGTTGTCGGCATGACCGCCTCCGACGCCGGCGAAACCGTCACGACCCTCCTGATCGCGGACGACGACGAGGTGACCCGCAGCGGCCTGCGTACCCTGCTGGCCGCACAGCCGGGGATCGAGGTGGTCGGGGAGGCCGCCGACGGCGTGGAGGCGGTCGAGCGGGCGCGGCGGCTGCGTCCGGACGTGGTCCTGATGGACGTACGGATGCCACGCCGCAACGGGATCGAGGCCACCCGGCAACTCCTCGCCGAGTCGGCCCAGTCAGCCGGGTCAGCCACGTCGGCCATGTCGGCCAAGTCAGCCGCATCTGCAGCATCTGCCGCATCGGGCGAGTCCGCCGACCACGCCGCACCGGCGCCGAAGGTCGTCGTCATCACCACCTTCGAGAACGACGACTACGTCACCGCCGCGCTCAGCGTGGGGGCCAGCGGGTTCGTGCTCAAGCGGCTTCCGGTCCGGCAGATCGCGGAGGCCGTGCGGGTGGTGGCGGCGGGGGAGGCGATCCTCTTCCCCGCGGCCCTGCGCCGGATGGTCGCCGCCCGTCCGCTGGACTCCGCGGAGGCACTGCCGAGGGCGGCGCTGACGGGGCGGGAGGAAGAGGTGCTGCGGCTGATGGCCACCGGCCTGTCCAACCCGGAGATCGCGGAGTCGCTGACGGTGAGCCTGGAGACGGTGAAGACGCACGTCGGGAACGTGCTGACCAAGCTCGGCGCGCAGAACCGGACCCACGCGGTGGTCATCGCGTACGAGTCCGGTCTGGTGGTGCCGGGGTTCACCGGCTGACGCGGCCGGTGGCGAGTCTCTGGCCGGAAGGCCCGGCCGGAGAGACACCGGCCGGGCCTCTGTGGGCTCAGGCGAGGACCTCGATCCTCCACTGGGGGTCCCGGTCGTCCGTACGGACGAAGATGGGCTTGGGGAGCGGAGACCGGTCCTCGAACAGGTCGCGGCCGAGGGCCAGACCGTTCTGGTCGATCACGTACATGCCGTCCTTGAGGTCGGCGAGCGAGGTGATCGTGGTGGCGCCGTCGTCGTCGACGCGCTGGAGGCGCCAGACGGAGGCGGGGGAGTCGTCGGAGCGGACGACCGCGGGGGCGCGCTCGGCTCCCGCCGAGGTGATGGTCTCCTCCGTGCCCTTCGCGGTGAGGCGGAACCCCCCGCCCTCATGGGTGATCAACCACTCCGGTGCCCGCCCCCGGTCGACGAGGAATCCGACCGGTGTTCCGTCCTCGACCCCGACCGGGGCACCCTTCGCATACAGCTTGACGACCTTGCCGGCGTTCGGCATCGCTCCTCCTGGGTTGGTTCGGGAGTCACCCGACCATGCCCGGAGGGCCGTGCCCGCGGCCCAGTGAACACGCAGGTCATAGGCTGGGTGGAGCTCAGAAGTCGTCAGTGAGGTGACACTTCCGCGTGGCCGGGCCGCGGTGCGCGCCGGCCCGGTGTACGGGTGGGGGCATGACGATTCCTGTGAACCAGCTCAGCGATCCCGCCGTGCGCGCTTTCGTCAGGGCCCTCAACGCCAACGACGCGGAGGCCTTCCAGCAGGCGCTCGCGCCCGGGGCGACCATGTCCGACGACGGGTCCGACCGTGATCTGGCCGCGTGGACCGAGAAGGAGGTCTTCTCCTCGCGCGGCCACATGGAGATCGAGTCCGAGAAGAGCGACGGGCGTGATCTCGTCGCCCGTTTCCGCAACGACACCTGGGGCGAGATGCGGACCCGCTGGCGCTTCACGGTCGAGGACGGGAAGATCGCCCGCTTCGAGACCGGGCAGGCCTGACCGAGCGAGAGCCGGGGGCGGCCCGACCCGGCGCCGCCCCCGGCCCGTCACGGGCGAGGCCGACCGTGCGCCCCCGGCTGTCGGGCGCGGCCGACCGTGCGCCCCCGGCTGTCGGGCGCGGCTGATCGTTCGCCCCGGCCGTCGGGGGCGGCCTGACCGTGCGCCCCGGCCCGGCGCCTCCTACCCCCGTCCGATGTACGGCATCCCCGTCGCCATCACCGTCGCGAACTGGACGTTCGCCTCCAGCGGCAGGGACGCCATGTGCACCACCGTCGCCGCCACGTCCGCCGCGTCCATCACCGGCTCCACCGCCAGTTCGCCGTTGGCCTGGAGGATCCCGGTCTGCATGCGGGCCGTCATCTCGGTCGCCGCGTTGCCGATGTCGAGCTGGCCGCAGGCGATGCGGTACGGGCGGCCGTCGAGCGACAGGGACTTCGTCAGGCCCGTCATCGCGTGCTTCGTCGCCGTGTACGCGATCGAGTGCGGGCGTGGGACGTGGGCGGAGATCGAGCCGTTGTTGATGATCCGGCCGCCCTGCGGGTCCTGTTCCTTCATGGTCCGGAAGGCGGCCTGCGCGCAGAGGAACGCCCCCGTCAGGTTGACGTCGACGACCGCGCGCCAGGTGGCCGGGTCCAGGTCCTCGACGGGGACGCCGCCGCCCGCGAACGTACCGGCGTTGTTGAAGAGCAGGTCGACACGGCCGTAGCGGTCCCGGACCGCCGAGAAGAGCGCCGTGACCGCCTCGGGCGAGGTCACGTCCGTCGGTACGCACAGGAAGTCGCCGTCCGGCCGTGCCGCCGCCGTCTCCTCCAGGGCCTCTGCCCGGCGCCCGGCGAGGGCCACCGACCAGCCGGCCGCCGCGAGGGCCAGCGCCACGCTCCGGCCGATGCCCGACCCCGCTCCCGTCACCACTGCGATGCTCATGGCCGCGCAGCGTACGCGAGACGCGTGCCCCATGAACTCATCCGTCCGACACGTGGATGTCCTGTACCCGACAACGTGACGTCGCCCCGCCCCACTCGAATACCGGACGGAGAACATCCGTCCGGGGAGGGGCACATGACTCACATACAGGACCACACCGAGGAACTCCGGTCCGCCGCACGCCACTTCGGCCGCCGCCGGTTCCTCACCGTCACCGGCGCCGCCGCCGCGCTCGCCTTCGCCACCCAGCTGCCCGCGGCCGGCGCCGCGGCCGCCGCCGAGCTCGACGGCCGGCGCGTCACCGAGGACCCGTTCACCCTGGGCGTGGCCTCCGGCGACCCCCTGCCCGGCTCCGTACTGCTCTGGACGCGGCTCGCGCCCCGTCCCTTCGAGCCGGGCGGCGGGCTGCCCGCCGAGCGGGTGTCCGTCCACTGGGAGCTCGCCCGCGACGAGCGCTTCACCCGGACCGTCCGGCGCGGCCGGGCCACCGCCCACCCGGAGTTCAGTCACACCGTCCACGTCGAGGTGGAGCACCTCGACCCCGACCGCGCGTTCTTCTACCGCTTCCGCGTCGGCGACTGGACCAGCCCCGTCGGCCGCACCCGCACCGCGCCCGCCCCCTGGGCCCGGAACTCCGCGCTCAAGCTCGCCGCCGTCTCCTGCCAGGCCTACCACGACGGGTACTTCACGGCCTACCGCCACCTCGCGGACGAGGACGTCGACGTCGTCTTCCACCTCGGCGACTACCTGTACGAGTACGCCGTCAACGCCACCGGCGGCGCCCGCGCCCACACCGACCGCACGCTCCCGGCCGTCTTCAACCGCGAGACGGTCACCCTGGAGGACTACCGGCTGCGCTACGGCCTCTACAAGTCGGACCCCGACCTGCGCGCCGCGCACGCCGCCCACCCCTTCGTCGTCACCTGGGACGACCACGAGACCGAGAACAACTACGCGGACGGCACCCCCGAGAACAGCGTCCCGCCGGAGGAGTTCCTGCTCCGCCGGGCCGCCGCCTACCGCGCCTACTGGGAGCACCAGCCGCTGCGCGCACCCCAGCGCCCCGAAGGCCCCGACATGCGGCTCTACCGGCGCCTGCGCTTCGGGAGCCTCGCCCAGTTCGACATCCTCGACACCCGTCAGTACCGCTCCGACCAGGCGTACGGGGACGGCTGGCAGGTCCCGGGGCCGGAGTCGGAGAATCCGGCGCGCACGATGACCGGCGCCGCGCAGGAGCGGTGGCTGCTCGACGGCTGGAGGGCCTCCCGCGCCCGCTGGAACGTCCTGCCGCAGCAGGTCGTGTTCGCCGAGCGCCGCGACCGGCCCACCGCCGACTTCAAGCTGTCCATGGACTCCTGGGACGGCTACCCGGCCTCCCGGCAGCGCCTCCTCGCGGGGGCGGAGGCCGCCGGGGTCGAGAACCTCATGGTGCTCACCGGCGACGTCCACGTCGGCTACGGCCTCGACATCAAGGCCGACTTCCGCGACCCGGCCTCCCGGACCGTCGGCACCGAGATCGTCGCCACGTCGATCAGCAGCGGCAAGGACGGCGCCGACCGGCCGTCGAACTACGACAGGCTGACGGCCGCCAACCCGCACCTGAGGTTCTTCAACGGGCGGCGCGGCTACGTCACGGTCGCCCTCGGCGAGGACGGCGCCCGGGCCGACTTCCGTACGGTGCCGTACGTGACGACCCCGGGCGCCCCCGTCACCACAGCCGCCTCCTTCGTCACGGAGGCGGGCGACCCGGGCCTCAGGCCCGCGTGACCAGCGCCTCCTGCGGCTCCTCCTGCGGGTAGCGGACGCCGATGCGGTCACGTACCGCGTCGAGCGTCCGCATCACCGCGAGCGAGCCGTCGAGGGGCACGAGCGGGGACTCGGTCCCGCCCGCCCGCAGACAGCGCATGACCTCGGCGGCCTCGTGCCGCAGCGAGTGCGGATCGTCCCCGTTCGTGAACTCCTCCGGCTCCCGGCCGTCGCGGTGCAGCGTGAACCGCTCGGGGAAGAAGAAGCCGCGCGGCAGGTCGATCCGGCCGAGGGTGCCGGTCACGGAGGCCGTCAGCGGCGTGTCCGCGACGAGCGAGCAGGACAGCAGCGCCGAGGCGCCCGCGTCCGACCAGCCCAGCAGCATGCCGGTGTTGAGGTCGACGCCCTCCGGCGAGAGCAGCGCGTGCGCCTGGACGGAGTCCGGCTCCCCGAGGAGCAGCTGCGCGAACGACACGGGGTACACGCCCAGGTCGAGCAGCGCCCCGCCGCCCACCGCGGGGTCCCGCAGCCGGTGGTCCGCCGCGAACGGGCCCGCGAGCCCGAAGTCCGCCTGTACGGTCCTGATCTCGCCGATCGCCCCCTCGCGGACGAGCTCCACGAGCCGCCGGATCAGCGGGTTGCAGTACATCCACATGGCTTCCATGAGGAAGAGGCCACGGTCCCGGGAGAGCGTGACGAGTTCCTCCGCCTCGCGGGCGTTGAGCGTGAGAGCCTTCTCGCAGAGGACCGCCTTGCCCGCCTCCAGAGCGCGGCCGGCCGCCTCCCGGTGGGCGTGGTGCGGGGTCGCCACGTACACCACGTCGACGTCCTCGTCGGCGAAGAGCCCGTCCCATTCCCCGTACGCCCGCGGGATGCCGAACCGGTCGGCGAAGACCTTCGCCGACGCCTCCGTACGGGAGGCCACGGCGACGACCTCCGCTCCGTCGAGCGTCAGCAGGTCCGTCGTGAACCGCTCCGCTATGCCGCCCGTCGCCAGGATTCCCCAGCGCACCTTCTCGTTCATGTTCCCCACCCGTCCCCTGAGAGGTCTCGACCATGCCGGTCGAGCTGAGAGCATAGGCAAGGTTTCAACGAAATGGAGCAGTCGATGCCGGAGAGCGGCCAGAAGGCAACACAAGGACACATATCCCAACCCGCGCCCGTCGAGGCCGCCCGGCGGACCGGGCTGCTCGTCACGCTCGTCCTGGGCGGGCTCACCGCGCTGCCGCCGCTCTCCATGGACATGTACCTCCCGGCGCTGCCCGAGGTCACCGGCGCACTGAACGCCCCCGCCGCCACCGTCCAGCTCACCCTCACCGCCTGCCTCGCCGGCATGGCCCTCGGCCAGCTCGTCGTCGGCCCGATGAGCGACAAGTGGGGGCGCCGCCGCCCGCTGCTCATCGGCATGATCGTGTACGTCCTCGCCACCGCCGTCTGCGCGCTCGCGCCCACCGCCGAACTCCTCATCGGGTTCCGGCTGCTCCAGGGCCTCGCGGGCGCCGCCGGCATCGTCATCGCCCGCGCCGTCGTCCGCGACCTCTACGACGGCGTCGAGATGGCCCGGTTCTTCTCCACCCTGATGCTGATCTCCGGCGTCGCCCCGATCATCGCGCCCCTCATCGGCGGCCAGATCCTGCGGATCACCGACTGGCGGGGCGTCTTCCACGTCCTCACCGCGATCGGCGTCCTCCTCACCCTCGTCGTCTGGCGCTTCCTCGACGAGACACTGCCCGTCGAACGACGCCACGAGGGCGGGGTCGGCGAGGCCCTGCGCACCATGAGGGGCCTCCTCGCCGACCGGGTCTTCACCGGCTACATGCTGACCGGCGGGCTCGCCTTCGCCGCCCTCTTCGCGTACATCTCGGCCTCGCCGTTCGTCGTCCAGGAGATCTACGGGGCCTCGCCGCAGACCTTCAGCCTGCTCTTCGGGCTCAACTCGATCGGGCTCGTCGCCGTCGGCCAGGTCAACGGCAAGCTGCTCGTCGGCCGCGTCAGCCTCGACAAGGCACTCGGCTGGGGCCTCGGAACCATCCTCGTCGCCTCGCTCGCGCTGCTCCTCATGACCAGCGGCGTCTTCGGCGAGGTCGGACTCGTGCCCGTCGCCGCCGGGCTGTTCGTCCTCATGTCCGCGATGGGCCTCGCCATGCCGAACACCAACGCCCAGGCCCTGATGCGCACCCCGCACGCCGCGGGTTCGGCCTCCGCGCTCCTCGGCACCACGTCGTTCCTCATCGGCGCCGTCGCCTCCCCGCTCGTCGGCATCGCGGGCGAGCACACCGCCGTCCCGATGGCCGTCGTCCAGCTCACCTGCGCCGTCCTGGCCGCGGCCTGCTTCCTGGGTCTGTGCCGCCCGTGGCAGAGCGCCACACGCACCCCCTAGGGGGTGTCTTGTCGATCAGGCCGGGCTCGCGGCGCCTGGCACCGCACCTCGCCGCGTTGTCGTCGGTCGCCAACGCTCCGCGTTGGCTCCCTCCTCCGCCTTGCGATGCACGGCACCAGACGCCGCTCCCTGATCCGGCCTGATCGACAAGACACCCCCTAGGAACGCCCGTCCGGCGGATCTCCGGCGGGGGCACGGCCCTGATCCGCCGGACCGCCCTATCGTGGCGCCATGGAGCAGCGCATCAGTCTCGTCACGCTCGGCGTCGCCGACCGCGCCCGTGCCCGGACGTTCTACGAGCGCCTCGGCTGGCGCGGCCAGGAGGTCGAGGAGACCGTCTTCCTCCAGGCAGGCGGCCTCGGCCTGGTCCTGTGGAGCCGGGAGAAGCTCGCCGCGGACTGCGGGGTCGACGATCCGGGCACCGACGGGTTCGGTGGCATCGCCCTGGCCCACAACGTCCGCTCGCCCGCGGAGGTCGACCAGCTGCTCGCGGTGGCCGCCGACGCGGGCGCCACCCTCACCCGGCCCGCCGCCGCCACCTCCTACGGCGGATATGCCGGAGTCTTCCTCGACGTCGACGGACACGCCTGGGAGATCGCCCACAACCCCGGCTTCCCCCTGGCCGAGGACGGGACCCTCACCCTCCCGGACTTCGGCGGCCAGGACCGACCGTTTGCAGGAGACCCTCAGGATCCCCGGCCGCCTAGACTGTCTCGGTGAACGTCTCCGCCCCCTCCGCCGACTCCCTGCGCGCCGCCCTCGCCGGGCTCCTCGAAGGACTGCCGCCCAACCGGGCCGCCAAGGCCGTCGAGCGGCTGATCGCCAACTACCGGGGCACCACCCCGACGGACGCCCCCGTGCTGCGCGACCGCTCCGACGTCGCCGCGTACGCCGCGTACCGGATGCCGGCGACCTTCGAGGCGGTACGCGGCGCCCTCGGCGCGCTGCGCGAGGCCGCGCCCGACTGGGAGCCGCGTACGCACACCGACGTCGGCGGCGGTACGGGCGCGGCGAGCTGGGCGGTCGCCGAGGCCTGGGCGGAGGAGCCGCCCCGCACCACCGTCCTGGACTGGGCGGAGCCGGCCCTCGCGCTGGGCCGCGAACTCGCGGCCGGGACCCTGGACGCCGAGTGGCACACAGCCAGGATCGGCGGCGCTCTCCGGCTCGCGGACACGGACCTCGTCACCGTCTCGTACGTCCTGAAGGAGCTGACCGGGGCCGACCGGGCGGCGCTCGTCGCCGAGGCGGCGCGCGCCGCCCGGACGGTGGTGATCGTGGAGCCCGGCACCCCCGACGGCTACGAGCGGATCATCGCGGCCCGGACCCTGCTGATCGAGGCCGGGTTCACCGTCGCCGCACCCTGCCCGCACAGCGGGGCGTGCCCGATCGAGCCGGGCACGGACTGGTGCCACTTCTCGGCCCGGGTCAGCCGCTCCTCGCTGCACCGCCAGGTGAAGGGCGGCTCGCTGCCGTACGAGGACGAGAAGTACAGCTATGTGGCGGCGACCAGGGACCCGGCGGCTCAGGCGGCCTCCCGCGTCATCCGCAGGCCCCAGATCCGCAAGGGCCTGGTCCTCCTCGACCTGTGCGGTCCCGAAGGGCTCGCCCGGGAGACGGTCACCAAGCGCCACGGGCCCCTGTACAAGCATGCCCGGGACGCCGAGTGGGGCGACTCCTGGCCACCGGGGGACGAGGCCTGAGGGCCCCCGTGCGACGGCCGCGGGTCGCCGAGGCCTGAGGGGCCCGTGCGACGGCCGCGGGTCGGCGAGGCAGGAGGCCCGTCAGCCGTCTCACGGCGAGGAGCGCGCCGGTCGGTCGACGTCCGGGACAAGGCCCTCCCGGACGTCGGCGCGGAGGCCGGCCTGCCAGACGGTGGGGTCGCACTTCGGGCCGTTGGGCGTGGACTTCCGCAGGGTGACCTCCGTGGTGCGGTCGTAGACCGTCCGGCCGGAGGCCGGGTCGGTCACCCGGAGACGCACGGTCGTCCGCTGCTCCCCCGTGGCCTCGGGCAGGGGCACGGTGAAATGGCCGACGGGCTCGGGCGACCCTGTGGTGCGAAGCTCCCGGCAGGCCTCGTCGACGCAGAGCCGGTAGTGGGCGCCCGCGGCGAAGTCCGTCGGCCGGTAGACGACGCTCACCCCGGACTCGGCGCCGATCAGGGTGCACACCTGGCGGTCCCCGCGCTGGCAGCCGGTGGCCGCCGACAGGACGGCGACCATGGCCACGGCGTACCGGAACGTGCCGCGCGTACGCATCGAGAACGCCCCCCTGACGTCACGTCTCCGTGTATCAGGGGGACTCTACGGAGGCGGCGCGGGGGAGTCGACCCCCCCTGAACCGCGAGGCCTACGGCCGCAGCTCCTGGGTGCAGCACTTCACGCTGCCGCCGCCCTTGAGCAGTTCGCCCAGGTCCATGCCGATCGGCTCGAAGCCCCGCCGGCGCAGGGGGGCGAAGAGGCCCACGGCCGCCTGCGGCAGCAGGACGTGGTGGCCGTCGCTCACCGCGTTCAGGCCGAGGGCCGCCGCGTCCTCGGCCGTCGCGATCAGGGCGTCGGGGAAGAGCCGGGCGAGTACCGCGCGGCTGCCGGGGGAGAAGGCGTCCGGGAAGTACATGACCTCGTCGCGGGCGTCGTCCAGGACGCACAGCGCGGTGTCCAGGTGGTAGTAGCGCGGGTCCACCAGTTCGAGACCGATGACGGGGCGGCCGAAGAACTCCTGCGCCTCGTCGTGGGAGAGCGGGCTGGAGCGGAAGCCACGCCCGGCGAGGATCCAGGAGGCGGTGACGGCGAAGTCGCCCTCGCCCTCGTTGACGTGCTCCGGGACCCGCAGGGTGTCGTCCGCCCAGCCGTTCCGGCGGAACCAGGCCAGGTGGGCCTCGGCCTCGGCCGCGCGCTCCGCGTGGGCGAACTTCGCGCCGAGGACCCGGCCGTCGACGACGGTGGCGCCGTTCGCCGCGAAGACCATGTCCGGAAGCGCCGGGTCGGGGGTGAGGAGCTCGACGGTGTGTCCGAGCGCCCGGTAGCGGTCGCGCAGGTCCTCCCACTGGGTGAGGGCCAGGGGCAGGTCGACCGGTTTCGTGGGGTCCATCCAGGGGTTGATGGAGTACGTCACCGTGAAGTGCGTGGGTGGGCACATCAGGTAGCGGCGGGGCGAGGACGAGCGCGGAGTGGGGCGCAATGAGGGCTCCTCACGGACGGGTGGACGGAAGAACCGAAGATCGGTGGACCCCATGGTCCGCCTTCCGGGCCCCGCACGCTGTGGACCGTTCGGGTGGTTCGGAACCGGCCCGTTCGGGCGAGACGTGGCGTCTCGTCCGCTGCTAGATTGGGCCCATGCCCGACCCCAAGGCCCCCGACGCCTCCCGCCGCAGCGAACGCTCCCGCCGCGCCATCTTCGACGCCGCCCTCGCCCTCGTCGCCGAGACGGGCTACGCGAAGACCACCATCGAGGGCATCGCCGCCCGCGCCGGGGTCGGCAAGCAGACCATCTACCGCTGGTGGCCCTCCAAGGCCGCCGTCCTCCTCGACGCCTTCCTCGACCTCCAGAACCGGGCCGCCGAAGCCCTGGGCGGCGACACCGGGAACGAGATCCCCGACACAGGGGACCTCGCCGCCGACCTGAAGCACGTCCTGCGCGCCACCGTCGACGAGCTGAACGACCCGGCCGTCGACGGCCCCACCCGCGCCCTCGCCGCCGAGGGCATCGTCGACGCCGAGCTCGGCGCCCGCTTCACCGAGGCCCTCCTCGAACCGCAGCTCCAGTACTACGTCCGCCGCGTCGAGGCCGCCCAGGCCGCCGGCGACATCGACCCGGACATCGACCCCCGCATCGCCCTCGAACTCCTCGTCGGCCCCCTCCACCACCGCTGGATCCACCGCACCCTGCCCCTCACCCACGCCTACGCCGACACCCTCGTCGACCTCGCCCTGAGGGGCCTCGCCCCGAGGCGCTGAGACGTTCCGGCCCACCCCGGTTCCGCACTCCGGTCACCCGAGGCGCAGGATGGTGGGACCATGGGCAGAGCCGAACGGGCGAGCATGAGGTGTGAGGGGATAGATGGGCGACGGCATCGGCCGCTACCGCGGCACGGAGAGCAAACTCGCACAGTGGCTGCGCAGGCGCCCGAAACGCACCGCGGCCGACGACGAGAACGACCGCGAGAAACTGCTCCTGGCCACCGCTGCCGCCGGGCTGCCCCTGGCCCCCGCCGCGTACCCCGTCGGCTACAGCTGCTCCTGTGAGCGGATCGGCTGTCCCACCCCCGCCCGTCACCCCGTCTCCTTCGCCTGGCAGACGCAGTCGACCACCGACCGCGCCCAGATCGAGCGCTGGGCGCGCAACGAGCCCGAGGCGAACTTCATCACCGCCACCGGCATGGTCCACGACGTCCTCGATGTGCCGCTGGCCGCCGGCCGCGCCGCCCTGGAGCGTCTCCTCGCCGAGGGCGTCGAGGTCGGGCCCGTCGCCGAGTCCGCCGACGTCGACACCCTCGGCGGCCGGATGCTCTTCTTCACCGCGACCCGCGGCACCCCCGAGGACGAGGACGAGTGGTGGCCCTGTGAGCTCGACTGCCACCCGGAGACCATGGACGAGCACCCGGGCCTCCGCTGGCACTGCCGCGGCAGCTACGTCCTCGTGCCGCCCGCCCGGCTCCCCGGGGACGAGAGCGCCCATCCGGTCGTCGCCTGGGTCCGCGGCCCCGAGCACCCGCTGCCCGACCCGCTGAACCTCCTGGAGACCCTCCAGGACGCCTGCGCCCGCCACGCGGCGGAGCGCGAGGCGGACGGGGACGGCGAGCACACGGCCCACGAGATCGCCTGGCCCCTGACCCGCTGACGGGGACCCCCTGGGGGCGGGGCCCTGAGGGACCCCCTGACGGCTGCCCCCGTGGTTCTACGAGCCCTCCGCGCCCACCACGCCCTGGAGCCGGCCCTTGACCGAGACGCCGTCGCGGTCCGTGCCCGCCGGCTTCACCAGCGCCGCCTGGCTGGACACCCACTCCTTGGTGACCGTGTTCTTGATCTCGCCGGTCAGCAGCGCCTTGACGCCAGGGGCGACCTTCGGCCGGTAGCCCGGCGCCGCCGTCTGCCGCTCGAAGAACCGGGTGGCGAAGAAGACGAGCGCGCCGCCGTCCTTCGTCCGCAGCCCGAGCGGCGCGAAGTCGCCCTGGTCGGTGGCGCGGTCGAGGTACTGGGTGGCGAGCCCCGGCCGCTTGGCCGCCTTCTGCCGCTGCTCCCGCCACAGCGTCGTGTGCGGGCCGGCCCCGAACTGTCCGGGCTTCCCGTCCTTCAGGAACGAGGCGTACTGCTCGCCGAGGTCCTCGGGTGCGACCGCCAGCGTCCCGGTGTCCGCGGCGACCGGCACCGCGTACCCCTCCTCCTCGGCGAACTCCGGCACCTCGGCCGGGTCGAGGACCACCAGGTGGGCGACCTCCCACAGCTGCTCGGGTCCGTTGCGTACGAAGACCAGGAGCCAGCGCCGCTCGGCGGCGCCCCGGTTGGAGTCGGCGTCCGCGAGGAACCAGCGCGGCCAGCCCGCCTTCCGGGGCAGCACGAACCGCGCGTCCGAGAGTTCGAGGGGCTTGTGGTCCGGGTTGCCGCCGGGGTCGGTGACCGCCCGTGCCCGCAGACCCGCCTGGTTGATCTCCCCGAGCGGGCCGGTCACCCGGCCCGCGTCCAGGGCCGGGTCGTGGGCCTTGTCGGCCCGGTTGTAGGCGTTCGTGAAGTCCGCGAGCGCCCTCGCCGCCTCGGCCTCCGTCGCCGGCGGCAGCAGGGCGAGCTCGCCGTGCACCGTCACACAGCCGCTCGCCGTCAGCGCCAGGACGGTCGCCGCCGCCGTGGCCGCGAGGAACCTCGCCGGCCGTGCCGCCGGCCGCTCAAGCGGTCTCGGCGCTCGCCTCAGCCTCAGCCTTCTCATCGGTCGCCTTCTGCCTCTTCACCCGCACGGACGGACCCGACCCTATCGGGGCCAGGAACAGCGCGAGCGCCGGGACCAGATACAGCGCCCACACCGTGACCTGAAGGACCGTCGGGTTCGGCTGGAAGTCGAAGACGCCCTTGAGGAGCGTGCCGTACCAGCTGTCCGGCGGGATCGTCGCCGAGATGTCGAAGGCCTTGTCCGCGAGGCCGTCGAGGAAGCGGGCCTCCTGGAGGTCGTGCACGCCGTACGCGAGGACGCCCGCCGCCACGACCAGCATCCCGCCGGTCCACGTGAAGAACCTCGCCAGGTTGATCCTCAGCGCCCCCCGGTAGAACAGCCAGCCGAGCAGCACCGCCGTGAGCAGCCCGAGGAGGACCCCGGCCAGCGGCGCGTACGTGCCGTCCGTGCCGCCCGAGGACGCCGCCCGTACCGACGCCCACACGAAGAGCGCCGTCTCCAGGCCCTCCCGGCCCACCGCGAGGAAGGCGGTGGCGACCAGCGCGCCCGTGCCCGTCTCCAGAGCCGCGTCGAGCCTTCCGTGCAGCTCGGCCCTCAGGTTCCTGGCCGTCCGCTTCATCCAGAAGACCATCCAGGTCACCAGGACCACCGCGAGGACCGACAGCGAGCCGCCGAGCAGCTCCTGCGCCTCGAAGGTCAGCTCCTGCGAGCCGAACTCCAGGCCCGCGCCGAAGGCGAGGGCGATGCCGACGGCCACACCGATGCCGATCCAGACCGGCTTCAGCGCGTCCCGCCGACCGGTCTTCACCAGGTAGGCGATGAGAGGTCTGCACCAGCATGAAGCCGGTCCGCACGTCCTTCTGGTACGCCAGGAAGAACAGGCCCGCGTCGAGCCGCCCGAGCCCGTTCGTGCCGTCGGTGAAGGAGTAGCCGCGCCGCAGGAGCGTCGCCCCGCCGAGGGTGTCCGGGTGGGCGAGCCGGACGTGCGCGTCCGGCTTCATCGCCTTCAGGAACGGCTCGTCGTGTTCCGCCGCCCTGCCGACCGGGGCGCCCTCGCGCTTGTCGCGGCCGAAGATGCCCTCCTGCTCGGCGAGCGGCGTACGGTCCCAGGTCTCGACGTTCATCCGGATGCGCCGGGCGGCGAGGTACGAGCCGCCGTCCATCCAGGCGGCCGCGCCCTCGGCGTCCTTCCCCGAGACCCACACGTGCTTCGCGAGCCGCTCGGTCTCGGTGCCCGCGATGTTGCGGGTGCCGTCCTTGAAGCCGAAGAGGTTACGCGGGGTCTGGGCGTCCGGGGTCGTCGACGACGTCCTGCCGAAGCCCAGCTGCGACCAGCGCACCGCGACCTTGCCGAATCCGATCCGCGCCAGGTTCCGGACGGCGTGCACGGCGACCTGCGGGTCGTCCGCGCACGCCTGGACGCACAGGTCGCCGCCGCTGCGCGCCGGATCCAGGTTGTCGCCCGGGAACCTGGCAGCTCCATCAGGGCCCCGGGCCGCTTGTCCTTCAGCCCGAAGCGCCCGTCGAAGAGCGTGGGCCGAAGCCGATCGTGAGGGTGAGACGGGACGGCTTCAGACCCAGGGCCTCGCCGGTGTCGTCGGGCGGTGCCTCCGGCAGCCCGCCGTAGGCGCCGCCGCCGACCTCGGCGCCGGCCGTCAGACGCTCGGCGGCCCGCGTCCAGTCCTTGAGGAGCTGGACGAGCTCGGCGCGGTCCTCCGTCTTCACGTCGAAGGCCGCGAAGTGCAGCCGGTCCTGCACGGCGGTGGCGATGCCGGCCTGGTGCGGCCCGTAGAAGGGCACGGCCCCGCCGCTGTCGGCGACCGGCGCGGTGGTGTCCCCGCCGCGGGTCAGCGCGACGGCGCCGCCGGCCGCGGCGGCACCGAGCGCGATCCCCGCGCCGCCCAGGGCGATGACCGTACGGCGGGAGGGCGCGGCGGCCCCGGCTTCCCGGTTGTCCTCGGACATGTCCCCGTCCATGGCTGTCCCGACTGCCCGACTGCCCGACTGCCCGACTGCCCGACTGCCCGACGGCTGCCGAGGCTTACCTGAGTCGTACCCGTCCGTCCAGTGATCCGGCTCTCACCTCGAACGGCCCGGACACGGCGAGGTCACAGGGAGTCCAGGGGGCTCTCATCACCTGGTCAAGGGCCGGTCAAGGGCGGCGATTCGTCCCGTTCCGTGGCGCACCGGTACGACGAGGGGAACCCCGGTCCGTGGATGCGGGAACACGTCCACCGGCTGCCGGTACACCCGGCTCAGCAACTCCGCCCCGAGCACCTCGGCGGGCGGGCCGGCCACCGCGAGCCGGCCGTCGTGCAGCACCCCGACCCGGTCGGCGTGGGCCGCCGCGAGCCCCAGGTCGTGGAGCACCACCACCACGGCGTCCCCGGCGGCCGCCCGTTCCCGGCAGACCCGCAGGACCAGTTCCTGGTGGCGCAGGTCCAGGGCCGCCGTCGGCTCGTCGAGCAGCAGAAGCCCGGCCCGCTGGGCGAGTACGCGGGCCAGCGCGACCCGGGCCCGCTCGCCGCCGGAGAGAGCGGAGAAGGGGCGCCCGGCGAAGGCCTCGACCTCGGTGGCCGCCATCGCCCCGGCGACGGCCGCCTCGTCCTCGTCCTCCCGCTCCGTGCCCGCCCAGGGCGCCCTGCCCATCCGTACGACCTCGGCGACGGGGAACGGGAAGGAGAGCGCGGCGTCCTGCGGCAGCACCGCCCGCCTCAGGGCGAGTTCACCGGGCGCCCAGTCGTCGGCCGCCCGTCCCCCGATCCGTACCTCCCCCGCGCTCGGGGCGAGATCGGCGGCGAGGGCGGCGAGCAGCGTCGACTTCCCGGCCCCGTTGGGGCCCACCAGGGCCAGCACCTCCCCGGCCCGTACCTCGATGCCGACCTCGTCGAGCACCACCCGGCGCCCCCGGGCGATCCCGACCCCGACGGCTTCGGCGACCACGTCGCCGGGGGCCGCGGGGGAGGGCAGCGCGCGGGGGCGCCGGTTCGGGAGCAGCCCTCTGAGCCGTACGGACGTCATGCCCAACCACCTTGCCTGCGACGGGTCCTGCGCAGCAGCCAGAAGAAGAACGGGCTGCCGAGGAGGGCGGTGAGGACGCCCAGGGGAAGTTCGGCAGGGGCCGCGACCGTACGGGCCGCGAGGTCTCCGGCCATGAGGACCACCGCGCCGCCGAGCGCGCTGCCCGGCACGAGGAAGCGGTGACCCGGTCCGTTCGCCATCCGCAGCAGATGCGGGACGAGCAGTCCGACGAAGGTGATGATCCCGGCCACCGCGACCGCCGCCGCCGTGAGCAGCGCCACCACCAGGATCAGGGCGGTCCGCAGCCGCTCCACGTCCACGCCCAGATGACGCGCGGGCCGCTCGCCGAGCGTGAGCAGGTCGAGCCGGCGGGCGTAGCGGGGAGCGACGGCGAGGCCGAGGAGCGCGCACGGCAGCACGGCGAGGACCTTGGGCCAGGTGGCCTGGGCGAGCGAACCGAGCTGCCAGAAGGTGATCTGGGTGACCTGCGCGTTGTCGGCGAAGAAGAGAAAGAGGCCGATGAGCGCGCCCGCGAAGGCGTTCACCGCGATCCCGGTGAGGATCAGCGTCACCACCTCCGTGCGGCCGCCCGAGCGGGACATCGCGTACACGAGGAGCACGGTCCCGAGCCCGGCGGCGAAGGCGCAGACGGACACCGTCCAGGTGCCGAGGAAGGTGAGGCCGAGCACGATGGCGCCGACCGCGCCGACGGCCGCGCCCGCCGAGATGCCGATGACGCCCGGCTCGGCGAGCGGGTTGCCGAAGACGCCCTGCATGAGGGCGCCCGCGCAGCCGAGCGAGGCGCCGACGAGGACGGCGAGGACGACCCGGGGGAGCCGGATGTTCCACAGGACGCTCTCGGCGGTGCGGTCGAGCGCGTGGCCGCCGAGCCCGGCACGGTGCCGCACGGAGGCGAGGACGTCACCGAGCGGGATGTCGTACGCCCCGATGCCGGCGGAGAGCAGGGCGAGCAGGAGCAGGGCGGCGAGGAGGCACACGGTGAGGGCGGGGGCGGTGCCACGCCGGGGGGCCGCTTCGGCGGGGGTGGACGCGCCCGTCGGTTCCTGCTCGGCGGGGGTGGGCGCGCCCGTCGGTTCCTGCTCGGCGGGGGTGGACGCGCCCGTCGGGTCCTGCTCGGCGGGGGCGGACGCGTCTCTCGGTTCCTGCTCCGCCGGGGCCTGGTGGACGGCCGTCACTTCCCCTCCCCGTACAACTGGGTGACCAGGGACTTCAGTACCTGGTCGGTGCGCGGGCCGTAGTTGAGGAGGACGCCGTCGTCGACGGTGACGACCCGGCGGTCGGCGCCCGCCGGGGTCTCGGCGACGCCCGGGACCTTCACCAGTCCGTCGATCCCGCCGACCGAGGCGAGACCCTTGCTCATCACGAGGATCGCGTCCGGCGCGGCCTTCGCCAGGGCCTCGCTGGTGACCGGGGTGAAGTCCTTCGTCAGGCCCGACTCCTTGCCCGCGTCGACCGCTCCCGCCGCTTCGAGGAGGGAGCTCGCGCCGGACTCGGCCCCGCCGAGCAGATAGACGGCGGCCGAACCGCGTACGTACAGGAAGGCCACGCGCGGCTTCTTCCCACGGGCCGGAATCCCCTTCCGGACGGCGTCGATCCGCTCCTGGGTGCGCTTCCCGAGCGCCGTGCCGGAGTCCGGTACGCCGAGGGCCGCGGCGACCGTGTCGATCCGGGCGCCGACGTCGGCGAGCGTCTTCGCGGGCTTCACGACGAGGAGCGGGACGCCCGCGTCCCGGATCTGGGCGAGAGCCTCGGCGGGCCCCGTGGTGCTCTCGGCGAGGACGAGGGTGGGCCGGAGCGAGAGCACGCTCTCGGCCGAGACGTCGTGGGCGCGGGTCACCACCGGGAGCTTCCCGGCCTGTTCGAAGGTGGTGGTGATGTCGCGGGCAGCGACCTTCGCGCCGAGGCCGAGCGTGAAGACGATCTCGCTGAGGGAGCCGCTGAGGGGCACGATCCGCTCGGTGGAGGTGACGGTGACCGTGCGTCCGTCGGCGGAGGGGACGGTGACGGGCAGTCGGGGCGTGGCCGGGGCGGAGAGCGGCTCGACCCGGTCGGGGGTGGCGGCCGTCGTGCGGGCCGGGGTGCTCGTACCTCCGTTTCCTTCACCGCAGCCGGTCGCCGCGAGGGCGAGGGCGAGCACTGCTGTCAGCGCTCCCGCGAGGCGAGTTCTGCGCACCGGACACCGTCCTGTCGTTCGTTCTGCCGCGTTCACGAGCCGGAAGGGTTCCGACCGAAGCTCGATGTAGCTTAGGTTAGCCTTACCTTACTGACCACCCCCTGGAGGGGTTCCATGACGCTGCCCAGACCCGCCCGCGCGCTCGCCGTCACCCTCTTCGCGACCCTGCTCGCCACCCTCGTCCCGGCCGGCACCGCCCACGCGGAGACCCGCACGGTGCAGGGCGGACGGCTCGACTGGGGCATCAAGTCCTCCTTCCAGAGCTATGTCACCGGGCCCATCGCGCAAGGGAGTTACGGCCTCACCCGCGGAGCCGCCACGGTCGGCGGCAGCCAGTTCCGCTTCCACTCCGCGCAGGGCTCGTACGACCCGGCGAGCGGAACCTTCGAAGCCGCCTTCTCCGGCGGCGTCCACTTCACCGGCCACCGCACGGCGGACGGCACGTACGAGCTGGACCTCACCATCAGCCGCCCCCGGGTCCTCGTCCAGGGCGGAGACGGCACCCTCTACGCCGACATGGCGAGCAAGGCCAGGGGCAGCGGCCGCACGACCGTCACCGCCCGCGTGCCGCTCGCCACCCTGGACCTCCGCGGCGTCGACATGCGGGGCGGAGGCAGCCCCGTCTCGCTCTCCGGTGTGCCCGCCACGCTCACCGCGCAGGGCGCCACCGCCTTCGCCGGCTACTACCCGGCCGGCACCGCCCTCGACCCCGTCAGCCTCACCGTCGACGTCAGGGCGCCGAAGAAGGCCGCGCCGACCGCACCGCCGGCCACCGAGCCCTCCACCGCACGTTCCGCCGGCGCGCCAGCGCCCACCGTGAGGGCCGCCGCCGTCGACTGGGGCGTCCGCCGCACCTTCCGCGAGTACGTCACCGGGGCCGTCTCCCAGGGGAGATGGACGCTCTCCGGCGGCGCCCAGGACGGCGGCGCGCTCTTCCGCTTCCCCGGCGGCAAGGGCACATACGACCCGAAGCGGGGGACCCTCGACGCGGCCTTCGCGGGCAGCGTCCGTTTCACCGGTGCCCACCTCGACCTCACGCTCGACCGGGTCACCGTGAAGGTGAGCGGCGGCACCGGCACCCTCGGCGCCGATGTCACGAGCGCGGGGAAGACCGAGAAGGCCGTTCCGCTGGTCACCTTCGCCGCACGGGATTTCACCCCGAAGAACGGCCTCGCCGCCGTCACCGAGGCCCCCGCCACCCTCACCGAGAGCGGCGCCAAGGCCTTCGGCGGGATGTACGGGGCGGGGGCCGCGATGGACCCGGTGTCCCTGGCCGTCACCGTCGGCACCGAGGCCCGGCTGCCCGCGCTCCCGGACCTCGGCAGCGATGCCACCGCGTCCACTGCCACGCCGTCCGCCGCCGCTTCGGAGGCCGCCCCGCGGTCCTCCGCCACGCCGGCGGCCATCTCCACCACCTCCTCCATCGGCACGTACCTCGCGATCGGCGCGGGCGTACTCGTCCTCACCGCGCTCGCGGCCCTCACCGCCGTACGCCGTCGCCGTACCGGCACCCCCACGCACTGAACACTCCCCGCGCGCACCCCTCTTCGCGCCCGCGTCCCCCTCAGGAGAACCCCGTCATGGCCACCACATCGCGCCGTTCCGTCACCCTGACCGCCGCCGTCGCCACGGCGGCCGCCCTCGGCACGGGCGCCCTCGCCCTCGCCCTCCCCGCAGCGGCCGACACCGCGGCGCCGCCCCCGGCGACGCTGAGCGACGGCACGCTGGACTGGGGCATCAAGCAGTCCTTCCGCTCCTACCTCGCCCAGCCCTTCGCCCACGGGAGGACCACGGTCGAAGGCGGCGCCACCCAGGCCGCGGGCAACGGCGTTTTCACGTTCGTCGAGGGCACGGGTACGTACGACACGACCACCCACGCCACCGCCAACTCCTTCAAGGGCGGAGTCCACTTCGAGGCCCACTCGGGCGCGCTCGACATCCGGATCTCCGACGTCAGGCTGTCGACGAGGGGCACGGCGGCGCCGTCAGGCGAGATCACCGCCGACGTCGTCACCAAGGAGAAGGACGGCTCCTTCCGCACCCGTGAGGACATCGCCCTCGCCGCGCTCGACATGACCGGCATCCGGCCGGGCCAGGGGGCAGGCGGCGCCATGGTCTTCAAGGACATACCGGCGAAGCTGACCAAGGACGGCGCGGCGGCGTTCGCGGGCTTCTACAAGGAGGGCGACGCGCTCGACGCGGCCACGCTCACGGTGAAGGCGGGCAGCAGGCCGACGACGGCACCCCCGGCGACCACGCCCCCGCCGACGGCGACCACGACCACCCGGCCCCCGACGGTGCCCTCGACTGCGCCTACGACGACTGCGCCCTCGACTGTGCCTACGACGACTTCGCCGACCGCTACCGCCACCGCCACCGCCCCCGTCACCACCGCCACCGCGCCGACGGCCGGCCCCTCCGGTGTTCTCGACGGCAAGCTGACCTGGGGGGTGAAGCAGAGCTGGCAGAAGTACGTCGGCGACATCTGCGGCGGCACGGTCACCCCCTCCGGCGGTGCGGAGAGGAACGGCTCGTCCTACGACTTCGGCTTCGCCAAGGCCGACCTCGACGCGGACGCCCGCAAGGTGGAGGCGGCTTTCAGCGGCCGGCTCGCCTTCGTCTGCGCCGCGCACGGCATCCACTGGACCATCGGCGATGTGAAGGTGAAGGCGGCGGGTGCCACCGGCACCCTGACCGCCGACGTCACCACCGCCACCGGCACCCGGGACGACGTGGCCCTCGTCGGCCTGGACCTCTCGAACGCCGACTGGACGGCCGAGCGGGGCGTCGTCACCCTCACGGACGTTCCGGCGAGGCTGACGGCGGACGGCTCCGCCACCTTCGTCGCCCCGGGCGGTCAGGGCGGGTACGCCCCCGGCACCGTCATGGACCCGGTGACCCTCACGCTCGCGGCCGGCCGGGACGCCACGCTGCCCCCGGCCTCCGGCGGCCCGTCCGCGACGGTGGGCTCCGGCGGAACCGGCACGGCCGGAGGCTCCTCCACCACGGGCGGAGGCTCCTCCACCACGGGCGGAGGCTCCTCCACCACGGGCGGCGCGGGGACGGTCGGCGGAACCGGTACGGCCGGGGGCTCCGGCGCCCTCGCCGCGACCGGCTCGGGCACCCCGACGGGCCTCCTGCTCGGCGCCTCCGGGCTGTTCGCCGCCGCGGGCGGGGCCGTCGTCATCGCCGCCCGCCGCCGCGCGATGGATTCCTGAGCCACCCGGACCACGGCAGGGCCGCACCCGATCGGCGGATGCGGCCCTGCCGCCATGTCGCGGAATGGTTCAATTTCTGCCATGAACACGACCGCCACTGACATCGCCACCGACATCGACGTCCTCCGGGTCTTCTGCGCGGGCGACGGCCGGTACGGCAACGCGCTCGGAGTCGTACGGGACGCCCGTACCCACCCCGACGAGTCCTCCCGGCAGGCGCTCGCCAAGGAACTCGGCTTCAGCGAGACGGTGTTCGTGGACGACCCGGAGCGCGGGATCGTCGACATCTACACTCCCGGCCTCAGGCTCCCGTTCGCCGGACACCCGCTCGTCGGCGCCGCCTGGCTCCTCGACCTGGAGGTCGTGTGCCCGCCCGTCGGCGAGGTGTGGGTGCGCGGCGACGGGGAGTTCACCTGGATCGAGGCGCGCGCCGAGTGGGCCCCGCCGCGGACCCTCCGCCAGTACGGCTCCGCCGCCGAGGTGGACGCCCTCGACGTGCCCGAGCCCGGTGAGTGGATCTACGCCTGGGCCTGGGAGGAGGAGGCGGCGGGCCGCGTCAGGGCGCGGGCGTTCCCGGGGCGCGGGGACGGCATCGACGAGGACGAGGCGACCGGCGCGGCGGCGCTGCTGCTCACGGCAGAGCTGGGACGGGCCCTGAACATCACCCAGGGCCGCGGGTCGCAGCTGCTCACGGCCCCCGGCCCCGACGGCATCGTGGAGCTGGGCGGACGGGTCCGCCTCGAAGGAACGCTCACGCGCTGAACGCGCGCGCTCGGGAAGCGGGGGACGCACGCGCCCCGGAAGCGGGGGACACGCGCGCCCCGGAAGCGGGGGACGCACGCGCCCCGGAAGCCCTCACGCGCTGAGCGGGAACTCGCCTCCCAGCTGGTGGAAGACCGCGCTGTTGAAGGCGAAGGCGCGCTTGCACTCGTCGACGATCCGCTGCTTCTCCAGGTCGTCGGCGTTCACGCCGTCGAGCAGCTCCCGGTACGCCCGCTTGAACGCGGCCGGGTTGGCGATCTCCTCGAAGACGTAGAAGCGGACGCCGTCGCCCTTGCGGGAGAAGCCCCAGGCGCGCTCCGCCTTGTCGCGGATGATCTGACCGCCCGACAGGTCGCCCAGGTAACGCGTGTAGTGATGCGCCACGTACCCGGCGGGCCAGTCACGGGCGCACTCCGCGACCCGCTCGGCGTACGCGGTGGTGGCGGGCAGCGGCGTCAGCCCGGCCCGCCAGCCGGGGCCGCGCAGATGCGCGAGGTCCTGTTCCAGGGCGGCCGTGCGGAACAGCTCGGGCTGTACGAAGGGCCCGGCGACCGGGTCCTCGCGCAGCGCCTCCGCCCCCTCTTCGAGCGCCCGGTACACGAACCAGAGCTGCTCGGTGTAGCGGGCGTAGGCGTCGACCGCCAGGCGCCCGCCGAGCAGGTCGCTCATGAAGGACGAGGTCTCCGCCTCGGTGTGCTGCTCGTGCGAGGCCGTTCGGATCAGCGTGGAGAAGGGGGTGTCCAAGGCGTGCCTCCGAGACCGATGGGACGGGAACCAGTGACGATCCTGCCAAGTTAGGCTTACCTAAGTCAACTGGTTCCCGACGTCCTGTCGGTAAGACGGTACCCACCCTGGGGGTCAGGGCAACGTGAGGATCTCGGCCCCGCTCTCGGTCACGACGAGCGTGTGCTCGAACTGCGCCGTCCGCTTCCGGTCCTTGGTGACGACGGTCCAGCCGTCGTCCCACATGTCGTAGTCGTGCGACCCGAGCGTCAGCATCGGCTCGATCGTGAAGGTCATGCCGGTCTTGATCTCGGTGGTGTGGTGGGGCGAGTCGTAGTGCGGGACGATCAGGCCCGAGTGGAAGGACGAGTTGATGCCGTGCCCGGTGAAGTCACGGACCACGCCGTAGCCGAAGCGCTTGGCGTACGACTCGATGACCCGCCCGATGATGTTGATCTGACGGCCCGGCTTCACCGCCTTGATGGCCCGGTTCAGGGACTCCCGGGTCCGCTCGACGAGCAGCCGCGACTCCTCGTCGACGTCCCCGCAGAGGTAGGTGGCGTTGTTGTCGCCGTGGACGCCGTTGATGTACGCCGTGACGTCCAGGTTCACGATGTCGCCGTCCCGCAGGACGGTGGAGTCCGGGATGCCGTGGCAGATGACCTCGTTGACCGAGGCGCACAGCGACTTCGGGAACCCGCGGTAGCCGAGGGTGGACGGGTAGGCGCCGTGGTCGCACATGAACTCGTGCGCGACCCGGTCGAGCTCGTCGGTGGTGACACCCGGGGAGATGTGCTTGGCGGCCTCCTCCATCGCCTGAGCGGCGATGCGGCCGGCGATCCGCATCCGTTCGATGGTGTCGGAATCCTGCACCTCGGGCCCGGTGTACGGGGTCGGGGCGGGCTTCCCGACGTACTCGGGGCGGCGGATGGAGCCCGGAACGGAACGATGGGGGGAGAGCTCCCCCGGTACGAGAAGCGACTGGCCAGACATGTCAGCGAGTCTAACGACCGGGTCTGGGGCAGCATGGTCTCGGAGGAAGGAGCCGACGACGATGGCCCTGTTCAAGAAGCGCACGGTGGGCAAACCGGGCGAGTGGTACTACTGCCTGCAGCACAAGAAGGTCGAAGAGGGCCCCGAGTGCCCGGCGAAGAACCGCTTCGGCCCGTACACGACGCGCGAGGAGGCCACCCACGCCATGGAGACCGCCCGCGAGCGGAACCAGGAGTGGGAGACCGACCCGCGCTGGCACGACGATGCCCGGCCGCAGGAGCCGCCGGACTAGGTTCTGTCCGTCCCCCGGTCCCGGCCCGTCCGCGCACCGGCACCGGCCGGAAGCTCTGGCCGTGACCGGGTCCGACCACGCACCGGCCCACCCGGCTGCGGGGCCGAGGTCCGGCGCGTCAGCGCGCCGGCCCCGCTCCCGGCTGGCCGGCCGAGCCGGTGGCCCGGTCAAGAGCCCGCCGTCCGGCCCGTTTCCCGCGAGCCTTCCCGCGGCGCCGGATACCGCGGGGCTGTGTCCCGCAGGGCCGCCTCCCGCTGTGCCGCCTCCTGCTGGGCCTTGCGGCGCAGTGCGTCCTCGTCCGTCCCGGAGTCGTACGTCAGGAGCTTCGGCAGCGCCAGACAGAGCAGCCCCACCGAGGCCACACAGGCCACACCGCCCGTCCAGACCGCCGCCCGGGTCCCGGTCCAGCCGGCCGTCACGCCCGCCCGTACCTGGCCCAGCTGCGGGCCCACGCTGTACGACAGCACCTCGATGCCCGCGAGCCGCCCGCGCAGCTCCTCGGGGATCGTCTGGTTCCAGATCGTGGCCCGCCCGAGCCCGCTCAGCATGTCGCCGGCGCCCGCGAACGCCAGGCAGAGCAGGACCAGCCAGACGTTCCCGAACCAGCCCGCAGCCGCGATCGCGAGCCCCCAGACGGCCGCGCCCCCGACCACGAGCAGCCCGTGCCGCCGCACCTTGGACGTCCAGCCGCTCGTCAGCCCGAGCAACAGGGAGCCGACCGAGCCCACCGCGTACATCAGGCCGAGCGACCAGTCCGCGTCGAGGTCGTCCGCGAGGAACGGGAAGATCGTGTTCGGGAAGGCGAAGAACATCGCCGCGAGGTCGATCGCGTACGTGCCGAGCAGCACCGGCCGCGACCAGGCGAACCGTGCCCCCTCCGCGATGCCCCGCAGCGAGGGCTTCTCCGCTTCCCGCGCGGGTGGCGCGGGGGAGAGGCGGCGGCACAGCAGCACCGAGACGGCGAAACCGGCGATCGTCACCCCGTACGCGGGCGCGTGACCCGCGTACGCCACGACCAGACCGGCAAGGGCGGGACCCGCGATGGCGCCGATCTGCCACCGGAGTGAGTTCAGGGCGGCCGCCGCCGTCTGCTGCTCGTGCGGGACGATCCGGGCGAGCAGCGAGTCCAGGGCCGGACGCTGGAGCCCGGCGAGCGCCGAGACCCCGGCGGCGACCACGTACAGCGGCCACAGCAGAGGCTCCGGGAGCAGCGCGTTGAGCAGCAGGATCAGGGCGAGGAGCCCGAGGCCCGCCTCGGTCGCGAGGATCACCTTCCGCCGGTCGACCGCGTCGGCGAGCGCCCCGCCGTACAGCCCGAACACCACGAGCGGCACCAGCTCGACCGCGCCCATCGCGCCGACCGCGAGCGGCGAACCGGTCAGGTCCTTGATCTGCAGCGGCAGGGCGATCATCGCCATCGCGCTGCTGAAGTACGTGACGAGCCCCTGGATCCACAGGAGCCGGAAGTCCGGGGACGAGCGCCACGGTGCCAGGTCGGGGAGCAGGGCGGAGATCTTTGCGAGGGGGGAGGACACGAGGGGTCATGTTCCGGCGTGCGGGCACCGTGGGCAACCGAAATTGGCCGTACGCCCCCATGCCGTACGCCCCCCCGGGCCGGCCGCTACCAGCGCGGCGGCGGCGGGGCCGTCAGCCGGTCCGCGAGACCCAGGAGACGGTCCCGGAAGCGCCGGGCCCCGCGCGGCGACGGCAGGCTGTTCTCGCCGGCCGCCGCGCTCACCAGGTGCTGCACCGTGTCGAGGTCCACCCCCGCGCCCTCCGCCACCGTGAGCGTCTCGTGCGCGAGCCCCCGCACCTCCTCGTCGCCCCCGTCGAGCGACAGCACCGTCGCCCCCGCCCGACGGGCGTCGTGCACCCGCTGGAGCAGCCCCGCGCCCGGCCGCCGCGGCGCCACCATCAGCAGGGTCGCCCCGCGCCCGGCCACCTCCAGACGGCCGAGGCCGACCGCCAGATGCGCCGGATCGCCCGGCCGCACCCGGTGGCGCACCAGCGTCGGCGCCAGCTCCGGCAGCCCCGACCAGGCGGCCTCGTCGACGAGGTGCGCGGCCAGGTGCCAGGGTTCGTACTCCTCCGTACCGACCAGGAGCAGCCCCTCCCGGTGCGGGACGACCGAGGACCTGAGCGCTCCCGCGAACCTGCGGGCCGCCGCCGGCCACTCCGTCCCGGCGAGCACCTCCCGCAGCAACGCGACCCGTACGGCATCCATGGGCCCGCATCCTGCACCAGAAGAAGACGGGCGTGCGGCGGGTTGCGGCGGTTCCACCCGTACGGGAGTCCCCGCGGCCCGACCGCTCGGTAATGTCGGGTCCATGACTACGACTGACAGCAAGCCCGCCCCCAAGGACCCGTGGGACCTCCCCGACGTCTCCGGTCTCGTCGTCGGCGTCCTCGGCGGCACCGGCGAGCAGGGCCGCGGACTCGCCTACCGGCTCGCGAAGGCCGGCCAGAAGGTGGTCCTCGGCTCCCGCGCCGCCGACCGCGCGCGGGACGTGGCCGCGGAGATCGGCCACGGCGTCGAGGGCGCCGACAACGCCGAGTGCGCCCGCCGCAGCGACATCGTGATCGTCGCCGTGCCGTGGGACGGTCACGCCAAGACCCTGGAGTCGCTCCGCGAGGAGCTCGCCGGCAAGCTCGTCGTGGACTGCGTCAATCCGCTCGGCTTCGACAAGAAGGGCGCCTACGCCCTCAAGCCCGAAGAGGGCTCCGCCGCCGAGCAGGCCGCCGCGCTCCTCCCGGACTCCCGGATCGCCGCCGCCTTCCACCACCTCTCCGCCGTCCTCCTCCAGGACACCTCCCTCGAAGAGATCGACACGGACGTGATGGTCCTCGGCGAGGAGCGCGCCGACGTCGAGCTGGTGCAGGCCCTCGCCGGCCGCATCCCCGGCATGCGCGGCGTCTTCGCCGGCCGGCTGCGCAACGCCCACCAGGTCGAGTCGCTCGTCGCCAACCTGATCTCGGTGAACCGCCGCTACAAGGCCCACGCGGGGCTCCGCGTCACCGACATCTGAGCCGGTCCCGGCGGAGCTGCGGGCATGGGGGACACTGGACGGGCACAGCAGCCGCACCCGGACAGGAGCCGACCCCCATGCCCCGCCTCGCCCTCTACGCCCTCGTGGTCTGCGCCCTGGCCGTCACCGCGGCCGTCGTCTCCTTCGTCGAGGGCAGCTTCCTCGGCATCGTCTGGGTCCTGCTCGCCGGCCTCTCCTCCAACATGGCCTGGTACCAGATCCGCCGCGCGAAGGCGGAGAAGACCGCCGCCGCCCAGGGCTAGACCTGGCAGAACTCCGGTGTCTCCTGCCAGAACCGGAACAGCTGCGAACCGCAGTAGCGGAAGACGTCCGGCACCCCCAGCGACCGCAGCAGCGCGTCGATCGCGTCGAAGAAGGCCCCGTTGATCGCGGGCACGAACAGCAGCGCGATCACGATGAAGAAGCCGTACGGCGCGTACGGCTCGATCTGCCGCTTCACCTTGTACGACAGCCAGGGCTCCACGATGCCGTAGCCGTCGAGACCCGGCACCGGCAGCAGGTTCAGGAGCGCGGCCGTCACCTGGAGGAACGCCAGGAACGCCAGCGCGAACCGGAACGCCGGCGGCACGCCGTCCAGAGCGTCGAGCCAGAACGGGGCCGTGCACACCAGGGCGAAGAGCACGTTCGCCAGCGGACCCGCCGCCGAGACCAGACTGTGCTTCCAGCGGCCCTTGATCCGGCCCTGCTCGATGAAGACCGCGCCGCCCGGCAGACCGATCCCGCCCATGATCACGAAGAGCACCGGAAGCACGATGCTCAGGACGGCATGGGTGTACGCCAGCGGGTTCAGGGTCAGATAGCCCTTCGCGCCCACCGTGATGTCCCCGCCGTGCAGCGCCGTACGGGCGTGCGCGTACTCGTGCAGACAGAGCGACACCACCCAGGCCGAGGTCACGAAGAGGAAGACGGCCAGGCCGGGCGAGGCGGCGAAGTCCGTCCACACCGCCCAGCCGGTGACGGCCATGACGGCGAGGATCGCCAGGAAGACGGGACTGATCCGCCGTTCGTGGCGCCGGGTGGTGGCCGTGGTCATCGCGGGAGCTCCCAGGGGACGGGGGACGGAGGGCCGAGAGAGGTGTCTGACGGGGTGTTGCCGGTCCTGATGTGCGGGAAACGTACCGGGGGACGGGGCGAGTTCCGGAGACGGGGACCGTCTCACGGAGAATGGGCCCGTGCGCTACTCCGTCCTCGGCCCCACCCTCGCCCACGCCCCCGACGGCACCGACGTGGCCGTCGGCGGCCCCCGGGTCCGTGCGCTCCTGACCGTCCTCGCCCTGCGGGCCGGCCGGACCGTGCCCGTATCCGACCTGGTCGACGAGGTGTGGCACGGTGACCAGCCGCCCGCCGACGCCGTCGCCGCGCTCCAGGCCCTCGTCGGACGGCTCCGCAAGGCCATCGGCCGGGAGCGGGTGATCTCTGCCGAGGGCGGCTACCGGCTCGACGCCCGCCGGGAGGACGTGGACGCCCGCCGCTTCGAACGCCTCGCCGCCGAGGGCGTCGCCGCGCTCGGCGCCGGGGACCCGGCGAGGGCCGCCACCCTCCTCGACGAGGCCCTCGGACTCTGGCGCGGTCCCGCCCTCGCCGATCTGCCGGACCGGGACGCGGAGGCCGCCCGCTGGGAGGCCCGGCGGCTCGACGCCCGCCGCGCCCGGCTCGAAGCGGCCCTCGCGCTCGGCGACGCGGCCACGGCCCTCCCCGAGCTGACCGCCCTCTGCGCGGCCCACCCGCTCGACGAACCCCTCCAGGCCCTGCGGATCCGCGCACTCCGGGACACCGGACGCGCGGCCGAGGCCCTCGCCGCGTACGAAGCGGTCCGCCGAGCCTTCGCCACCCGCCTCGGCACGGACCCCTCACCGGCTCTCCGAGCCCTCCACGCGGAGCTGCTCACCCCGCCCCCGACGGCACCCGCCCCCGCACGGAGCCGGGTACGGGAATCCGAGCCCGCCCCGGCGCCGCCGCCCGAGCCCGCCCCGGCGCCGCAGCCGCCGCCCGGGCAGGGGCCGGTGCCACGGCCGACGGCCGGGCCGGGGTCCGCGTCGCGGCCGTCGTCGTGGCCGCCGTCCGCGTCGCCGCAGTCGGCGTCCGGGCAGGCGCCCCTGCCGGCGTCCGGGCAGGCGCCGAGCCCGGTGTCCGGCTCCGGGTCCGCCCCGCAGCCGTCGTCCTGGCCCGCGTCCGGACACCAGCCGACGTCGTGGCCCGCCTCCGCGCCGCGGCCGGCGCCCGGACCGGCGCCGAGCCCGACATCCGGGCAGGCCCCGGCTTCCGGGCAGGCGTCCGCTCCGGGGCAGGCCCCGGCTTCCGGGCAGCCGCCCGCCCCCGGGCAGGCCCCCGCCCCCGCACCCGTGCTCCCCGTGCCCGGCAACCTGCGCGCCCGGCTCACCAGCTTCGTCGGGCGGGACGAGGAGATCGCCGCTGTCCAGAAGGACCTGCGTACGGCCCGGCTCGTCACCCTCCTGGGGCCCGGGGGCGCCGGGAAGACGCGGCTCTCGCAGGAGGCGGCCGACCGCGGGGCCGGGGCGTGGCCCGACGGGATCTGGGTCGCCGAACTCGCGGCCGTCACCGATCCGGAGGCCGTCGCCGAGGCCGTCCTCGCGGCCGTCGGTGCTCGCGAGACCGTGCTGCGCGGCGCCGGAGCCGAGGAGCTGCGGTCCGGGGGCGACCCGCTCGCCCGGCTCGTCGAGCACTGCGCCGCGCGCCGGATGCTGCTGCTCCTCGACAACTGCGAGCACCTCGTCGCGGCCGCCGCCGAACTGGCCGAGACGCTGCTCGCCCGCTGCCCCGGGCTGCGGGTCCTGGCGACGAGCCGGGAGCCGCTGGGGGTGCCGGGGGAGAGGGTGCGGCCGGTGGGCCCGCTGCTGACCGAGACGGCCCTACGGCTGCTCGGCGAGCGCGGGGCCGCGGTCAGGCCCGGGTTCCGCGTCGAGGAGGACCCGGAGGCGGCCGCCGAGATCGTGCGTCGGCTGGACGGGTTGCCGCTGGCGATCGAGCTGGCGGCGGCCCGGCTGCGGATGCTGTCCCTGCGCCAGATCGCGGACCGGCTCGACGACCGCTTCCGCCTCCTCACGTCGGGCGCTCGGACGGTACTGCCCCGCCAGCAGACCCTGCGCGCGGTCGTCGACTGGTCCTGGGACCTCCTCGACGACGCCGAACGGGCCGTCCTGCGCCGCCTCTCGGTGTTCACCGGCGGCAGCGGCCTGGAGGCGGCGGAAGCGGTATGCGCCGAAGCCGAAGCCGAAGCCGAAGCCGACACGGCCCGACCCGTCCCCGCCCCCGCCGCCGTCCCGCCCGTCCACGTCCCCCCGGCCGACGTCCTCGACGTCCTCGGCTCCCTCGTCGACAAGTCGCTCGTCGTCGCCACCCCCGACGGGGCGGCCGGAATGCGTTACCGGCTCCTGGAGACCGTCGCCGAGTACGCGGGGGAGCGGCTCGACGAGGCCGGGGAACGGGGTGCGGCCGAGCGGCGGCATCTCACGTACTACCGGGAGCTGGCCCGCCGCACCGACCCCGAGCTGCGCGGCTCCGGACAGGTCGCCGCCATCGCCCGCTTCGGGACGGAGTACGGAAACATCCGTACCGCCCTGCGCCGGGCCCTCGACGGCCGTGACGAGGACGAGGCGCTCGTCCTCGTCCACTCCCTGCTCTGGTACTGGCAGATGCGCGACCTGCGCACCGACGCCCTGTACTGGGCCAGGGCCGCCGCCGCCCTCGGCCCCGACCCGTTCGTCCCGCCCGCCGCGCCCGTCGTCCCCCTGGACGAGCCGTGCACGGCCGCGCCGCCGCCGCTCTCCGAGGAGCAGCGCTGGGAGGCCCGGCGCGGGGTGCGGCTCGTCGAGCTGATCAACATGGACCACGAGACCGGCCGCTGGACCACCCCGGAAGGGGTGCGGCGGCTCCGTGAGATGACCGCCGTCTACGAGCCCGGCCTGCCGCAGACCTGCCGGCTGCCCGGTTCGTTCGCCGTCTTCGCGGTCCTCCTGACCGGCGAGGCCGGCCGGCTGCGGGAACTCCTGGACACGACCGTCGAGGCCTGCCGCCGCCATCGCTACGACTGGGAACTCGCCAACGCCCTCCAGCTGCGCGCCAACATGTTCGCCAACCGGACCGACCTCGCGGGCGAGGCGAGCGCCGACGCAGACGAGAGCCTGGAGATCTTCGTCCGTCTCGGCGACGCCTGGGGCGCGGCGGAGGCGCTCCAGTCCCGTGCGGAGGCCCGTGAGCGGCGGCTCGAATTCGACGGCGCGGCCGAGGACTTCGCCGCCGCGATCGGCTACGCGGAGAAGATCGGCGCCCAGTCGCAGATGGCGCTGCTCCGCGCCCGGTACGCCGGCATCCTCGTGGAGATCGGGCGGGGCGACGAGGGGGAGGCGATCCTGCGGGAGATCGTCGACGGGCGCCACGGCCGGGGCCATGAACCCCTCCTCGGAGCCCGGGTGTTCCTCGGTCTGACGCTCGGCCGCTCCGGCCGCACCGCCGAGGCCATGGAGCAGCTGAACGCGCTGCGGCGGGAGTTCCGCTCCGAGACCCTCTCCCTCTTCGAGGGCTTCACGCTCGGCAGCCTGGGCTGGCTGGACGATCTCGACGGACGGTACGACTCCGCGCTCGCCCTCGCGGCGCAGGCGTACGAGCTCTCCCTCGGCGCGCTGTCGATGATGGTCGCCCCGCAGATGCCGTCGAGCCACCTCGTCGTCGCGGCCTGGGCGCTCGCCGGGCTCGGCGGGCCCGAGGCGCGGACCGGGGCCGTGCTGCTCGGGGCCAGAGAGGGGCTGCTGCCGCCGGGGCACCTGGCGGCGCCGCTGGAGCGGGAGAACCTGGAGCGGGCGACGGAGCTGGCCCGGTCCGTCCTCGGCGAGGACGTGTTCACGGCGGCGTACGCCGAAGGCGACGGCCTCTCCTTGGAAGAGGCCGCCGCCCTGCTCGGTCGCGCCGCCGACGCGATCAGTGGACGCGCCGAGTCCTGATCCCCCTGCCGGACTCAGGTCTTCTTGCGGAACTTGGCCACCGCGAGCGGCGCCGTGACGATCGTGATGAGGAGCGCCCAGCCGAGGGTCATCCACACGGAGTGGGCGACCGGACCGCCGTTGATCAGGTTGCGGGCGGCGTCGGCGAGGTTCGACAGCGGGTTGTAGTCGGTGAAGGTCTTCAGCCAGTCGGGCATCGACGTCGGCGGGGCGAAGATCGACGAGCCGAACTGCAGCGGCATCAGGACGAGCATGGCCATGCCCTGGACGGCCTGGGCGGTCTTCAGGCTGAGACCCAGCAGGATGAAGATCCACATCAGTGAGGCGCCGAAGACCATCGAAAGACCGATCGCGGCGAACAGGTGGAGCACCGAGGTGTGGATCTCCAGGCCGAGCAGGAAGCCCATGCCGAGCAGGATCGCCGTGGCGATCAGCATCCGGCCGACCTCGACGACGATCTTCGCGATGAGGACGGAGGAGCGGGCGATCGGCATCGTCCGGAACCGGTCCATGACCCCCTTCTTGAAGTCGTCGTTGATGCCCACGCCGACGGCCATGGCGATGTTCATCCCCATCATCGCCATCAGGCCCGGGGTCACGTAGTTGACGTAGACGTCGTTGTTGCCCTTGCCCGAGATGGCGCCGCCGAAGACGTACACGAAGAGCAGGATGAAGATGATCGGCATCATCACGGCGTCGAACATCGACTCCGGGTCCTGCTTGATCTGCAGCGCGTTGCGCCGGGCGAGGGCGCCGATGTGGCGGAGGTTGGCCCGGAGGCCGATCCGTCCCTCGGCGACGGGCGCACGCCGCGCCGGCGCCGGGCCCGGGGTGCCGACGGGGGACTTGGTGACCGTGGTCGTGCTCACGCGGCGACCTCCTCGTTGATCTCGTCGGAAACGGCGGTCTTCTCGCCGGTGATCGCCAGGAACACCTCGTCCAGGCTGGGCAGGTGCGTGCCGATGTGGGCGATGCCGAAGCCCCGGGCGCCGAGCAGCGCCACGACGGCCGTCAGCTGCTGGTCGGTGAGGATCGGCACGTACAGCGCGCCCTCGTCGGGCACGACCGTCGAGCCGGCGACGCCGTCGAGGCCGGTCTCGCGGAGCGCGGCGGCCATCGCCGACAGCTGCCCCGGGTCCACCGGGCGGACCTTCAGGGTCCGGCCGCCGACCTTGGCCTTCAGTTCGTCGACCCCGCCCTTGGCGATGACCTTGCCCCGGTCGATGACGGTCAGCTCGCTCGCGAGCTGCTCCGCCTCCTCCATGTACTGCGTGGTGAGGAGGACGGTGACGCCCTCGGAGACCATCCGCTGGACCTCGTCCCACACCTCGTTGCGGGTGCGGGGGTCGAGGCCGGTCGTCGGCTCGTCCAGGTAGAGGACGGCCGGCCGGCCGATCATCGAGGCGGCGAGGTCGAGGCGGCGCCGCATGCCGCCGGAGTAGTTCATCGCGGGCCGCTTGGCCGCCTCGGTGAGGGAGAAGCGCTCCAGCATCTCGTCGGCCCGGCGTCGGGCGTCGGCGCGGGAGAGGTCGAGCAGCCGCCCGATCATGTACAGGTTCTCCCAGCCGGACAGCTTCTCGTCGACCGACGCGTACTGCCCGGTGAGCCCTATGGTGCGGCGCAGCTGGCGGGGGTGCTTCACCACGTCGTACCCGGCGACGACGGCGGTTCCGGCGTCGGGGACGAGAAGGGTGGAGAGGCAGCGGACGAGGGTGGTCTTCCCGGCGCCGTTGGGGCCGAGCACCCCGAGGACCGTGCCCTCCCGTACGTCGAGGTCGACCCCGTCGAGGGCCTTGGTGGCGCCGAAGTGCTTCACGAGGCCCCGGACCTCGACGGCGTTGGTGTGTGATCGCGTCATGGCCACCACTAGACCAGGTGCCACCGACAATCCCCCGACAGACGACCGACAGCCCGCCGATGGGGGATGTCGGCGGGCTGTCGGCCTCTTCGGTGGAACCGCGGTGGACTAGTGGAAGGTGTGCTCCTCGGCGGGGAACGCTCCGCCGCTGACGTCCTCGGCGAAGGCGCGCGCGGCGTCGCCGAGCGTCTCGCGGAGGTTGGCGTACTGCTTGGTGAAGCGCGGGACCTTGCCGCCGGTCAGTCCGGCCATGTCGGTCCAGACGAGGACCTGGGCGTCGGTGCCGGCGCCCGCCCCGATGCCGATGGTCGGGATGTGCAGGGAGCGGGTGACCTCGGCGGCCAGCTCGGCCGGTACGAGCTCCAGGACGACCGCGAAGGCGCCCGCGTCCTGCGCCGCCTTCGCGTCGCGGAGCAGCTTGTGCGCCGCCTCGTCGGAGCGGCCCTGCACCCGGTAGCCCATGGTGTTCACGGACTGCGGGGTGAGGCCCAGGTGGGACATGACGGGGATGCCGGCCTGGACGAGCAGTTCGGTCTGTGGCAGCGAGCGCTCGCCGCCCTCCAGCTTGATCGCGCCGACGCCCGCGTCCTTGACCAGCCGGGTGGCGTTGCGCAGGGCCTGGACGGGCCCCTCCTGGTACGAGCCGAAGGGCAGGTCGCCGACGACGAGGGCGCGCTTCGTGCCCCGGACGACGGCGGCGGAGAGCAGCGTCATCTCGTCCATCGTGACGGGCACGGTGGTGTCGTAGCCGAGGTGACAGTTGCCCATGGAGTCGCCGACGAGGATCACCGGGATGCCGGCCTCGTCGAAGACGGAGGCGGTCATCGCGTCGTAGGCGGTGAGCATGGGCCACTTCTCGCCGCGGGTCTTGGCGGCGGCGATGTCGTGGACGGTGATGCGGCGCGTGCCCTTGCCGCCGTACAGCGCCTTGCTGCTGTCGGCGGGAGTCTTCGGGGCAGGCTGAAGCGTCATGGTGAAGCTCCTTGTGTCATCTCGAGGCGCCCTGACGGCGTCCCCGGACCACATCCATGGTGGCACTTCGCCGGGCGAGCGGGGAAGTGGGCCGGAGTGGCGCTGTTCACACCGGCGCGGCGCGGGCGGTAACAGGCGAGGCGGCCGGTGCCTGGCGGGGACGGTGGTACGCCCGGCGGCCGGTGCCTGGCCTGGGCGGTGGTACGCCTGGCGGGGGCGGTCGTACGCCCGGCGGCCGGTGCCTGGCCTGGGCGGTCGTACGCCCCTCAGCCGGCCCCGGGCCGGACGGATCCGCGCCGGTGGCCGGAGCCGGCCAAATGTGCGCGTTCTGTCACAGCCCGCCCGACCGCGCCACCTGCAGGAACCCGCCACGCCGCCGGCGTCGTCCCTCCGGACGTACGACGGACCCGTCATCCCCTAGTGTCGATGCCGGGTCACGGAGCAGGACAGCAAGGCAGCAAGGCAGCAAGGCAGTGAGGACGGGCGATGGCGCGGGTGGACATGACGGAGACCGAGCAGGGCGGCGCGGGGCGGGAACACCCCGCCTCCCGCTTCCGGACCGCCCTCGACCGGCTCCGCCGCGACCGGGGGATCTGGCGCCGGGGCATCCTGATCGCCCTCTGCGCGGTGGCCCTCACCCTGCTGATGGTCTTCCGCGCCGACATCCCCAACAGGATCGGCAACCTGGGCAGCCTCACCGAGACCTTCCTGCCCTGGCTCGGCCTCTTCGTGCCGCTCCTGCTCGTCCTCGCCCTGCTGCGCCGCTCCGCCACGGCCCTGATCGCCCTGCTGCTGCCCGCCGTGGTGTGGCTCAATCTGTTCGGCGGGCTCGTCGCCGACAAGTCGGCAGCGGGCGGTGACCTGACCGTCGCCACCCACAACGTGAACGCCGACAACCCGGACCCCGAGGGCACGGCCCGCCAGCTCGCCGCGTCGGGCGCCGACGTCCTGGCCCTGGAGGAGCTGAAGGGCGACGTGGTCCCGGCGTACGAGCGCGGTCTCGCGGAGACGTACCCGTACCACTCCGTCCAGGGCACGGTCGGGCTGTGGAGCAAGCTGCCGCTGCGTGCCGCGCAGCCGGTCGACATCCGGATGGGCTGGACCCGTGCGATGCGGGCGAACGTCGTCACCCCGAAGGGCGAGGTGGCCGTGTACGTCGCCCACCTGCCGTCCGTCCGGGTCAAGCTGAACGCCGGCTTCACCGCCGCCCAGCGCGACGTCAGTGCCAACGCCCTCGGCGAGGCCATCTCCGACGACCCGCACGAGCGGGTCGTTCTCCTCGGCGACCTCAACGGCACCATGAACGACCGCGCGCTCAACGCCGTCACCTCGCAGCTCCGCTCCACCCAGGGCGCGGCCGGCGACGGCTTCGGCTTCAGTTGGCCGGCTTCCTTCCCGATGGCCCGCATCGACCAGATCATGGTCAAGAACGTCGAGCCGATGTCGTCCTGGACCCTCCCGGAGACGAACAGCGACCACCTCCCGATCGCCGCCCGCGTGAAGCTCTGAGGATCCGGGGCACTTCCCGTCCGGCGGTTCAGGCGAGCGTCGGATAGTCCGTGTAGCCCGTCTCGCCGCCCACGTACATCAGGTGGGCGTCCCGGATCGGATTGAGGGGAGCGCCGGTCCGCATCCGGGTGACCAGGTCGGGATTGGCGAGGAAGGAACGGCCCAGGGAGATCAGGTCGGCCCCGGCCGCCAGGAGGCGCTCACCGGCGGCCCGGCCGCCGTCGGCGGGCAGCGGGCCCGGCCATGGCAGGGCCGGGTTCGCGACGATCGTGCCGGGCCAGGCCGCGCGCAGGGTGCGGAAGAGCGAGGAGTCCGGGTCGGCGAAGACCACGTGCAGATACGCGAGGCCGAGGTCGCGCAGTTCGCCCACGAGCGCCGGATAGACCTCGTCGACGTCGTCCTCCCGCATGGCGTTGGCGGTGACGCCCGGGGCGATGCGCACCCCCACCCGCTCGGGGCCGATCGCCTCGGCGACGGCGCGGACGACCTCGACGGTGAAGCGGATGCGGTGGGCGACGGATCCCCCGTAGCCGTCGGTGCGGCGGTTGGTGGCGCCGGACAGGAACTGGTGCAGCAGATAGCCGTTCGCCGAGTGGACCTCGACCCCCGCGAAACCGGCGTCCACCGCCCGGCGCGCCGCGGCGGCGAAGTCCGCGACCGTGGCGTCGATCTGCTCCACCGTCATCTCCTTCGGGACGACGGACTCCTGATGCCCGGACGGGGTGAAGATCGTGTCCGGCAGCGGGACCGGCGAAGGAGCCAGCGGGTGGTGACCGCTGGTCTCCGGGTGCCCGACCCTGCCGCCGTGCTGCAACTGCAGGAACATCTGCCCGCCCGCCTCCCGCACGGCCTCGGTGACCCGTCGCCATCCCGCCGCATGCGTGTCGTCGTAGATCGCCGGGATGTTGGGGTAGGTGGCACCCACCGCGTTGGGCGTCGCCGCCTCCGCGATGATCAGCCCGGCCGAGGCGCGCTGGGCGTAGTACGTGGCCATGATCGGCTCAGGAACGCCCGTCGCACCCGCGCGGTTCCGCGTCATCGGGGCCATGACCAGCCGGTTCCGGAGCCGCAGGGAACCGAGACGGGCCGGCTGGAGGAGCGGGGAGGCGTCAGCCGTGGTCGCGTCGCTCCTGGACTCTTCGGAAGCCACCGTGTCGGACACCACCGTGTCGGAAGCCACCGGGTGGGAAACCACCGAGGTCGTGCTGCTCATGATCGTGCTCCTTCGTCCGTCTCTTCGCCGGGGCGGCGGGCCCCGCTGAACAGACTGTCGCGCGGCACGCTTCGGGTTCGCTGACGGTCCGCTGACGGCCGGATGATCACCGCTGTGTAGGGTCGATTCCCATGAGGTTCGGGGTGCTCGGTCCGGTGGCGGTGTGGGACGCCGACGGCGCACCGGTACGCGTACCCGAGACCAAGGTGCGGGCGCTCCTCGCCGACCTGCTGGCCCACGAGGGCCGCCCGGTGTCGACGGACCGCCTCGTCCACGACATCTGGGGCGACGCCGTCCCCGGCAACCCGGCCAACGCCCTCCAGGCCAAGGTCTCCCAGCTGCGCCGGGTCATCGGCCGCGACCGCGTGCTCCACCAGCCGGCCGGATACCGGCTGCGCCTCGACGGCGACCCGGCCGAGATCGACGCGCTGCGGTTCCGGTCCCTCGCGGCGCGGGCCCGGCTCGCCGCCGGCCCGCGGGCCAGGTCGGCTCTGCTCACCGAGGCCCTGGGGCTCTGGCGAGGACCTGCGTACGCGGACTTCGCCGACGAGGAGTTCGTACGTCCGGCGGCCCAGCGCCTGACCGAGGAGCGGCTCGCCCTCGTCGAGGAACAGGCCGAGGCCCGGCTGGAGCTCGGGGACCCCCTGCTGCTCGGCGAGACGGCCGGGCTCGTGGCCCGCCACCCCCTGCGCGAGCGGCTGCGCGCCGTGCGGATGCGGGCCCTGTACGGCGCCGGACGGCAGAGCGAGGCGGTCGCTACGTACACGGAACTCCGCACCCTGCTCGCCGACGAACTCGGCCTCGACCCGAGCCCCGCACTCGCGGCGCTGTACGAGGCGATACTGCGCCAGGACACCGGGCTGACACCCGCCACGGCGGCGCCCGACGGGCCACGCACCGCGGGGAGTTCACCGCCCGGTGCGGGTGCGGGTGCGGGTGCGGGTGCGGGTGCGACTGCGGGTGCGGGTGCCGGATCCGGCCCGGGTGCGGGTTCCGGCCCCGGCCCGGGTGCCCGTACCGCCGTTGTCGCCGGGGCCGCTGGGGAGGGGGCCCCGGCGACCGCCCCCGACCCGTACGGTCTCGTCTCCCGCCGTCAGGCCCTTCCCGCCCCGCCGACCTCACTGGTCGGACGCGGCCCCGCTCAGGAGGCCGTCGCCCGGCTCGTCCGCACCGAGCGGCTCGTCACGCTGACGGGGCCCGGCGGGGTGGGCAAGACCCGGCTGGCGCTCGCCGTCGCCGAGCGGTTCTCCCGCGAGACGGGCGACGGCCCGCCCCACGACGTATGGCTGGTGGAGCTCGGAGACCTGCGCTCCGACGCCGTCGATCTCGTCCAGGCGGTGTCCGCGGTACTCGGCGTCCGCGACACGGCGTCGCCGGCGTCCGCCGACGCGTCCGCCGTTCTGCACGCCGCCCTGCGGGACCGCCGCGCCCTCCTCGTCCTCGACAACTGCGAGCACGTGATCGAACCGGCCGCGGAGCTGACCGCGTCCCTGCTGCGTGCCGCGCCGGGGCTGCGTGTGCTCGCCACGAGCCGGGAGTCGCTCCGCCTCCCCGGCGAAGTGGTCCACGCGGTCGTGCCCCTGGACCCCGCCGACGCGGCCCGGCTGTTCACCGAGAGGGCCGCCGCGGCGGCACCCGACTTCGCCCCCGGGGCCGAGGACGGCGAGGTGTGGGCCGCCGTCCAGGAGATCTGCGGCCGACTCGACGGCATTCCCCTCGCCCTGGAGCTGGCCGCCACCCGCGTCCGGGCCCTGGGAGTGGGCGAGTTGGCCGCGCGGCTCGACAACCGGTTCCGGGTCCTCGCCTCCGGACAGCGCGGTCTCCCGGCCCGGCAGCAGACCCTCCGCGCGGTGATCGACTGGAGCTGGGACCTGCTCGCCCCCGCCGAGCGAACCGTGCTGCGCCGCCTCGCCGTACCCGTCGGCGGCTGCACCCTGGAGGCGGCGGAGGCGGTGTGCGCCGGCGACGGAGTCCACAGCGACGAAGTGCCCGACCTGGTGGGGCGACTCGTCGACCGCTCTCTTGTCTCCGCGGTGGGAACCGCCGACGGACCGCGCTACCGGCTGCTCGAATCGGTCGCCGCCTACGCGCGCGAACGGCTGCACGAGGCAGGGGAGTCCGGAGCCGTCGCGGACCGTCACGCCACCTACTACCGGCAGTTCGCGGAACGTGCCGAATCCCACCTGCGCGACGCGGGGCAACGGCTCTGGCTCGCCCGCCTCGACACCGAGGCGGCCAACACCCGCGCTGCCCTCGACCACACCCTCAGGACAGCCGCCCCGCGGGACGCCGCGCGCCTGGCCGCCGCCCTGTCCCCCTGGTGGCTGCTGCGGGGCCGCCTCCACGAGGCGCGACGCACCCTCGCCGCGGCCGTGGACGCCGTCCCGGCGGACACATCGGCCGAACTCCGTGTGCTCCACGGCGCCTTCTCCATGATGACGGGCCGCCGCGCACCGGAGGCGGACTGCCCCGAGGCGGACATCGCCGAGCCCGTACGGCGCGGGCGAGCGCTGTGGCTGTTCGCGTACGGCCTCCTCCACGCGGGCGACCCGGCGGCGGCACAGGCCGTCAACGCCCGCGCCCTCGAACGCTTCACCGAGGCCTGCGACCGGTGGGGCACCGCCGCCTCCCGCGCCCTGCGCGCCCATACCGCGCTCGCCGGCGGGGACCTGCCCACCGCGAGGAAGGACGGCCTCGCCGCCGCGGAGGCGTTCCGCGCACTGGGCGACGGATGGGGAGAGCTGCTGACCGTCCCGGTGCTCGCCACCCTCGCCGAGATCGAGGGCGACCACGCCACCGCCACCTCCCGCCAGACCGAAGGACTGCGCCTCGCCGAGGGCCTGGGTCTGGCCGCGGAAGCCTCCGCACGGCTCGCCGGCCTGGGCCGCCTCGCGCTCCTGGCCGGCGACTGGGAGCGGGCCCGCGTCCTCCACGAGCGGGCCCGGCGCGCGGCGGCGGAGCAGGGCCACATGTTCGGCGAGGTCTTCGCACTCATGGGACTCGCCCTCGGCGCGCGCCGCTCCGGTGACCTCGACGCCGCCGAGCGCCATCTGCGGACGATGCGCGACGCGTATCCGTCGTCGGTCGCGGGAAAGCATCTGATCCATGTGGAGCTCGGCTTCGTCGCGGAGCTCCGCGGTCAGGCGGAGCGGGCCTCCGCGTATCAGGCGCGCGGCCTGGAGTTCGCCGAGCGGCTGGCGGAACCCCGCGCCCTCGCGCTCTCCCTCGAAGGCGTCGCCGGCGCCGCCGCGGCCACCGGCGACACCCCCGAGCTCATGCGGGCCGCGCTGCTCCTGGGCGCGGCGGACGCGGCCCGGCGCGGCGTCGGCGCGCCCCTTCCGGAGGCCGAGAGCGCCGACGTGAACCGCGTCTCCGCGGTGGCCAGGTCCGCCCTCGGCGAGACCGCGTACGCCGCCGCCTTCCGCCGGGGCGCGACCCTGCCCCTCGCGACGGCGGTACGCAGGGCGGCCGGCGACCGGCCTGACCGATCCGAACGGCCCGACTGATCCGAGCGGCCCGACCCGAGCCGCCCGCCCAAGCCGCCTGATCCGAGCCGCCCGACCCGAGCCGCCCGCCCAAGCCGCCCGATCCGACCGGCCCCCGGGCGCGCCGACGACGCCGTCGCCCGGCGCCGGGCCGTCGGCGTCCACGGTCAGCCCGGCAGCGGCGTCTCCCGCCAGCGGTTCGTGATCGGCAGCCGCCGGTCCTTGCCGAAGCCCTTCGCCGAGATCTTGGTGCCCGGCGGGTACTGGCGCCGCTTGTACTCCGCCGCGTCCACCATCCGCAGCGTCCGGGTCACCAGCTCCTCGTCGAACCCGGCCGCCACGATCGCCTCCCTGCCCTGGTCCCGGTCCACGTACAGGGCGAGGATCGCGTCCAGGACCTCGTAGTCCGGCAGCGAGTCCGTGTCGACCTGGCCGGGCCGCAGCTCGGCGCTGGGCGGCTTGGTGATCGAGCTCTCCGGGATCGGCGGGACCTGGCCGCGCTCCTCGGCCGCCCGGTTCCGCCAGCGCGCGAGCCGGAACACGGTCGACTTGTACACGTCCTTGATGGGCCCGAACGCGCCGACGGAGTCGCCGTACAGAGTCGAATACCCCACCGCGAGCTCCGACTTGTTCCCCGGGGCAAGGACGATGTGGCCCTCCTGGTTGGAGATCGCCATCAGCGTCGTGCCGCGCAGCCGCGACTGGAGGTTCTCCTCCGCGAGACCCGTGAGGCCGAGCGCGCCCATGTACGCGTCGAACATCGGCTCGATCGACACGGTGCGGAAGTTGAGCCCGGTGCGGCGGGCCAGTTCGGCCGCGTCGCCGCGCGAGTGGTCGGAGGAGTACTTCGAGGGCATCGACACCCCGTACACGTTCTCCGCGCCGAGCGCGTCGCAGGCGATGGCCGCGACGAGCGCCGAGTCGATGCCGCCGGAGAGGCCGACGAGCACCGAGCGGAAACCGTTCTTCGCGACATACGCCCGCACCCCGATCACCAGGGCGGAGTACACCTCCTCGTCGTCGTCGAGCCGGTGCGCGTACCCTCCGGCCAGCTCCGGCTCGTACGCGGGCAGCGGCTTCTCGGAGAGCACCACCCGGTCGATCCGCAGCCCGTCGTCCACCAGGCCCTCGGGAGCGTCCTCCTCGGCCGCCGGCAGGTCCAGGTCCAGGATCACGCTGCCCTCGACGAACTGCGGGGCCCGTGCGATGACTTCGCCGGCCGCGTCCACGACGATCGAGTCGCCGTCGAAGACCAGATCGTCCTGACCCCCGGTCATCGCCAGATACGCGGTGACACAGCCGGCCTCCCGGGCCCGCGTGCTCACCAGCTCCAGCCGGGTGTCGTCCTTGTCCCGCTCGTACGGCGAGGCGTTGACGGAGAGGAGCAGTCCGGCCGCCGCGCTGCGCGCCGCCGGCACCCGGCCGCCGTCCTGCCACAGGTCCTCGCAGATCGCCAGGGCCACGTCGACGCCGTGGACCCGGACGACCGGCAGGGTGTCGCCCTGGACGAAGTAGCGGTACTCGTCGAAGACGCCGTAGTTCGGCAGGTGGTGCTTGGCGAAGCGCAGCACGACCTCGCCGCGGTGCAGCACCGCGGCGGCGTTCTCCGGGGAGCCGGCGGGCCTGCCGAGCCGGGGCTCGGCCCGCTCGGAGCGGTCCAGGTAGCCGACGACGACCGGCAGCTCCCCGAAGCCCTCGTCGGCGAGCCGGCGGGCCAGGGCGCGCAGGGCCGTCCGCGACGCCTCGACGAAGGAGGAGCGCAGCGCGAGGTCCTCGACGGGGTATCCGGTCAGCGCCATCTCGGGGAACGCGACGAGATGCGCGCCCTGTCCGGCGGCGTGCCGGGTCCAGTGCACGATCGCCTCGGCGTTCCCGGCGATGTCTCCGACGGTCGAGTCGATCTGATTCAGGGCGAGGCGTAGTTGAGGCACGCGCCCCAGTCTAATCGTCAGACCGACGTTATGTCCTGGGATCCGGCACCCGAGTCCCGGTCCGCCGACGTGCGGGCCCGCCCCGGCCCGCCGACCATGGCCCCATGACGCCCCCGCGACGTCCCCTGACGGCCCGACAGCGCCGACACGCACCGGAGACCCCGGCCGCACCCACCCCGACCACCGGGAACCCTCCGGCACGACGTAACGTCTGACCCACCATGCCCGGAACGGTGACGCGAGCCTCGGCCGCCCTGCTGGCCCTCGGTGCGCTCGTGTACACCGCCTGGGCCCTCGAAGTGCTCCTCACGACCGGGCTCGATCCGGTCCGGACGTACGTCTCCGAGCTCGCGGCGGCGGACCAGCCGTTCGGCGGCCTGTTCCGGGCGACGGACCTGGCGGCCGGACTCCTCGTCCTGGCGGGCGCGGTGACGGGCCTCGCGGGGCTACGACGGCACGCACCCGTGCCGGCCACGCGCGGGCCCCGGCCTCGGGAGTCCCGACTACGGGAGTTCCGTGGCCGGGAGCTTCGCCCCCGGGAGACCCGGCCCCAGGAGTCCCGGCCCCGCCCGCCCCGCCCCCGGGAGCCCCGGCCCCGTGAGCCCTGGTCAGTCGTCGGCTGGGTCGCGCTCGCCGTCTTCGGGGCCGCCACCGCCGTCGACTCGCGCCTCCCGCTCAGCTGCGCCCCGACCGCCGACCCCGCCTGCGCGGCCCGCGAGGCCGCAGGGCTCGTGCCCGCCACCCATACGGCCCACGCCGTCAGCTCCGGCCTCGCCATGACCGCCGCCGTCGCCGCCCTCGTCGCCCTGACCGTCGCCGCCCGCCGCCACCGCCGCTGGCGGCCCCTCGCCCGTACCGGACCGGTCCTCGTCGCCCTGGAACTCGCCGCCACCCTCTGGACGCTGGCGGCCGTCGCCTCCTTCGAGGCCGGGAAGGGCCTCTGGGCGCTCGGCGCCGGCCAGCGGCTCCAGGTGTTCCTGGTGGCGGTGTGGCTCGCCGTCCTCGCGTACTCCCTCGTCACCGCCGAGGAGGAACGATGAGCTCCTTCGTACGTCTCGGGGGAGTCGCCCACCACGTCGCCGTCGACGGCTCGGGACCCGTCTGCGTCCTGAGTGCCGGGCTCGGCCTGAGCTGGTTCGACTGGGACCAGGTCGTCCCGCTCCTCGCCCCGCACCGGACCGTCGTCCGCTTCGACCGCCCCGGGCACGGCCTCTCCGCGCCCGCCGCCGCCCCGCCCACCGCGGCCGGCGAGGCCCACCGGATCGCCGGCCTCCTCGACGCCCTCGGGCTCACCGGGCCCGTCACCGTCGTCGGACACTCCCTCGCCGGGTTCCACGCGGAGGCCTTCGCCCGGCTCCACCCCGCCAGGACCGCCGCCCTCGTGCTCGTCGACTCCTCGGTGGAGGAACGCCCCCGCCCCGGCAGCCCGACCGCCGCCGCCCGCCTCCTCGGCACCGTCCTCTGCGCCGCCGGGGTGCCCGCCGCGCTCGGCCCCGCGGTCCGCCGCGCGGCCGTGCGCCACGACCCGGCGCCCCCCGCACTCGTCCGCCGCGTCTACCGCACGTCACGCGTCCTGCGCGGCACCCTGCTGGAGAACGCCCGCTACGGAGCCGTCGCCGCCGAACTCCTCGCCCTGCGCGACCGGCACCCCTTGCCGCCCGGCCTCCCCGCCACCGTCCTCGCCGCGCCCGACGGCTCCGCCCGCTGGGAGCGGCGCCAACGCGCGCTGGCCCGGCGGCTCGGCGCCCACTACGAGGCGGCCGTGCCGTCGGGCCATCTGGTCATGCTGGACCGCCCGGACGCGGTGGCCCGTGCGGTGCTGCTCCCGGGTCAGGAAGCGGCGTAGACGCTCGTACAGAACGCCTTGATCTGCTCGTCCGACAGGTGCTGCGCCAGGTCGGCCTCGCTGATCATGCCGACGAGCCGCTTGTCCTCGATGACGGGGAGGCGCTTGATCTGATGGCTCTGCATCTCCTCGAGGACCGCGGCCACGTCCGCGTCCGCCTCGACCCAGCGCGGGGTGCCCTTCGCCATCTCGCCACACGTGACCTTCGCCGGGTCGTGCCCCATGGCCACACAGCCGACGACGATGTCGCGGTCCGTGAGGATGCCGCAGAGCCGCTCGTTCTCGTCGGCGATGGGCAGCGCGCCCACGTTGAGGTTGCGCATCAGCTGCGCGGCGCGGTCGAGCGTCTCGTGAGCCGGGATCCACTGGGCCCCGGGGTGCATGATGTCCTTCGCCGTGGTCATGAGGTGCGTACCTTTCGTCGAAACGCGGTCACCGTGATGTCCCCGAGCAGCCCCATTCTCGGCGCACGGCACGGCCCCCGCGACCGCAGCGGTCACGGGGGCCGGACCCCCTGGGCCTTTTCAGGCGCCGGCGCCTCGCTTCCTCAGCATGTCCGCCATCAGCAGGATCTCGGACTCCTGCGCGTCGACCATGCCCTGGGCGAGCTTGCGCTCGATGTCCACCGAGCACTTCTGGACACAGCCCTCGGCCATGTGGACCCCGCCCCTGTGGTGCTCGGTCATGAGCTTCAGGTACTGGATCTCGGCCTCACGGCCACTGGCCTTCCGCAACGCGTCCAGCTGCGCGCCGGTCGCCATGCCCGGCATGACCGCGCCGTCGAGCGGCCCGCTGTCACCGGAGCCGCCCATGCCCATCCACGTCATGGGCTCGACGCCGGACTCCAGCTTCGGCAGCCCCCACAGGTCGAGCCAGCCGAGCATCATGCCCCGCTGGTTGGCCTGGGTGTTGGCGATGTCGTACGCCAGGCGGCGGACCTCCTCGTCCTGGGTGCGGTCCCGGACGATGAACGACATCTCGACGGCCTGCTGGTGGTGGACGGCCATGTCGCGGGCGAAGCCGGCGTCCGCGGAGTCGGTGGAGGGCGTCGCCGGCGTCTCCTCCCGGTCGGCGGAGGCGACGGTGACGGCGCCCCCGGCGAAGAGCAGGGCGAGCGCCACGGCGGTGACCGCCGCCCACCGCGTCCGGTCCGGCCGCCGGGCCGGCGGCGTCAGGAGCTCCTCGTCGTCGCTCACTGGTCGAGTCCGCCGGTGCACGCGGCGCCGGGCTCGGGGGTCTGCGGACCCTGGACGTACTTCGTGAAGAAGGCGTCGATCCGGGGGTCCTCGGCGTTGTCCACCGTCACCTGCTTGCCCCAGGCCGACAGCATGATGGCCCCGGCCTGGTCGTCCACGGGGCTCATCAGCGTGTACTTGGTCCTGCCGACCTTCCCCTCCAGCGACTTCACGTCGTCGGCGTCGGCCTTCGTGTTGTAGGTCACCCAGACGGCGCCGTGCTCCAGGGAGTGCACGGCGTTCACCTCGGGGATGGCCTTCTTGTAGACCACGCCGTCGCAGTTCATCCAGACCGGGTTGTGGTCGCCGCCGACCGGCGGCTTCATGTCGTACTTCACGGCCGTCTCGACGTGGTTGCGGCCGAGCTTCTCGGCGTCCCAGGACTTCTCGGCGGAGATGGGCGCCTTCGCGGCGGCTTCCTTCCGGTCCTGCTCGTCGGACTTCTTCATCAGCACGAAGGTGCCGAAGCCGACGAGGCCGAGGACGACGACCCCGGAGACGCCGATGGTGATCAGACGGTTGCGGCGCTCACGGGCCTGCTCGGCGCGGCGCATCTCCTCTATTCGGGCGCGGCGGTCGGCGTTGGCGGAGCGGTTGGCGGCCATGGTGATGTCGTCCTTCTTCAGGGGTGGGGTGGAGTTCGGGGGTGGACGTGCGGGGGCGGGACGCCCGCCGCCGCTACGTCCGGAGAACTTGAAGGACGTGCAGGTCCGGCGCGCGCGGCTGGGCGCAGGCCCGGCGCGCCGGGCCGTCACAGGACGGCGGGTCCAGACGCGGCGGCCCGCCCTCCGCGGGCAGCGGCGGGTCGAGCGGCGGCGCGCTGAGCACCGCGGGGGAGAGGGAGGGGAAGAGGGAGCAGCCCCCGCGGTCGTACGGGCAGACGTACTCGCTCACGGCGTCGCCCGTCACGGCGGTGCCGTGCACGGCGGTCCGGCCCACGGAGGCGCCGGTCGTGGCGGTCCGGCTCACGGAGGCGCCGGTCGTGGCGGCGGCGGCCGTCCGCGCGTCCGGCTGCGCAACGGCCTCGTGATGGCCGTGGGGACCCGCCCCCAGACAGAAGAAGAGCGCGGCGAGGAGCGTCGCCACGGCACTCACCAGTGCCATGGGACGCGCGTGCCGGGACGGGCGTACGAGCCGTGGGGCCCCCATGGGCGCAGATCGTAGTGTGCGCGGGCCCGCCGTGGGCCGAACGGGGTACCACTCGGCCCCGACAAGGACGGACCCGCCGGGCGAACGGACACCCGGATCCGGCCGCTCCCGCGTTACCTGAGTCACACCGGAGCAGGCAGTATGGGTGTGCAACGTGCGCGAAACCATGTGGTGGGATGCTCAGGTGCCCCCCGATGTGCCCGAGGCGGTGGGAGCAGGCGGCCTGACCAGCGAGGATGGGTGTGGAAATGGACAAGCAGCAGGAATTTGTGCTCCGTACGCTCGAGGAGCGCGACATCCGCTTCGTACGTCTGTGGTTCACCGACGTGCTCGGCTTCCTCAAGTCGGTGGCCGTGGCGCCCGCCGAACTGGAGCAGGCCTTCGACGAGGGCATCGGCTTCGACGGCTCCGCGATCGAGGGCTTCGCCCGCGTCTACGAATCGGACATGATCGCCAAGCCGGACCCGGGAACCTTCCAGATCCTGCCGTGGCGCGCCGAGGCCCCCGGCACGGCGCGGATGTTCTGCGACATCCTGATGCCCGACGGCTCGCCGTCCTTCGCGGACCCGCGGTACGTACTGAAGCGGGCGCTCGCCAAGACCTCGGATCTGGGCTTTACCTTCTACACCCACCCCGAGATCGAGTTCTTCCTGCTGAAGGACAAGCCGCTGGACGGCTCACGGCCGACGCCCGCCGACAACTCGGGCTACTTCGACCACACCCCGCAGAACGTGGGCATGGACTTCCGCCGGCAGGCCATCACCATGCTCGAATCGATGGGCATCTCGGTGGAGTTCAGCCACCACGAGGGCGCCCCGGGCCAGCAGGAGATCGACCTCCGCTACGCCGACGCGCTGTCCACGGCGGACAACATCATGACCTTCCGTCTGGTCATGAAGCAGGTGGCCCTGGAGCAGGGCGTCCAGGCGACGTTCATGCCGAAGCCGTTCTCGGACTACCCGGGCTCGGGCATGCACACCCACCTCTCCCTCTTCGAGGGCGACCGGAACGCGTTCTACGAGTCGGGCGCCGAGTACCAGCTCTCGAAGGTCGGCCGCTCCTTCATCGCGGGCCTCCTGAAGCACGCCGGCGAGATCTCCGCCGTCACCAACCAGTGGGTCAACTCGTACAAGCGCATCTGGGGCGGCTCCTCCCGCACGGCCGGCTCGGGCGGCGAAGCCCCCTCGTACATCTGCTGGGGCCACAACAACCGCTCCGCCCTCATCCGCGTCCCCATGTACAAGCCGGGCAAGACGGGCTCGTCCCGCGTCGAGGTCCGCTCCATCGACTCGGGCGCCAACCCGTACCTGACCTACGCGGTGCTCCTCGCCGCCGGTCTCAAGGGCATCGAGGAGGGCTACGAACTCCCGGCGGGCGCCGACGACGACGTCTGGGCCCTCTCCGACTCGGAACGCCGCGCGATGGGCATCGAACCGCTCCCGCAGAACCTGGGCGAGGCGATCGCCCTGATGGAGAAGAGCGAACTGGTCGCGGAGACCCTCGGCGAGCACGTCTTCGACTTCTTCCTCCGCAACAAGAAGCAGGAGTGGGAGGAGTACCGCTCCGAGGTCACCGCCTTCGAGCTCCGCAAGAACCTGCCGGTGCTGTAGGCGCCACCCGCGTGCGGCCGGGGCCCGACGGTGTGCCACCGTCGGGCCCCGAGCCGTCCCGCGCCACAATGAGCGCGTGATCGACGGAATAGCGTGGCTCGCGGCCCCCCGGGCCATCGCGTACGGCGGCTACAGCGTGGTGCTCGCACGCGGCCTGGACGCCGGGGAGCTGGCGTCGAGGCTGGCCGGGGCCGTGTACGGGCCGCCGCGCACGGTGCTCCCGCTCGGCGAACTGACCTCCCGGGAGCTGATCGAGGCCCTGGACGAGGGGTACGGGGACCACCCCGGCGAGGCGGGCCTGCGCCTCTTCGAGGACGGCGAGTGGGCCGTCGCCGTCATGTACGGCCTCTGGCAGGGCGAGTTCGAAACTCTGGTGCCCGTCTCGCGCGGCGGCGCCCACGTCTTCCACCTGGAGTTCGAGGAGGAGAACGGCAAGCCGGTGCCGCCGCAGTTCGCGTACTTCCACGACGAGCGCGTCATGTGCTCCTTCAACCTCCACCTGGACCACTCGTGGGGCTACGACGGCGTGAGCGGGGAACCCGAAGTGGCGGGTCCCGTGCAGGAGTTGCTCACCGCCGCCGGCCTGCCCGACGAGAACCTCCCGGGGTCCGACGCCCACCGCACCTCGCTGGAGGTCCTCGAACGCCACTTCGGCCTCTCCCTGCCCCGTACGCGCATCCTGGACGAGGCGCTCCCCGCCGTGGTGCTGGAGACCGCCTGAGTCCGGGAATTGCGTTGCTCGGAGCCGGCGGGCCGTTCAGACTGCCCCGGTGAAGATCCCTTCCGCCGTCACCGAGCGGCTTCTGTTGCATCCGTTGAGCGTGGACGAGGCCGAGCGCGTCGTCGCCCGGGAACCCGGCGCCGATGACCGCTGGGCGGAGGGGTATCCGCAGGACGGCGACGTCCGCGGGGTCACCGGGTTCCTGCGGGGGATCGCCGAGCGCGGCGATCCCGGGGTGTTCCGGCCCTACGAGATACGGCTCGGCGGCGTCGCCGTCGGCGGCATCGGGTTCCACGGGCCGCCGGACGACCTCGGGGTCGTGACCGTCGGCTACGGGGTCGTGCCGGGGGAGCGGGGCAAGGGGTACGCCTCCGAGGCGCTGCGGGCGCTCGTCGAGATCGCCCGGGTGGCCGGCGTCGCCGGGGTGAAGGGCGACGCCGACCTGGACAACCCGGCCTCGCACCGCGTGATGGAGGCCGCCGGGATGTGGTGCGTGGCGGAGGACGAGAAGCTCCGCCACTTCTACCGGGGGTTCTGACCCTCGCCGGAAGCCGGAAGCCGGAAGCCGGAAGCCGGAAGCCGGAAGCCGGAAGCCGGAAGCCGGAAGCCGGAAGCCGGAAGCCGGAAGCCGGAAGCCGGAAGCCGGCCGCCCTCAGCGTTCCGACAGCTCCGACGGGGCCTCCTGGACGACCCACCCGTTGCCGTCCGGGTCCTCGAAGGCCATGAACGAGTTCCAGGTCTCGCCCTTGCCGTCCTCCCAGCCCGTCGCGCCGACATGCCGGACGGGCGTGACGTCGACACCCCGGTCGAGCAGTTCCCGCCGGGCCGCCTCGATGTCCGTCACGCAGAGCTGAAGCCCCTGGAGGCTGCCCGGCGCCATGTCCTTCGTGCCCGGCATCGGCGGCATCCCGCTCAGCATCGCGATCGAACAGCGCGAGCCCGGCGGGGTCGCCTGGATGATGCGCATGCCCGGCGCCACCTCGTCGTCCAGGTCGATCTTGAAGCCGCACTTGTCGCCGTAGAACTCCTTCGCCCGGTCCATGTCGGTGACAGGTACGGGGATGACTTCCAGGGTCCAGTTCATGGGGATCTCCTCAGAAACGCCAGCGGGTCTGGCCGAAGGGGGCGCCCTTGGCGAAGCCGAAGGCCGTGCGAGGCGCGACCGCGAACACCAGGGCCGTACCACCGTCGCCCACGAACGCCCCGTCACGCACCTCGAACCGCCAATCCGGCCCGTACTTCTCCACGTACGCCTCCGCGAGCGCCGTCAACCGGTCCTCGTCCGTCACCCGCGCCGCCTCACCCTCGACCACCAGGTCGAGGCCCTCCTCGAGGGTGGGCGTGCCCGTCGTGAGCACCACCGACGGGTTGCCCGCCAGATTGCGGGCCTTGCGCTCGTCGGGGCCGGTGCAGAAGTGGAGGGCGCCGTCCGCCCAGACGGCGATCAGCGGCGTCACATGGGGGCGGCCGTCGGGCCGTACGGTCGTCAGCCAGAAGACCTCGGCCGCCGCGAGCCGGGCGGCGGCGTCGGGCCAGGACGCCGGCGCCGCCTTCGGGTCGCTGAAGCGGGGGTCGAGGGAAGTCCGCGGGTCCATCGCCGATCCTTTCGCCGGGCCGGGGCCTACCGGTGTGGGCCTCCACCGGTACGACCCCTCGGCGAGCGCGAACTCATCGGCCCGCCGGCGTCCAGTGCAGCCTGCCGTCAAGACCGATCGCCGCCACGCCGTCCGTCCCGGCGTCCGGCGCCCCCGAGAACAGGAACTTCTCCAGGCGCCACACCGGCCGAGCTCCCGCCCTGCCGTGCGGCGCGGTCGCCAGGAAACCGGTCCGTGACCGGACCGCGAGCAGGCCGTCGCCTCCGCTCACCGGGCCGAAGCCCGCGACGCCGGTGCCCGCCAGCTCCGTGATCGGGGAGACCGGGCCCACGCCGGAGAAGTCGGCGCTGCGCAGCTCACCGGAGGCCGGCTTGCGGAACCAGAGCCGTACCCCGTCGCCGTCCGCCGCCGGGGTCGCGCTGAGCGCCAGCGTCGTCGCCGGAAGTCCGGTCCGCACCGGTCCCGTCAGCGGCCCGCCGGGACGCTGCTGCGCCCACACGAGGACGGTGTCAGGGGTGCTGGCGAAGACGTAGCCGCGCCCGGCGCCGTCCGTCGCCGCGACCGGGTCGCCGTGCACCTCCGTGCCGCCGAGCGCCCGCCATGGCCCCCAGCCGCCGTCCGGGAGCTGCTCGCGGGCCGTCAGGCGGTGGCCGCTGTCCCGCAGGACGAGGGTCGCCCGGCCGTCGCCGGCGACGGTCACGGCGGGCGCGCTGATGTCCGAGGTGCCCCCGGCGTCGTCCCGTTCGGGCGTCCCGAGCGAGAGCCACGGGCCGAAGGCGCCGCCGGGCTCCGTCTGCGCGGTGGTCACGACCTCGCGGTGGTAGCCGGCGGGGCCGCCCGTGAGCACCGTCCGGGTGCCGAAGACCGCGATGCGGCCGTCGGGCAGCGTGACGGACGTGACACCGCTGTCCAGGCCGCCGCCGGGCAGCAGCACCGGTCCGGCCCAGGTGGTGGCGGCCGCCGGCTTCCGCCAGGCCGCGAGCCGGCCGTCGAGCACGGAGAAGGCGTGCAGCCCGCCGTCCCGGTCGCGCTGCACCCAGGAGGTGGAGGTGCCCCGGGCGTACCGGATCGTCTGGGTCCAGCCCCGTCCGGCGGGCCGCGCGGCCACCTTGAGGTCGCCGCAGCCGGCGGCGGTCCCGCAGTCGTTGACGCCGTCCAGCCAGGCGTAGGTCTTCAGGGTCTTCAGCTTCGCGCCGGCCGTCTCGGGGTCGAGGGTGTGCGGCAGGACGCTGGTGGGGTAGCCGAGGTAGTTCTGCACGCCGACGTGCGGACGGCCGGGGACGCCGGCGTACCGGGCGAGCGCGGCCTGGGTGAACCTCGCCCCGTACAGGTGGTCCTGGTGGTCCCGGAACTTCCCGCTCTCCGGGTACGTGCCCGGGCTCGGGTCCTGCATCCGGACGAAGGTCGGCCGGAAGCGGTCGAGGATCCCCGTGATCGTGGCCACGACCTGGTCCTTCGTGTACGTGAAGTCGGCGCCGACCGGGGTGCCGGAGGAGCGCTGGGACTCGAGCGCGGTGATCCGGCCGTTCCAGAGGCCGTTGAGGCTGTGCGGCCGGTCGCCGTTGGTCGAACCGGCCTCGCGTATCTGCAGCCACACCAGCCTGACCTGCGGCTGCGCCCGCAGCGTGTCCAGCTCGGCCGTCGCGCCGCCGGCCGTGGGTATCGCGATCCGCTCCCAGGGGCTGGTGCGGCTGCCGGTCGCCATCTCGGCGTACGCGGCGCGGATGCCGTTCTGCCGGGCCTCGGCGTAGTCCGCCTTGTCGGGATCGGCCCCGGCGGCGTCGCGCGGGCGCGCGTTGACGCCGTCCGACTCGCCGGCCGTGAGGTAGACCGAGGTCAGGGGGTGGCCGGAGCGTATCGACTGGGATATGTCCGGGTTCATGAAGAACAGGTCGTCGTCCGGGTGCGCCACGATCTGCACGACGGACGTGAGGCCCTTCGACGACGGCGTGGACTCCACCGGCCTCGCGGCCGTGGGCGTCTCCGGTTTGGTGCGGGCCGCGCGGGCCTCCGGCGCCTTCCCCGCGGGGCGGGCCGCGCGGGCCTCTGAGCGGTCGGCGTGCGCCTCCGGACGGGCCGCGTGCGCGGCCGGCGTCCTCGGTGCTCCCGTCACCGAGAGCAGCCCGGCGAAGGTGGCGCCGGCCAGGACGGCCGTCACCGCCGTGGAGACGGTCGCGCGGCGGGACGGGAGGAGACGGCGGCGGGGACGGACGGGCATCTTCGACGGCGCGCTTTCGACGGGGGCGGACAGGAGGACGGGGCCCGCCCCGAGCGGGGTGGACCTCCGGAAAACAAGACGGACTTTCAAGAAATACGGTTCATTGGGTCCGAAAAGCGATCAATGTGCGAGACGTCACGTGTGATCCGCTGCGAACCGAAGGCCCGGCCGCCGCTGATCCCCGATCCGGATAGGCTCGGTCCGCCCGGGCCGACCCGGGGCGGATGTGCTCGGAGGGAGCGGCGGAATGACGGTGTCCGGACGTAGAAGCAGCACCTTCTCACGTCTGCTGCGGCACGGATTCACCGACCCCTCCGCTGCCGAACGGCTCCTGGACGTGCCCGAACTCGCGGCCGTGCGCGGCGATCCCGTCCTCCTCGACGCCCTCGGCGCCACCGCCGACCCCGACCTCGCCCTGCGCGGCCTGGTCCGCCTCGCCGAGGCGCAGCCCGCGACCGAGCGGCAGACCTTCACGACCACGCTGCTCTCCGCCAAACCGTTCCGTGACCGGCTCCTCGGCGTGCTCGGCGCGTCCGAGGCGCTCGCCGACCACCTGGCCCGCCACCCCCGCGACTGGGAGTCCCTCGTCACCTACGAGGCGGTGGACCTGCACCCGGGGGTCGCCGACTTCGAGCGGGGGCTCGCCGACGCCGCCGACGCCGTCTCGCTGCGGGTCGCCTACCGCCGCTGCCTCCTCGCCATCGCGGCCCGTGACGTGTGCGGCACCATCGACGTCGCCGAGACCGCCGCCGAGCTCGCCGACCTGGCGACGGCGACCCTGCGCGCCGCGCTCGCCCTCGCCCGCTCCGCCGCGCCGGCCGACGCCGCCCAGTGCCGGCTCGCCGTGATCGCGATGGGCAAGTGCGGCGGCAACGAGCTGAACTACGTCTCGGACGTGGACGTGATCTTCGTCGGCGAGCCCGCGGAGGGAGCCGACGAGGGGAAGGCGCTCCAGGCGGCGACCCGGCTGGCCTCCCACCTGATGCGGATCTGCTCGGAGACCACGGTCGAGGGCACCATCTGGCCGGTCGACGCCAACCTGCGCCCCGAGGGCCGCAACGGCCCCCTCGTCCGTACCCTCTCCTCCCACCTCGCCTACTACCAGCGGTGGGCGAAGACCTGGGAGTTCCAGGCCCTCCTCAAGGCCCGTGCGGTCGCGGGCGACCCGGAGCTCGGCGCCCAGTACATCGCCGCCGTCTCCCCGCTCGTCTGGCAGGCCGCCGAGCGGGAGAACTTCGTCCCCGACGTGCAGAAGATGCGCCGCCGGGTCGTCGACAACATCCCCGCCGCCCAGGTCGACCGCGAGCTGAAGCTCGGCCCCGGCGGTCTGCGGGACGTCGAGTTCGCCGTTCAGCTCCTCCAGCTCGTGCACGGCCGCAGCGACGCCGGACTGCACAGCGGCACCACCCTCGACGCGCTCGCCGCCCTCGCCGCCGGCGGCTACGTCGGCCGTGCCGACGCCGCCCAGCTCGACGAGGCGTACCGCTTCCTGCGGGCCATGGAGCACCGCATCCAGCTGTACCGGCTGCGCCGCACCCACCTCGTCCCCGAGGACGAGGCAGACCTCCGCCGCCTCGGCCGCTCGCTCGGCCTGCGCACCGACCCGGTCGCCGCGCTGAACAAGGAGTGGAAGCGGCATGCGGCCGTCGTCCGCCGCCTCCACGAGAAGATCTTCTACCGGCCGCTGCTCGACGCGGTCGCCCAGCTCGCCCCCGGCGAGATCCGGCTCAGCCCGAAGGCGGCCGGGCAGCGGCTCGAAGCACTGGGGTACGAGGACCCCGCCGCCGCCCTGCGGCACCTGGAGGCGCTGGCCTCCGGGGTGAGCCGGAAGGCCGCGATCCAGCGGACGCTGCTCCCGGTGCTGCTCGGCTGGTTCGCGGACTCGGCCGACCCGGACGCCGGCCTGCTCGGCTTCCGCAAGGTCTCGGACGCCCTCGGCAAGACCCCCTGGTACCTGCGGCTCCTGCGCGACGAGGGCGCCGCCGCCGAGAACCTCGCCCGGGTCCTCTCCGCCGGGCGGCTCGCCCCCGACCTGCTTCTGCGCGCCCCCGAGGCCGTCGCGCTGCTCGGCGACCCGGAGGGACTGAAGCCGCGCGGCCGGGACCATCTGGAGCAGGAGGTCCTGGCCGCGGTGGGCCGCGCGGGCGACGCCGAGCAGGCCGTGGCGGTGGCCCGCGGGGTGCGCCGCAGGGAGCTCTTCCGTACCGCCGCGGCCGACCTCATCGGCTCGTACGGCACCGAGGACAGCCCGCGCGAGCCCGATCCGGGGGCGCTGGTCGACCGGGTCGGGGAGGCCGTGACCGACCTCAACGCGGCGACGATCGCCGGCGCCCTGCGGGCCGCCGTGCGCGCCGAGTGGGGCGACGAGCTGCCGACCCGGTTCGCGGTCATCGGCATGGGCCGCTTCGGCGGTCACGAGCTGGGGTACGGCTCCGACGCCGACGTCCTGTTCGTGCACGAGCCGCGGGAGGGCGTCGACGAGCAGGAGGCGGCGCGGGCCGCGAACCGGGTGGTCACCGAGATGCGCCGGCTCCTCCAGCTGCCGACGGCCGACCCGCCGCTGCTGATCGACGCGGACCTCAGGCCGGAGGGCAAGAGCGGCCCCATGGTCCGCACCCTGAAGTCGTACGCGGCCTACTACCACCGCTGGTCGCTCGTCTGGGAGAGCCAGGCGCTGCTGCGCGCCGAGCCCATGGCGGGCGACCGGGAGCTGGCGGAGCGGTTCATCGCCCTCGTCGACCCGCTGCGCTATCCGGCCGAGGGGCTCGGCGAGGACGCGGTCCGCGAGATCCGCCGTCTCAAGGCCCGGATGGAGTCCGAGCGGCTGCCGCGCGGAGCCGACCCGACGCTCCACGCGAAGCTGGGGCGCGGCGGTCTCAGCGACGTCGAGTGGACGGTCCAGCTGCTGCAGATGCGGCACGGCTGGGCGGAGCCGGGGCTGCGGACGCCCCGCACCCGGGAGGCGCTCAGGGCGGCGCACGCGGCCGGTCTGATCGCGACGGAGGAGGCACAGACCCTGGAGGAGGCGTGGGTCCTGGCCACCCGGGTCCGCAACGGGGTCATGCTGGTACGCGGCCGGCCCGGCGACACCTTCCCCTCGGAGCCGCGTGAGCTCGCGGCGGTCGGCCGGTACCTGGGGTACGGGCCGGGCCATGTCGGCGAGATGGTCGACGACTACCGGCGCATCACCCGCCGCGCCAGGGCCGTCGTCGAGGAGCTGTTCTACGGGGCGTAGCCCTGCTCCGGGGCGTCGAGCAGCGTCCGGACGTGCCTCAGGTAGCCCGTGAGCGCCAGTTCGAAGGCCTGGTCCGCGCGCCCCTCGGGCACCGCGTCGAGCGCCCGGGCCAGGCGCGGGGTCGCGGTCTCGTCGGCGACCACCCACATGGCCTCCGGCGCCGCGAGGTCGATCGCCGATCCCAGGACCAGGTTCTCCAGGGCGATGATCACCGGCATGACGTGCGGCAGCGCGAAGCCCGCGTCGAGGAGGCGGCCGACGGCCAGCTCGTACTGGTCGAGGACCTTCGGGGCGCGCACCGGTGAGGTCATGAGCATCGGGATCGCGCGTGGGTGGGCGGCGAAGGCGGCCCGGTAGGAGCGGGCCCAGGCGGCCATGGCCGCGTCCCAGGGCTCCTGGTCCAGGGTCCCCGTGTCGATGGCGGAGCTCACCCGTGCGCGCAGGAGCTCCACGATCCCGTCCCGGCCGTCCACGTGGTGGTAGACGGACGCGGTCTGCACCCCGAGCCGCTTCGCGATCTGCGGGACGCTGAAATCCCCCTGCTCGTCGACGATTTCGAGCGCCGTGGTGGTGATCCGCTCCCGGTCGAGGAGGGGTCTGCGCGGCCGGCCCATGAATCGTCACTCCCCGTTCAGCTGCACGTCGGGTCTTCCCGAACCGTCGGAGCCGAGGCTACATTGCGCCAACCGAAAGCCTTTAGGTTTCCTGTCGCGGAAGGGCTTCCCCAGCCATGTCCCCACCCACGTCCGACGAGTCCCCAGGGCTGAGAACCGGCACCCTCACCACCGCCGACATCTCCTTCTTCGTCGTCTCCGCCGCCGCCCCGCTCACCGTCATGGCCGGCGTCGCCCCCATCGCCATCGTCCTCGGCGGTATCGGTGCCCCCGCCGGCTACCTCCTCGCCGGCATCACGCTCACGGTCTTCGCCGTCGGCTTCACCACCATGAGCCGCCACGTCAAGAGCGGCGGCGCCTTCTACGCGTACATCACGCGCGGCCTCGGCAAACCCCTCGGCATCGCCGCCGCCCTGCTCGCCATGCTCGGCTACAACGGTATGGAGATCGGCGTCTACGGCCTGCTCGGCACCGCCACCGCCGACACGGCCCACTCCCTGTGGGGCATGGACATCCCCTGGCTGCCCGTCTCTCTCGCCGGGCTCCTGCTCATCTGGTACGGCGGCTTCCGCTCCATCGACTTCGGCGCCAAACTCCTCGGTGTCCTGCTCCTCGCCGAGACCGGCATCCTCGTCCTCCTCGCGGGCGGCGTCCTGATCGAGGGCGGCGCGAACGGCCTCTCCCTGGCCTCCTTCACACCCGGCAACGTCCTGGTCCCGGGCAGCGCCGCCGTCCTCGCCTTCGCCTTCACCGCCTTCACCGGCTTCGAGTCGACCGTGATCTACCGCCGCGAGGCGCGCGACCCCGCCCGCACCGTGCCCCGCGCCACCTACATCGCCGTCTGCTTCCTCGGCCTCTTCTACGCCTTCATCGTCTGGACCGTCATCCAGGCCTTCGGCGACGACAAGGTCGTCGAGGCCGCCGCGGGCGACACCGGCGGGCTCTTCTTCGCCGCGATCACCACCTACGTCGGCGGCTGGGCGGCCGACCTGATGCACGTCTTCATCGTCACCAGCGTCCTCGCCTCCCTCCTCGCCTTCCACAACGCGATCAACCGCTACGGCCTCGCCCTCGCCGAGGAAGGCGTCCTGCCCCCCGTCTTCGGCAAGGTCCACCCCCGCCACCGCTCCCCGTACGTCGCGGGCACCGCCCAGACCGTCCTCGGTCTCGCCGTGGTCCTCGGCTTCGCGGCCGCCGGAGCCGACCCGTACACCCAGCTGCTGCTCTGGGTGAACACCCCCGGCGGCATCGCCCTGATGGCCCTCCAGTTGCTCGCGGCGCTCGCCATCCCCTTCTACTTCCGCCGCGTGCGCCACGACGAGGGCGTCCTGCGCACCGTCGTCGCGCCCGTGGTCGCCGCCGTGCTGCTCGCCGGCGCGATCGTCCTCGTCGTCTCCAAGATCGACGTCTTCACCGGCGCCTCGACCACCGTCAACACCGTCCTCGTCTCCCTCGTCCCCGGCGTCTTCCTCCTCGGGCTCCTCCTCGCGTACCGCCTCCGGCGCACCCGCCCCGAGGTCTACGCACGCTTCGCCGCCGAACCGTCCGACCCTGGAGAACTCACGTGTCCGCACCCGACCTCGTCCTCGTCAACGCCCGCGTCCGCGACCCCGAGCTCACCGGCGCCACCGCCGTCGCCGTCCATGGCGGACTGATCACCGCCCTCGGTACCGACGCCGAGGCCCGTACCTGGGCAGGACCCGGCACGGAGACCGTCGACCTCGCGGGCGCCACCCTCACCCCCGGCCTCACCGACGCCCACAGCCACCCCGTCTGGGGCCTGGAGATGTTCACCGGCACCGACCTGTCCGGCGTCACCGACCTCGAAGGCCTCCGCGCCGCCCTCACCGCCGCCGAGCGCCGCGACGGCTGGGTCCTCGGCTTCGGCCTCGACCACAACGTCTTCGGCGGCCGCCCCGTCCACCGCGACCTCGTCGAGGACGTCCTCGCCGGCGCCCCCGCCCACCTGCGTCTCTACGACGGACACTCGGCCCTGGTCAGCGGCACCGCCCTCAAGGCCGCGGGCATCGACGGGCCCCGCGCCTTCACCCAGCGCTCCGAGGTCGTGACCGGCACCGACGGCCGCCCCACCGGGCACCTGATCGAGCACGCCGCCATGGATCTGATGACCCCGGTCCTGCCCACCCAGCCGTACGCCGAGCGGCGTGCCCGGCTCGTCGGCCTGCTCGCCGCCATGGCCGCCACCGGCCTCACCTCCGCCCATGTCATGGACCTCGGCGGACACGACGTACCCGGACTGCTCACCTCCCTGGAGGAGGACGGCGACCTGCCGCTGCGCCTGCGGCTCGCGCCCTGGTGCATGCCGGGCGCCACCGATGAGGAGCTGGACGCGCTGGTACGGCTCCAGGGGCGGGCCGGCCGTCTGTGGCGGATCGGCGGCGTGAAGTTCTTCATGGACGGCACCGTCGAGGGCGGCACGGCCTGGCTGGAGCACGCCGACTGCCACGGCCAGGGCACCGACGCCTTCTGGCCCGACCCGGAGACGTACTCCGCCGCCGTACGCCGGCTCCACCGCGCCGGGGTCGGCACCGCCACCCACGCCATCGGCGACGCCGCCGTCCGGCACGTCCTCGACACCGTGGAGTCCCTGGGGTCCGGAGGCCCCCGCCACCGGATCGAGCACATCGAGACGGTCCCCGACGACCAGCTCGGCCGCTTCGCCGCGCTCGGGGTCGTCGCCTCCATGCAGCCGCCCCACACCGCGTACACCCGCGCCGACCACACCGACGAGTGGTCCAAGCGGCTCGGCGTGGAGCGGGCGGCCCGCGCCTGGCGCTGCCGCGACCTGCGGGAGGCCGGGGCGCACCTCGCGCTCGGCTCCGACTGGCCCATCGCCCACTACGACGCCCGTCAGGTCCTCGCCACCGCGCGGGCCCCGCGAGGAGCCGCCTCGGCCCGGCACGGGCTCACCGGTCCGATGGCCCTGGAGGGCATGACCACGCACGCGGCGGTCGCCGCGGGGGAGGAGACGGTCGCGGGCCGGATCGCCCCGGGCTACCGGGCCGACCTCACCGCCTTCGCCGTGGACCCGGTGGAGGCCCCGGCGGACGAGGCCGCGGAGGCCCCGGTCCGGCTCACCGTCGTCGGCGGCCGGGTCACTTACCGGCGCTGACGCGCGGCTGCTCCGTCGGCTCGTCGGCCGAGCCGGCCGGATCCCTCTCGTGGCCCGTCCCACCGGCCGTCTCGCGGTCCGTCCCCCGCTCCGGGGGCGGGCCGCTCCGCCGCGCGGTCGACGCCGCGGGCTCCACCAGCTTGGGCAGGTGGTGCGGCCGCGAGCCGTACCAGAAGTACGAGACGAGGAAGCCGAAGGCGAGGCAGATCATGCCGCCGACCGCGTCCAGCCAGAAGTGGTTCGCGGTGGCGACGATCACGACCAGCGTGGCCATCGGGTAGAGCAGGCCCAGGATCTTCGCCCAGGGTGCCTTCGCGAGCAGGAAGATGGTCAGACCGCACCAGAGCGACCAGCCGATGTGCATCGACGGCATCGCCGCGTACTGGTTCGACACGTGCTTCAGGTTGCCCGAGGCCATCGAGCCCCACGTCTCGTGCACGAGGACCGTGTCGATGAAGTTGTGGCCGGTCATGAGCCGGGGCGGCGCGAGCGGATACAGGTAGTAACCGACGAGGGCCACACCGGTGGTGGCGAACAGGACGGTACGGAACGCGGCGTAACGGCCCGGGTGCCACCGGTAGAGCCAGACGAGCACACCGATGGTCACGATGAAGTGCAGCGTCGCGTAGTAGTAGTTCATCGAGACGATCAGCCAGGTCACCGAGTTCACGGCGTGGTTGACGGCGTGCTCGAAGGCGAGGCCGAGGGACTGCTCGGCCTCCCAGATCCAGTCGGCGTTCTTGAACGCCTGGGCCTTCTGCTCCGGCACCGCGTTGCGGATGAGGGAGTACGTCCAGTAGCTCACCGCGATGAGCAGGATCTCGAACCAGATCGTGGGACGCCGGGGCGTGCCCGCGCGCAGACGCGCGAACCTGCCGTCGGCCACGACGGTGGGTGACGACGGGGTCGTCCGGTTGTCCAAACTCTTCACGGTCGTTTCACCCATAGGGAGAGAGTCTGCCAGATCCCGTCCCCCCGACCGATCATCCCCCGGGCGGGTTCGGGCCGCACCCGGTCCCCCTCAGGAAGGAGTCCCCGGGACGGATCAGGGAGGGTCAGGCAGAGGGGCGGACGGTGGTGGGGGCCGACGCGGTCGACCCGCGGACGACCAGCTCCGGCATGAAGACGAACTCCGAGTGCGGGGCCGGTGTGCCCCCGACCTCTTCGAGCAGCGCGCGGACCGCCGCCTGCCCCATCGCCTGCACCGGCTGCCGGATGGTGGTCAGCGGCGGATCGGTGAACGCTATGAGGGGGGAGTCGTCGAAACCGACGACGGAGACGTCCCGCGGCACGTCGAGCCCCTGCTGCCGGGCGGCCCGGATCGCGCCGAGCGCCATCATGTCGCTGGCGCAGACGACCGCCGTGCAGCCCCGGGAGATCAGTGCCCCGGCCGCGGCCTGGCCGCCCTCCAGGGTGTACAGGGAGTGCTGGATCAGTTCCTCGGACTCCGCGGGACCGAGGCCGAGCCGCTCGGCCATGCCCTGCTGGAAGCCCTCTATCTTGCGGAGCACCGGCACGAAGCGCTTCGGCCCGACGGCGAGCCCGATCCGGGTGTGCCCGAGCGCGGCCAGGTGCGTCACCGCGAGCCGCATCGCCGCCCGGTCGTCGGGAGAGACGAAGGGCGCCTGCACCTTGGGGGAGAAGCCGTTGAGGAGGACGTACGGGACACCCTTGCCGCGCAGCTGGTCGTAGCGCGTCATGTCGGCGGTGGTGTCGGCGTGCAGTCCGGAGACGAAGATGATGCCGGCGACACCGCGCTCGACGAGCATGTCGGTGAGCTCGTCCTCGGTGGACCCGCCGGGGGTCTGGGTGGCGAGGACCGGTGTGTAGCCCTGCCGGGTGAGGGCCTGCCCGATGACCTGCGCGAGCGCGGGGAAGATCGGGTTGTCCAGTTCGGGGGTGATGAGGCCGACGAGCCCCGCGCTGCGCTGGCGCAGTCGTACGGGCCGCTCGTAGCCGAGCACGTCGAGCGCGGCGAGGACGGATTCGCGGGTGGCGGTGGCCACGCCCGGCTTGCCGTTGAGTACGCGGCTGACTGTGGCCTCACTGACCCCCGCCTGGGCTGCGATGTCGGAGAGCCGCGCGGTCATGAAGAGGGACTGTACCGGTCACAGGGCGTATTGCCCACCGCACGGCTGATGCAAGCCACCTCGCAAGGTCTTGCAGGTTTTGCAGGGCGCGCGGGGCGCGCTCGGAGCGCGCGCGGAGGACCGCGCGCCCCTGAGGGGCGTGTGCCAGCTGCTGTCAAGCGATCCGATGGCAACCTTAGGGACACGCGAATGTAACGATCTCCGGACCTTGCAGAAAGTTCTCGCAAGGTCTTTCGGCTCGTTTTCAACCCTGTTACGTTCCTGGCAACCCGGAGCGCCGCGAGGGAGCGGTCGCATGAGGAAGGTTCCAGCCCCTCGTCCCCCCCGGGATCAGTTGAAGGAGTTCACATGCGGCGTGGCATAGCGGCCACCGCGCTGGTCGCGGCCCTGGGCGTGACCCTGGCGGCGTGCGGTAGTGACAGCGGTTCGAACGGCGGCGGCTCCAAGAGCTCGGGTGAGCTCTCCGGCACCGTGACCTGGTGGGACACCTCGACGGTCGGCTCCGAGGACAAGGTCTTCAAGAAGGTCGCCGAGGACTTCAAGAAGAAGCACCCCAAGGTCACCGTCAAGTACGTGAACGTGCCGTTCGGTGAGGCGCAGAACAAGTTCAAGAACGCCGCGCAGTCCGGCTCCGGCGCCCCCGACGTCATCCGCTCCGAGGTCGCCTGGACCCCCGAGTTCGCGGACCTCGGCTACCTGGCCCCGCTGGACGGCACCGCCGCCCTGAAGGAGTCGGACGACTTCCTGGAGCAGGCCGCCGCCTCCACCAAGTACAACGGCAAGACGTACGCGGTGCCGCAGGTCATCGACTCCATGGGCATCTTCTACAACAAGAAGATCTTCAAGGAGGCCGGTGTCGCGGTCCCCAAGACGATCGACGAGCTCAAGACCGTCTCCGCCAAGATCAAGCAGAAGACCGGCAACCCCGGCCTCTACCTGCGCGGCGACGACGCCTACTGGTTCCTCTCCTTCCTGTACGGCGAGGGCGGCGACCTCGTCGACGCCGAGAAGAAGACGGTCACCGTCGACAACGCCGCCGGTGTGAAGGGCTTCAAGGTCGTCAAGGACCTGGTGGACTCGGGCGCGGCCAAGACCGACGCGACCGACGGCTGGAACAACATGCAGACGGCCTTCAAGGACGGCAAGGTCGCCATGATGATCAACGGCCCGTGGGCCGTCGCCGACACCTACGCCGGCAAGGAGTTCACCGACAAGGCCAACCTGGGCATCGCCCCGGTCCCGGCCGGTTCGGCCGGCCAGGGCGCCCCGCAGGGCGGTCACAACCTCGCCGTCTACGCGGGCTCCAAGAACCTCGACGCCTCCTACGCCTTCGCCGAGTACATGACCTCGGCCGAGACGCAGGCGACGGTCGCGAAGGAGCTCAGCCTCCTCCCGACCCGTCAGTCCGTCTACATCAAGCCGGACGTGGCGACCAACGAGATGATCACCTTCTTCAAGCCGGTCGTCGACAAGGCCGTCGAGCGCCCCTGGATCCCGGAGACCGGCAGCCTCTTCGCGCCGCTCGTCACCGAGTACACCAAGGTCCTCACCGGCCAGACCACCCCGGAAAAGGGAGCCAAGGCGACGGGTGACTCCTACCGCAAGCTCCTGAAGGACTGGAAGTAACAGGAAGGCAGGCCGGCTGATGGCTGTGGACACCCCCAGCCAGTCGGTGGCGAAGGCCGCGGGCGACCACGTCGCCCGCGGCCGGAGCCGCGGAACTGGTAAGCCCCGGGGCGCGGCGAAGAAGCGCTCCCTCTCCACCCACTGGTACGCCTGGGCGATGGTCGCCCCGGTGACCGTCGTGATCGCCGTGATCATCGGCTACCCGCTGGTCCGCGGCATCTACCTGTCGCTGACGAACGCCAACGAGCGGAACGTCGCGCGGTCGATCGGTGTCAACGAGATCCCGGCCACCTACGAGTTCGTCGGTCTGGACAACTACGCCGACGCGATCACCGGCAACCAGTTCCTCGCGACGCTCGGCTGGACGGTCCTCTGGACCGTGTCCTGTGTGGCGATCACCTTCGCCCTCGGCCTGAGCCTCGCCAACATCCTCAACCGCAGGATCGCCGGCCGCTCCGTCTACCGGATGCTGCTCATCCTGCCCTGGGCCGTCCCGGGCTTCGTCTCCGTCTTCGCCTGGCGCTTCCTCTACAACCAGGACAACGGCCTTCTCAACAAGCTTCTCGCGGGCGGCGGCATCGACGCCGTCCCGTGGCTGAACGACCCCACCTGGGCCAAGTTCTCGGTCATCCTCGTCAACGTCTGGCTCGGCGTCCCGTTCATGATGGTCGCCCTCCTCGGCGGGCTCCAGTCCATCCCCGGCGAGCTGTACGAGGCCGCCGAGATGGACGGCGCCAACGCCTGGCAGCGCTTCCGGAACATCACCATGCCCGGCCTGAGCTCGGTGTCCACGACGGTGATCCTGCTCTCCACCATCTGGACCTTCAACATGTTCCCGGTGATCTTCCTGCTCACCCGGGGCGGACCCGGCGAGGCCACCCAGATCCTCGTCACCCAGGCGTACAAGTTCTCCTTCGAGATCAGCCCGCGCGACTTCGCCCAGTCGTCCACGTGGGGCGTCCTGATCCTGGTCCTCCTGATGATCTTCGCCGCGATCTACCAGCGCGTCCTCCGCAAGCAGGGAGAAGTCTGGTGACCACCACGACCCCCACCCCCCAGGCCGCGAACACCCCGCTCCGCGGACGCCGTTCGCCGCTCGCCTCGGCCGCGCTGCACCTCACGCTCATCGTGGCGTCCGTGATCGCCGTCTTCCCGGTGCTCTGGGTCCTGCTGACCTCGCTCAAGCCGGCGCAGTTCGCCACGACGACGGACTTCTTCAAGGAGACGACGCTCGCGAACTACACGAACCTCCTGAACGACACCCCGTTCCTCACCTGGTTCGCCAACTCGCTGCTCGTCGCCGGCCTCACCACCGTCGTCGGCGTCTTCATCTCCGCCACCACGGGGTACGCGGTCAGCCGCTTCCGCTTCCCCGGCAAGCGCGGCCTGATGTGGACGCTGCTCATCACCCAGATGTTCCCGGTCGCCGTCCTCATCGTGCCGATCTACAACATCATGGCCTCGATGGGCCTGCTCAACCAGCCGGTCGGCCTGGTCATCACGTACCTGACGATCGCCGTCCCGTTCTGCGCGTGGATGATGAAGGGCTTCTTCGACACCATCCCGCGCGAGATCGACGAGTCCGGCTACGTCGACGGCCTCACCCCCTTCGGCACCTTCTGGCGGCTGATCCTGCCGCTGGCCAAGCCGGGCATCGCCGTCACCGCCTTCTACTCCTTCATCACCGCCTGGGGCGAGGTGGCCTACGCCTCCGCCTTCATGGTCGGCGACGAGAACCTCACCCTGGCCGGCGGACTGCAGAAGTTCGTCAACCAGTACGGCGCCCAGTGGGGCCCGATGGCCGCGGCCTCCGTGCTCATCGCCGTCCCCGCCGCCCTGGTGTTCCTCTTCGCCCAGCGGCACCTGGTCACCGGCATGTCCGCCGGTGCCGTCAAGGGCTGAGCCCGACCACCGCCTCCGTACGCCGCCACTCCTTACCTCTCAGGGAAGACATGACCCAGCATCTCGCCGCCCCGGCCGACGCCCCGACCACCGGCACGCACACGGGCTGGTGGAGAGACGCCGTGATCTACCAGGTCTACCCGCGCAGCTTCGCCGACGGCAACGGCGACGGCATGGGTGACCTGGAGGGCGTCCGCAGCCGGCTGCCGTACCTCAAGGAGCTCGGCGTCGACGCCGTCTGGCTCTCGCCGTTCTACGCCTCGCCGCAGGCCGACGCCGGCTACGACGTCGCCGACTACCGGGCCATCGACCCCATGTTCGGCTCGCTCCTCGACGCCGACGCGGTGATCCGCGACGCCCACGAACTGGGTCTGCGGATCATCGTCGACCTGGTGCCCAACCACTCCTCCGACCAGCACGAGTGGTTCCAGCGCGCCCTGCGCGAGGGCCCCGGGTCCCCGCTGCGCGAGCGCTACCACTTCCTCCCCGGCAAGGGGAAGGACGGCGAACTGCCGCCCAACGACTGGGAGTCCATCTTCGGCGGCCCGGCCTGGACCCGCACCGAGAACCCGGACGGCACCCCCGGCGACTGGTACCTCCACCTCTTCGCCCCGGAGCAGCCCGACTTCAACTGGGAGCACCCCGCCGTACGGGACGAGTTCCGCTCGATCCTCCGCTTCTGGCTCGACATGGGCGTCGACGGCTTCCGCGTCGACGTCGCCCACGGCCTGGTCAAGGCCGAGGGCCTGCCCGACCTCGGCGCCCACGACCAGCTGAAGCTCCTCGGCAACGACGTCATGCCGTTCTTCGACCAGGACGGCGTCCACGAGATCTACCGCTCCTGGCGGAAGGTGCTCTCCGAGTACGACGGCGAGCGCGTCCTCGTCGCCGAGGCCTGGACCCCGACCGTCGACCGCACCGCGAACTACGTGCGCCCCGACGAGATGCACCAGGCCTTCAACTTCCAGTACCTGGGCACCCACTGGGACGCGGCCGAGCTGCGGACCGTCATCGACGCCTCGCTCGCCGCGATGCGCCCGGTCGGCGCCCCCACCACCTGGGTGCTGTCCAACCACGACGTCACCCGGCACGCCACCCGCTTCGCCAACCCGGCGGGCCTCGGCACCCAGCTGCGGACCCCCGGCGACCGCGCGCTCGGCCTGCGCAGGGCCCGCGCCGCGACCCTGCTCATGCTGGCGCTGCCCGGCTCGGCGTACGTCTACCAGGGCGAGGAACTCGGCCTGCCCGACGTCACCGACCTGCCCGACGAGGTCCGTCAGGACCCCTCGTTCTGGCGGGCCAGCGGCCAGGACGGCTTCCGCGACGGCTGCCGCGTGCCGATCCCGTGGACCGTCGAGGGCTCCTCGTACGGCTTCGGCGCCGGCGGCTCCTGGCTGCCGCAGCCCGCGGCCTGGGGCGGCCTGAGCGTCGAGGCGCAGACCGGCGACCCCGGCTCCACCCTGGAGCTGTACCGCAGCGCGCTCGCCGTACGGCGCGAGCGTCCCGAACTCGGTGCGGGCGATTCCGTCGAGTGGCTGGAGGCACCCGAGGGTGTGCTCTCCTTCCGCCGCGACGGATTCGTCTGCACCGCCAACACCACCGGCCGGGCCATCTCCGTCCCGCTGCCCGGCCGGTATCTCCTCTCCAACGAGGACGTCCAGATCGTCGCCGCCGACGGTGAGGGCACAGCGCTGGTGCCCGCCGACACCACCGTCTGGTGGGCGGTGTGACGATCCCCCTGCCGCGGGGGGGGGGGGGCGGCGCCCCCCCGCGCGCGGGCGGCGGGGCCCCCGGGGGGGGGGGCGGGGGCCCCCCCAGCCCCGGGGGCAACCGCCACG